>NZ_JBFAUU010000010.1:0-362851 GCF_040679435.1 Spirillospora sp. NPDC052269
CGCTCCGTCCGCATTCTCTGCGGCTTTCGCTCCGTGGCGACTCATTTACTTTATCAGTTCCGCCCGGCTTGTCAATTTCCGGCCGATCCCGATTCCGCAGTTCCCGTCCACTTTCGCGGCCGTTCCCTGCAGCACTTCCATTTCACCAGATCCGCACCGATTCGCAAAATCGAGCATTTCCGACGCCATCAAGACATGCGGGCACGACGGATCGAATCCGCATGATCGTTTGATGGTCGCGCACACCGGGCCGGCCACCGCTCAGCGACGTCCTGCATCCCTCAAGGCGCGAAGA
The DNA here is from genome assembly GCF_040679435.1 of Spirillospora sp. NPDC052269. NCBI lineage: Bacteria > Bacillati > Actinomycetota > Actinomycetes > Streptosporangiales > Thermomonosporaceae > Spirillospora > Spirillospora sp. NPDC052269. The sequence continues at coordinate 296 of NZ_JBFAUU010000010.1, forward strand.
GGTACGTTACCTACTCGTTCCGCGGACGTCAAGTCGCGGACGCGCGGACGACATGTAGGGCAGCCGGGGGCCGGGAGACGGACAGCGCGCTCAGCTCGTCGTGGCGGCGGTGGCTGAGGCTGCGGAGCAGGGTTCCCAGCAGGGCGCCCCCGGCTTTGACTGGGGCCAGGGACGTCAGGTTGAGCATGGGGAGGCTGTGTCCGATGGAGGCCGGTCCGGTGAGCCGGATGGCGTCTCGGGCCAGGGCGCCGGCCAGGGCCACTCGGCGGCGACGGGTTCGTTCGTAGGCGCGCAGGGCCTTGGTGGGGTCGGATCGTCCGGCGAGTTCGGTCATCAGGACGGCTACGTCCTCCAGGGCCTGGTTGAGGCCGTGCGCCAGGACTGGAGGGATGCCGTGTGCGGCGTCGCCGACGAGGGTGCAGGGGCCTCGGCCCCATACGCGCGCGACGTGGTGCCTGGTGTGGGGGAAGAGTTCCAGGTCGTCGTCGGTCAGGGCGTCAAAAAGGTCGGGGATGGGAGCGGCGAAGTCGCGGAAGTGCTCGCGGAGTTCGGCGAGCGGGTGGGCCGGGACGGTGTCGCTGGGCGTCCAGGGGACGTCGAAGAAGAAGGCGAGCATGCCGTCACCCGCGCTCATGAAGCCGCACTCACGGGTGCGGTCGAGCATCATCGTCGAGCGCGTTCCGGGATGGAAGGGGGCTGGGATCAGGCCCTGCCAGGTCGCCATGCCGGTTGGGCGCGCGTGGGTGGCATCGACCAGACGCGCGCGCACGCGTGAGTGGACGCCGTCGGCGCCTATGAGGAGATCGGCGCTGTACTGGGCGCCGTTCGTCGTGGTGACCGTGACGCCGCGCGGTGTGTGGGCCAGGCCGGCGAAGCTCGCGTCGTAGTCGATCGGGATGCCGGATGCCAGCTGGCGCAGGAGTGCCTCGCGCGAGATGACGACGGCGGGGGCTCCGGCCTCGTGGGCGATCCCCGTGAGGTCGCAGTGGAGGACCGTCCTGCCGGTGGGTGTGCGGAGGTCGACCTCGGCGATGGGTTGTCCCGCGGTTTCGGGGTGGACGCCCAGGACCGACAGGACCGCGTTGCCGAACGGCCACACGGTGAGGGCGCCTCCCTGCGCGCGGAGGGCGGGGGCCTGTTCCAGGACGGTGACCTCGTGGCCCGCGGCGAGGAGTCCGCGCGCGGTCGCGAGACCGGCGAGGCCGGCGCCGATGACAAGAGCGTGCACCGTTGCACCTCCGACGTTGGGTAGTACTACTTGTTGTAGTACAAGTTCGGGCGGAGGAACAGACCCAACCTCGGGCGGTGGCCGCACGCCGAGGGCCCCGAGGCGGGTGGTTCCGCCTCGGGGCCCTCGTGTTTCCCCTGGTCGGTCCTGGGGTCAGCGGGCTCAGCCGCAGTGCGACCAGTCGTTGTACCAGTACTGGTAGTTCGTGCCGCCACCCCACTGGACGCACTTACCGGCGGCGTTGGCGTAGACCAAGCCCGCGTAGGTCGTGAAGTTGTCGATCTCGCTGATCGGGCTGCTGCCCTGCACGTACAGGTAGGCGCCGGTACGCGTGGCGCTGCCGACGTCCTTGGTCTTGATGGTGACGACGCAGTTCTTGCCCGAGCCCGAGTCGTACGACAGGTGGATGGTCGAGCCGTTCACGGCTTTGGAGTCGATGACGGAGTATCCCGAGCCGCAGATGGCGGACGCGGAGGCGGCCGAGGCCGGAGTGGCGGCGAGGGCGCCGGGGCCGGTGGTGGCGGCCGCGGCGGCGAGCGAGAGGACGGCGATGCGCTTCACGATCACTCCTTCCGGACACCGGCCCGCTCCAGGATCCGGAATGATCTTCACCCGGGCCCGCCCACCTGCGGGTGAACCGAAAATGATCTTGCTGTGGCAGGTGGTCCGGCGCGGTGGGCCGGGTCAGGAGGGCGTGGGCATCCAGTTGCCGTGGAAGCCGCTGGGGATTCGGGCGGGGAGGTGGATCGCGCCGGTCTGTTCCAGGGTCGCGGCGTCCAGGAAGACCAGGTCGCTGCGGTCGGTGGTGGTGTCGAGGACGTAGCCCATGAGGACGCCGTCGTCCTCGGCGGACGTGTCGGAGGACGGGACGAAGGAGAACTCGCTCGCGATCCGGTTCAGGCCGAGGCGGTGCACCTCGGTCTTGCGGTTCAGGAGGTCGTGCTTGAGGACGGCGTCCGGTTCGAAAACGGCGAGGTCGACGCGGTCGTCTTCGCCGAAGTCGGAACCGGCGATGTCGATGCCCACGCCATAGCCATAGCGGTAGGGACGTCCTACGAGGCGTTCGTCGTGGCGGGGGAATTCCTGGGGACGGTCGTCCAGGCGCTCGGTGCTGACGCGGCCGGTCGTGCGGTCGAGGGTCCAGCGGTCCAGGCTGGGGGCTCCTTCGCCGGGGACGGTGGAGGTGGCGAACATACGCGGGTGGCGGATGACGTCCAGGACGATCGTGTCGCCGTCCTCGTAGGCGTTGAGCGGGTGGAAGACGTAGCACGGGTCGATGTCGAACCAGCGGACGTCGGTGGCGCGGCCCTCGCGTGGGAGCAGGCCGATGCGCGCGGGGTAGGCGGGGTTCCAGGAGTAGGGGAGGCCGGGGGCGCCGCCTCGGCGGGAGCGGATGGCGGCGGCGACGACCGGTTCGGGCAGGGTGCGGCGGCCGATGACACGGGACAGCAGGGACGTCATGGGGCCGGCCAGGGCGGACGGCATCCCGGCGGCGACCATGCGGGGGTCGAACGTGACCGGCAGGTCGTACAGGACGACATAGTGCTCGGTCAGGGAGAAGTCGTGCATCATCGGGCTGCCGTTGACCTGGACGTCCACGACCTTGCGGATGCGTCCGGACTTGGTGAGGACGGTGTACCGGACCTTGTCGCCCCAGCCGAAGAAGTACGAGACGGCGTGCAGTTCACCGGTGGCGGGGTCGCGGTGCGGGTGGGCGGTGTAGCCGCCGGGGAGGGTGCCGTCGAAGTCGCAGGGGCCGACGGTCTCCAGTTCGTCGGTGAGCTCGTAGGGGCGGCAGCCCGCCTCGACGAGCGCGAAGGTGCGTCCGGCCTGGGCGACGACGTTGGTGTTGACGGCGTAGTCCATGCCCGCGTGCGCGCGTCCGGCGCGGGGGCGCTCCCCCATCTGGCGGGCCAGGTCGGCGTGCCGGACCCAGCGGTTGCGGTACCACTCGGCGCGGCCGTCGCGTAGGCGGACGCCGTGGACCATGCCGTCGCCGGTGAACAGGTGGTACGTCGCCGGGTCGGGGGCGGTGAACGGGTTGGGGCCGATGCGCGCGTACCGGCCGTCGAGGTGGGCGGGGATCTCGCCGGTGGTCTCCAGTTCGGTGACCGTCAGCTCCTCGCGCACGGGCGCGTACTGGCCGTCGAGGATTCCGTTTCCGTTCGTCATCGGGCTTGCCCTCCGCTGCGAATAACGCTGTTATGTGGGATATAACGCTGTTATGAGCGAGGCGTCAACGGCTGCGGCGAAACCGGCATCGACGAAGACCGCGGGATCGGACGCGGGCGGGGCGTCGGCCGACGTGCGGACGCGGTTGCTGGAGGCGGCGGCGCGGCTGCTGGCCGAGGAGGGGCCGAAGGCGCTGACGGCGCGCCGCCTGGCGGCCGGGGTCGGGGCGTCCACGATGGTCGTGTACACGCACTTCGGCGGGATGCCGGAGCTGGTGCGGGCGGTCGTGGACGAGGGGTTCGAGCGGCTGGCGGCGATGCTCGCGGAGGTCCCGCCGAGCGACGACCCGCTCGCCGACCTCGCGCGGCTGGCCGTCGCGTACCGGGCGAACGCGCTGGCGAACCCGCATCTCTACTCGGTCATGTTCGGCGGCGTCGTGCTCGGCACGCTCTGCGAGGACGGCGAGGAGATCCGGAGCGGACGGTTCACCGAGGGGGCCGGCACGTTCGGCGTCCTGGTGGAGGCGACGGGGCGGGCGATGCTGGCCGGGGTGCTGCCTGGAGCGGGCAGCGCCGATCCGGCGGACGTGTCGGCGCAGCTCTGGAGCGCCCTGCACGGATACGTGATGCTCGAGCTGGGCGGGCACTTCACGCCCGCGGACGAGGAGACGGTCTTCGTTCCGCTGCTTCGGACGTTGGCCGTCGGGCTTGGCGCCGTCATCCCGGACGGTGGCGCAGTGGCGGATGGTGGCGCAGTGGCGGACGGTTAGGCGTCAGGCGTCGTGTGAGGCGGCATGGCGGTTGACGGTTTGTCCACTCTGGCCACGTTCGGTCCAGCTCTCCACATGAATGCGGTTTTCGTTCATCGTTCCCTGCTACAGCGGCGGATCACGCGGTTCCGCACCTGGGGTCGGGAGGGGTGCGGTCGTGGGCGAACGGGCCGGGACGGGGTGGACGCGGCGTCCGGTGGCGTTGCTGGTGGCGGTGGTGCTGGGAGCGGCGCTGCTGACCGGGGCGTCGTTGCCAAGGGCAGGCGCGGCGCGGGCGGCGCTGCCTGGCGGGTTCCGGCAGCAGACGGTCCTGTCGGGGCTGACGAACCCGACGGCGGTGCGGTTCTCGCCGGACGGACGGGTGTTCGTGGCGGAGAAGAGCGGCATCGTGAAGATGTTCCAGTCGCTCACCGACACGAACCCGGTCGTGTACGCGGACCTGCGGCAGCAGGTGTTCAACGGGTGGGACCGGGGACTACTCGGGCTTGCACTGGCCCCGAAATTCCCCACGGATCCGCGCGTGTACGTGCTCTACACGTACAACGGCGAGTTGGGCGGGACGTATCCGAGGTGGCCATCCGCGAACGGCACGGACGACCAGTGTCCGGACCCGCCGGGCGCGAACAAGGACGGATGCGTGGTTTCGGGCCGCATCTCGGTGCTGACGCCGCCTGTGCAGGCGGCGGGGGCGCTCGCACCGCGCGCGGCCGCCGGGCCGGTGACCGAGACGGTGCTGCTGGAGGACTGGTGCCAGCAGTTCCCGAGCCACACGGTCGGGACGCTCCAGTTCGGTTCGGACGGCATGCTCTACGCGGGCGCGGGGGACGGCGCCGCCTACACGTACGCCGACTATGGGCAGACCAAGAACCCCTGCGGTGACCCGCCCGGGAAGCCGGGCGAGAACCTGAAGGCGCCGACGGCCGAGGGCGGATCCCTGCGCGCGCAGGATGTGAACACGCCGAACGACCCGACGAGCCTGGACGGTTCGATCATCCGCATCGATCCGGACACGGGGAAGCCCGCGCCCGGGAACCCGGCGACGGCCGGGGACGAGAACGCCAAGCGGATCATCGGGCACGGGTTCAGGAACCCGTACCGGTTCACGATCCGTCCGGGGACGAACGAGGTGTGGGTGGGGGACGTCGGGCTCAGCACGTGGGAGGAGATCGACCGGATCCCGGCTTCGCCTACGAAAGCCGCGAACTTCGGGTGGCCTTGCTACGAGGGGACGGGCCACAACGTCGGTTACGAGGCCGTCGGCCTCACCGCGTGCCAGAAGCTCTATGCGGCCGGTGCGTCCGCTGTGACCGCGCCGTATTTCGCGTACAAGCACTCCGACAAGGTCGTGCCCAACGAGGCGTGTGGGACGGGCGGTTCGGCCATCAGCGGGACGGCGTTCTACACGGGGAGCGTGTACCCGCAGCGGTACAAGGGAGCGCTGTTCTTCGCCGACTACGCGCGCAAGTGCGTGTGGGCCATGCGCGCGGGTGCGAACGGCCTGCCGGACCCGAAGAGTGTTGAGTCGTTCGATGCGTCCTCTGGCGCCATCGTCGATCTGGAGGCCGGGCCGGACGGTGACATGTTCGGCGTGGACGTGATCGCCGGACGGGTCGTCCGGTGGGTCTACGAGGGCGGGAACAACCCGCCGGTCGCCGCGATCAAGTCCGATGTGGTGAGCGGGAGACTGCCGCTGACCGTGCACTTCGACGCGTCGACGTCGTCCGACGTGGACGGCGACCTGCCGCTCGCGTACGACTGGGACCTCAACGGCGACGGGACGTACGGGGACTCGCACGACGCCAAGCCGTCCTTCGTCTACGACAAGGCGGGCACGTACAACGTCGGGTTGCGGGTGACCGACGCGCGCGGCGCGTCCGACACCGCGACCCTGCGGGTCACGGCCGGGTCCACGCCGCCGGTCGCGAAGATCACCACGCCCGCGTCCGGGCTGACGTGGCAGGTCGGCGACCGGATCCCGTTCACCGGGACGGCGACCGACGCGGAGGACGGGGCGCTCAGCGGCAAGGCGCTGAACTGGCAGATCATCATGCATCACTGCCCGAGCAACTGCCATACGCACGAGATCACGGGACAGGACGGGACGTCCGGGTCGTTCGTCGCGCCCGACCACGAGTACCCGTCCTGGATCGAGTTGCGGCTGACCGCGACCGACTCGTCCGGGCTGACCGACACCCGGAGTGTGGAGCTGCATCCGAAGACGGCGAAGCTGACGCTGGCGAGCAGCCCGGCGGGCATCCCGTTGACGCAGGGGCAGCGCACCGGGAAGGCACCGCTCACCGGGACGGTCATCAAGGGATCGGTGGTGTCGGTCGCGGCGCCGACGGCCACGCAGATCGTCGGCGGGCGCGCGTACGAGTTCGTGGGGTGGTCCGACAAGGGCGCGTCCGCGCACAACGTCACCGTCGCGACGGACAGGACGCTGACGGCCACGTACCGGCTGAAGGCGAACCTGGCGTTGAAGCGCCCGGCGGCGGCGTCCAGCGTCGAGCAGTCGTGGTACCCGGCGCGGAACGCGGTGGACGGCAACGGCAAGTCGCGCTGGTCGAGCAAGCGGACCGATCCGCAGTGGTTCCGGGTGGACCTGGGCTCGGTGCGGCAGGTCGGGTACGTGATCCTGCGCTGGGAGTCGGCGTACGCGACGGCGTTCCAGATCCAGGTGTCCAAGGACGGGCGGACGTGGACGACCGTCCACGCGCGCACGAACGGGAACGGCGGCGTGGACTACGTCGCGTTCGCCCCCGTGCAGGCGCGGTACGTCCGGATGGTCGGGACGAAGCGCGCGACCAAGTACGGGTACTCGCTGTGGGAGATGGAGGTCTTCAACAGGTGATACTTGCGTGGTGTCCCCGCAAGTCATCTATGACCGGAATGATGTGCTGGTGGTCCGGGCCCGGGACGTGGTCGCGAAGGCGCACCGTCCCGGACGGGCCGTCGGCCCCGAGTTCGTCCGCCGCGTCGAGATCGCCGCGTCCCTGCCCGAGCTGTTCAACGCGCCGTTGGGGCCGCCGCTCGAGGTCGAGGGGCGGACGGTCACGCTGGAGCGCTACGGAACGCCCGTCGATCCGTTCGATCCGCCGTGGGAGGACGCCGGACGCCTGTTGGCCAGGCTGCACGCCGTCCCCGTGCCTGCGGACACGCCGTCGTTCGGACGTCCCACGCGGGTGGCCCGCGCCGTCTCGCGGATGGGAGACGGTGAGGCGGCCGACGTTGTGCGACGCGCGTTCGCCGGCCTGCCCGCATGGGTGCGCGGGGACTCGCTCGTCCCTGAGGTGAGGGACGAGCGGCTGCTGCACGGCGACTTTCACCTGGGCCAGCTCGTGCGCGCGGGCGAGGGCGGCACGTGGCGGTTCATCGATGTGGAGGACATCGGATGCGGCGATCCGGTGTGGGATCTCGCACGCCTAGCCGCGTTGTTCGCGGTGGGAATCGTGGCGCCGGACGCCTGGGGGCGCTTCCTGCGGGCGTACCGGGAGGCGGGTGGGGTGGCCGTTCCCCCTGACGAGGGGTCGGAGTGGACGGTCCTGGACATGCCGTCGCGCGCGCTCGTGGTGCAGATCGCGGCGACGTCGCTCCGGCTGGCGGCCGAGCAGGATCGCGATCTGGCTCCCGAGGAAACCGGGCTGGTGGGTGCGTGCGTCAGAATCGCAGAGCTGCCCGCTCTGTCATAGATTTACCATTGATTGCGTTGAATGGCTGGACTGGAAGGACGACCTAGGCGATGCACTGCCCCAAGTGCCACGGCTTCATGCGCACGTACAACCGCAATGGCGTCCAGATCGAGCAGTGCGACAACTGCCGTGGCGTCTTCCTCGACTATGGCGAGCTGGAGGCTCTCACCCGCATGGAGGGCGGCTACCACGTCGCGCCGCCCGCCCCGCACTGGGGCGGTCACCACGACTACCACCACGGGCACCACGGACACCATGGCGGACTGTTCCACGCGCTCTTCACGACCTGATCGGCGTCTCACCAGCGCTGACACGAAACGGCCCGCACCGGAGAGGCGCGGGCCGTTCGCGTTCTCGTTCCCGTTCGCCAGGCCGGGCCGGACGGGCCGGACGGGGTCAGGCGCGGCTGAGAGCGTTTCTCAGAGCCTCGGGTCCACCGGCTCGGACTCGAGGGCCAGGACGGCGAACACGGCCTGGTGGACGCGCCACAGCGGCTCCCCGGCGGCGAGCCGGTCGAGGGCCGCGAGGCCGAGCGCGTGCTCGCGCATCGCGAGCGACCGCTTGCGGCCCGTCGAGCGGGAGCGGAGCCGGTCCAGGTGGTCGGTGTAGTCGGGACCGTAGATGATCCGCAGGTACTCGCGCCCGCGCACCTTCAGGCCCGGCTGCACCTTGCGCTCCAGCGGAAGCGGGCCGAGGGGCTTCACGACCATCCCCTCGCCGCCGTCCGCCGTGAGCCGCTCCCACCACGACGTCGCGTCCGCCTCGGACGCGGGGTCGGCGAGGTCCACGATCCGCGTCGCGGTGCTCCGGACGAGGCCCGACTCGTCGGCCTCGGCCAGGCGGCCCGCCATGGACATGTGCCAGTCGTGGCCGCGGGTCGTCGCGAGCGTCTCCCCCTCGGCGGCGAGGAGCTGGAACGGCGCGATCCGCAGGTCGCCGACACCGTCGACTTCCCAGCAGTAGCGCGCGAACGCGTCGCGGAAGCGAGCCGCGTTGGCGGCACGGTGCTCGGTGCGTTCACGCAGGTCCGCGATGTCCAGTCCTCGTGCGTGCGCTTGGGCGAGGGCCGTGGACGCGGCCGGGAGCGCGGCCCGCGCGGCGGCGGCGGTCGCCGCGTACTGCGTGCGGATCAGCTCCATCGCCTTCGCCGACCAGGGCAGCAGCTCGCAGTCCAGGACGAGCCAGCCGGTGTTCAGCTCATCCCAGAGGCCCGCCTTGCCGATCGCGTCGCGCAGGCGCGTGAGGACGGCGTCGGTGCGGGCCGCGTCCTTGAAGAACGACCGTCCGGTGCGGGTGTAGAGCGCGCCGGTCGTGCCGTCGTCCATGCGGAACCGCGTCTCGGCCGTCTCCCTGTCGCGCGCGACCACGGCGATCGCGCGGGAGCCCATGTGCTTCTCCTCGCAGATCGCCTGGGTCAGCCCCAGGTCCCGGTACGCCGCGAACGCCTGCGCGGGGTGCTCCAGGTAGCCGGGCAGGGACGACGCGTCCGCGGGGGCCATCGTCGGCGGCAGGTACACCAGCCAGCGCGGGTCCACCGCGAACCGGCTCATCACCTCCAGCGCGGCGAGGGCGTTCTCCTCCCGGACGGACACGCGCCCCATCAGCGTGGTCTCCACGCCGTGCGCGCCCATCACGTCCTCGATCTTCAGCAGGTCGTGGTCGCGGGAGTCGTCCTTCAGCGGACGCGCGGGCTCGTACCAGACCTCGTGCGCGGGCGTCTGGACGAGCTGCTTCTCCGGGTAGCGCAGGGCGGTCAGCTTGCCGCCGAACACCACACCGGTGTCCAGGCAGATGGTGTTGTTGAGCCACTCGGCGTTCGGGACGGGCGTGTGGCCGTAGACGACCATCGCCTTGCCCCGGTAGTCGCGCGCCCACGGGTAGCGGACGGGCAGCCCGTACTCGTCGGTCTCTCCGGTGGTGTCGCCGTAGAGCGCGAACGAGCGGACGCGTCCGGACGCGCGCCCGTGGTACTCCTCCTTGAGACCGGCGTGCGCGACGACGAGCTTCCCGCCGTCCAGGACGTAATGGCTGATCAGGCCGTCCATGAACGTGCGCGCGCGGTCGCGGAACTCGTCCGGCTCGCGCGCGAGCTGCTCCAGGGACTCGGCCAGGCCGTGCGCGACCTTCACCTTGCGGCCGTTGAGCGCGCGCACGAGCTTCTGCTCGTGGTTCCCGGACACGCACAGGGCGGTCCCGGCCTCGGCCATGCCCATGACCAGGCGCAGGACGCCCGGCGAGTCCGGCCCCCGGTCGACGAGGTCGCCGACGAAGACGGCGGTGCGGCCCTCGGGGTGACGCGCGCCCACGGGACGTCCCTGGTCGTCGCGGTCGACGGCGTAGCCGAGCTCGGCGAGCAGGTCCTCCAGCTCGGCACGGCAGCCGTGGATGTCGCCGACGATGTCGAACGGGCCGGTCAGCTCGCGCTTGTCGTTCCACGCCTTCTCGTAGACGACCGTGGCCGCGTCGATCTCCTCGACACCGCGCAGGACGTAGGAGCGCTTGAACTCGCGCCCCTGCAGCATGCGCAGGCCGCGCCGCAGCTCGCGCCCCTGGCGCGGGATCACGTGGTCCGGCAGGTCGCGGTCGGGGCGGTCCGCGTTGCGCGCGGCGGCGACGCCCTCCGGGACGTCCAGCACGATCGCCGCCGACATCACGTCGCAGTCCCTGGCGATCTGGAGGAGCTGCTGGCGCGACCCGGCCTGGACGTTCGTGGCGTCCACGACGGTCAGCAGGCCGCGCCGCAGGCGCGTCCTGACGATGTGGTGCAGCAGCGCGAACGCGTCGCCGGTAGCCGACTGGTCGTTCTCGTCGTCCGAGACCATCCCGCGGCAGCGGTCGGACGAGACGACCTGCGTGGGCTTGAAGTGGCGGCGCGCGAAGTACGACTTGCCCGATCCGGACACGCCGACGAGCACGACCAGCCCCATTTCGGGCAGTCGGATCTCGGTCATCGGGTGCTCTCCTCTCGGGCGTCCTTCTTGCCTGGGTTGTCTGGGTTGCCTGGGTCGTCTGAGGTGTCGCGGGTGAAGACGGCCATCTGGGTCGGCGCGCCCACCTCGGGGTCGCGGTCACCGACCGGGACGTACCGGACGCGGTAGCCGTTCCCGGCGGCCACCCGGTCGGCCCACGCGGCGAACTCGGCGCGCGTCCACTCGAAGCGGTGGTCGGGGTGCCGCATCGCGCCGTCCGCGAGGCCGTCGTAGCGGACGTTGTACTCGGCGTTCGGGGTCGTGACCACGACCGACGCCGGACGCGCCGCGCCGAACACCACGCCCTCGACGGCCGCCAGCCGCGGCGGGTCGATGTGCTCGACGACCTCCATCAGGACGGCCGCGTCGTAGCCCTCGAACCGGCGGTCGGCGTAGGTCAGCGCGGACTGGAACACCCGCACGCGGGCCGGACGGCGCGGGTCGGACGGGTCGTCCGGCAGGCCGCGGCGGCGCATCATCTCGATCGCGCGGTACGACACGTCCACGCCGGTGACCTGCTCGAACGCCCGGTCCTGCTTGAGGCGCGCGAGCAGCTTGCCGGTGCCGCAGCCGAGGTCGAGCACGGTACGCGCGTCCTGCTCGCGCAGCGCGGCGAGGACGGCCTCGGCGCGCTGCTCCGCCAGCGAGACCTTCGGCCCCTCCTCCGGGGTCGCCGCGGCCCCGGCCTTCTCCGGAGCCTCCGGGGTCGCCGTGGCTTCGGGCTCCTCTTCGAGAGGCGCCTGGTCGAGGGCGTCCTCAGGGGCGTCGTCGGAGTCGGCGAGGCGGCCCAGAGCCGCGCGCACGAGGGGACGGCGGTTGGCGAGATAGCGGCGGGTGATGCCGGAGCGGTCCGGATGCGCCGCGAGCCATCCCTCCCCCGCGCGGATGAGCTTGTCCACCTCGTCCGGGGCGATCCAGTAGTGCTTCGCCTCGTCCAGCACAGGCAGCAGGACGTACAGCTGGTTGAGCGCGTCGGCCAGCCGGACCTCGCCGGTCAGGGTCAGGCTCACGTAGCGCGAGTCGCCCCAGTCGGGGAAGCCGGGGTCGAGGGGCACCGGGACGGCCTCGACGTGCCAGCCGAGCGGCGCGAAATAGCGTTCGGCGCGTTCGGGGCCGCCGCGGCACGGCAGCGCGGGCAGGGAGATCTCCAGCGGGAGCGGAACGTCCGGGAGTTCGGGCCGGGCGTCGCAGCGCCCGCGCATCGCGGTGCGGAACACGCCGGCCATCGCGGACGCCAGCAGAGAGGACGCCGCGTACGGACGGTCGTTCACGTACTGGCCGAGGGAGAAGTCCGGGCTGGACTTGCCTCGCGTGCGCACGAGCTTGACCGGGTCGACCTCCAACAGCAGCGCGACCGTGCAGCGCGTCTCGTCCGCCTCGGGGTAGAAGACGTGCGCGACGCCGGACGCCTGCTCGAACCGCTGCACCTTGTCCGGATGCTTGTGCAGCAGGAAGCCCAGGTCTGTCGCGGGCGCGCGGGTGGTCGTGATCGTCAGCAGCACCCGGCCAGGATGCCCGACTCGTCCGGGCCCGACCACCGGTTTAGCGGGTGTTCGGGCCGGTCGGACGGGTCGGTGCGGGCGTCCGCTCTGGGACGGGCCCGCGTCAGGGGCTCTCCGGGCCCGTCACGAAGTGGCCCCTGCGGTCGAAGGGCCAGGCGTTCGGACGGCATCCGCCGAGCCCGGCGAGCTGCTGCATCATCACCGGCGCGGGCTTGTTCCCACCCGGGCAGGACGCCCGTTTGTAGTGCATCATCCGCCCGACCTCGAAGTTCAGCATCTGCGCCCGGTACGAGCCGGTCTGCCCCTGGTAGTAGGTGGTCGTCATCAGCCAGCGGCGGAGGTTCATCACGACCTCCTTGTCGGAGGAGCAGTTGCCGCGTCCGGCCGTCATGATCCCGGTGGAGGCGCACAGCTTGTCGGTGGTCTCCGGGGACGCGAGCTTGATCACGAAGTCGGCCTGCTGCCCGGCGCCGACGCGCCTGAACCCGAGCTTGCCGCCGGCCGTCCAGCCGCGCGGGTCGGTGAGGATCCGGTCGACCAGGTGCGTGAACGAGGTGGTGGACTGCTTCATCCCGCCCTCGACCTCGACCGCGTAGCGGCGCACCTTGCCGTGGCCGGTCGTCAGGGTCTCGCCCGAGGCGCGGACGAACTTACCGGTGCCGTGGTCGGGGATGAACGGCTCGTGCGCCATGGGGACGGTCGGCGGGTCGGGCGGGACGTCGCCTGGGTGCGCGCCCATCGTCGGGACGACCTGCGGTTCGAGCTGGGGCTTGGGCGGCTTGCCGCCGGACACCATCGTCGCGCCGACCATCGCGGTGATGCCCGTCCCGGCGATCAGCACGAGCGCGCCGATGCCGAGCACATAGGTGAACGTCCGGCCGCGGTCGGCGCCGGCGAAGTCACGGTCCAGGTCGACGGAGAGCCGCTCGTCCAGGACGGGGCGGCCGACGCGTCCGGTCGGGTCGAACACGCCGTCCGCGATGTGCCCGCCCTGAGGCGGCTCGTCCTCGAAGAAGCCACCGCCGGGGAGGTCGTCGGGCGCGGGGGTGGGAGCGGGAGCGTGCTGCGGCGGCGGCGGGGCCGGGTGGTACTGGGGCTGCGGCTGTTGCGGGTGCTGCGGCGGTTGTGGCGGCTGATGCGGAGGCTGCTGCGGATGCGGGGCCTGCTGCTGCGCCGGCCGCTGGGGCTGCGGCTGGGGTCGGCGCGGCTGCTGAGGCTGCTGCGGGGCCTGCGGTTGCTGCGGCTGGTACTGCTGCTCGTCGTGCCGCGGACCATACGGCGACTGCTCGTAGGGCTGCTGGCCGTACGGGTTCTGCTGCGGGTACGGATCGCGCCGTCCCCGGCGGGGGCGAGGGGGCTCCATGACGGAGCAAGCATGCCAGATACCCGACCGGATTCGATCCTTTTGGCCTGATCGGCAGGTCGCCAGAACGTGAAAATGACTGGCAGGGCGGGGTGTATGTCCGAGATCATCCGCCTGATGAGCAGAGAACAGAGGCGGGCCCAGGCCCGCCAAACCCTCGAGATCCTCGATCGCGAGGGCTACCGCGCACCGTCCGGGGACGAGATCGACCTGAGCGCGGCGCTGCGGGCGTCCGTGGACGGGACGGTCCTGCACCGCCCCAAGGAGCTGGCGGCGCTCCTGAACCTCCTGCCGCCGGTCGCGGACGACGCCCCGCGCACGCGCGTCGAGGTGACGTCCGAGACCACGCTGCAGGCGGCCCGCCGCCTGGGCGAGGGCATGGCCGGGCCGGACGGCACTGCGGGGCCGGGGCGCGGGGCGGAGCCGTTGGCGTTGAACTTCGCGTCCGCGAAGAACCCCGGCGGCGGGTTCCTCAGCGGCGCGCAGGCGCAGGAGGAGGGGCTCGCGCGCGCGTCCGGTCTGTACGCGACGCTGCAGGCCGCGCCCGAGTACTACGACGTCCACCGCGAGCTGCGGGACCCTCTGTACACGGACCACGTGATCTACTCCCCTGGCGTGCCGGTCTTCCGGACCGACTCCGGAGCGCTGCTGGACGAGCCGTACCGTGTCGCGTTCCTCACCTCGCCCGCGCCCAACCGCGGCGCGGTGCGGGACGCCGACAAGCTCGCCCGCCTTCCCGAGGTGCTGCGGCGGCGCGCCCTGAAGGTGCTGGCGGCCGCGGCCTCGCACGGTCACCGGCGGATCGTCCTCGGCGCGTGGGGGTGCGGCGTGTTCCGCAACGACCCGTCCGAGGTGGCCGAGGCGTTCGCGGACGCGCTCCGTCCCGACGAAGGACCGTTCGCGCGCCGATTCGAGACGGTCGTCCTCGCCATCTACGACACCGCGCCCGGCGCGCCGCGCCTCGCTCCCTTCAAGCGGGCCTTCGAGGGCTTCTAGCAGCCCGAACGCCGCCACGAAGCGCCGCCTGTCCCGCGAGTTCGCGGGCGGCGGCGCTTCGGCGTTCCGGCGGCTCCAGGAATTTCGCGATACATCTTGACATGCCCTGAACGAGATATATCGTCTCTATACGAGAGAGGTTATCCCCGGCCGGACATCGCCGCTCCACGGTACGAACATCGTACTTGACACGAACACTGTTCTCCATGAGAACGTCGTTTGTGGCTACGAACATTGTTCTCTTCCTTCGGGAGCCATGATGATCGACACCACCGGCGAGGCGCCCCCGGCGACCGAGCCACAGCCGTTCCGCTGGCGCTGGGCGGCGCTCGCGGTGATCCTTCTCGGCGAGGTCATGGACATGCTGGACGCCCTGGTCACCACGATCGCCGCCCCCACCATCCGCTCCGACCTGGGCGGATCGGCCGCCACCATCCAGTGGCTCGCGGCCGGGTACACCCTGGCGATGGCGATCGGCCTGCTCACCGGCGGACGCCTCGGCGACCTCTTCGGACGCAGGCGGATGTTCATCATCGGCGCGGCCGGCTTCACGATCGGTTCGCTGCTGTGCGGAACCGCCGTCTCCCCCGGCATGCTCATCGGCGCGCGGCTGCTGCAGGGCCTCGCGGGCGCGATGATGATCCCGCAGGGCCTCGGCATGATGCGCCGGATGTTCCCGCCGCAGGAGCTGACCAAGGCGTTCAGCGCGTTCGGGCCGGTCATGGGCCTGTCCTCGGTCGCGGGGCCGGTGCTCGCGGGCTGGCTGATCGACGCCGACCTCTTCGGCACCGGCTGGCGGATGATCTTTCTGATCAACCTGCCGCTCGGCGTCGCCGCCGTCGTCCTCGGCGCGATCTTCCTGCCGCCCGGACGGGACGGCCACGGATCCCGGCTCGACCTGCTCGGCGCCCTGCTCGCCGCGCTCGGCGCCGGGCTGATCGTCTACCCGCTCGTCCAGGGCCGCGAGCTGGGCTGGCCCGCCTGGACGTTCGCGCTGATGGCCGCGTCCGGCGCGGTGTTCCTCGTGTTCGCCTGGTACGAGCTGCGGCGGCAGCGCCGCGGCGCCGACCCGCTGATCACCCCGTCGGTGTTCACCAAGCGCGGCTTCTCCACCGGGCTCGTCGTCGGGATCGTGTTCTTCGCCGGGATGGTCGGACTCTCGCTGACCTACTCGCTCTACCTGCAGCTCGGGCTCGGGTACTCGCCGCTCAAGGCGGGCCTGTCACAGATCCCGCTGTCGGTCGGAACGGTGTTCGGCTTCCCGGTCGCGATGGCCATGCAGAAGCACGGCCGGACGGCGCTCCAGATCGGCGCGCTGGTCATGGCGGCCGGCGTGGCCGGGCTGGTGCTCTCGCTCCAGCTCGCCGGGATCGGCGTCTCCCCGTGGCAGCTGGCGCCCTCGCTGGCCGTCGCCGGATTCGGCATGGGCCTGCTGATGGCCCCGTTCTTCGACATCGTGCTCGCCTCGGTCGAACCGCACGAGACCGGGTCGGCGGGCGGCACGCTGTCGGCGGTGCAGCAGCTCGGCGCGGCGCTCGGCGCGGCCGTCCTCGGCACGGTGTTCTTCGGACTGCTCGGCGGGCACGTCGCGACGGCCTCCGACCGGGACGCGCCGGCCCTGCGCGCCAGCCTCACGACCGCGGGGGTCGCGCCGTCCGCCCAGGACCGGATCACCGCCGGGCTGCGCGCCTGCGGGCACGACCGCGCCACCGCCAAGGACCAGGCGAGGAACCCGGAGACGTGCGTCCGGCTGGAGTCCGACGTCCGGGCGGCGGCCGCCGCGAACCCGCGGTCGGCGGGACGCGTCGCCGCGATCGTCCAGTCGTCCGCGCAGCACTCGGCGAAGACCGGCTTCGGCGCGGCCATGAAGATCACGCTGTGGATCGTGGCCGGGCTGCTCGGGGCGACCTTCCTGATCGCGTTCCTGCTCCCGCCGCGCGCCCGCGACGAGGACGAGACCGCGGCCGTCGGGGAGGCCGCGCCCGCGACCGCCTGACCTCGCTCCCCGGGTCTCCTCCCGTGTTCCGCGCGGCGTGCGCGTGCGGAACACGGGAGTCGCGCGTTCGTCGGCCGATGCCTCGCGGGCGGTCGCGGCGGCGCGGCGAAAGCGGTGGCTGCGGAGGCGGTGGCGGCGGTGGCGGCGGCGTGGAGGCGGTCAGAGCTTGTTCAGGACCTCAAAGGCGATCAGCTCAAGGTGGTTGATGTCGGACAGGTCGAGAATCTGCAGGTAGAGGCACTCCGCACCGGCCTCGCCGAACTTCCCGATCTTCTCGAGGATCTCGGCGGGCGTCCCGCACAGGCCGTTCTCGCGCAGCTCGTCCGGCTCGCGTCCGATCGCGGCCGCGCGGCGCCCGATCTCCGCCTCGTCCCGGCCGCAGCAGACGACCTGGGCGGCCGAGTAGACCATCGGACGCGTCCGCTTCCGCGCCTGGACGGCGTCCCGGACCCGTCCGAACGCGGCGGCGGTGTCGCCGAGCTGGGCGAACGGGGCGTTGTACTCGTCGGCGTACTGCGCGGCGATGCGCGGCGTCCGCTTGGCCCCGAAGCCGCCGATCAGGATCGGCGGGCCGTCCGGACGGGCCGGCTTGGGCAGCGCGGGCGAGTCCTTGAGGGTGTAGTGCGTGCCCTCGAAGTCGAAGGTCTCGCCGACGGGCGTCCGCCAGAGGCCGGTGAGGATCTGGAGCTGCTCCTCGAGCCGCTGGAACCGCTCACCGAGGCTCGGGAACGGGATGCCGTAGGCGGTGTGCTCCTCCTCGAACCAGCCGGTGCCGATGCCGAAGTCGACGCGTCCGCCGCTCATCTGGTCCACCTGCGCGACCGCGATCGCCAGCGGGCCCGGGTACCGGAACGTCGCGGCGGTCATCAGCGTGCCGAGCCGGATCCGGCTGGTCTCGCGGGCCAGGGCCGCGAGGGTGATCCACGCGTCGGACGGCCCGGGCAGGCCCGACACGTCCCCCATTTTCACGTAGTGGTCGGAGCGGAAGAAGGCGTCGAACCCGAGGTCCTCGGTGGCCTTGGCCACGGCCAGGAGTGTTTCGTGACTCGCCCCCTGCTGGGGCTCAGTGAAGATTCGAAGGCGCATACCCACCATCCTCATACGTCTTGACCTCGTACGCACGCCCGGGGGTGACCCTGCGCACACGCGGCGGCACGGGACGGGGGCGGACGGGTCCGGGCCCGGACGGGGGTGGACGCCGCGAGGCCCGGACGGTGGCACTCACCGTCCGGGCCTCGGACCGCGCGGTCGCGGGGTCGTCGCAGGGTGGTCGCGGGGTCGCTTTCGCGCCGCCTACTCGCTGCTGCGGATCACGCGACGGCGGCGTCCGACGAACATCAGGATCAGGCCGCCGCCGAGGAGGCCGATCGCCCCGTCCACGATGAGAGCGCTCTCGTCCCCGGTGCGCGGCAGGAAGTGCAGGCCATGCGGGATTCCCAGGTGGCCATGCCGGATGACGGCGTGGCGAAGGCGCGGGATCTGCCCGGCGGGCCCCGGGAGCTGCTTGGGAGCGCCTGCGGGCCGTCCGGGCACCGACTGGTTGCGGCCGTGCTGCTCCGACGTGGGCAGCTGGTGCCCGTGTCCGCCCGGCGCCGCGGCCACATGGGCCTGGTGCTCTGTCGCGGGGAGCGCGTGGCCCGGCCGTCCCAGCGTCGGGAACATCTGGCGAGGACGCCCCGACGTGGGGGAATGCTCGTGGACGGGCCGGTGCGCCGTGATCACCGGAGCCCGCAGCACCCGGGTCTTGAAGGTCGTGTTGTTGTTGACGAGGTTCAGTTCCGTCGTGGACGTGCTCACGTGGACCGGGGCCTCCAGGACCTGCCCGCGCTTCGCGCCGCGCAGTGTGACCGAGGTGCGGATCTCCTTCTTCGCGCCGACCTCGAGCGTTCCGAGGTTGCACACATAGCCGTTCGGGGCGCCGTTTCCGGAGACGGCACCGGCTCCGCCCGTGGCAGCGGCAGAACAGGACGAGCCGTTCAGGACGGCCCCCTGCGGGAGCGTCCCGCTGACCACCACGTTCTGCGCGGCCGCGGGGCCGGCATTGGTGACCGTCGTGACGTACGGGATCGCCTGGCCCGGACGCGTCGCCTCAGGCCCCCTTCTGACGACCGACACGTCCGCGGTCTCGACGACGGTCGTCGCCGGGAACTGCTTGGACACCGACGACGACCCCCACCACACGGTGGCGGTGCTCGCCACCCGCTCACGCGGCCTGGCCTTCGTGGACACCTTCGCGTTGAGAGCGCCCTTGACCGTCTGGCCCGGCTTCAGCGCGCCGATCGCACAGACCGCGCCGCCGGACGCGCCGCCAATGGCCGACGCGCCGCCGGTGTTCACCGCGAAGGAGCATGCCTCGGGGCCCGACACGTACTCCAGCGAGGCCGGCAGCGGCGCCTTCAGGGTCGCGGGCGCGGCCTTGCTCTTGCCGTTGTTGGTCACCGTGAACGGCCAGCTGTAGGTGTGGCCGGGTACGAGCTGTGCGGTCGGACCGGACGTCTGGAGCACCAGTTTGGCGGCCGTGGCCGCCTTGCCGGGGCCCACGGACACACCGAACTTGCCGGTTTTACCGCCCTTGTGCGGGCGTGCCCTCGGGCCCGCGTTCCGCGCCTTGTGGCCTCGGTGGTGCTTGCGCGCGCCCGCACTGACCGGCCCGTCGGCTTGCGCCGCGACCTGATAGACGAGCACGGGGACGACCCCCAGCAGAGGGACCGCCGTCAGCACGGCGAGACCCCGGGCGCCGATCCGCCCAGTTCCCTTCTGGATCACTCTTACTCCCCCCTGACCTGGCCGAACAGCGACGTGATCGAGTCCGTTGTAGCCCGGCCGGGGGCATTGTCCTAGCGTTGCGTCCGCGTGTCGTTACATCGGGTGACGCCAAGGATCGGTCAAAGGGCCGGAGATTCGTCCGGACGCCCGTCACCCTCGGACGGCGGGGACCCGGGGGCGCCGTCCGGCCGCTCACCTGGGGTTTCGCCGGACGTCGCGGCGAGGCGGGCCGCGGCGGCCAGGACGCGGGTCTGGAGTTCGACCTCCCGGGTGATGCGGCGCTGCCCGGCGCGGATCTCACGGCCCTGCCGGACGGCCGCCAGCGCGAGCACCAGTGCCAGGACGCCGAGCAACCCGGCGCCGGTCGCGATAGCGAGGGCGAGCATCGCTTCGACCACTCCTCATCCGATGGGAGCGGGACCCCGGGGCGCACCGGGATCGGCGACGCCCGCCGGGCCGTGCTGACCCGGTCCGGCTCCCCTAGTGTGCCCCCGGGTCAAGTCCGCAACAACCGGTCAGTACGAGAAATTCTCAAATGCCGGATGCGGCCACGCGTCGGGGCAGGTCAGCGCCCGTCGGGCTCGTTGTACAGGGCGCGGAGGAAGGCCAGCGCCATCCGGCGCTTGTCGCCGGCGCCGGCGCGGAGGTCGGCGAAGTAGGCGTCCAGCTCCGCGAGCTCGCGGACCGCCTCGTCGCCGCGCGCCGCGCGCCGGTCGGCCTCGTCGGGCTCGCCACCGTCGCCGACCAGCACGAGGTCGCCGGACCGCCACTGCAGCGCCGCCTCGATCGCTCCGCGCGTCCGCGCCTGCGGCCAGCGTCCGCCCGCCTCGAGGTTGTAGACGGTCTTGACCGTGACGCCCGCGCGTTCGGCGAGTTGCTCCTGCGTGAGGCCGAGCGCACCGCGCCGCGCCACCACGTACTTGGCGACCCGCTCCCTGTCGGGGCCGTTTCCCATGCCCCCCAGCATGGCGGAAACAGTAAGGAACATCCAGCAATCGGAAGCGGAAAATTTCCCACATCAGAGTTTCCGGTTATTACCAGACATGCCCTTGTCACCTTGCCGGAACATTCCTATGGTGGAAACACGGGTCCGTGGGACGGACCTCCCCGGTCACCGGCGCGGCCCGCGAACGACGAGAGGCTGAAGACCGTTGACCGAGGAAGGATCCCTCACCGTCGAGCTGGCCCTGGCGGAGCTGCGCCGCGGCACCGACGTCCGGATCGCCGGGCTGGAGGGCAGGCTCGCCCTGCTGCTCCAACGCGACGACCTGCACGACCGTCGCGCCGACGACCTGATCCGCCGGCTCCAGGACCTGGACGACCGGCTCACCGCCGCCGAGCGTGAACAGGTCACCCGCGGCTCGCTCGACACCCGCTTCCGCCACACCGTCGCCCTGCTGTCACTGATCACCGCGGCGGCGGCCGTCCTGGCCACCGTCGTCACGGCCTTCTTGGGCCGCTGACCGACGTCCTCCCACGACCCCTCCGGTCGGCGCGGGTCCCCCGGGCCCCGTAGCCCGGCGCACCCCACCCCCGCGCCGACCGGAGGCACCACCCCCTCCGCCCTCCGCTCCTGCTCGTCCGGTCGTCCGAGCCGCAACGCATCGCTCGCTACGCGCGTCTCACCGGTATGGCCCGCGGACTCAGTTACAAGGACGCCGTCAAGATCCTGGGCGGGAAGAGCCCCGTCGTCGAAGCCCTCGACCGTCTCATGGGCGGCGTGCTCCTCACCCCGACCGCCGGCGGCAGCGAACTGGCCCTGAGTCTGTTCGACGCGAAGGGCGAGCTGGGCAGCCTGAGCCGCGAACTGGTCTCGGGCCTGAGCGACCGCATGCGCGGCCTGTCCCGTTTCTCCCGTACCGAGCGTCTCGAAGCGGCCCGCAAGGTCATCATGCTGGCCGCCTTCTTCGACGCCCTCGCCGCAGCCGATCTCCCCCTGGAGCTGCGCACCTTCACGCGCGCCGACCAGCTGAGTCTCGTGGGGGCCGAGCCGTCCCGGCAGCTGAAGGAAGTGGTCTCCTATCTGACGCAGCCCGACAACGCCCTTGAGCGCAGGTTCGTCCACCACGGCGGCCCACCTCACCAGGACGGCCTGCCATTCTTCACAGCGCTCGGCATGGCCGTCGCCGAGCTGGTGTCGGCCAACGGGGCACTGAATCTGCAGACGCAGCTCATGCTCCACCAGGACGTGCCCGTCGCCGCGGCGCGGCGATACCAGGAGCTGTATCTGCGGCTGGCCACGGACTTCCCCGAACTCGCGTTCTGGACGGACCGGATGGACCACCAGGCCACACACGCGGAGTTGGCGTCGTTGCGGACGGGCTTGGAGGGGCTGCGCGCCGTCCTCGAACGGTTCTCGAGCGGGGCTGCCCCTGACGACCGGCGGGCCGCCCTGGCACGGGCGCATCGTGCGCGGCTGGACCGTCCGGTGGCGTTGAGCGCCGAGTCACCCGAAGCCCTGACCTTCCCGAGCCTCGCCGAGATCTACGTCAACCCGCGGTACCGGGTCGCGCAGGCGGACCAGACGGCCGTGCGGCTCAACCAGGAGGAGACCTGGGGCCTCCTGCGCGTCCACGATGATCTGCAGGCGTTCCTGGTCGGGTACCTGACGTCGTTCACCACGGTCTGCGAGCCTCTTCTGCTGCTCGGTCAGCCGGGGTCGGGCAAGTCGAAGTTCACGGAGACGCTGGCGGCGTCGCTGCCGCCCGAGGACTTCCTCGCGGTGCGCGTGGCGCTGCGCGAGGTCCCGGCGGACGGCGATCTCCAGACCCAGATCGAGGCCGGCATCCGGGCCGCCACGGGCGAGACCATCAGCTGGCCGGACCTCGCGCGCAGTGCCGGGGACGCGCTGCCGGTCGTCCTGTTGGACGGCTTCGACGAGCTTCTCCAGGCGACGGGTGTCAGCCAGTCGGACTACCTGGAGCAGGTCGTCCGCTTCCAGGAACGCGAGGCGGCGCAGGGCCGTCCGGTCGCGGTGCTCGTCACCAGCAGGACGTCGGTGGCCGACCGCATGCGCATCCCGTCCGGCGGCATCGTGGCCGTCCGTTTGGAGCCGTTCTCCGAGTCCCAGACCACCCGCTGGCTGAACGTCTGGAACAGCGCGAACGCGTCGGCCCTCGCCGCCCGCGGCCTGTCACCGCTCCCTCCCGAGACGGCGCTGCGCCACCCTGACCTGGCGTCCCAGCCGCTGCTCCTGCTGATGCTGGCGCTGTACGACTCCGATGACAACGCCCTCCAGAAGGACGACCACACCCTCGACTCGGCCGACCTGTACGAGCGCCTGCTGACCCGCTTCGCCGAACGCGAGGTCCGCAAGCTCCATCCCGAACTGGACGGCGCCCCCTTCACGAATGCCGTCGAGGACGAGCTGCAACGCCTCTCGATCACCGCGTTCGCCATGTTCAACCGAGGCCGCCAGTGGGTCAGCGAGGACGAACTCACCAGGGACCTGGCCGCGCTGCTCCCCGAGCCCGCCACCGCGCACCATGGGTCCGTCCGCGCGGCGCTGACGCCGGGGCAGGTGGTCGTCGGCCGCTTCTTCTTCGTCCATCGCTCGCAGGCCGTGCAGGACGGCGAGATACGCGGCACCTACGAGTTCCTGCACGCGACGTTCGGCGAGTACCTGGTCGCCCGCCTGACCGTCCGCGAACTGTCGGACCTGACGTCCACCGCCAGGGCCGCCCGCAGTCGGCGCCTGCTCCCGGATGACGCCTTCCTGCACGCGCTTCTGTCGTTCGCCCCACTCACCGACCGCCTCCCCATCGTGGACTTCCTGAGAAGGCTGATCGCTCATGTGCCGGACCGCGAAGCCCTGGGCGAGCTCCTCCGTGATTTCTTCCGCAGGGCGTTCTCACAGCGCACAGGGCGAACGATGAACGAGTACGAGCCTGTCCGGCACTCCGTCCCCACACGTGTTGCGCTGCATTCGGCCAACGTGCTCGTCCTCCTCGTGGCCGCGAAGGAGCAGATCACCGGCGGCGAACTCTTCCCTGACGCCCCTGAGCCGCTCGACTCGTGGAGGCGCTGCACAGGACTCTGGCAGTCGCATCTGGGGCCCGAAGGCTGGGAGGGACTGAGCGCCAGCTTGCGCCTCAAACGTGTCTGGGCGGACGGTCGGCCAGAGATCCGTCTGGTCAGCGACCTCGCGCAGGTCAGACGGACTTCGGACGCGAATTGGCTGCGCAATTCATTGACACGCGACCAGACCATCACCACCGACCAGCTCATTCGTTCAGCGAACTTCGCATGCCACCTGGAGAGCGATGTCCTGGTCCACGCGCTCGACGCCCTGCTCTGGGATGAGGACCATCCGGAGCCCGTCGTCACCACCTTCGTCTGGAATTCGGAGGTGTCGACGTCCGCTGCCAGCGCCTACCTCAGGCTGAGCTGGGCCGCCCTCGATCGGCATATAGACCAGGAGCGTCTGGTCGCACGCTACGAAGAGTGTCTCTACTTCCTGAACGGCGGTGCTCCGACGGAATGGGCGATCCTCATCCTGCGTCACCTGATCGTGGACGCCGAACGCCTGCCTCTCGGATGGCGGCTCAGAACACACCAGCGCCTCAGCCGCCACTGCCCGCCCGACAGCGAAGCCGGCCGCTTGCTCGACCGCGCCTACGCGGATCTGCCTCCCGCCACCGACGGCCTCTGACCACCCCACGACCGCCAGAAGGAGTGCAATAGTCCGCCCATGGACGCGCCTGCTCCGATCCCGGCCGTCCTCTACGCTGCGTCTTCATGTTCGAGTGGTGGAAGGTGTCGCCGGAGGGCGAGCGGCTGCGATGGACGCTGGATCCGTTCGTCACAGTGGGGCCACTGGCATTCGGAATGCGGCCCGACGGAGTATCGGACGTGCTGAGTGACGTCACTGACGAGCCGCAGCGACACCTGCGCCGGCGTGGTCCGGAGGCAACGGTCGACACGGTGTTGGAAGGCGAGTACCCGAAGTTCGGCTTGAAGCTCTACTACCGGGGTGAACGGCTGGCGGGCGTCGTGGTCAACGCGTTGCGCGGGCCTCAGGTCCTCGTGGAGGGCGTGCCCTTGGTCGGCCGCGTTCCCTCGGTGGTGGAACAGTGGATACTCGATCGCGCTGAGGCGTTCGAGCCTCACGAGGAGCTTTCCTACATGGATGCGGGTGTCCCCGGATCGGTGTCCTTGGGCGTCGTGATCGATGTGCAGCGAGCAGGCGATCGCCTACTCACGCGGCCGGTGTTCGTCCCGCGTGAAGCACTGGACGACCTGTCCCACTTCCTACCGAGGACTGCGTGGTCGTCGTGCTGATCACCCACCTGGTGGGTCTGGGAGCCGTCCGGTGGGGGGGGACGGCTCCCGTTCGGGTTAGAAGCCGATGGGGGTTCGGAGGAGGAGGACGGTGCCTCGGTCGGGGGTGGGTTCGGCGTTGAGGATGAGGAGGCGGTTGAGGGCGCTGGGCTTGCCGTAGGTGGTCATGGCGCGGTCGTTCTCCAGGGGGAGGCAGTGCTCCTCCAGGCGGCGCAGGGCGGTGGGGAGGTCGGGGACGATCTTCTGCGCGCCGACGATCCAGATGGCGCGGGCGGCGGCGCCGGCCATGGCGGGGAGCTGGCTTCCGCTGGCGGAGGCGATCACGAGGGAGCCGGTCTCGGTGACCGCGTGGGCGCCGGCCAGGATGACGTCGGGGGTGGCCATCAGGCGCCAGATCTCGGCGAGCTGGGTGGCGCGGTCCATGGCGTGGCCGCGCGGGCGGACGGCGTCGTAGCGTCCGCTGGCGTTGATGTCCTCGTCGATGCCGGACAGGCGGAGGGTCTCGCTGGCCCCGGTGAACACGCTGGAGCCGTCCGGGATCAGCTCGTCGACGCGGGCGCGGGCGGCGGCGACGTCGTCGAGGATCTCGACGGTGAAGCCGTTCTCGGTGAGCGCCTTGGCCGCCCGCTCGAGGCTCTGCCCGGTCGCCGGTTCGGTGAACGTCTGGGTGGTCATGGTGTTCCCGCGCCTTCTGTTTCGCTGGATGATGTCGTCCCTGCGTTCGACACGGCGGCCCGGCGGAATGTCTGGTGGCTCGACGGCCTGACATTCCGGCGTGCCGTCGTGTCGGACCAGTGAGGACGGAACGCGACCAAAGGGGCGGACGGCATGACCACACGATCCGGGGTAGACGACATCGACTCGGGCCGGTCCGACCTGGACGCGATCATGGGCGAGCGGCGGCAGCTGATCAATCTCGCGTACCGGCTCCTGGGGTCCCTGGCGGAGGCCGAGGACGCCGTCCAGGAGACCTACGCCCGCTGGTACGCCATGTCACGGGAGGAGCAGGACGCCATCGCGTCCCCCGGCGCCTGGCTGACGACGGTCGCCAGCCGGGTGTGCTTCAACGTGCTCAGGTCCGCGCGGGCGCGGCGGGAGACCTACGTGGGCGAATGGCTGCCCGAGCCGCTGCCCGGCGGGACGGAGTGGGTGAGCGGGCGGACGGGCGGCGCCGCCGTCGATCCGGCCGACCGGGTCACCCTGGACGAGTCGGTCAATCTGGCCTTCCTGGTCGTGCTCGAGTCGATGACCCCGGCCGAGCGCGTCGCGTTCGTCCTGCACGACGTCTTCTGCCACTCCTTCGCCGAAGTGGCCGAGATCGTCGGCCGGACGCCGGGGGCGTGCCGGCAGCTGGCCTCCTCGGCGCGCCGCCGGATCCGCGAGTCGCAGGCTCCGGTGAGTCCGACGGCCCGGCAGGCGGGCGTCGTCCGGGACTTCAAGCAGGCGTGGGAGGCCAAGGACCTGGAGGCCCTGATCGGCCTGCTCGATCCCGACGCCTTGGCGGTCGCGGACGGCGGCGGCCTCGCCGTCACCTTCCTGGAGCCGATCGAAGGCGGCGAGCAGATCGCGCACGCCTGGGTCCACCTCGCCGGACGGGTGCCCGCCAACCACAGGTTCGTGGAGCGGACGGTCAACGGCCAGCCCGGTCTGGTCGCCGAGCAGGACGGCGTCGTCGTGACGGTGTTCGCGTTCGAGATCGCGGATGACCGGATCAAGCACATCTGGGTGCATCGCAACCCGGAGAAGCTCCGGGCCTGGGCGGCGGCGAGCTGAGCGCCGTCTAGAAGGCCGCCTGGTCGAGGTTGGCGGTGACCGTGGCGAGGAGGGCCCGGAGGGTCTGGAACTCGTCCTCGGTCAGGCCGGACGCCTCGGCCATGCGGAGGGGGACGCCGGCGGCCTGGGCGCGCAGGGCCTCGCCGACCGGGGTGAGGGTGATGACCACCGAGCGCTCGTCCTCCGCACTGCGGCGGCGGTGGACGTAGCCCGCGGCCTCCAGGCGCTTGAGCAGGGGCGACAGGGTGCCGGAGTCCAGGCGGAGGCGGTCGCCGATCTCCTTGACCGGCAGCTCGGCGTGCTCCCAGAGGGTGAGCATGACGAGGTACTGCGGAAGGGTGAGGCCGAGGTCCTTCAGGACGGTGCGGTAGACGCCGGTGAGCGCGCGGGACGCGGCGTTCAGCGAGACGCAGAGCTGGTTGTCCAGGCGGAGCAGGTCGTCGGCGCGGCCGTCGGTCGTCATGTGGCCAGGATATCTCCACGCAATTAAGTTGTGCGCAACTGAGTTGTGTACAGTTGATCGCGACAGAGACCTTCCCGAGAGGAGTCCGATCATGGACGCGCTGTACACCGCCGTCGCCACCGCCAACGGACGTGACGGGCGGGCCGTCAGTTCGGACGGTCAGCTCGACCTGGCCCTGGCCTTCCCGCCCGTGTTCGGTGGGGACGGGAAGGGCACCAACCCCGAGCAGCTCTTCGCGGCGGGCTACGCGGCCTGCTTCTCGAGCGCGATGGGCGCCGTGGCACGAGAGATGAAACTGGACGTCAAGGACGTCTCGGTCACGGCCGAGGTCGGCATCGGCAAGGACGCCTCGGACGGCGGCTTCGTGATCGGCGTCGTCATGCGCGTGGAGCTTCCCGAGCACCTCGAGGGCGAGGCGGGCAAAAAACTCGTCGAGGCGACGCACGCGGCATGCCCGTACTCGAAGGCGACGCGCGGCAACATCCCGTTCGAGATCGTCATCGAGTAGCCGCCGAAGGGCCCGGCGACTCCGCCACCCGGCCGGCGACGCCCCGTCACGTGGTCGGCGGTGACTCCGCCATGAGGCGGTAGAGGCGTTTGAACTCGGCGTACGCGTCGGCGCCGAAGGTCTCGGCGTGGCGAGCCTCGATGGCGGCGAGGATCGCGTCCGAGTCGCGCATCTGGGCGAGGCCGCGCTCGGTCGGGACGACGAGCTTGGCGCGGCGGTCGGACGGGTCGGGGCGGCGTTCGACGTAGCCGAGCGCCTCGAGTTCGTCGACGAGCTTGCCGATGACCTGTTTGTGCTGGCCGGAGCGTTGCGCGAGGTCGGTGGCGCGGGTGCCCTCCTCGTCCAGGTGGGCGAGGACGGCGCCGTGCTGCGCACGCAGGTCGCCGTACCCCTGGCCGGCCAGGACGTCGAACAGTTCGCGCTGGATGCCGAAGAAGAGCCGGGTCGTGAGGATGCCGAGGTCCGGGTCCGTGCGCTTGCGCTCTCCGCGCCGCATGGTCACCTCCAAGTGATTGTCACCTATGTTGACTTTATCTGGAGGTGACTATACCGTCTCGTCCCGTTGAAGGAGGCGAGACACGGTGATCGAACTGACCCGGTTCACGGCGCACGACAGGGAGCGGCTGCTCGCGGCCCGCCCCGCGATGGTGGCCGACTTCGAGGCCGACCGCGCGGGATTCGCCGGCGCGCGGCTGGTGGAGCTGCCCGGCGGCGAGTGGCTGGACATCGTCGAGTGGCGGAGCGCCGAGGACTTCCGGATCTCGCGGGAGAAGGGTCCGAACCGTCCGGGGATCGCGGAGTTCTTCGCGACGATCGACGGTCTGGTGAGCGACGAGCAGGGAGAACTGCGATGAGGGACGCGCACGGGTTCGCGGCGGACGGGTTCGAGGGCGTCCGCGCGGCGTTCGCGGCGGTCGTGGACGGCCCGGACGGCGATCCGGACGCTCAGCTGGCCGTGTTCCAGCATGGCCGGAAGGTCGTCGACCTGTGGGCCTCGCCGACCGGCGAGAACGCGGTCACCGCCCTGTACTCGACCGCGAAGGGCGCCGCGCACCTGGTCGTGGCGATGCTCGTCCAGGACGGGACGCTCAAGCTGGACCAGCCGGTCTCCGAGGTCTGGCCCGAGTTCAGCGGGCACGGAAAGGAGCTCCTGACCCTGCGCGAGCTGCTCGGACACCGGTCCGGAGTGATCGGGGTGGACGGCGGGTTCACCAGCGAGGAGCTGGCGGACGACCGGCTGCTCGCGGCGCGGCTGGCCGGGCAGCGGCCGTTCTGGGAGCCCGGGACGGCGTACGGGTACCACGCGTTCGTGATCGGCGCGCTGACCGGCGAGGTCGTCCGGCGCGCCACGGGCCTGACGATCCAGGAGCACTTCGAGGAGCGGATCCGCGCCCCGCGCGAACTGGACTTCTTCCTCGGACTGCCCGAATCGGAAGAGTCCAGGTTCCTGCCGGTTCTCCCGCCGACCATGCGCATGGGGCGCCTCCACAGCGGCAGCCTCACGGCCATCGCCTTCAACGCGAACGCCCCGCAGGTGGACGACATGGGCGAGTTCCTCGTCGGCTTCGCGAACACGCGGAACACGCGGGCGCTCGGCCCGGCGTCGTCCGGCGGCGTCGGGAGCGCGCGCGGCGTCGCGGGCATGTACGCGGCGGCCATCGGCGACGCCACGGCCCCGCCGCTGCTCACCGGCGACACGATCGCCGAGTTCACGACGCCCCAGGACACGGGCACCGACCTCGTCACGCACGAGCGGAACCACTTCGCGCTCGGCTTCGAGGTGTTCTCCCAGCGGTATCCGGAACTGGGGACGGACTCGTTCGGGCACTCCGGCGCGGCCGGTGCCCAGTCGTTCGCCGACCCCGCGTCCGGGATCGCCTACAGCTACGTCCGGCGGCGGTTCGCGATCGGCGGCGGAGGCGGCGCGCCGGAGAACACCGGCCTGATCACGGCGGTCATGAACGCCGCCGGATAGGAACAGGCGGCGGTCATGGACGCCGCCAAGCAGGAACACGCGGCGGTCATGGACGCCGCGAGGTAGGGACGAGCGGCGGCGGGACGTCCACCGGGCCCGCCGCGCCCTCCGTGCCCACCGAGGTCAGTCCATGACCAGGACGACCTTGCCCCGGCCGTGACCGGTCGCGAGTTGCCGGTGCGCGTCGGCCGCGCGCGTCCACGAGTGGGCGCCCTTGATGTTCAGGCTCAGCCGCCCGTCCTCGTAGAGGCGGGCGACCTCGGCGACCCGCGTCATCGAGCGCTTCGAGAACGTGGTCACCATGATTCCGAGCTCCTCGGCGCGGTCGTGCTCGACCAGCGTGAGGATGCGGCCGCGGTCCTTGACCAGCTCGAGCGAGACCTCCAGGGCGTGACCGCCCGCGCCGTCCAGGGCGGCGTCAACGCCGTCGGGCGCGACGGCGCGAACACGGTCGGCCAGGCCCTCGCCGTACGTCACCGGAATCGCGCCGAGCGAACGCAGGTAGTCGTGGTTCTCCTCGCGGGCCGTCCCGATGACCGTGGCGCCCGCGATCACCGCCAGCTGGACGGCGACCGCGCCCACGCCGCCCGCCGCCGCGTGGATCAAGAGCGTGTCGCCCTCCCCCACGCGCAGGTCGTCCAGCGCGATGTGCGGGGTCATGACGGCGGCGGGGAACGCCCCGGCGACCTCCCACGGCATCCCGGCGGGCTTGCGCACGGCGTTCGCGACGGGCACGACGACGAACTCGGCGTAGGAGCCGAGGATGGAGTTGCCCATCACCTCGTCCCCGGCCGCGAACTCCGTCACGCCGTCCCCGACCTGGTCGACCACACCGGCCCACTCGTTGCCCGGCACGCGCGGGAACGGCGGCGGCGCGTCCAGGTAGCCGGGCGTCCAGCCCTCCCGGACGGCGAGGTCGAACGGCTGCACCCCGGCCGCCCGCACCCGGACCCGGATCTCCCCCGGCCCGGCCTCCGGCGTCGGCACGTCCAGGATGCGTAGAACGTCCGGCCCGCCCGGCTCACTGAATCCCGCAGCTCGCATCATGATCTCCCCAAGTCTCAAGTGATCACCACGCTAGAACCTCGACCAAAGTCGAGGTCAAGCCCGCGGCGCGTCCCGCCACCGAGCCGCGTCGGCCGCGGCCGGCGCGAGGCGCGTGCCGATCGCCTCCTCGTCGCGCGATCACGCCTCCTGACGGCTCTCCGTCGGCATAGGGTCGCGGCACTCATCGAGTGGAGGTTGTCGTGGCGAGTGTGGAGACCGCGGACGGGTTCCGGCTCTGGTACGAGGTCGTCGGGGAGGACGGGCCCGCGATCGTCCTGCCGACGCGGCTCCGGGTCGAGCAGGCGAAGCTGGCCGCCGCGCTGAGCGCGCGGCATCGGGTCGTCCGGTACAAGCCCCGGCAGGTCGTGGGGGTACTGGAGGCCGAGGACGAGGCGGGCGGTGAGTTCGACGCCTCGTCCTTCACCGCCTACCCGACGGAGATGGAGCTGTCCGACCTGCACGCCGTCGCGGACGCGGCCGGGATGTCCGAGTTCGTGCTCGGCGGGTACTCCGGAATGGGGGCGCTGGCCGGGTTCCTCGCTCCCCTGACGGACCGGGCCGTGGGGCTCATGGTGGGCGGCTTTCCACTCCTGTCCGGCGGCGACTACTGGCTCGGGTACGTCGAGGGGGCCCGGGGGGCTCATCACGGCGGGGATGCCCGAGAAGGCCGCCGAGCAATGGATGGGCGTCCTGATGTACCGGGAGTGGCGCGGACGGGACGACTCGGAGGCTCTCGCGAAGAAGACCGGGCCGAAGCTCACCTGGTTCGGGTCCGCGGACGGCACACCGTCCTGCCGGATGTTCGACCTGGTCGGCGGCAGCGCGATCGCACGGCGGAACCGCGAGGACCGCGCGCGGCTGGAGGAACTCGGGTTCACCGTCCTGGAGTTCGACGGGCTCGACCACATCGGAGGGCTGGCCGAGATGGACGTCGTGGGCCCTCGCCTGGACGCCGCACTGTCCGGGACAGGGTGATGGTCGGCGCGGCCGACCGAAACGCGGAGCGCCGCCGGGTCTTCGAGATCGTGCGCGACTCATGCGTGACGATCTTGAGAACACCGGCGGCGCGTGCGACGGGTTCCGCGAGGAACGGCCTGTGACCTGCGGCTAGCCGCGGACGAGCGTGGCCAGGCACTCCACGTGCTGGGTCATGGGGAAGGCGTCGAAGGCGCGGAAGGACTCCAGGGTCCAGCCGCGCTCGGAGAAGTAGCCGAGGTCGCGGGCCAGGGTCGCCGGGTCGCAGGAGACGTAGGCGATCTTGCGGCCGGCGAGGGCGGCGACGCGGTCGACGACCTCGCGGCCCGCGCCCTGGCGGGGCGGGTCGAGGACGACGACGTCGGCGCCGCGCATGCGGGAGCCGCCGCGGTGGCCGCTGGCGCGCTTGTTCTGCGTCTTGGCGGACGAGTCGTCGGAGCGGCCGAACTCCAGGTCGGCGATGACCTCCTCGACCGGGCCGCGCTCGAACGAGACCTGCGGCAGGTCGCGCAGGTTGAACTTGGCGTCCCGGACGGCCTGGCCGTCCGACTCGATGCCGACGACGAGGCCGTTGCGGCCGACGCGCTCGCCGAGGAACGCCGAGAACAGGCCGACGCCGCAGTACAGGTCGAGGGCGATCTCGCCGGGCTTGGGCTCCAGCGCGTCGATGACGGCGGCGGCGAGGGTCTGCGCCGCGCCCGGGTGCACCTGCCAGAAGCCGGACCCGGAGACCTGGAACATCCGTCCCTGGACCTCTTCGCGGACGTACGGCGGCGTGGTGCCCTGCTCGGGCTTGCCGCGCATCAGCCGGACCGGCACGTCCAGGCGCGGGACGCGGATCTTGCGCGGGTTCGGGCCGCGGACCGACACGAGGCGGTCGCCGGTCGCCGCGGACGTGATGCCCTCGACGCTGTTGGCGCCCTGCCAGCGCTTGGTCTCGATGCCCATGATCTCGACGCCCGGGTGGGCGATGAGGCACTCGTCGATCGGCTCGATGTCGTGCGAGCGGTGCCGGCGCAGGCCGGGCGTGCCGTTCTCGACCGCGAACTGGACGCGGGTGCGCCAGCCGAGGCCGGGCGGGGGCGTCATGTCCTCGCCCGCGAACGGGTACGGGACCTCCTCGACCGTGACGGTGCGGGTGATCCCGGCGACGCGGGCGAGCTGCTCCTCGACGACCGCGGCCTTCAGGCGGCGCTGGGCGGGCAGCGACGCGTGCTGCCAGTCGCAGCCGCCGCAGCGGCCGGGGCCGGCGAACGGGCACGGCGCCTCGACGCGGTCGTCGGACGCGGTGATGATCTCCACCGCGTCCGCGCGCAGGAACCGCTTGGTGGCCTCGGTGACCCGGGCCCGGACCCGCTCGCCGGGGAGCGCGTGCCGGACGAAGACCACGCGGCCCTCGTGCCGGGCCACGCAGAAGCCGCCGTTGGCGACGTTGCCGACCTCCAGTTCGAGGAGGTCGCCTTCGTGGGGTCCGAGATCAGCTGTCACGTTCCGAAACGATACCGCCACCAGTGGACGCCTCATCCCGCCGCCCGGTCCCCTCGCCGTTCCCACCGGAGCCGGTCGGCATGCGGTAGGACGACCCGAACGCCGGTTCGGCGCGGCCCTTCAGGCGGTCCGACGACTGGAGTTGCCAGGCGACGCTGGTGACCATGACGCCCGGCTGGAACAGCAGCCGCCCCTTGAGCCGCAGCGCGCTCTGGTTGTGGAGCAAGTGCTCCCACCAGTGGCCGACGACGTACTCGGGGATGAACACGGTCACCACGTCCCGGGGGGACTTGCGGCGGACGCTCTTGACGTAGTCCAGGACGGGCCGGGTGATCTCCCGGTACGGGGAGTCGAGGATCTTCAGCGGGACGGGCACGTCCAGCGCGTCCCACTCCTCCTGGAGCCGGTGCGCCTCGTCGGCGTCGACCGAGACCGTGACGGCCTCCAGCGTGGACGGACGGGTCGCCCGGGCGTACGCCAGCGCCCGCAGCGTCGGCTTGTGGATCTTGGAGACCAGGACGATCGCGTGGTTGCGGGCGGGCAGCGCCACGTCCTCGCCGGTCGGCTCCAGCTCGGCCGAGACCCGGTCGTAGTGCTTGCGGATCGCCTTCATCAGCAGGAACAGCACCGGCATCGCGATGCAGACGATGTAGGCGCCGAGCATGAACTTGGTGACCAGCACGACCACCAGGACGATCCCGGTGAGCGTCGCGCCGAAGGAGTTGATCGCCCGGGACGTCCGCATGCGGCGGCGCTGCTGGGCGTCCTGCTCGGTGCGCAGCAGGCGGTTCCAGTGCCGGACCATGCCGACCTGGCTGACCGTGAACGACACGAACACGCCGACCGTGTACAGCGGGATCAGCTTGCTCACCGACGCGTCGTAGGCGTAGATCAGCAGGCCCGCCAGGGTGGCGAGGATGATGATGCCGTTGGAGAACGCCAGCCGGTCGCCGCGGGTGTGGAACTGGCGGGGCAGGTAGCGGTTCTGCGCGAGGACCGAGCCGAGCACCGGGAAGCCGTTGAAGGCGGTGTTGGCGGCCAGGAACAGGATCAGCGCGGTCATCGTGGTGACCAGCGCGAAGCCCGGCGTGAAGTTGGAGAACACGGTGTGCGCGACCTGCGCGATCACCGGGTCGGCGTCGTGGACGACCTTGCCGGTGGCCGGGTCGACCAGCTGGCTGCCCTGGCTCGGCTCGGCGAACTTGGCCTTGGTGTAGTGGGCGAACGCGGTGACGCCGCCGAACATCGTCATCGCGACCAGGCCGAGCATCAGCAGCGTCTTGGCCGCGTTGTCGCCCTTGGGCTTGCGGAACGCCGGGACGCCGTTGGAGATCGCCTCCACGCCCGTCAGGGCCGCACAGCCGGACGAGAAGGCCCGCAGCAGCAGGAAGACCAGCGCGGCGCCGCCGAGCCCGGCCTCCTTGCCGATGATCTTGTAGTCGGCGGTCTCCGCCTTCAGGTGCGCGCCGAAGCCGAGCCGGACCATCCCGTAGATCAGCATCAGGATGATCGAGAACATGAACAGGTAGGTCGGGATCGCGAACGCGACGCCCGCCTCCTTGAGCCCGCGCAGGTTGGCGATCGTCACCAGGACGACGATGCCGATCGCGACGAGCACCTCGTGCGGCTGCAGGAACTTCAGCAGCGCGCCGAGGTTCTCCACGCCGGACGACACCGACACCGCCACCGTCAGGACGTAGTCGACCAGCAGGGCGCTGGCCACGACCACGCCCCAGTTGTCGCCCAGGTTGGTGGTCGCGACCTCGAAGTCGCCGCCGCCGCTCTGGTACGCGCGGACGTTCTGGCGGTAGGAGGCCACCACGGTGAGTAGAATCACCACGACGGCCGCGGCCACCCACGGGGTGTAGCGGTACATCGCCAGGCCGCCGACGCCCAGCGCCAGCAGGATCTCCTGCGGCGCGTAGGCCACCGACGACAGGGCGTCGCTCGCGAACACGGGGAGCGCGATCCGTTTGGGGAGCAGCTGCTCGTGCTGCTGAGCGCTGCGCAGGGCGCGTCCCAGTAGCAGGCGCTTCACAAGGTCCGGAGCCTTCGACACGAGAGCAGACTCTAGCCTGCCCCCTTTGCGACTTCTCAACACCCCGTGGCGGCCGTTCCCGGCAGCGCCGTGACGTGGGGTCGGGTAGTAAGAGGTCAGGCGGCTGTGTAGTTTTGCAGCCCGGCAAGGATCATCGGAAACCTCGGGCTCCGGAGAAGGAACGGCCGTGCATATCGTGATCATGGGCTGCGGGCGGGTCGGATCGACCCTCGCCCACATCCTGGAGGACAAAGGCCACTCTGTGGCCATCATCGACCAGAACCCCGAGGCGTTCCGGCGGCTGCGCGGCGGCTTCCGCGGCCGCCGGGTCACCGGCGTCGGCTTCGACCGGGACACCCTGACCGAGGCGGGCATCGACCAGGCGTCCGCGTTCGTCGCGGTGTCCAGCGGCGACAACTCCAACATCATCTCCGCGCGGGTGGCGCGCGAGACCTTCGGCGTGGACAACGTGGTCGCGCGGATCTACGACCCGCGCCGGGCCGAGGTGTACCAGCGCCTCGGCATCCCGACGGTCGCGACCGTCCGGTGGACGGCCGACCAGATCCTGCGCCGGCTGCTGCCGGAGGGCGCCGAGCCGCTGTGGCGCGACCCGACCGGCACCGTCGTGCTCGCCGAGCTAGACGCCGGCTCCACGTGGGTCGGCGAGAAGGTCGCGACGCTGGAGGCCGCGGCGGGCACGCGGGTGGCCTTCCTCACCCGGATGGGCGAGGCCCTGGTGCCCGAGGCCGACACCGTCATCCAGGACGGCGACATCGTGCACGCGATCAGCCGTGCCGAGGACCTGGACCGGATCAACGCCGCCGTCGCGGTGCGCACCGAGGGAGAGCACTGATGCGGGTCGCCATCGCCGGGGCCGGCGCCGTCGGCCGGTCCATCGCGGCCGAGCTGCTCGAGAACGGGCACGAGGTCCTGCTGATCGACAAGAACCCGCGCGCGATCAAGGTGGAGATGGTGCCGCGCGCCGAGTGGCTGCTCGCCGACGCGTGCGAGATCGCCGCCCTGGACGACGCGGCCCTGGAGCGCTGCCAGGTCGTGGTCGCCTCGTCCGGCGACGACAAGGTCAACCTGGTGGTGTCGCTGCTCGCCAAGACCGAGTACGGGGTGCCCCGGGTCGTCGCCCGGATCAACCACCCGAAGAACGAGTGGCTCTTCAACGAGTCGTGGGGCGTGGACGTCGCGGTGTCCACCCCGCGCCTGCTGTCGGCGCTGGTCGAGGAGGCCGTCAGCGTCGGCGACCTGGTCCGGCTGATGACCTTCCGGCAGGGCGAGGCGAACCTGGTCGAGCTGACCCTGCCCGAGGACGCGCCGCTCGGCGGCGAGCGGGTCGGGTCGGTCACCTGGCCGCGCGACACCGCCCTGGTCGCGATCCTGCGCGAGGGCCGGGTGCTCGTCCCGACCCCGGACGACACCCTGGAGCCCGGCGACGAGCTGATGTTCGTCGCGTCCCAGGACGTCGAGGACGAGCTCGCCGAGCTGCTCAGCGCCAACTGACGCCCGCCGCTCCTCAGGGCCCCGCCGCGCCTTTCCGGGCGCGGCGGGGCCTTTCCGGTCGTTCCCGTCTTCTCCCGTCCTCCGCTAGCGGTACTCGGCCAGGCGGGGCCGGACGCCCGCCAGGACGAGGACGATGATCACGACCGCCCCGACGGGCGGGATGACCGTCCAGCCGGACAGGTCGTCACCGCCGGTCTTGATGTTCTCCGTGAACTGCTCGTCGTTGACGTCGATGACCCTGCGCATCGCCGCGTCGAAGGCGGTGAACGAGCCGTTGGAGGCGTTGTCGCCCGGCGAGGTGTCGAAGCTCACCGCGGCCTGGAGCTGCCCACCGGCCACCATGTCGCGCAGCCGCGCGTCGTTGCCCTGATAGATCTGCCAGCGCTCCAGGGCGTCCTCCGCCGCCGCCCGTTCGCCGGGGAAGGTGATGTTGCGGAACTCCTTCCCGAGCAGGCCGCCGAACGTGACGATGTAGCGGCCTTGCTCCGCGCTCCCCTGGTACCGCGACACGTCCTGTCCGAGGCTGGTCTCGTACCCGCCGGAGTGGACGCTGCCGGTGTCGACCAGTTCGTTCGCCTTGGTGTAGAAGGCGGTCTGGTAGAGGTCCGCCTGCTGCGGGTCGGCGAGGTAGCGGGACTCGTCGGCGTTGGCGTCCCAGGCGATCGCGCGGCCCCGGGTGAGGGCGAGCACCGAGTCGAAGGCGTCGGTCTTGGCGACGCGCAGGTGGTCGGCGGCCAGGGCGAAGGTGAACGTGGCCAAGATCGTCCCGCCGAGGGCGACCAGGGTGGCCACGACGAGCGCCGGGGCGACCATGCGGCGGGTGCGGCGGGCCAGGGAGAACTGGAGCACGGCCAGCGCGACGACGACGGCCAGGCCGACCCCCAGGACGGTGCCCGCACCGACGTTCAGCGCGCGGTACCTGCTCTGGTAGGCGCTCTCGACGCGGTCGGCGTTGGCGGTGCGGAGCGCCTCGGCGGCGGGCAGGACCGTCCCCTTCATCTCGGAGGTCGCCTGCCTGTACAGGGTGAGGACGGCCGGCGAGGGCCTGGCCGCCGGGTGGGGATGCTGGCCGTCCAGCTGGATCGCCTGCGCGGCGAGCGCCTGGTAGTGGCCGAAACCGTCCAGCGCCTGACGCAGCGCCGTCGCGGCCCGCTGGTCGTCCCCCGCGAGCGCGGACGCCTTCTGAAGGTCGGTGTCCGCCTGCCGGCGGCCCGCCTCGTAGTCGCCGAGCACCTGCTCGCGCGTGACCCTCAGGCCCTGCGCGTTCCCGATGAGCAGGGCGTTCGCGAGCTGGGCGTCCATGTTGTTCAGCGCCAGGTACAGGTCGGACGACGCGACGACCTGCGGGCCCGCCTTGTGGCCGATCTCCTCGAAGCCCGCCTTGCCGCCGGACGCTTGGACGGAGGCCAGCACCGCCAGGACGATCGCCAGCCCCGTGATCAGGATCGCCAGGTTGCGGACGAGGTCGGGGGTGAGCCAGCCGCGCGGATTGATCCATGTGTGGCCGGCGTCCTGGACGGGCAGCCGGATGCCGTCCTCGTCCGCGGGCAGCAGGGCCGGTGTGGAGGCCATCAGAACGCCGTCCTCGGTCGGATGAAATTGGCGCGATCCACGAAGCCGCGGCGGCGGCTCCGCGAGGTGGAGAGCCGTGCGAGGTCGCGGTAGACGCCCTCCAGCGCCCCGCGCAACGCCTTCTCCGTGTAGGGAACGCCGAGGACGCGCCGGTCCGGTGGCGGGTCGCCGCTCCGGTCCAGCTCGGCGACCAGGGCCTCCAGCAGCAGGGCGATCAGGCGGGCGCCGCGCTCCTCGGGCAGGTCCAGCGCCTCGACCCGGTCGGCGGCCGCCAGCAGGTCCCTGCGGGTCGCGCGCCACCGGATCGGGTCGGCGTCCGGGGCCCAGCCCCGGATCGCCACGACGACGGCGGCGACCTGCGCGTCCAGGTGCCGTCCGGACGAGGCGGGAACCTCGGTGAGCACCTGCACGGCGGCCCTGTCGTCGCCCTCGGCGACCAGCGCCCGGGCCAGCCCGAACGCCGCGTTCTCGTAGGAGTGGTCGGTGCGCCAGACCGTCCGGTGGAGGTGGACGGCGCCGGCGCTGTCGCCGACCGCCTCGGCCGAGAACGCCAGGGCCAGCCTCACCGCGGTCTCGCCGGGCAGCAGGTCGTAGACGCGGCCGAACTCGCCGATGGCGGCGGCGCCGTCGCCCTCGGCCAGCGCGGCCAGGCCCCAGAACCAGTGCGCCCGCCAGTCCGCCTCGTCCAGGGCCATGATCATCTCTCGCGCCCGCTCCTGCTGGCGCCGCTCGATCAGCGCCCTGACCAGCAGAAGCGTCTCCTCCACCGAGCGGGGGCGGTCGTGGTCCAGCGCGCTGACCACCTGCTCGGGCGCGGACGCGGCGAGCGCCGCGACGTTCCGCGCGCCGGGGTCGGCCGGGTCCACCAGCGGCACCGGCAGCGCCGAGGCGGCCTGCCGGAACGTCGGGGCACGGCCCATCCGGGCGCCCACCACCCGCGTCTCCGGCCCGAACAGCGTGGACGCGGCGGGCCGCGGCTTCCCGTCCTGCGCGGCGAGGGTCTCCCGCAGCACCCCGGTGAGCTGCTCGGTCATCTCCTGCGCCGACCAGAACCGCTCGTCCGGATCGGCGTGCGCGGCGCGCCGCAGCAGCCGGTCGAAGGACGGGTTGGCGGCGAGGACCGGCACGTCCGCGGCGTCCGGAAGGCCGGTCCGGTGGACGCCGGTGTAGCCGCCGAACTCGAAGCTCATCACGGCCATCGCCCGCGCGACCGTGTACAGGTCGGACGAGACCGACGGGCCCTCGTCGGCGATCTCGGGCGCCTGGTAGCCGACCGTGCCGTAGACCGCGCCCTCCTCGTCCTCCAGCCGCCGGACGCCGCCGAGGTCGACCAGCTTCAGCCGCTCCTCGGTCTGGATCGCGTTGTCGGGCTTGAAGTCGCAGTAGACCAGGCCCCTCTCGTGCAGGTGGCCGAGGGCGCGCAGCACCTCCAGGCCGTAGGCCATCACCTGCGCGGGCGTCAGCGGCTCCCCGGCCGCGCGCCGCTCCAGCACCAGCTCCTTGAGCGACCGCCCGCCGACGTACTCCATGACGATGTAGCCCGCGTCGCCGTGCTGGACGAAGTTGTAGATCTTGACGACGTTGGGGTGCTCGACCTCGGCGAGGTACCGCCGCTCGGCGAGCGCCGCCTCCATCGCGTCCGGGTCGCCGGTGTCGAGCAGGCCCTTCAGGACGACCCAGCGGTCCGAGACGTTGCGGTCCTTGGCCAGGTAGATCCAGCCGAGCCCGCCGTGCGCGAGGCAGCCCAGCACCTCGTACTGCCCGCCGACCAGGTCCCCCGGGCCCAGCTTCGGGGTGAACGAGAAGTGCGTGCCGCACTTGGGGCAGTAGCCCTCGGAGCGGCCGGGGCCGCCCTCCCGGCCGCGGCCGACCGGTGCGTCGCAGTGCCCGCAGCGGCGCTTGTGCTCGGGGACGCTCGGGTCCTGCATGATCGCGGTGGCCGGGTCGCGCTCCGGCACCTCGGGCATCTCGACCAGGCCCGCGCCGAGCTCACCGCGCCTGGACGACCCGGACGAGCCCCTGCTCCCCCGCGAGCCCCGCGACCCGCGGGAACCCCGGGATCCGCGCGTGCCCTGCGTGCCGTGCGCCGGGCGCGAGCCGGACGTTCCGGACCCCGCGCGTCCGCCGCGCGCCTCCGCCTTCCCGGACCCGTCGCCGCTCGCGCGCCGGGAGGCGACGCGTCCGCTCAGGGTGCGCGCCAGGACCTCGTCCGGCACCCCCGCGGCGGGGCCGAGGATGGCGAACGGCGTCGAACCGCCGCCGGTCGAGCCGGCCCGTCCGTCCGCGCCGGTGGTCGCGGTCCCCGCGCCCGCGCCGGCCCGCCCGCCCGGGCTTCGGTTTCCATGGTTCGCGAGCGCGCCGACCTTCGCCGCGGACGGCGCCGAGGCCGTCCCGTCCGGCGGGAATCCGCACACGTCGCAGTAGCCGTCCTCGATGCTCCCGGAACAACCGGAGCGCAGGCACCGCATCTTCGCGCCGTCACCGACCTCGACTCCACCGGAGCCCCCTGGCCCCGGGATCAGTCAAGATCGTAGGTCGCTAAATGTCGCGACACGCCGGGTTTTTACGGGTTTCTGACGGCTGAATCCGGTCAGCTTTCCGAAGGTTCGATGGAACCGGCGGGCGCCGTGTCCGGGACCTGCCCGGACGCGTTCCCCGCAGCGGATTCGGCGGTGGCGCCCGCGATCTGGAGCGCGCCGCCCTGCATCGGGGTGCTCGTGCGCATGAGCATCAGCAGCGCCAGGCCGAGGGCGCCCACGTACGCGGGCCAGCCGAGCACGACCTTCGCCACGCCGAGCGCGACGACCTGGTCGGCCAGGTACAGCGGGATCTGGAAGGCCAGCTTCAGCACCCCGGGCAGCATGAGCAGCCAGGACAGCCGCGTACACACCCGCACCATGGCCGGATCCTTGCGCCAGCCGAACGGGTCCTCGGGGTTCGCCGCGCCGATCATGAACCCGACGAACGGCCAGCGGCTCACGATCGACAGCAGCATGAGCAGGCTGACGGCGCCGGAGTAGAGCATGCCTGGCAGGAACGCGTCCTGCGCCTTGCCCGAGCGCAGCGCGAAGAACGCCGCGATGGCGATGCCGACCAGGCTGTTGAGGACGAACTGGGGCGTGCTCCGCTGGACGACGCGGGCCGCGAGCAGCAGCAGCGCCGAGCCGCCGCCGATGTACAGCGACAGCCGCAGGTCGTGGGTGACGACCCAGCCCCCGGTGAAGGCGATCGTGGGCACCGCGCCCTCGAGCACGCCGCGCCGCCCGCCGAACACCTTGGTCAGCTGGGCGCGGATGACCTCTTCGACGGTCAGGAGCCCCGCGCCGCCGGAGGCCGCGCCGGGCGCGGCCTCGGCGCCGGACGGGCCGGGGCCGGGGGGCTGGCCGGGGCCGGGTGTCGGGGCGTCGCCGGACGCGGCGCTCTCGCCGGCCGCCATGTCACGCGCCCCGCAGTTCGTAGCGGGGGTTGAACATCACCTTGCGGCCGTCCTGGAGGCTGACCAGCCCCTCGGCGCGCAGGCGCCGGCCGGGGTCGATCCCGGCGATCTTGCGCCGGCCCAGCCAGACCAGATTGACAACGTCGGTGCCGTCATAGAGCTCGGCCTCCAGGGCCGGGGCTCCGCCTCGGGGTCGCAGTGTCACGGTCCGTAGCGTACCGGCCACGCAGGCGCGCTGCCGGGCCGAGCACTCGTGGATGGGGGTCGCCCCCTCCTCACCGGTCGACCGCTGGAGCTCCTCGGCCTCCAGCTCCTCCTTGCTCGAGGCCATGCGCCGCAGGAATCGCCGCAGGCCACTGGGCCGGGCCCCGCCCCCGGCGGTGGAGGTGGTCGTACCGGCCGCTCGCTCGTCCATGATTCGAAGCCTAAGGCATCCGGTCGGCGAAAGAACCGGCCCAGGAACGCTGATACGGCACCGTCACCCCCATCATCCCCCGGACCCGGACGACACGGTCTCGCCCGAGCCGGACGCCGCGGCCCCGCCTGGGCCGGACGGGTCGGTTCCCGCGGCGCCGGGCGGTTCGGTCCCCCCGGAGCCGGACGGATCGGCTCCCGCGGAGCCGGGCGGGTCGGGCTCGGGTTCGGTGCGCGCGGAGCCCAGCTGCCACGGGACGCTGATGACCATGACGCCCGGCCGGAACAGCAGCCGGGCCTTGAGCCGCAGGGCGCTCTGGTTGTGCAGCAGCTGCTCCCACCAGCGCCCGACGACGTACTCGGGGATGAAGATCGCCACGACGTCGCGCGGGGACCGGCGGCGCAGCCGCGCCACGTGGTCCAGGACGGGCCCGGTGATGTCCCGGTACGGCGAGTCCAGGACGACCAGCGGGACGGGGATGTCGCGTTCGGCCCATTCGGCGCGCAGGGTGTCCACCTCGGCGTCGGACGTCTTGACCGTGACCGCGGTCAGCGTGGACGGCCGGGACGCGCGCGCGAACGCCAGGGCCCGCAGCGCCGGGGTGTGCAGCCGGGAGACCAGCACGACGGCGTGGATGCGGCTGGGGAGCGCCACGGCGTCGTCCCCGGGGGTCAGCTCGACGGCGACGCGCTCGTAGTGCCGGTGGATGGCCTTCATCATCCAGAAGACCACCGGCATCGCGATCACCACGATCCAGGCGCCGTGGGTGAACTTGGTGACGAGCACCACCACCAGGACGAGTCCGGTGAGCATCGCGCCGAACGCGTTGATCACGCGGGCGCGGCGGACGTGCCCGCGCCGTCCGGGCGGGCAGAGGCGCAGCTCACGCGTCCAGTGGCGGACCATGCCCACCTGGGACAGCGTGAACGACACGAACACGCCGATGATGTACAGCTGGATCAGCCGGGTGGTGCTGGCGTCGAAGGCCCAGATCAGCAGCCCCGCGAGCAGCGCGAGGATGACGACGCCGTTGCTGAAGACGAGCCGGTCGCCGCGCCGGGAGAACTGCCGGGGCAGGAAGCCGTCCGCGCCGAGGATGGACCCGAGGATCGGGAACCCGTTGAAGGCGGTGTTGGCGGCCAGCACCAGGATCGCCGCGGTGAACCCGGCGACCAGGAAGAACAGCAGGGTGTGGTCGCCGCCGGACACGGCCGCCGCGACCTGCGTGATCACGGTCTTCTGCTCGTATCCGGCGGGC
Source organism: Spirillospora sp. NPDC052269 (assembly GCF_040679435.1). NCBI lineage: Bacteria > Bacillati > Actinomycetota > Actinomycetes > Streptosporangiales > Thermomonosporaceae > Spirillospora > Spirillospora sp. NPDC052269. The sequence continues at coordinate 43,486 of NZ_JBFAUU010000010.1, forward strand.
GCGCCGACCAGCCGGGACGGGTCGTCGGTGATGTGCACCCTGCTGAGGAAGGCGAGCAGGGAGATCCCGGCGAGCATCACGATGGTCAGGACGCCCATGATCGCGAGGGTCGCGGCGGCGTTCCGGCTCTTCGGCCGCCTGAAGTTCGGGACGCCGTTCGACACCGCCTCGACGCCGGTCAGCGCGGTGCAGCCCTGCGAGAACGCGCGCAGGACGAGCGCGACCGCGAGCAGCCCGGTCGAACCGTGCTGCGCGTGGATGCCGAACGGGGCGGACTCGGCGCGCAGGGTCCCGCCGAACGCGATCCGCAGCGCGCCCCAGAGGATCATGAAGTAGACGACCGCGACGAAACCGTAGGTCGGGACCGCGAAGACCGTCCCGGACTCCTTGACGCCGCGCAGGTTCATCAGCGCGAGGACGGCGACCAGCGCGAGCGAGATCGGCACCGCGTACGGGACCAGCGCCGGGAACGCCGAGGTCACGTTGGCGACGCCCGCCGCGACCGACACCGCGACGGTCAGCACGTAGTCGACCAGCAGCGCGCTGGCGGCGGCGAGCGAGGCGTTCACGCCGAGGTTCGCGCGGCTCACCGCGTACGCGCCGCCGCCCCCGGGGTAGGCGTGGCAGGTCTGCCGGTACGACAGCACGACGACCGCGAGCAGGACGATGACCGCGAGCGCCACCCAGGGCGCGAGGTGCAGCAGCGCGACCCCGCCCAGCCCGAGCCCGAGCAGGATCTCCTCGGTGGCGTAGGCGTTGGACGACAGGGGGTCGCTGCAGAAGACCGGCAGCGCGAGCTTCTTCGGCAGCAGCGTCTCACCGAGTTGTTCGGTGCGCAGCGGACGGCCGACGAGGAGGCGCTTGGGCGCCCTGGACAGGGGGATTCGCACACCAGAACGCTTCCGCGTAAAACGGGCCATTCCGGACGCGCTAACGCCGTCTTGACGCGGCCCCGATCCGTCTTAACGCGTTCTTAGCGACCCGTGGGGCCGTCGGGCTCACGCCTCGAAGCGGTAGCCGATGCCGGGGGCGGTGATCAGGTGCCTGGGGTGGGACGGGTCGTCCTCCAGCTTGCGGCGCAGCTGGGCCATGTAGACGCGCAGGTAGTTGGTCTCCTTCGCGTACGACGGGCCCCACACCTCCTGGAGGAGCTGCTGCTGGCTGACGAGCCGCCCGGCGTTGCGGACGAGCAGCTCCAGGATGTGCCACTCGGTCGGGGTGAGCCGGACGTCCGCGCCGTTCCGCTCGACCCGCTTGGCGGCGAGGTCCACGCTGAACGCGTCGGTCCGGACGACGGCGGCCTCCTCGACCGGCGCGGAGCGGCGGACGGCGGCGCGCAGCCGGGCCAGCAGCTCGGCCATCCCGAACGGCTTGGTGACATAGTCGTCGGCCCCGACGTCCAGGGCCTCCACCTTGTCGTCGGACTCCTGGCGGGCCGACAGCACGATGATCGGGACGCTCAGCCAGCCGCGCAGGCCGCGGATCACCTCCGTGCCGTCCATGTCGGGCAGGCCGAGATCGAGCAGGATCACGTCCGGGTGGCGGCGCGCGGCGAGGTCGAGCGCGGTCCGGCCATCCGGCGCGGCGTCCACCTCGTAGCCGCGCGCCTTCAGGTTGATCCGCAGCGCGCGCACGATCTGCGGCTCGTCGTCCACGACGAGAACGCGTGTCACGTCCTGTCCTCTCGCTCGTCCCGCCCGTTCGGGTTCTGGCCGTCTTGTTCGGGCGGGTTCCGACCATCTTGGCCGGTCGGGTTCCGGCCCTCGTGATCGTCCCAGGACCGGGTGGGGTCCTCGCGGACGCCCGGCGGGGCGGCCGGGGGGCCGCCCGGGGCGATGGGCAGGCCGAAGACCATGGTGAGGCCGCCGCCGGGGGTGTCCTCGGGGGTGAGGGCGCCGTCCATCGCGGCGACGAAGCCGCGCGCGACGGCGAGGCCGAGCCCGACGCCGTCGCCCTTCGGCGCGTCCCCGAGCCGCTGGAACGGCGCGAACATCCGCTCCTTCACCGCGCTCGGGACGCCGGGGCCGCGGTCGACGACGCGCAGCTCGACCCGGTCCGGCTCGCGGCCGAAGCGCAGCTCCCCCGCCGTGACCAGGACGGGCTCGGTGCTGTGCCGGACGGCGTTCTCGACCACGTTGGCGAGGGCCCGCTCCAGCAGCCCCGCGTCGGCGGCGATCGGCGGCAGCGTCTCCGGCACGTCGATCCGGACGCGGTCCTCCGGGACGTTCAGCAGGGCGCGCGGGAGCACCTCGTCCAGCGCGACCGGGCGGATCAGCGGGGTGACCACGCCGGTCTGGAGGCGGCTCATGTCCAGCAGGTTGCCGATCAGGCCGTCCAGCCGGTCGGCGGACTCCTCCACCGACGCCAGCAGCTCGGCCTCGTCGTCGGGGTCCCACTGGACGTCGGTGGCGCGCAGGCTGCTGACCCCGGCCTTGATCGACGCGAGCGGGGTGCGCAGGTCGTGCGAGACGGCGGCGAGCAGCGCGGTGCGGATCTTGTCGCCCTCCTCCAGCCGCCGCGCGCGGGCCGCCTCGTCGGCCATCCGCCGCCACGCGAGGACGGCCCCGGCCTGCGAGGCGAACGCCGACAGCACCCGCCGGTCGGACGCGGGCAGCACCCGCCCGGACAGCGCGAGCACCGTCTCCGCGCCCTCCTCGCCGCCGAACGCGCCGCCGTCCGCACCCCCGACCTCGGCGGTCACCTCCGCGTCGTCGGGATCGGCGGCCGGGTCGGCGCCGACCGCGCCGCGCGTCCGCCAGCCGTCGCCGGTGTGCTCCAGCAGCGCGACCGCCCGCACCCCGAACGTCTCGCGGACGCGGTCCAGGAGCGCGGGCAGCGCGTTCTCGCCGCGCAGGACGGAGGTCGCGAGCAGGCTCAGCGTCTCGGCCTCCGCGCCGCTGCGCGCGGCCTGCCGGGTGCGGCGGGCGGCGAGGTCGACCACCGACGAGACCGCCACCGCGACGGCGACGAACACCAGCAGGCCGAGCGCGTTGCGCGGCTCGGCGATGGTCAGGGTGTGCAGCGGCGGCGTGAAGTACCAGTTCACGGCCAGGAACCCGAGGACCGCCGCGAGGATCGCGGGCCACAGCCCGCCGGCCAGCGCGACCAGGACGGTCAGCGCCAGGAACAGCATCAGGTCGGTGGTCAGGCCCGGCCGGTCGCCGGCGTCCAGGACGGCGATCAGGGCGGGCGGGCCGAGCAGCGCCATGACCCATCCGGCGACGCGGCGGCGGACGCTGAGCGGGCTGCCCGCGAGGCTGACCAGCCCGCGGCCCTTCCCGACGTGCTCGTGCGTGACCAGGTGGACGTCGATCTCGGACGACTCGCGCGCGACCGTCGCGCCCACGCCCGGCCCGAACACGAACTGCCAGCCCCGGCGGCGGCTCGACCCGAGGACGAGCTGCGTCGCGTTCACGCCCCGGGTGAACTCCAGCAGCGCCTTGGCCGGGTCGTCGCCGAGGACCTGGTGGTAGCTGCCGCCGAGGCCCTCCACCAGCGCGCGCTGCCGGTCCAGGTCCCGGGCGGACCCGCCGGACGCCAGCCCGTCCGCGCGGGCCACGTGGACGGCGAGCAGGTCGGCGCGTCCGGCGCGGGTGGCGATCCGGGCGGCGCGGCGGACCAGGGTGTCGCCCTCCGGGCCGCCGGTCAGGCCGACCACGATCCGCTCGCGCGCCTCCCACGGCTCGGTGATGCCGTGCTGGCCGCGGTAGCGCTCGAGCGCCTCGTCCACCTTGTCGGCCAGCCACAGCAGGGCCAGCTCGCGCAGCGCGGTCAGGTTGCCCGGACGGAAGTAGTTGGCGAGCGCGGCGTCGATCTTCTCCGGCGCGTACACGTTGCCGTGCGCCATCCGGCGGCGCAGCGCCTCGGGGGTCATGTCGATCAGCTCGACCTGGGCGGCGCGGCGCACCACCGCGTCCGGGACGGTCTCCCGCTGCCGGGCCCCGGTGATCCGCTCCACGACGTCGTTCATCGACTCCAGGTGCTGGATGTTCACCGTGGAGATGACGTCGATCCCGGCGTCCAGGATCTCCTCGACGTCGCGCCAGCGCTTGGCGTTCCGCGAGCCCGGGACGTTGGTGTGGGCCAGCTCGTCCACCAGGACGACCTCGGGACGGCGCGCTATGACGGCGTCGACGTCGAGTTCGGTGAAGTCGCTGCCGCGATAGGTCAGCGTGCGGCGCGGCACGACCTCCAGATCGCCGATCTGCTCGGCGGTGCGCGCGCGTCCGTGGCTCTCCACGAAGCCGACGACCACGTCGGAGCCGCGCGCGGCGCGGCGACGGGCCTCGCCGAGCATCGCGTACGTCTTGCCGACTCCGGGCGCCGCACCGAGGTAGATGCGGAGCTCGCCCCGCGTCCCCATGATGGCCTCCCCCAGGCGAAATCTACCAAAGAGGTGTCCCGCGCTCTGGTTCGGCCGGGATGTGCCGCGGCGTGCCCGACCTGCGGACGAGGGACGCGGGAGAAGCGGAGAGGGCCGTCCGCCGGGTCGCGCGGCGTCGTCATCCAATCGAGACGTGGGACTTCGGCCGCCCGCGGCGTCCCGATTCCGATCAACCCCTAGTTTGCCGAGGGTCATCGCTTTCGGTGACCTGATGATCACCGATGGTCCTCACACCGTCCCGAGGTACGCATGCTGCACCGTGTCCTGGCCGTCCCGGGCCTGGCCGTCCCGCCGTGGAAGGCCGCCGCGCTCGCCCTCCTCGTGCCCGCGCTCACCGGGTGCGGCGACGCGTCCGGCGGGCTCGCCCGCGCCGACGCGATCGCCACGCCCGCCGCCGCCCCCACCGACGACGGCTCCACCCCGTCCCCGCCCAGCCTGAAGGAGATGCGCGCCCGGACGTTCCGGATCTCGGCCGTGACGCCGCGCGAGGACGAGGTGGTCGGGATCGGGATGCCGATCATCGTGACGTTCAGCCGCCCGGTGTCGTCCCGCGAGGACGTCGAGCGCGCCCTCATGGTGCGGATGTCGCAGCCCGTTCCCGGCGGCTGGTACTGGGTGTCGTCGCGGCAGGCCGTGTACCGGCCGCGCCACTACTGGCCGAGCGGCGAGCGGATCACGCTGGACGCGCGGCTGAAGGACGTCCAGGACAACGGGGTGCCGGGCGCGAAGAACGTGACGCGCGGCTTCCGCGTAGGACGGGCCCGGATCAGTGTCGTCAACACCCGCACCCACCGCATGCGCGTGAAGGAGAACGGCCGGGTGGTGCGGATCATGCCGATCAGCGCCGGACGCGGCGGGAAGCCCGCCTACACCACGACCAACGGCGTCCACCTGGTCATGGGCAAGAGCGATCCGGTGGTCATGACGTCCGAGTGGATGGGCGTGACCGACCCCGGCGACCCGCGCTACTACAAGCTCAAGGTGCGGTACGCGGTGCAGATCTCGGCGAGCGGCGAGTACATCCACTCCGCGCCCTGGTCCGTCGGCTCGCAGGGCAGGGCGAACGTCAGCCACGGCTGCGTCAACGCGGGCCCGGCGGCTGCGGCCTGGTTCTACAACCGGTCGCAGCGCGGCGACGTCGTCATCGTCACGGGGACGAACCGTCCCCTGGCCTGGACGAACGGGTACGGATACTGGCAGATGCCCTGGACGCGCTGGAAGACCGGTTCGGCCGTCCGGCCGGAGCCCCGCCCGGTGCAGCCCCGCCCGGTGCAGCCCCAGCCGGTGGAGCCCGGGGCGGTGGAGCCTCGGCCGGTGGAACCCCGGGCAGTGGAGCCGCAGGCGGTAGAGCCTCGGCCGGCGGGGAACCAGGGCGCCAGAAAGTCGCACCGCTAGGAGACCGAGCCGCTAGGAGACGTGGACGCGGGGGCGGCGGGACGGGTCCGGGTCGGCGCGGCGCAGCACCTCGCGGGTCACCGGGGCGACCTCGCCGGCCCCGAAGACCAGGAACTTCAGCAGCTCGCTGAGCGGGGGCCCCTCGGTCCAGTCGAAGTAGACGTTCGGCGGGACGCCGGTCCGCTCGCGCAGCGCCACCAGGACGGCGGCGATCGTGTTCGGGACGACCGGGCCGGTGACCCGGAGCACCCGGTAGTCGTGCAGCACCTCGCCCTGCACGTCCAGATCCGCCCCGAAGTCGGACGAGTCGGACAACGTGACCTCGAGGAACAGGATGTGCTGCTCGTCCGGCATCGGGATGTCGTCGCGCTGCGCGCACTCCTTGAGCGCGTACTCCTCGCGGTCGCGGGCCTGCGGCTCGTTGGCGATGATCCGCAGCGGGCCGAACGCGGCGGCGGCGTCCACCAGGCGCCCGGCCTCCCGGTCCAGCGTGACCGTCCCGGTGCGCAGCTCGAACGCGCGGTGCACCCGCGAGGCGAACGAGGTGACGAGGATGCCCGCGATGAACAGCGACGCGATCTTGATGCCGTCCGGCCGCTCCACCACGTTGGCGGACAGGGTGTAGACGAACACGGCCGTGATCAGCCCGAACCCGGCGGACGCGCGGTGGCGTCCGCGGTGCCAGGTCGCGACGCACGAGGCGAACGCGGCCGACAGCATCAGCACCAGCACGCCGGTCGCGTACGCGCCGCCCTGCTTGTCCACGTTCGCGTCGAACAGCCAGGTCACCAGGAAGGCGATGGCCATGAAGAGCAGGGTCAGCGGCCGGACGGCGCCCGCCCACTCCGGCGCCATGCCGTACCGGGGCAGGTAGCGCGGGACGAGGTTGAGCAGCCCGGCCATCGCGGACGCGCCCGCGAACCACAGGATCGCGATCGTGGACACGTCGTAGACCGTCCCGAAGGCCCCGCCCAGGTACTCGTGCGCGATGTAGGCGAGCGCGCGGCCGTTGGCCTGGCCGCCCGCCTTGAACGCGTCCGCCGGGATCAGGACGGTCGTGGCGAAGCTGGACAGGATGAGGAAGCCGCTCATGATCAGCGCGGCCGTGGTGAGCAGCTTGCGGGTCTCCCGGATGCGTCCGGCCGGCCTGGCGTAGGTGTCCGACCCGTCCCCGCGGATCTGCGGCATCACCGCGACGCCGGTCTCGAACCCGGACATGCCGAGCGCCAGCTTCGGGAACACCAGCAGCGCGACGCCGACCATGGCGAACGGCGAGGAGTGCGCGGCGCGCGCCGCGTCCCACCAGTCGCCGACCCGCACCGGGTGCGTCAGGACGTGCCCGATCGCCGTCGCCACCACGACCAGGTTGAGCCCGAGGTAGACCACGACCAGCACGACCGCGATGCCGATCGCCTCGCGGAACCCCTTGAGGAACACCCCGCCGAGCGCGGCCAGCAGCACCAGCGTGATCCACATGCTCTGGCCGTGCAGCGCGGACGGGGCGAGCGGGTTGGCGACGAAGTGCGCCGAGGCGTCCGCGGCGGACAGCGTCATGGTGATCATGAAGTCGGTGCAGGCGAAGCCGAGCAGCACCAGCACCAGGAGCTTCCCCGCCCACCAGGGCAGCAGCCGCTCCAGCATGGCGATCGAGCCCGAGCCGTGCGGGGACTCGGCCGCCACCCGCCGGTACACCGGCAGCGCGCCGAACAGGGTCAGCGCGACCAGCACGATCGTCGCCATCGGGGACAGCAGCCCGGCGGCGAGCGCGGCGATACCGGGCTGGTAGCCGAGCGTGGAGAAGTAGTCGACGCCGGTCAGGCACATGACCCGCCACCATCTGTGGCCCTTGTCCTCCTTCGGGAGCTTCCCGTGCGGGCCCGGGTGGACGCCGCTGCGGTCGGTCAGGCCCTCCAGCAGCCAGGCGCGCCAGCGCGACAGCAGCACGGCTCCGCTTCCGGCCCCACCGCCCCCGACGTCCGTCCCGGCCATCGCCGCCTCCGTAACCCGTTCGGTAACGGGGACTTTTCCATCGGGCGGGCCCCTTACGCGCGCCCGGCGCGACCGATCGGGGCGGGATGCCGGGCGCGGGTGAACCAATCGGGACGAACGTGTCAGGACGAGCGGTCCAGCGAGCGCCCCCGGCGGCGTGCGGCTTCGGTCAGCGCACGCGGTCGCGGTAGGCCGTGTGTCCGATGTAGACGGCGACCAGGGTCAGCAGGACGCAGAGGGCCACGCTCACGAGCGTCGCCGTCATCCGCACCGTGTTCGACCCCGCGGTCGCCGTGACGACGCCGCCGATCAGCAGCGCCAGGCCGGCCGCGGTGATCCACGGCCCGCCCGCGTCGTGCACGATGGCCCACGCTTCGTCGCTGGACATGGACGTGCGGGTGCGGATGCCCACGAAGGCGTTGCGGCGCAGCCGTCCGGACGCCGCGGCCAGGCCGCTGACCAGCACCGCGAGTCCGGCGACGGCCAGCACGATTCCCTCGATCACGATTCTTCCTCCTCCGGGGGTCAGTGGACGGGCTGCGGGTTGCGGCGGTCCTGCGCGGGCAGCGGGGCCACGCGGAACCTCATGCGGCAGATGACGCTGTCGGTGTCGCGGCGCAGCGCGTGGGCGAGGACCGCGCCGCGCTGGTTCTGGAGGACGCGCTCCCAGACATGCTCGGGCTCGACCTCGGGGATCAGGACGAACACCTGCTTCCCGCGGACGCCGCGGACGTACTCGACGATCGGCTCGACGAGACGGCGCCGCGCGTCGGAGATCACCACGAGCTCCACGTCCGGGTTCCAGCGCTCCCACTCCTCCACGAAACGGACACGGTCCCCCTCCTCGTCCGGGTGGACGACGCGGACCGCGACCACCCGGTCGCCCAGGCTGAGGGCGGCGGCGAGGGCCTGCCGGGTGAGCGTGCTGACCCCGCCGACCGGCACGACGACCAGGGCCCGTCCCGGCCGCGGCGGCGACGGGACGTGCCCGAGGCCGAGCCGCTCGCCGATCCGGTCGTAGGCGTGGTGGACGCGCTCCATGACCAGCACGAGCACCGGGAGCATGAGCAGGATGAGCCAGCCGCCCTCCAGGAACTTGGTGGCGGTGACGATCACGGCGGCGACGCCGGTGAGCAGCGCGCCGAACCCGTTCAGGGCGAGCCGGCCCTGCCAGCCGCGCGGACGGTCCGTCCACCAGTGCCGCACCATCCCGGCCTGGGACAGGGTGAACCCGACGAAGACCCCGATCGCGAACAGCGGGACGAGCGTGTTCATGTCGCCGCCCGCCGCGACGAGCAGCGCGGCCGAGGTGAGCGCGAGGAAGCCGATGCCGTACCGGTGCACCTGCCGCCGCGCGCGCAGCGCGAACAGGTGCGGCAGGTTGTTGTCGGACGCGAGCAGCCGGGCGAGGACGGGCAGCCCGCCGAACGAGGTGTTCGCGGCGAGCGCCAGCAGCACCACGGTCGCGGACTGCACCACGTAGAACATCACGCCGTGCCCGAGGGACGCCTCGGTGACCTGGGACAGCACCGTCACGCCCGGGACCGGCCGGATGGAGAACCGTTCGATGAGCACGGCGATGCCGATCAGCATGACCGCGAGCAGGCCGCCCAACGCGACCTCGGCGTGCTGGGCGCGCCGCACGCGCGGCCTCTTGAACGACGGGACGGCGTTGGCGATCGCCTCGACGCCGGTCAGCGCGGCGCAGCCGTTCGCGAACGCCTTGAGCAGCAGCAGGACGCCGACCGTCTTCAGGCCGTCCGCCTGCGCCTGGACGGCGTGCTCGGACACCACCGCGTGGTCGCGGAGGAGCCCGGCGGCGACCACGGCCAGGATCGCGCCGACGTAGACGACCGTCGGCGCGACGAACAGCCGGGCGCTGTCGGCGATGCCCCGGTAGTTGATCGCGGTGATCAGCGCCAGCACACCGAGGCAGAGCCACAGCGTGTAGGGCAGCAGTTCCGGGACGGCCGAGGTCAGCGCCGCCACCCCGGCCGCGACCGACACGGCGACGTTCAGCACGTAGTCCACGACGAGCGACGCGGCGGCGACCAGCGACGACCGGCGTCCGAGGTACCGCTTGGCGACCCCGTACGCGCCGCCGCCCTCGGGGAAGGTCGCGATCACCTGGCGGTAGGACACCGTCAGGACCGCCAGCAGCCCGGCGATGGTGAGCGTCACCGGGAGGGTGAACCCCATCCCCGCTCCCCCGGCCAGGGCCAGGACCAGGACGATCGCCTCCGGGCCGTACGCCACCGACGCCATCGCGTCCAGCGACAGGGCGGCCAGGCCGCCGACCACTCCGAGCCGGTGCCGTTCCTCGGCGCCGTCACCCACGAGCTCCACCACGCACTCTCCTTACCGGCACCATTTGCCGGTTCCATGCCGATCGTGCACCTTGTGGGGGCTTTGTGAGGCGGGTCTTAACGCGTTCCGAACGGCCCGCGCCGCGGTCCTGACACGTCCTTCACAGGAGGCGGAGGCGCGGCCCGGTCGAGGCCTCAGGGCTCGAAGCGGTAGCCCATGCCCGGTTCGGTGATCAGGTGGCGCGGGCGGGACGGGTCGTCCTCGAGCTTGCGGCGCAGGGACGCCAGGTAGACGCGCAGGTAGTGGGTCTCCTTGACGTGGGCCGGACCCCACACCTCGGTGAGCAGCTGCCGCTGCGGGATGAGCTTGCCGGGGTTCCTGACCAGCAGCTCCAGGATCCCCCACTCGGTCGGTGTGAGGTGCGTCCGCGACTCGTCGCCAGCCGTGACGGTCTTGCGGGCCAGGTCGACCGTGTGGCGGCCCAGCCGGACGGACGGATGGTCCTCGTCGAGCGGCGCGCGGCGGGTGATGGCGCGGATGCGGGCGAGCAGCTCGTCCACGCCGAACGGCTTGGTGACGTAGTCGTCGGCGCCCGCGTCGAGCGCGTCGACCTTGTCCTTGGACCCGGCGCGTCCGGACAGCACGATGATCGGGACGCGGCTCCAGCCGCGCAGCCCCCGGATCACCTCCACGCCGTCCAGGTCGGGCAGGCCGAGATCGAGGATGACCAGGTCGGGATGCCAGTCGGCGGCGCGGGTGAGCGCCTGCCCGCCACCGGTCGCCACGGTCACCTCGTAGTGCCTGGCGCGCAGGTTGAGCCGGAGCGTCGCCAGGATCTGCGGTGAGTCGTCCACCACAAGGACGCGCGTCATCGTTGTCCCCGTTCGTTCGATGATTCCCTGTCGTCCTCGCGGCGGTGCCGGAAGGCGGCCACGCGGTCGAGCATGAGCGGGTCCGCGGTGGCCGGGTCGGTGGCCGGGGAGGGGACGGCCGAGGGGGTGGTGCTCGCCCGCGCGGTGGGCAGGGTGAGGACCATGGTGAGGCCGCCGCCGGGGGTCTCCTCGATGGTGATCGAGCCGTCCATCGCCTCGGCCAGGCCGCGGGAGAGCGCGAGGCCGAGCCCGACGCCGGTGTGGTTGTCGCGGTCGCCGAGCCGCTGGAACGGCTCGAAGACGCGGTCGCGCTCCCCGGCCGGGATGCCGGGGCCCCGGTCGATCACGCGCAGTTCGAGCCGGTCCGCGAGCGCGCTGGCGGTGACCAGCACGTTCGCGCCCGCCGGGCTGTGCCGGACGGCGTTGGAGACCAGGTTGACCAGCACCCGCTCCAGCAGCGCCGGGTCGGCGAGCATCTCGGGCAGCCCGGCCGGGACGCGGATGTCGACCGGCGCGTCGCCGAGGTCGTCCAGGGCGCGCGCGACGGCGTCCTCGGCGGCGACCGGGACCGGCGCCATGCCGAGCGACCCGGCCTGGAGGCGGCTCATGTCGAGCAGGTTCACCACCAGGCGGTCCAGGCGGTCCAGCGACTCGGCGGCGGTCGCGGCCAGCTCGTCCTGGTCCTCGATCGACCAGGTCACGTCCGGGCTGCGGAGCGACTCGACGGCCGCCTTCGCCGAGGCGAGGGGGGTGCGCAGGTCGTGGCTGACCGCGTTGAGCAGCGCCGTCCGCATCCGGTCGGCGGCCTCCAGCGGCCGGACCTGCTCGGCGGCCTCGGCGAGCCGCCGCTGCCGCAGCGCGACCGCCGCCTGCGCCGCGAACGCCTCCACGATCCGGCGGTCCTCGGCGGGCAGCGTCCGGCCCCGCAGCACCAGCGCGAGCGCCCCGTCGTCCAGCAGCACGTCCGCCTCGCCCTCGTCGGGCGTGGTGCACGGCGCGCCGCCGGTGGTCGCCACGATCGTCCAGCTGGACGGGTCGCGGTTGTCGTCCGGACCGTCCTGCGCGGTGCGTTCCAGCAGCGTCACGGCGCTGAGCCCGTACGTCTCGCGCAGCCGTTCCAGGATCGCGGCGAGCGGACGGTCGTCCCCGCCGCGCAGGATGTCGCCCGCGAGCGTGGACAGCACCTCGGCGTCCGCGCGGGCCGCGGCGGCCTCGCGGCCCCGGCGCGCGGTGACGTCCACGACGGTCGACACGGTCAGCCCGACGATCACGTACACCACCAGCTGAAGGATGTTCTCCGGCTCGTTGATGGTGAACTCGTAGACGGGCGGTGTGAAGTAGTAGTTCAGCAACAGCGACCCGCCGACCGCCGCGAACAGCGCGGGCCAGAACCCGCCGAACAGCGCGACGCCGACGACCGCCGCCTGGAACAGCAGGATGTCGCTGGCGAGCGAGAACTCCGAGCGCGTCCGGTCCAGGACGAACGTGAGCAGCGGGAACAGGACGGCGGTGAGCGCGAACCCGGCCCGCCGCCGCTCCCGCGGGACGCCCCACGTGGTGCGCAGCGCCTTCCAGCGGCGGCCCTGGTTGGCCTCCTCGTGCGTGACCAGGTGGACGTCGATCGGCCCGGACTGCGCGGTCGTGGTGACGCCGACGCCGCGCGAGAACAGCTGCGCGGCGCGCCCGCGCCGGGACGCGCCGAGCACCAGCTGCGTCGCGTTCACCCCGCGCGCGAAGTCGAGCAGCGCGTCCGGGACGTTCGAGCCGACGACCTGGTGGTAGCTTCCGCCGAGGCTCTCCACCAGGGTGCGCTGGCGGGCGAGCGTGGCGGGATCGGCGTCGGTGAGGCCGTCGCTGCGCGCGACGTGCACGGCCAGCAGGTCCGAGCCCTTGGTCCGCGCGGCGATCCGCGCGGCCCGGCGGATCAGGGTGTCGCCCTCCGGGCCGCCGGTGAGGGCCACCACCACGCGCTCCCGGGCCTCCCACGTCCGCCGGATCTCGTGGTCGGCCCGGTACCGGTCGAGCTGGTCGTCCACCTTGTCTGCGAGCCAGAGCAGCGCCAGCTCGCGCAGCGCGGTCAGGTTCCCGATCCGGAAGTAGTTGCCGAGCGCCGCGTCGATCTTCTCGGGCGCGTAGACGTTGCCGTGCGCCATCCGGCGGCGCAGCGCGTCCGGCGTCATGTCGACCAGTTCGACCTGGTCGGCGCGGCGGACCACCTCGTCCGGCACGGTCTCCCGCTGCGGGACGCCGGTGATCCGCTCGACCACGTCGTTGACCGAGTCCAGGTGCTGGACGTTCACGGTGGAGACGACGTCGATCCCGGCGTCCAGGATCGCCCGGACGTCCTGCCAGCGCTTGGCGCGCGCCGAGCCCGGCACGTTGGTGTGCGCCAGCTCGTCCACCAGCGCGAGCTTCGGGCGGCGGGCGATGACCGCGTCGACGTCGAGCTCGGTGAAGGTCGTGCCCCGGTACTCCATGCTCTTGCGGGGCACGACCTCCAGTCCCTCGAGGAGCTCCGCGGTGCGGGGCCTGCCGTGCGTCTCGACGTATCCCACGACCACGTCCGTGCCGCGTTCCAGCCGGCGTCGCCCCTCCGACAGCATCGCGAACGTCTTCCCGACGCCCGGCGCCGCCCCCAGGTAGACGCGCAGTCGACCCCGCCCCATCGAACCTCCCGGCTCCTCCCCCGCTCCCGGCCTACTGGACCGGGAACTTCCGGTCGAGGGCGATGTTCAGGTCGAGCACGTTCACCCGGGGCTCGCCCATGAACCCAAGGTCGCGTCCGCTCGTGTACTTGTCGAGGACCTTCCGGACCGCCGCGACGTCCGTGTGCCGGGCCTCCGCGACCCGCTTGAGCTGAATCTCCGCGTACGCCGGGGAGATGTGCGGGTCGAGACCGGAACCGGACGCGGTGACCGCGTCGGCGGGGACGGCCGGCCTGCTCGGCGCGTCGCCCCGGACCGGAACGATCAGGCCCTTGGAGTAGTCCTCGCCGTACTTCGCCAGCTCGACCTTCACCCCGTCGTACGTGGCCGTGAACGGTGCTTTTACTACGCCTTCCTCCTCGTTCACGCTGACGACGCGGGTCGGGTGCGGGACCTCGCCCCGCCGGTTGCGGTCGCCGAACACGGCGAGCACCGCGCCGACACCGCTGTCCTTGGCACAGAACGGACGGCTCCCGTCCACGCCCTCCAGCTCGCCGACCGCCTTGCTGCGCGTGCAGACGGTGGTCAGCAGGCTGGTCTTGGCGTTCTCGTCGGCCTTGCCCGCCGTGACCAGCTTCGGGTCGGGCAGGGTGTCGACGATGCTCTCCGGGCCGAGGTTGCTCGCGCCCGACGCGGTCGGGTCGTACCCCGCGCCCGCCGCCGACGGACGGCTCTGGAAGTACTTCTTGATCGGGTTGCCGAGCTTGTCGGTGTAGGACTGGCCGATCAGCGAGCTGCCGACCGTCCGGCCGTCGGCGGAGACCAGGGAGCCCTGGGCGTGCGACCGCAGCCCCGGGACCTGGGCGACGCCCCACACCGCGAGCGGGTAGGCGACGCCGAGCACGACCGTCAGGACGAGCAGGGCGCGGACGGCGGCGAGGTGCTGCCGGATCCAGCTTGGAATACGCATGTCAGGACATCCCCGGAAGGAACTGGATGAGAAGGTCGATGATCTTGATGCCGACGAAGGGGGCGACGATCCCGCCGATCCCGTAGACGTACAGGTTCCGGCTCAGCAGCTTGGACGCGCTGGACGGCTTGTACACCACACCCCGCAGGGCCAGCGGGATCAGCGCGATGATGATCAGCGCGTTGAAGATGACGGCGGACAGGATCGCGCTCTGCGGGCTGTGCAGCCGCATGATGTTGAGCGCGTCCAGGCCGGGGAACAGCGCCACGAACATCGCCGGGATGATGGCGAAGTACTTGGCGATGTCGTTGGCGATGGAGAACGTGGTCAGCGCGCCGCGGGTGATGAGCAGCTGCTTGCCGATCTCGACGATCTCGATGAGCTTGGTCGGGTCGGAGTCCAGGTCCACCATGTTCCCGGCCTCCTTGGCGGCCGAGGTCCCGGTGTTCATGGCCACGCCGACGTCGGCCTGCGCGAGCGCGGGGGCGTCGTTGGTGCCGTCGCCGGTCATCGCGACGAGGCGTCCGCCGTCCTGCTCCTTCTTGATCAGGGCGAGCTTGTCCTCCGGCTTGGCCTCGGCGAGGAAGTCGTCGACGCCCGCCTCCTCCGCGATCGCCTTGGCGGTCAGCGGGTTGTCGCCGGTGATCATGACGGTCCGGATGCCCATCCGGCGCATCTCGTCGAACCGCTCGCGCATCCCGGCCTTGACGACGTCCTTGAGGTGGATGACGCCGAGGACGCGGGTCTCGCCGCCGGTGGACTCGCCGACGACCAGCGGGGTCCCGCCGGACGCCGAGATGCCGTCCACGATCCGTCCGAGCTGCCCGGGGACCGTCCCGCCCTTCTCGCGCACCCAGTCGGCGACCGCGCTCGCCGCGCCCTTGCGCAGCTCCCGGTCGTCCACATCGACCCCGGACATCCTGGTCTGGGCGGTGAAGGGCACCCACTCGGCGTGCGCGAGCTCGCCGGGCTGGCGTTCGCGCAGGCCGTAGCGCTCCTTGGCGAACACGACGACCGAGCGGCCCTCGGGCGTCTCGTCCGCGAGGCTGGACAGCTGGGCCGCGTCGGCCAGCTCGTCCTCGGGGACGCCGTCGACGGGGACGAAGTCCGACGCCTGCCGGTTGCCCAGCGTGATCGTGCCGGTCTTGTCGAGCAGCAGCGTGTTGACGTCGCCCGCCGCCTCGACGGCGCGTCCGCTCATCGCCAGGACGTTGCGCTGGACGAGCCGGTCCATCCCCGCAATGCCGATCGCGCTGAGCAGCGCCCCGATCGTCGTCGGGATCAGGCAGACCAGCAGCGACACCAGGACGACGCCGGTGACGCCGTGGGTGTCCAGCGAGAGCGTGTCGGCCACGCCCGGGTTGTTGCCCTTGGAGAAGATCGCCATCGGCTGGAGGGTCGCGACGGCCATCACGAAGATGATGGTCAGCGCGGCCAGCAGGATGTTCAGCGCGATCTCGTTCGGCGTCTTCTGCCGGTTGGCGCCCTCCACCAGGGCGATCATCTTGTCGATGAACGACTCGCCCGGCTTTTGGGTGATCTTCACGATGATCCGGTCCGACAGCACCCTGGTGCCGCCGGTGACCGCCGACCGGTCTCCGCCGGACTCGCGGATGACCGGGGCGGACTCGCCGGTGATCGCCGACTCGTCCACCGAGGCGATGCCCTCGACGACGTCGCCGTCCCCGGGGATGATCTGCCCGGCCTCGACCACGACGACGTCGCCCTGCCGCAGGTCCGGCGCGCCGACCTCCTCCTCGCGGAGCGTGGTCGTGCCCGGCTTCCAGGAAAGGACGCGGCGCGCCTTGGCGTCGGTCTTGGCCTTGCGCAGCGCGTCCGCCTGCGCCTTGCCGCGCCCCTCGGCGACGGCCTCGGCCAGGTTGGCGAAGACGACGGTCAGCCAGAGCCACACGACGATCGCCCAGGCGAACACGCTCGGGTGGACGAACGCCAGGATCGTCGTCCAGACCGCGCCGATCTCGACGATCAGCATGACCGGGTTGCGCCACAGCGTGCGGGGGTCGAGCTTGCGGACGGCGTCCGGCAGGGACTTCAGCAGCTGCTTCGGGTCGAGCAGCCCGCCCTTCACCTTGGCCGGTGGCCGCTGGGGAGCCGGGCTGGGGGCCTCGAGTGTCTGGGTGGTCATCAGTGGATTCCTTCGGCCAGCGGGCCCAGCGCGAGCGCGGGGAGGAAGGTGAGGGCGACGAGGATGAGGGTGACGCCCGCGACCAGGCCGACGAACTGCGGCCGGTGGGTGGGCAGCGTGCCGTCCGACTCGGGGGTGCCGCCCTGTTTGGCGAGCGACCCGGCGAGCGCCAGGACGAACACGATCGGGACGAACCGTCCGAACGCCATGCACAGGCCGGTGGCCGTGTTGTAGAAGGGCGTGTTCGCCGAGAGGCCCGCGAAGGCCGACCCGTTGTTGTTGGACGCCGAGGTGAACGCGTACAGGACCTCGCTGAGGCCGTGCGCCCCGCCGTTGAGCATCCCGTCCCGGCCCGCGCTCAGCGCGAGGCCGAGCCCGGTCGCGAACAGCACCAGCATGGGCGTGGTCAGGAAGTACATCGACGCGAACTTCATCTCGCGCGCGCCGATCTTCTTCCCGAGGTACTCGGGGGTGCGGCCGACCATGAGGCCCGCGACGAACACCGTGATGACGGCCAGGACGAGCATCCCGTAGAGGCCGGAACCGGTGCCGCCGGGCGCGACCTCGCCGAGCATCATGTTGAACATCGTCATCATGCCGCCGAGGCTGGTGTAGGAGTCGTGGAAGGAGTCCACGGCGCCGGTCGAGGTCAGCGTGGTCGCCGTGGCGAACGTCGCCGAGTTCGACACCCCGAAGCGGGTCTCCACGCCCTCCATGGACGCGCCGGCCGCCACCGGGACCGTCCCGTGGTGCATCAGCTGGAACACGTTGGTCAGGACGAGGCTGATGACCGCCAGGGTCGCCATCACCGAGACGATCGCGTAACCCTGCCGGTTCTGCCCGACGATCCGGCCGAACGTCCGGCACAGCGAGAACGGGATGCACAGGATCAGGAAGATCTCGAACCAGTTCGTCCAGGTCGCGGCGTTCTCGAAGGGGTGCGCGGAGTTGGCGTTGTAGAAGCCGCCGCCGTTGGTGCCGAGCTCCTTGATGACCTCCTGCGACGCCACCGGCCCACCGGTGAGGTGCTGGGCCTGGCCCGCGAGGGTCGTCACGTCGTGCCCGGAGCCGAAGTTCTGGATCAGCCCGCCCGCGACGAGGACGAGCGCGCCCACGAACGCGATCGGCAGCAGGATCCGGATCACGCCGCGCGTGAGGTCCACCCAGAAGTTGCCGAGCTGGTCGGTCCTCTTGCGGGCGAAGCCGCGGACGAGGGCGATCGCGACGGCCATGCCGACGGCGGCCGAGACGAAGTTCTGCACGGCGAGGCCGGCCATCTGGACCAGGTGGCCCATCGTGACCTCGCCCGAGTAGGACTGCCAGTTGGTGTTGGTGGTGAAGCTGACGGCGGTGTTCCACGCCTGGTCGGACGCCACGGGCTTGAACCCGAGGGACAGCAGCAGGTGGTTCTGCACCCGCTGGAGCAGGTACACGAACAGGACGCTCACGACCGAGAAGGCGAGGACGCTGCGCGCGTACACGCCCCAGGTCTGCTCGGCGTCGGGACGGACCCCGATCAGCCGGTACAGGACCTTCTCGAACCGCGAGTGCCGCGTCCCCGCGTACACCCGGTGCATGTAGTCGCCGAGCGGCCGGTAGACGACCGCGATCGCGACGACGAGGGAGGCGGCGAACAGCACTCCCGCGACGGTCGTGCTCATCAGAACCTCTCCGGGAACAGCAGGGCCGCGATCAGGAAGACGAACAGCACGGCGGCCAGGACGAGCCCGACCACGTTCTCGGCGGTCACAGCTTCTCCACGCCCTTCACCAACAGGCCGAGCACGGCGAAGACCACCAGTGTCAGCAGGACGAACTCGACGTCACTCATCGCTTTCGGTTTCCTTTGTCGAAGATCCCGGGGAGGGCGGGCCCCCGGCCGCGCCGTGCCGGATCCGGTCACCGGGCGTGCGGAGGGCCTCCCGCCGCGTCGCCGACCGCGGCGCGCGCTGCCGCGGCACCGCGTGCGCCTGCCCGTCCGGGACGGGCGGCATCGGGTGCTCCGAGCCGCATCCGCACGGGGCGGGCGGGAGGTCGAACGCGAGCCCGGCCAGCGCCTGGCGCAGATCATCGTCGCAGTTCAGCGCCCCTGCGGCCGGGACGGCGGCGATCACCGGCGCGTCCGTTCCGGGACGGCGCGAGGCCGTCCCGAAGCGGATCGCCGGGACGTGCCGTCCGGCCGTTCCAGGCGCCTCGGCCCAGGTTCGGGCCGCCGCGGGGAACGCCGCCGCCAGGCCGACCGCCACGAGGGCGGCCAGCCGCCACGCGTCGGCGGAGCCGGAGACCCCGAGGTCCCCGCTCCCCCGCACGTCGAAGCCGGTGGCGAACGCCCAGCCCGCGACGCCGAGCCCGGCGGCCGCCGGGAGCGGGACGCGGGCCGCGAAGGCCCCGACGGCGGCCGCGACGGCGGCGTACCCCCAGGGCCACGGCGCGGACTTCAGCACCACGGCGAGGACGAAGACGGTCAGGACGCCGCCGGCCATCGGCCAGGCGGCCTCCTCCAGGCGCTCCATCGCGGTCCTCCTCGGTGTCCGGGAGCCCCCTTTCTTCGGGGGCACACCGGGAGTAAAGCGCCTGGTACATCCCTATTTGTTGGGCATTGACGGTTCCTTAGCGCGGCTCCGCGGGCGCTTAACGCACCCCTAACGGCTTGCCTCTGACGCACACGTCAGGGGTTAGCGTCGCCCGGTTCCCAACCCGTTTTGGAGTGCCTGTGATGCGTGAGATCCGCCTTGTCTCGCGGGCGGCCGGGCTGCCCCGGCCGGAGAACTTCGAGATCGTCGAGACGCCCGTGCCGGACGGCGAGGGCGTGCTCGTCCGGAACCTGGTGTTCCACGTCTTCCCGGGGCTGCGGCTGCTGGTCGGCGCGGGCGAGGGCGAGACACCGCTGCCCCGTCTCAACCCGGGAGACCCTCTGATCGGCGCGGCCGTGGGCGAGGTCGTGTCCGCGCCGGACGACGCGTCCGTCCGGCCCGGTGACCTGGTGTCCCACGGGCTCGGGTGGCGCGAGTACGCGCTGCTGCCCGAGGGGCGGTACGTCCGGCTGGACGGCGAGCTGCCCGATCCGGCCGCATACCTGGCGCCGGGTGTGTCGGCGTACTCGGCGCTGACGCGCGAGGCTCCGATGCGTCCGGGCGAGACGGTGCTGGTCACGGGCGCGGCGGGCGGCGTCGGCTCGCTCGCCGGGCAGATCGCCCGCCTGCTCGGCGCCGGACGCGTGATCGGCACGACCGGATCCCCCGCGAAGGCCGAACGCCTGGTCGCCGAGTTCGGCTACGACGCGGCTCTGTCCCGCGAAGAGGCGTCCACGCCGGACGCCCTGCTCAAGGCCGCCCCGGACGGCATCGACGTGGTCGTCGACAACGTCGGCGGCGACCAGCTCCGCGCCGCCGTCCGCGTCGCGTCCCCGGACGCCCGGGTCGCCCTCGTCGGAACCCTCTCCTCACAACTCGCCCCCGGCGGCTCCGGAACCTCGGCGCCCATCGAGCTCGACCTCTTCGCCCTGATCCGCAAGCGGACGTCCCTGCGCGGCGTCCTCGCACTGGACCCGGAGACGCGCGCCGAGTGGACGCGCCGCTTCGGCGAATGGCTGCGCGCGGACGAGATCGCCTTTCCCCACACCCGGTTCCAGGGCATCGAGAACGCTCCTCGCGCGTTGCACGAACTACTGACCGGCGAGCACCTGGGCTCGGTGGTCGTCGAGGTCTAGGAGGCCCGGATGCGGATCGGCGACGCGGCGGCGGCAGCGGGAACCACCCCGCGAGCGCTGCGCTTCTACGAGCAGCGCGGCCTGCTGCCCCCGCCGATCCGCACCGCCTCCGGCCAGCGCGAATACACCCCGCACGACGTCGCGCGCGTCCGGACCGTCCGGGACCTGCTGTCGCTGGGCCTGACCGTCGAGGACCTGGCGAGGGTCGCCGACCGCCTGGACGCCCTGGTCGACGACAGCACCCGCTGCACCGCCACCGCCATGCCCGCCGAAGGCGGTGGCGGCGTCGCGGGCGCACGGCTCGCCGCGCTGGACGCCGAGATCGCCCGTCTCACCACCCTCCGCGCCCGGCTGGCCGCCCGCCTGTCGGGCGGCCAGACGTAACCGCAGGCGGGCGCCGCTGACAGGCGGCCAGACGCGGCCGTCGGCGGGCGGCTAGAGGTAACCGCCGCTGGCGAGGTACGGGGCGGGCTCGGGCAGTCCGCGCAGGGCGAGGTAGCCCTCCTGGCCGAGGTCGAGGCGCGCGGCCAGGCCGACGTCCATCGCCCAGTGGTTCGCGGTCGTGATGCGGTTGACGAGCGTTTCCCCGCGCGTGCGCGCGAGGGCCTCCCACAGCAGCCTCTCGGCCGTCTCGACGTCGCCGGCGGCCAGCAGGAACGGGCGGTCCCGGGTCTCGTCGAAGTAGACGTAGCCGGGCCGCCGGGCCGGCGAGGACGAGACGATCAGCTGCATCGTCCCGGCCATGGCGATGTGGTCGGGGCCGTGACCGCCACCTCGCAGGCGCTCGTCCAGCTCGTCCATCCATGCGAAGTCGGCGGGGCGTCCGTCGCGGAGGCCTTCGACCACGGGCAGGGCCGAGCGGTCGACGCGTCCGGCCATGCGCATCTCCGGGTGCAGCGTGAAGCCCGCGAGGCGGTAGCGGCGGGTGGCGGCAGGGTGCCCGGTCGCGGAGAACATACCGGGACGGCCGTCCGCGTGTGCCAGCGCCGCGTCCATCAGCCCCTTCCCGACGCCCTTGCCCTGGCTGCCGGGCAGGACGGCGTAGGTGGACAGGTACCAGAGGCCGCCCCGGTTCTGGGAGACGGCGATCCCGAGGACCTCGCCGCCCTCGTCGGCCACCCAGCATCCGCCGGGGTCGGTGGCGATCAGGACGCCGATCTTCTCCTTCCAGCGCCGGCCGTCCGCCTCGTCGAACGGCTCCGGCTCCGGGTCGTCCCAGCGCCTGTTCAGCCGGTCGAGCTCCAGGAAGGCGGCGGCGGTGACGCGTTCGGCGGCGGGAAGGTCATCCGAGGTCATGGGTCTGATCCGCACGGAGTCCATCCCCGCATGGTCGGACAGGCCACCGTCCCACCGCACCCCCAATTCACCGAAGTCGAACATGAGTTCGATAAGCTGGGCGCATGAACGGTGTGTTCCAGGGATCGCTGCTGGACGTCGGAGCCGAGGGCGGGCCGCGTGAGCTGGGCGCGCACGTGCGGCGGACGCCGCTCGCCCACGGGGCCTGGGTCGATCTGCGGCCGGGGTGGCTGGCGGGGGCGGACGCGCTGTTCGGGCGGCTGATGACGGACGTCCCGTGGCGGGCCGAGCGGCGGCGGATGTACGAGCGCGTCGTGGACGTGCCGCGCCTGCTGGCGCACTACGGCGAGACCGATCCGCTGCCCGATCCCGTCCTGGACGAGGCGCGCGACCGGCTCAGCGCCCATTACCGCGAGGAACTCGGCGAGCCGTTCCGGACGGCGGGCCTGTGCCTGTACCGGGACGAGCACGACAGCGTGGCCTGGCACGGCGACCGCATCGGGCGCGGGAGCACCGAGGACACGATGGTCGCGATCGTGTCGCTCGGCACGCCGCGTCCGCTGCTGCTGCGTCCGGCGGGCGGGGGCGGGCCGACGCTGCGCCACGACATCGGGCACGGCGATCTGATCGTCATGGGCGGCAGCTGCCAGCGGACGTGGGAGCACGCCGTCCCGAAGTCGGCCCGCCCGCTGGGGCCGCGCATCAGCGTCCAGTTCCGCCCGCGCGGCGTCCGCTAGAACCGACGTTGCAAGGGCCCGAATCGGGCATGATCAACTCCATGAACGTGCGTCACGCCACATCCGAGGACGTCGAGGCCATCGCGAAAGTGCACGTCACCGCCTGGCAGACGGCCTTCCGCGGAGCGGTCCCGGACGCCGAGCTCGACGCCCTCCACTGGACGCAGTGGATCGACGGCTGGCGGGAGCGCACCGCGCCCGGCTCGGACCTCACCGTCCTCGTCGCGGACGTGGACGGCGAGGTCGCCGGGTTCGCGGCCTCCGGCCCGCCCCGCGACGACGACCTCGACTCCGGCCGCGCGTGGGAGCTGTACATGCTGTACCTCGGCCCGGCCAGCTGGCGGTGCGGCATCGGGACGGCCCTGATGCGCCGGACGATCGAGGCCGTCCCGGCGCACGTCCCCGCACTGGTGCTGTGGGTGCTCGACGTGAACACCCGCGCCCGCGCGTTCTACGAGCGCCACGGCATGGCCCTGGACGGCGCGGTCCGCCCGTCCAAGCTCGGCTCGCCGAACATCGACTTCCGCTACCGCATCGAGCTCGGCGACGCGGACCCGTCCGCCGCCCGCCCCCGCTGAGCTGCGGCGGACGGTGGCCGTCCACCCGCCCTAGGCGGGAAGGCCCAGGTCGTCGGCCATGCGGTCCACGCTGAAGGCGAAGAAGTCGTCGGCCGGGTCGAGGGTGTTGGCGAACTGGCCGAACAGCTCGAAGCCGATCATGCCGGTGAGCTGCGACCAGTGCGCGGCGAGACGGGCCATCGCGGTGGCCGGGACGTCCGGCGCGCCCGCGTCGGAGATCCCCTGGAGCTGCCCGGCGAGCCGTCCGGTGGGCACGGGGCCACCTGCGGCGAGGCCTCCGGCGACCGCCGCGTCCTGCGCGATGCCGATCAGGACGAACGGGAAGCGCGTCGCGGGACCGATCGTGTCCTCGGGGGCGGAGTAGCCGGGCACCGGCGAACCGTAGATCAGCGCGTACTCGTGCGGATGCTCGACCGCCCAGTCGCGCAGCGCGTGGCAGACGGCCCGCCAGCGCGCCCGGAAGCCGTCCCCGGCGGCGTCCCGGTCGGCCTTCTCGGCGCGTTCGCCGACGGCGTCGTAGGCGTCCACGATCAGCGCGGTGAGCAGTTCGTCCCGGCTCGGGAAGTAGCGGTACAGCGCGGACGAGACCATGCCCAGCTCGCGCGAGACCGCGCGCAGCGACAGCCCTGGCGCGCCCGACGCGGCCAGCTGTCGCCGCGCCTCCTCCTTGATCTCCCGAGTGAGCTCGGCCCTGGCCCGTTCCCTGGCGGTGCGGCTCGCGTTCATACCCCGAGTCTGGCATGGAAAAGAGCGGCAGACAATTTCGAGAGCACCGCTCTTGACTTCGCCGCCGACCGTCGACCGTCGACCACGGCATAACGCGGCGTCGGATTACCGCCAGCGACCGGACGGGGTCCCCTCCATGCTGGGCGCATGGAGCACATCGGCATCGAACCATCCATTCTGTACTTCGGAACCCCTGTGGTCCTGCTCGGCACCACCGACCATGACGGCCACCCGAACCTCGCGCCGATGTCCTCGGCCTTCTGGTTGGGATGGCGGTGCGTGCTGGGCATGAGCACCTCGTCCAAGACCTGCCAGAACGTGCTCGCGACCGGCGAGATCACGATCAACCTCCCGTCCACCGGCCAGGTCGGCGCCGTGGACCGGCTGGCCAAGACGACCGGCTCGGACCCGATGTCGGAGGCCAGGGCCGAGCGCGGCTACCGGCACGTCCGCGACAAGTTCGGCGTCTCGGGGCTGACCCCGGTGGACTCCGAGACCGTCCGGCCGCCGCGCGTCGCCGAGTGCCCGGTGACGATGGAGGCGGTCGTCGAGAGGACGCGCCCGCTCGCCGAGGACCTCGGCGGCTGGGGCATGGTCGTCGAGACCCGCGTGCAGCGCGTCCACGTGCACCCGTCCATCACCATGGAGGGCCACGAGAACCGCATCGACCCGGACCTGTGGCGTCCCCTGATCATGAGCTTCCAGCAGTTCTACGGCCTCGGCGACCAGGTCCACCCGTCCCGGCTCGCCGAGATCCCCGAACTGAGCTACCGCACCGAGGACATCGACCGCGCCGCGGCCACCGGACAGAAGGTCGGATAGCCCCCACCCATGCCCTGATGGGTGGACGGAGCGACGAACGGCCCAGCATGCTGGGAGAATGTCGTCCATGGGGGGCGGATTCCGGCGCGGGGGCACCGGGCGGCCGAGGCATGACGCCGGCCGCCTGGGCCTGGGCGCCATGCGGTTGCCCGGAATGCCGGGACGGCTCCCGGTGGACCACACGACGGCCGTCGCGGTGGCGCGGCGGGCCGTCGAGCTGGGCGTGACGCACATCGACACCGCCGCGTTCTACTCGCGTGGGACGAGCCGCGCGAACGAGATCCTCCGCCGCGCCCTGCGCCCCTACCCGGACGGCCTGACGTTCGCGACGAAGGTCGGGCCGGGCCAGGACGTCCGCGCCGTCGTCGAGCAGAACCTCGCCGAGCTGGACCTGGACGTCCTGGACCTGGTCTACCTGCAGTCCGGACGCCCGAACGAGTCCCTCGCCGACCGCTTCGCGCAGCTCGCGGAGCTGAGCGACCAGGGGCTCGTCCGAGGGATCGGCGTCGCGGACGTCACGCGCGCCCAGTTCGCCGAGGCGCGGGCGGTCGCGCCGGTCGCGGCCGTCCAGAACCGGTTCGGCGTCCTCGACCAGAGCGACGCGCCCCTGGTGGACGAGTGCGCCGAGGCGAAGGTGATCTACGTCGCGCACTCGGCCCTCGGCGGCGGGCGCGTGCGCCTCGCCGACGACGGCCTGCGGAGGGTCGCGCTGCGGTACGGCGCGACGGTCTACCAGGTCGCCCTCGCGTGGGGCCTCACGCGCTCCCCCACCCTCGTGCAGATTCCGGGCACGGCGTCGCTCACCCACCTGGAGCAGAACATGGCGGCCGTCCGCCTCGAACTGGACGAAACCGACATGACGACGCTCGAGCGCCTGGCATAGGGTGACCTCGTGTCCTCTCCCGAGGCGTCAAGACGCAGGCCACCGACCGCGGTGGCCATCACCCACTGACCGGCGCGGCCGCTCACACCTGAGCCGCCCCGGCCTCTGACCACCGCGCAGAGCACTCCGCTCGCCCACACCCCAGCCCCACCACCATCACGCACTCGCGCGCCTTCGGCATTCGTGCGCCTTCGCGCACTCACGCCGTTCGCACGTTCGCGCTGTTCGCACGTTCACGTCGTTCGCGTGCTTGCGTCGTTCGCGCACTCGCGTCGTTCGTACGTTCGCGGCGTTCGCGTACTTGCGTCGTCGCGTACTTGCGTCGTTCGCGTGCTCGTGGACTTGGTCGGTTTCGGGGTGTGGGCTCCCTGCGGTGGCCGTTCTCACGGCCCTTCCGCTTCCGTACGTTTCGCATGCCTTCATGACGGAGTCGTCGTGCCGTTCGCCCTCTATGTCCTCGCGCTGGCCGTGTTCGCGCAGGGGACATCGGAATTCATGCTGTCCGGGCTGCTCCCGGACCTCGCCCGCGACACCGGCGTCCCGGTCGGGACCGCCGGGACCCTCACCTCGGCGTTCGCCGCCGGAATGATCGTCGGCGCGCCGCTGATGGCGGCCCTCGCCCGGCGCTGGCCGCGCCGCCGGGCGCTGCTGCTGTTCCTCGCCGCGTTCCTGGCCGTCCACGTGGCCGGGGCGCTGTCCTCCAGCTTCGCGGTGCTGCTGGTCACCCGCGTGATCGCCGCGCTCGCGAACGCCGGGTTCCTCTCGGTCGCCGTCGCTGCGGCGGTCGCCATGGTCCGGCCCGACGCCAAGGGCCGCGCGACCGCGACACTCCTCGGCGGCGTCACCCTCGCGTGCGTCGCGGGCGTCCCGGCCGGGGCCCTGCTCGGCCACCTGTGGGGGTGGCGCGCGGCGTTCTGGGCCGTGGCGCTGGTCTCCGCGCCCGCCCTCGTCGCGATCATGACGTCCGTCCCGGACGACACGTCCCCCGAGCCGAGCTCCCCGGAGGGGACGGCGCTTCGGGCAGAGCTGCGGGTGCTGCGCCGCCCGGACGTGCTGCTCGTCCTCGGCGTGGGCGCGCTGGTCAACGGCGCGACGTTCTGCGCCTTCACCTACCTCGCGCCGCTGGTCACCCGGGTCGCGGGGTTCGGGGACGGCTGGGTCCCGGCGCTGCTCATGGTGTTCGGGCTCGGGGCGTTCGCCGGGGTCAGCGCGTCCGGACGGCTCGCCGACACCAGGCCCCGGACAGTCCTGGCGGGCGGCGGTATCGCGCTAGCCGCCGGGTGGGTCGCGCTCGCGGCGTTCACGGACGTCCCGGCGGTCGTCGTCCCGCTGGTGTTCGCGCAGGGCGCGCTCGGATTCGGCGTCGGCTCGACGCTGATCGCCCGCGCGCTCTACGCGGCCTCGGACGCGCGGACCATGGGCGGCGCGTTCGCGACGGCCGCGCTCAACGTGGGCGCGGTCGTCGGTCCCGTCCTCGGCGGGCTCGCCGTGGACGGCGGCCTCGGCTACCGGGCGCCCGTATGGGTGAGCGCCGGTCTCGCCGGAGCCGCGCTGGCCGCGGGCGTCCCCTTGATCAGGACCATGGCCCGATCCGGCGCGGTGGACGAGGCCGGTCCCGTGGACGGGCCCAGCGCCCTGAACGAGGCCAGCGCCGTGGACAAGCCCAGCGCAGTGGACGGGGTCAGTGGCGGGCGCAGGGGCGGCGTCCCTTGTTCGACTTGTTCCGCTTCCGGCAGCGACGCTTGCGAGTGCGCTTCGACATGACCCGATTGACCCTCGGAAAGGCCGTCCGGGCAAGTCTCCGCAGGGGGACGGCCGGGGGCGGCCAGGTGAGGGTCACGACATGCGGAAGGCCCGCCGCGCGCGCGACGGGCCTTCCCTGCGACCGTGCGGGTCAGCGGACCTCGGTGATCTCCGGGCCGCGCTCGAACGGGTTGAAGGTCTCGCCGTTCTCCTCGGACTCCTCCTCGGCGGCCTCCTGGAACTCCTTCGGGATCTGGAGTTCCAGCAGCTCGCGCGGGGGCATCGGGGAGTCGCCGCGGACGACGACCACGCCGCTCAGCACGTCCTCGAGGACCTGCCACTGCTCCTCGTCCTCGATCGCGGCGCCCTGCACCACGGCCTGGAGGAACCAGCGCGGGCCGTCCACACCGACGAACCGGATGATCTGCGGAGCCCAGCCCTGCTCGATGAACTCGGCGGGGATCTGCTCCTTGACCTCGTCCGGCATCTCGGCCAGGACTTCCTCGGTCAGGGCCGCGGGCACCATGGCCAGCAGCTCGTCACCGAACGGGCCCTCGACCTCCTGGACCTGGCCACCGGCGTTCTCGGTGATGTCCTGGCCGGTCTCGCGCCGCACCTCGGCCCAGATGCCGCTGCGCTTGGGCGCCGCGAACACCTGGAGCTGCATCGCGCTCTCCTCGTACTGGACGAGGACGGCGACGGGCCGCCCGTCCAGCGGGTTGCCCTCCTCGTCCACCTGGGTGGCCTCGAAGTTCACCTGGAACCCGAGGCCCGGCGCGACCGGGATCTGCATGGCGCCGAAGTCCAGGCGCTGCATCTCGGGGTGGGAGTCCTCGGAGTCCCACGGACCGCCCTTGGCGCCCTCCCCGTCGGAGGTCGCCTCCTCGGCCTCGGCCTCAGCGGCTTCGACGGCCTCCTCGGCGGCGTTCTCCGGGCCCTTCGCGGGCTCGTCGTCCCGCCGGCGACGTCCAAAAGCCACGACTCACACTCCTTCTCGACTGTGCTGGATATCCGCGAAACCGCCCGTGGAGCCGAAACCGTTCGCTCCGCGGGACGATCCGGGAAGTTCTGCGACCTCGTGGAAGACCGCGTGCTCCACCCGCTGGACGACCAGCTGGGCGATGCGGTCCCCGCGCCGCAGCCGGACGGCGGCACGCTGGTCGGTGTTCAGCAGGGTCACCTTGATCTCACCCCGGTAGCCGGCGTCGACCGTACCGGGTGCGTTGACGATGGTCACCCCAAACTTAGCGCCCAAACCAGACCTTGGGTGGACGAAGGCCGCGTAACCGTCGGGAAGGGCGATCGCCACCCCGGTCGGGACGACCCGGCGCTCGCCCGGCGCGAGGTCCACGTCCTCGGCGGCGAACAGATCGGCGCCCGCGTCGCCCGCGTGCGCGTACGAGGGCGCGGGCAGCCCGGGGTCGAGCCGCTTCAACAGGACGTCCACGCTCACTGCGCGCTCCATTCTCGTCCGGGCCGCTCGCCGGCGCCCGCTCTGATCAGGCCTCCGCCGGCGCGGGCCCCCTTGTCAGGGATTGACCCGGCGGCCGACATCGGTGCCCTCCATGCCGCCCACGCCGTCGCCGTGCTCCTCGAAGTGGGCCACCGGGACCTCGACGAACAGCGCCGCCGCGCGCACCGCGACCGGGCCGTCCAGCGCGTCCATCCGGGCCTCGGCCTCCAGATACGCCTTGCGCCCGACGACGCCGGTGCAGCGGGTCTGGATGTACAGGGTGGTACCCACCGGCACCGGGAGCACGTAGTCGGTCTCCAGGCGGCCGGTCACATAAGGCTTACGGAGCAGCCAGACGACCATACCGAGCGCCTCGTCCATCGCCGTGGCCAAAACGCCGCCGTGCGCGAGACCGGGGGCTCCCTGGTGGACGTCGCCGACCGTGAACTTCGCCGAGACGCCGAGCCCGTCCTCGCTCACGGCCGCAAGGTGCAGGCCGGTCGGGTGGCCGGGGCCGCAGCCGAAGCACTGTTCGTAGTGCGGGCCGAGCGGCTCCCCGAGGGGCGCGTCGGGATGGGGCTGGGGCACGGGCGTTCCGGCTGGCGGGACGGTCAGATGGGAGCGGTTCACGACCTCAATTTACCGGCTCTTCCTCATGACCACTTCCGGCACGTTTACCTCTCCAGGCCGGAATGCACACGTATTGTGATCTCCGTCACGGCGCGCTCATTCCGTCCCAAAGGCGGGCTTTCCGGCGAAAGGTGACGAACCGTGGGACACCAGGTCATCCACCGATCCCTTGACGGCACCCGCGTCCGGCTCAGCGGCGATCACGACCTCGGCAGGCCGTTCACCTCGGTCACCCGGGTCACCGCGGGCGGACGCCTCCACGAGATTTCCGGCGGAACCCGGCCGGACGCGATGGCCTGGGCCGAGGACATCGGCGTCGGCCGCTTCGAGCAGGAGTACCGCGTCCAGGGCGGCAGGCTGCGGATCGGGCACGCGGCGCCCGTCCGCGACCCCGACACCGGGCAGCGCGACGTCGCCCTCGCCGCCGTGTGGGAGGGCCGCCGCTTCGCGGTCTTCACCCACCTCTACGGCGGCCGCCCGGCCGACGCCGTGGCGTTCCTGTCCGGGCTGCGGCTGACCGAGCACGACGACGGGATCAGCGTCGCGCCCGCCGCGCGGCACGTGGCGATCCCCGAGCCCGCCGAGCTGGTGAAGGAGGTGCCCGGCCTCGGCCTGCTGGAGATCACCGCGCTGACCTCCCAGACGCGCAAGCGGCTGCCGGGCTGGCGCGGCGCGTCCGTGGCGGGCGGCGAGCTCTTCCAGGACACCGTGGACGGCCAGGGCCCCTACTTCCTACTCGCGCTGAGCCGGCTGCTGGTGACCGTCCTGCCGGAGGAGGACCAGGTCCGGCGCGTCCCGGGGCGGCTCGCGTCGCTGTCGGTCGAAGCGGTCCGCTGATGGCCGGACTCGCCGCCCTGACCGGCGCCGTCGCCGTCCCGCTCGTCCTCGTCCTGTCCCTGGCCGGCCACCTGCGCGGACGGTCGCTGGGCGCGGCGCTCCGGGCGCAGGGGACGGTCCCGTCCCGGCTCGCGCCGAGCGTGGCGTCCCTGGCGGTGACGGCCGAGGTCGGGGCGCTGGGCGCGCTCCTCATGGGCCTGGCCCTCCGCCGGACGGAACTGACCCGCGGCGCCCTGGCCGCCGCGGCCGTCCTCTTCGCCGTCTACGCGGCCTACGCGGCGTACGTGACCCGGACGAGATCCGGCCGCAGGGTCCCCTGCGGCTGCGGCGGCGATCTCTCGACGCCGATGTCGGTGTGGGTCGTGGCGCGGGCCGCCGGACTGGCCGTCCTGGCCCTGGGCGGGGCCCTGGCGTCGCCGCCCGCGACGGGCGCCACGACGGCCACCGGAATCGTCGCCGGAGCCGCCCTCGCGGTGCTCCTGTGGACCCTCCCCCGTGCCATGGACACCTCTGAAGGGAGCCTCGGGTGAGTTTTCAGACCAGTGCGCTGCTGCTGTCGTGGGTGGCGATCCTGCTGCTGGCCCTGGTGGTGGCGGGCCTGATCCGGCAGGTGCACGCGCTGGCCGGGACGGGCCGCACCGCCCCCGCGCGGCCCGCGACGGGCCCGGAGACCGGCGCCGCGGCGCCCGGGTTCGAGCGGCTCGGCCCCGGCCTGGTGCTCTTCCTCGACCGCGACTGCGGCGTCTGCGACGAGGTCCTGTCGCTGGCCGAGCCGCCGCTGCGGGCGGTCTTCGCGGGCCCCGCGCCGGTCGCGGCCGCGCCCGGCGTGACCGTCCTGGCGAACGAGGTCGACGGGCTGTTCGACGACTACCGCGTCCCCGCCACCCCGTTCGCGGTGGTGCTGACGGAGGACGGGCGGGTGGGCCGGGCGGCCCCGGTCGGATCGCCCGACTCGCTGCGTGAACTGCTGCAACCCGAGAGTGTCGGAGGTGCGCGATGATCGAGCTCGAGGACGTCCCGCCGCTGCGCGGGCCGCGTCCGTCCGGAACCGAGCGGGTGCGCCGCCGCCCGGCGTCCGACGAGGGACCGCGGTTCCGGCCCGCCCGGCGCGGGCTGCTGGCGGGGATGGCCGCGGCCGGGGCCACGGCCGGGCTGAACGCGATCGGGGTGCTGCCGCCCGCGCGGCAGGCGCTCGCCGAGGGGTACAGCCTGAGCAGCGGCTACTACGACATCTATCCGCACTGCCCGCCCGGTGAGCCGAGCGTCGGGTGCTCGCCGGGCTGCGGGCCGAGCCTGGTGTGCTCGGTGTGCTGCCGGACGAGCGGCAAGTACAAGGGCTACCACCGGTCCGGCGTGTCCGACCCGCACCGCTACAAGCTGCGGCCGAACCAGTGCTACGGCGGCAAGTGGGACGGCTGGCTCTGGAAGGTGTCCAAGAGCTGCGGGAACTGCCGCAAGGGCGTCACCTGGCGGTGCCACGACGGCTGGAAGAAGTCCGCGCGCGGGAACTGGTACAAGACGATCTGCCGCAAGGCGGTGGCGTGCTACAACTGACCGCCCTCCCGGCGGGACGGCTGCGCCGGGGCCTGACCGAGCCGCTGCTGCCGGTCACGGTCCTGGCGCTGCTGGCGGTCGCCGCCGCGGCGCTCTCCGCCACGGTGATGTGCTGGGCGGCGGTCGGGGCCCTGGCCGGGTTCGCGCTGTCCGGATCGGTTTGAACGCGTAACAGCGAATCCGTGCTGTTCTCGCCAGGTTGGCGGGCCCCGATACGGCAGGGCGAGGTCCTGGCCGTCTTCTCCCTCGGGCTGGTGCTCGGGGGCGCGCTGAGCGCCGGAGTGGTCTGGCTGGTGTCCGGGCTGGCGGCGCCCGTCCCGGCGACGGCGCGCGCGGTGCTGACCGTGCTGGTCGCGGCGGTCGCGGCGGCGCGCGAGGCCGGACTGATCCGGCTGCCGCTGCCGCAGAACTCGCGGCAGATCCCGCAGGAGGTGCTGATGCACCGGCTGCGCACAGGATCGCTCCAGTTCGGCTTCGAGATGGGCACCGGCGTCCGGACGTACGTGTCGGCCTCGTCCCCGTACGTCCTGGCTCTGGGGTTGCTGCTCGCGCACATGAGCGCCCCGGCGACGCTGCTGGCGGGCGTGGCGTTCGGCGCCGGACGGGCGCTGAGCGCGGCCCTCACCTACTGGGCCCGCTCCCGCGACCGCGACGCGCTGATCGCCGCGCGGATGGCGTGGGTCAAGAACGTCACGGCCCTGTCCGTCCTCGCCGCCGCGACTTTGCTCTTGGTGAGATGAGTCAGGGAACCGGCGAAGCGGGCGGCGCGTCCATTCCGGTATGAGGCGGGACATGGGCGCGCGGCTGCCGCACCTTCTGGTGTGGCTGATCGTCTTGCCCGCCGTACTGCTCGCGGGCGCTTCGGGCGCCTCGGGCGGTGATCTGCCGCGGCTGGTGGTCGTGGCGTCGCTCGCGGCCGTCGCCGGTCTGGTGGTGCTCGCCGCGACCGCCCTCGTCCGGGCCGACGGCGCACCGGTGGTCGGACGCGTCCGGACGACCCTGCGCGACCGGACGCAACGCACGGCGTTCCTTCCCCAACGCGATCCCGACGCGGCCGGACGGCCGCGCCCCAGGGCCCCGGGACGGGCGATCAGGCTCTCGCACTGATCGTCCCGTCAAGCCTTGGAGAAAAGCCTTGTCCCTGTTCGACATGCCCGTGGACGGCGCGTATGCGCTGGTCAAAGGGCTGACCCTGGTCTTCGAGCCGATCGCGGGCGGCCTCGCCGCCGTCCTCGCGATCATCGTGTTCACCCTGGCCGTCCGGGCCCTGCTGCTGCCGCTCGCGGTGCGGGCGGCGCGCGGCGAGCGGGCCCGCGCCGCGCTCGTCCCGGAGCTGACGCGGCTGCGCGAGCGGCACCGGCGCGACCCCGAGCGGCTGCGGCGGGAGACGGCCGCGCTGTACGAGCGGGAGGGCGCGTCGCCGCTGACCGGCCTCGGCCCGATGGTGCTCCAGTTCCCGTTCTTCATGGTCATGTACACGCTGTTCCGGTCGGCGGTGGTCGCCGGGCACCAGAACGTCCTGCTCGCGCACACGCTGTTCTCGGCGCCGCTCGGGCAGAACCTCGTCGCGGTCGCCGGGGCGGGCCTGTTCACGCCCGCCGGGCTGGTGTTCGCGGGCCTGCTGGTGGCGCTGGCGGCGGTGGCCTGGTGGTCGTCCCGGCACGCGCCCAACATGTGGATGCGCCTGCTGTCGCTCGGGACGGTGGTCTTCGCGGCGTTCGTGCCGCTCGCGGCCGGCGTCTACCTGCTGACGTCCGCGTCCTGGACGGCCGTGGAGCGGACGGTCCTTCGCCGCACCGTCCTCGCCCCCGCGGCCTGAGCGGGCGGGAAGGCGGCCGCCGGGTGACGGCGACCTGTTGACGGGACCCCCGGGACCCGAGTTCGATAGAGAGAACCGAACGCGACTCGGGTTTTCGGGGGTGCTGGATGACGACGGCCACCGCGCACGACGCCGACCTGTCCGACCTCGCCTTCTGGGCCCGGCCCCCGGCCGCCCGCGAGGCGGCGTTCGCCGAGCTCAGACGGCTGGACAGGCCGAGGTTCTACCGCGAGCTGAAGCTGCCGTTCATCAGGCACGGGGCGGGCTACCACGCGCTCGTCCGGCACGCGGACGTGGTGGAGGCGAGCCGGACGCCCGAGGTGTTCAGCAGCGAGCCGTGCTCCAACAGCATCGCCGACCTGCCCGGATACCTGGCCCGCTACTTCGGCTCGATGATCAACATGGACGATCCGCGGCACGCCCGGCTGCGCCGGATCGTGTCCCGGGCGTTCACCCCGCGCGTCCTCGCCAGGACCGAGGCGGACCTGCGCGCGAGCGCCCGCCGCATCGTGGACGGCCTGCTCGCCCGCGGCCCGGCCCCGGGCGACTTCGTCACCGACGTCGCCGCACGCCTTCCGGTGCAGGTCATCTGCGACATGATGGGCATCCCCGAGGCCGACCGGGCGATGGTCTACGACCGGACGAACGTGATCCTCGGCATCGGCGACCCCGAATACACCGGCGGACGCGAGTTCCTCCGGACGGGGGTCACCCGCAGCGGCGTCCTGTACGGACTCGCCGCCGGGCTGGCGGCCGGGTACGAGCTGAACCACATGGCGATGAAGCTGGCCCGGCGCCGCCGCCGCGAGCCCGGTGACGACCTGGTGTCCGCGCTGGTCACCGCGAACGTGGACGGCGAGTCCCTGACCGACCAGGAGATCGGCTCGTTCTTCATCCTGCTGGTGGTGGCGGGCAACGAGACGACCCGGAACGCCATGGCGCACGGACTGAAGCTGCTCACCGACAACCCCGACCAGCGCGCGCTGCTGCTGGACGACTTCGACGGCCGGATCGCGGGCGCGGTCGAGGAGATCGTCCGGATGGCGACGCCGGTGATCCAGTTCCGCCGGACGCTGACCCGCGACCACGAGATGAACGGCAACCGGTACCGCGCCGGGGACAAGGTGCTGCTCTTCTACAACTCGGCGAACCGGGACGAGACGGTCTTCGAGCGGCCGGACCGCTTCGACATCCTGCGCTCCCCCAACCCGCACGTCGGGTTCGGCGGCCCCGGCCCGCACTTCTGCCTCGGCGCGAACCTGGCCCGGCGCGAGATCACCGTCATGTTCCGCGAGTTGTTCGAGCGCGTCCCGACGATCCGCGCCGAGGGCGAACCCGACCGCCTCTACTCGAACTTCATCAACGGCATCAAACACCTGTCCTTCACGTACTGATACCGAAAGGGCGGGCCATGGGCACCTTCGCCGTCACCGGATCGGCGTCCGGGATGGGCGCGGCCAGCGCCGCGCTGCTGGAACGGGCCGGGCACACCGTCATCGGCGTCGACCTGCGCGACGCGTCCGTGATCGCCGACCTCGGCACCCCCGGCGGACGCGCCCACGCGGTCGAGGAGGTCCTTTCCCTCAGCGGCGGACGCCTCGACGGCGTCGCCGCGATCGCCGGGGTCGGCCCGAGCGTCCCGGACGCCGCGGCGGTCATGTCGATCAACTACTTCGGCCCGGTCGTGCTGCTGGACGGGCTGCGCGGGGCGCTCGCCGCGTCCGGCGCGGGCCGCGCGGTCGTGATCAGCTCGAACTCGGCCAGCACCGTCCCGCTCGTGGACGACGAACTGGCCGCGCTCGCCCTCGCGGGCGACGAGGACGGCGCGCGCGACCGGGCCCGCGCGGGTCAGGCCGCCATGCCCGCCGAGATCCTCGCCTTCGCGCCGAGCATCACCGCCTACACGACGTCCAAGCTGGCCGTCGCGCACTGGGTCCGGCGGACGGCCGTGACCCCCGAATGGGCGCGACAGGGCGTCCTGCTCAACGCGATCGCGCCCGGCGCGGTGCTGACGCCGCTGATGACGGATTCCCTGGGCGACGCGGCCGGGCAGGACCCGGACGAGTTCCCCACCCCGATGCCGCTCGGGGTCTTCGGCGAGGCCGAGGACATCGCGTTCTGGGTGCACCAGTTCCTCCGGCCCGAGGCGCGGTTCACCACCGGCGCCGTCCTGTACGTGGACGGCGGCACCGACGCGGCCATGCGCCCGGACGGCCACCCGTCCGCGATGACCTTCTGACGACCTTGTGAGGAGTCGACCGTGCCCACGACCGTGCCCGAGGTGTTCGAGCCCGCGAGGCTGGGGCCGCTAACCCTGCGCAACCGGATCATCAAGGCCGCGACGTTCGAGGGGATGAGCCGGGGGGCGCTGGTCTCGGACGACCTGGTCGAGTTCCACCGGCGGCACGCCGCGGGCGGCGTCGGCATGACGACGGTCGCGTACTGCGCCGTCCAACCCGAGGGACGCACCGAGCGGAACCAGATCTGGATGCGTCCCGAGGCCGTCCCCGGGCTGCGGCGGCTCGCGGACGCCGTCCACGCGGAGGGCGCGGCGGTGTCGGCGCAGATCGGACACGCTGGACCGGTCGCCAACAGCCGTTCCAACCGGGTGCCGTCGCTCGCGCCGGTCGGCATGTTCAACCCGCAGAGCCTGCAGAGGACCCGGCGCGCGACCGAACAGGACATCCAGCGCATCACGGACGCCCATGCGACGGCCGCGCGGCTCGCGATCGAGGCGGGCTTCGACGCCGTGGAGATCCACCTCGGCCACAACTACTTCGCCAGCTCGTTCCTCAGTCCGCGGATCAACCGGCGCGAGGACCGCTTCGGCGGGTCGCTGGAGAACCGGGCGAGGGTCGCGCGGGCCGTGGCGCGGGCCGTCCGGGACGAGGTGGGCGACCGCGTCGCCGTCCTCGCCAAGCTGAACATGGACGACGGCGTCCGCGGCGGCCTCCGCCCGGACGAGAGCGTCCAGGTCGCGAAGTGGCTGGAAGAGGACGGTTCGGTCGACGCGCTCGAACTCACGGCGGGCAGCTCCCTGCTGAACCCGATGTACCTGTTCCGCGGGGACGCGCCGGTCAAGGAGTTCGCCGCGACGTTCCCGCAGCCGCAGCGGCTCGGCGTCCAGCTCGTCGGGAAGCGGTTCATCCGCGCCTACCCGTACGAGGAGGCGTTCCTGCTGGGGACGGCGCGACGCTTCCGGGACGCCCTCGACCTGCCGCTCGTCCTGCTCGGCGGGATCACCGAGCGCGCCACGATGGACCTGGCCATGACCGAGGGCTTCGCCTTCGTCGCGATGGCGCGGGCACTGCTGCGCGAGCCCGACCTGATCAACCGGATCAAGGCCGAGCCCGCGACGCCCTCCCTCTGCATCCACTGCAACAAGTGCATGCCGACCATCTTCACCGGCACGCACTGCGTCTACGCCTGAGCGGCTGAGCGCGTGAACGCGTGAACGCGTGAACGCCTAGGTCAGGCCCAAGGCCTCGGCGAGCCGCGCTCTGTGCGCGCGCGGGGAGCCGAGCATGAGCTCGTCCGCCTTGGCGCGCTTGTAGTGGAGATGCGCGTCGTGCTCCCAGGTGAACCCGATGCCGCCGTGCAGGAGCAGGTGGTCCTTGGCGACCTGGAAGTGGGCGCGGCCCATGAAGGACGCGGCGAACGCGGCGGCCTCCGGGAGTTCGTCCGGCGCCTCGTCCGCCGCCCACACCGCGTACCGGACGACCGACTCGGCCTGTTCGAGGACGCAGTGCATGTCCGCCAGCTTGTGCTTCACCCCCTGGAACGACCCGACGAACCGCCCGAACTGGACGCGCAGCTTGGCGTACTCGACGATCACGTCCAGGCAGCGCCGCATGCCGCCGAGCTGTTCGGCGGCCAGCAGCACGCGCGCGACGTCCGCCGTCCGGTCGATCGCCGCGCCCGCGTCGGACGCCGCGCCCGCTTCGTTCATCCCGAGCAGCCGCGCCGGAGCCCCGCCCAGCTCGACCCGCGCCTGCGGGCGGGTCAGATCGAACGAGGCCAGCGGCGTCACGGTGAGGCCAGGCGCGTCCGCCGTGACGGCGAAGACGCCCCGGCGGCCCTCCCCGGTCGAGGCGGCGACGAGCAGCAGGTCGGCGGACGGCCCGTCCGGGACCCGCTCGACCGCGCCCTCCAGCACCCACTCCCCCCGATCGACGATCCGCCCCACCGGCGCCTCACCGCCGGAGCCGTCGGAGCCGTCGGAGCCGTCGGGAAGCGCGACGACCGCGACCGTCTCCCCGGACGCGACGCCGGGCAGCAGATCCTTGGCGTCCAGCGTGACCAGCAACGACGCCGCGACAACGGCTGAAAAGTACGGGACGGGCGTCAGCGCCGCGCCCAACTCCTCCAGGACGGCCGCGACCTCGCCGAACCCGGCTCCCGAGCCGCCGTGGGCCTCCGGCACCGCGAGCCCGGCCAGTCCCAGCTCGGACGACAGCCGCGTCCAGGCCGTCCGGTCGTACGGCTCGTCCGACTCGGCGATCTCGCGGACCCGCCTCATCGGCACTCGGTCGGCCAGGAAGGACCGCACGGTCGCGGCCAGTTCCCGCTGCTCCTCGGTCGGGATGAGCCTCACTCGCCGTCCTCCTTCGCCTGCGTGCCGACCTTCAGCGCCTTGAACGGGATGTTCCGGTCGACCTGCGGCTCGCGCGGCAGGCCGAGCACCCGGTCGCCGATGATGTTCCGCATGATCTCGTTGGTGCCGCCGCCGAGCGCCATGCCCGGCGCCCAGGCGAGCGCCCGCGCGATCGGAACGTCCCCGGTCAGGCACTCCGGGCCGAGGATCTCGCTCGCCAGGTCGGCGCTCCCGAGGGTCAGGTCGGCCAGGAGCAGCTTGCTCACCGAGCCGCGCGCGCCCGGCTGGATCCCGGCCCTCACCTCCTGCGACATCCGCGCGTTGAGCAGGTCGAAGGCGCGTTCACGCAGGTAGAGGTCCAGCAGCAGGTCCTGGACGCCCGGCTCGCCGAGCAGGCCGCGCTCGCGGGCGGCGGTGCGCAGCGCCGCGAACGACGCCGGACGCTCGGTGCGGGTCGCCCCCATCCCGATCGACACCCGCTCGTGCAGCAGGGTCGTCACGGCCGCCGACCAGCCGCCGTTCACCTCGCCGACCACGTTCTCCGCCGGGACGCGGACGCCGGTGAAGAAGATCTCGTTGAAGTGCGACTCGCCCGTCATGTCCCGCAGCGGCCGGACGTCCACGCCCGGGGCGTGCATGTCGATGACGAACATCGTGATGCCCTGGTGCTTGGGGACGTCCGGGTCGGTGCGCGCGATGAGCAGCCCGAGATCGGCCTGCCGCGCGACCGACGTCCACACCTTCTGGCCGTCCACGATCCAGTGGTCGCCGTCCCGCACCGCGCGGGTCTGCAGGGACGCCACGTCCGAGCCCGCGCCCGGCTCGGAGAACATCTGGCACCAGATCTCCTCGCCGCGCAGCAGCGGCCGGACGTACCGGCGCTTCTGCTCCTCGGTGCCGAGCGACAGCAGCGTCGGCCCGCACATGCCGAGGCCGATCCCGAACACCGAGACCGGCAGCGGGAAATCAGCCGCGACCTGCTGGAACGCGCGTTCCTCGGCCGCCGTCAGCCCGCGTCCGCCGTACTCGGCGGGCCACGTGATCCCCACGTGGCCCGCGTCGTACAGGTCTGCCATGAACGCGCGCGACTCCGCCAGGCCCGGATCGGGCGGCAGATCGGCCGTGCGCTCCGCCAGCCAGGCGCGCGCCCGGCTCCGGTACTCGTCGAGATCCGTCACGGGGCGGCTCCTCCCGGGGGACGACACGACCCGCGCGGCGCCCGGCCCGACGAGGCCGCCGCCACGCGTGTCAGTACGCGCTTACGCTAGCGCCCGAACCCCGTTCGGTCACCCCGCGGCTATGGGGCGGTGTCGGTCTCGGCGAAGGTCACCGCGACCGTGAGCGGCCCCTCGGACGAGCCGTCCAGGTCCAGTTCCGCGATGCGGCCTGCGGCCTGGAGGTCGTCCGAGACCGCGGAGAGGTCACCGGCTCGCTCGCCCGTGACCGACGCCCGCGACAGCTCGGTGCGCATCGAGACCTTCGCGTCCGACTTGGCCTTGCGGACCTGGCGCAGCGCCTCGGCCGCCACGTCCAGCAGGGACGCGTCGCCGCCGTCCGGCAGCTCGTCCTGCGTCGGCCAGGAGGCGCGGTGGACCGAACCCTCCTGCCACCACGACCAGACCTCCTCCGCCACGAACGGCAGGAACGGCGCGAACAGCCGCAGCAGCACCGACAGCGCCCGGTTCAGCGCCGCCCGCGCGGACGCCGCCTTCGCGTCCGATCCGTACGCGCGCTGCTTGACCAGCTCCAGGTAGTCGTCGCAGAACTGCCAGAAGAACCGCTCGGTGCGCTCCAGCGCCCGCGCGTAGTCGTAGGCCTCGAACGCCTCGGTCGCCTCGGCGACCAGCCCGCGCAGCGCGGCCAGCATCGCCAGGTCGCCCGGGTACCAGATCGCCTCGGTGTCGACGTCCTCGTCCAGCGGCTGCTCGGCGAAGCCCAGGACGAACTTCGACGCGTTCAGGATCTTGATCGCGAGCCGCCGGCCGACCTTGATCTGCCCGGTGTCGAACGCGGTGTCGGTGCCCGGACGGCCGCTCGCCGCCCAGTACCGGACGGCGTCCGAACCGAACTCCTGGAGCAGCCCGATCGGAGTGACGACGTTGCCCTTGGACTTGGACATCTTCTTGCGGTCCGGGTCCAGGATCCATCCGGCCAGCGCGGCGGCCTTCCACGGCAGCGACCCGTTCTCCAGGTGCGCGCGGACGACCGTCGCGAACAGCCACGTCCGGATGATGTCGTGCCCCTGCGGCCGCAGGCTGTAGGGGAAGACGCGGGAGAACAGGTCCGGGTCGCGCTCCCAGCCGCCCGCGATCTGCGGGGTCAGCGAGGACGTCGCCCAGGTGTCCATCACGTCCGGGTCGCCGGTGAACCCGTTCGGCTTGCCGCGCTGGTCCTCGGTGAAACCGGGCGGGACGTCGGACGCCGGGTCGACCGGCAGCGTGTCCTCGGCCGGGACGATCGGCTCGCCGTAGACCGGTTCGCCCGACTCGTCCAGGCGGTACCAGACCGGGATCGGGACGCCGTAGAACCGCTGCCGGGAGATCAGCCAGTCGCCGTTCAGGCCCTCGACCCAGTTCTCGTACCGGGCGCGCATGTACCCCGGGTACCACTCCAGCTCGCGGCCGCGCCCCAGCAGCTCGGCGCGCAGCTCCGGCCCGCGCCCGCCGTTGCGGATGTACCACTGCCGGGTGGTGACGATCTCCAGCGGCTTGGAGCCCTTCTCGAAGAACTTCACCGCCCGGACGACCTTCCGGGGCTCGCCCGCAAGGTCGCCGGACTCGCCGAGCAGCTCGAGCATCCGCTCGCGCGCCGAGTGGACGGTCTTCCCGGCCAGCTCCGCGTAGGTCTCCGCCGGGACCCCGGCGGGCGGCTCGGCGACGAACCGGCCGTCCCAGCCGACGACCGCGCGGGTCGGCAGGTCGAGCTCGCGCCACCAGACGACGTCGGTGACGTCGCCGAAGGTGCAGATCATCGCGATGCCGGACCCCTTGTCCGGCTCGGCCAGCCGGTGCGCGAGGACCGGGACCTCGACGCCGAAGACCGG
This sequence comes from Spirillospora sp. NPDC052269, assembly GCF_040679435.1. Taxonomy (NCBI): domain Bacteria; kingdom Bacillati; phylum Actinomycetota; class Actinomycetes; order Streptosporangiales; family Thermomonosporaceae; genus Spirillospora; species Spirillospora sp. NPDC052269. The sequence continues at coordinate 84,617 of NZ_JBFAUU010000010.1, forward strand.
CGTCCGGACGGTCGTCCCGAACAGCTCCTTGTACCGCTCGTCGTCCGGGTGCGCGACGAGCGCGACGCACGCGGGCAGCAGCTCCGGACGCGTCGTCTCGATGTGGACGGGCCGGCCGCCCGCGTGGAAACGCAGCTGGTCGCCCGTGTGGAAACGCAGCCGGTAGAACGCGCCGGGCTGCTCGCGGTCCTCCAGCTCGGCCTGCGCGACGGCCGTGCGGAACGTGACGTCCCACAGGGTCGGGGCCTCCGACAGGTACGCCTCGCCCCGCCGCAGGTTGCGCAGGAACGCCTTCTGCGACGCGGCCCGCGCGGCCTCGCCGATGGTCGTGTAGAGCAGGCTCCAGTCGACCGACAGGCCGACGCGGCGCCAGGTGTCCTCGAACGCCTTCTCGTCGATCTCGGTGAGCCGGTCGCACAGCTCGATGAAGTTCCGGCGCGAGATCGCCACCTGGCGCTTCGCGTCCGGCTTCTCCGGCGGCTCGAACGCGGGGTCGTACGGCAGGGACGCGTCGCCCCGGACGCCGAAGTAGTTCTGGACGCGCCGCTCGGTCGGCAACCCGTTGTCGTCCCATCCGATCGGGTAGAAGACCTCCTGACCGCGCATGCGGCGGTACCGGGCGATCGTGTCGGTGTGGGTGTAGGAGAACACGTGGCCGACGTGCAGTGATCCGCTGACCGTGGGCGGCGGCGTGTCGATCGAGTAGACCTCGTCCGCAGGACGGGACCGGTCGAACCGGTAGGTCCGGTCGTCCTCCCAGCGGCGTACCCACTTCTCCTCCAGGCCGTCCAGGGAGGGCTTGGAGGGGACGCTCGGTGTACGCGGCTGAAGGTTCATGACGCAATGCTATTGACCACCGCGAACTGATCGGTCCGGTTTTCCGCGCGCCGCACCGCGGCCTGCGGCGCTCTTGGGCCGGGGCGGGTCCGATAGCGTCGGACGAGAAGAGGAACTGGGAGGTTTCGATGGCGGACAAGGGCGACATCGGCTGGCGGGTGCTGGCCGGGGCCGCGGCCTTCGCGGGCGGCTTCGCCGCCAAGAAGGCCATCACGATGGCGTGGAAGAAGAGCACGGGCAAGGAGCCGCCGGCCAACCCCGAGTCGCCGGAGGTCGCGCTCACCGAGGCCGTCGCCTGGGCCGTCGTCATGGGCGTGGGCGTGGAGGTCGCGCGGCTGCTCGCCACCCGCGCGGCGGCCAGGCAGTGGTCCAAGGGCACCGGCGAGCTGCCCGCCCAGCTGCGCGCCGAGTCCTGACGCGGGCCCCGGCGGGGCATTGGACGAACCGTCCAGTATCGTGGTCGGTCCCCCGGCGACGAAGGGATCGACCACGATGCTGCTGGACCGGATCCGCCTGCCCTTCGAGGACGAGCTGCGCGCCGAGCGCTTCCGGCTGATCGAGACGCTTTCCGGCCTGTCCGACGACGACTTCGACGCCGGGACGACCCTGTGCAGCGAATGGGCCCCGCGCGACGTCCTCGGCCACGTGATCGGGCTCGACTACTTCCTCACCTCGTACCTGCCGTTCGGCCCGAAGGTCAACGACGCCAACCAGGCGCAGGCCGACCGGGCCCGCGCGGTCTCCCGCGACCGCCTGATGGAGTGGGCCCGGCACTGGGCCGACCAGCCCAGCACCACCAGCCGCATCGCCGCGCCGATCCTGCTCGGCGACCTCGGCGTCCACCACCAGGACGTCCTGCGCGGCCTCGGTCTCACCCGGAACGTCCCGGACGGGACCGCCTCCGCGATCTTCCGCGAGGGCCTCCAGCTCAGCATGTTCCTGAACCGGCGGGTGCTGCGGCACCGCCTGGAGCCGACCGACGGCCACCACCCGGTCGCCCTGCCCAGCGCGAAGAACGGCCCCACCGTCCGCGGCACCCGCGAAGCCCTCGGCATGTGGCTCTGCGGCCGCGACTCCGTCACCGACGAACTCGAATTCGCCTGACCGAGAACGTGAAAGGACGGCCCGCCCGGGGTGCCGGGCGGGCCGTCCTTTTCTTTGCGCGTCTTTGACCTGGGGGTGGTGGTCAGTTCTGGAGGCCGGGGCGATCGCCGGGGAGCTCGGAGGCCGGTGCGCCGAGCTTGCGCAGGTCGCCGCGGACGGCCTGGGCGAGCTTCTTGGTGGCGGTGCGGTTGAGCGCGGCTCCGGCGGCGGCGCCGGTCAGGAACGGGCCCATCGTGGTCAGGCTGCGTCCGAGGGTGCGGAGCAGCCGCTTGCGCAGCGCCGCCTTGGACGCCGCGCCGAGCGCGCCGGTGAGCGAGCCGCCCTCCAGCGGGTTGAGGCCGCGCTGGCGCGCCCACGACGTCGCGAACAGCGCGGCCCGGAGCGTGCCGGACCCCTGCACCCGCACGTCGTAGACCTCGTGCAGCTCGGCGATCATCTTCACCTCGATCGCCGCGACCACCAGCGTCTCGGCGGCCAGCTGCGCGGGGGCCGACAGCAGCAGCGGAGGCGCGGCGAACTCGACGGCCGCCAGGGCCCCGCCCGCCGCGCCCACGGCGGTGGTGGCGTTCGCGGCGACCTTGACCATGTTGTCGGCGAGGGCCTCGCCGGTGAGGCCGCGGTGGTGGGCCACCAGGGTGGCCCGGTCGCGGATCGGCACGTGCGGGAGGACGGCGGTGAACAGGTCGGCCAGCCAGCGGCCGCGGGCGACGCCCGTGGCGCCCGCGGCGCGGGCGCTTCCCGCGAGGAGCCTGGCGAGCCGCGCGAGCAGGCGTCCGCGGGTCTCGCGGTCCATCCCCTCGTCGGCGGCGAGCCGGCCGACCAGCTCCCCGATCTCCCGGTCGGTCCCCGGACCGTCCGGCCCGGGCGTCCCGCCCGGGGTGGTGTCGAAGGTGCCGCCGGGAGCTCCGCCGGACGCGGCATCGGACGCGCCGCCGGACACGGCACCGGAGGTGCCCTCGGGCCGGGCACTCGATGTGCCCTCGGGCAGGACGCCGGAGGCGTCCCCGAACGTGCCTTCGGACGTGTCGCCGGGCATGGCGGAGGACGTCGCGTCGGACGTCCCACCCGGCGTGGCGTCGCGCTCGCGGCCGGGCGTGGGGCCCGGCACGTGCGGCGACGCGGAAGAGGACGGGTGTGCGCCCGGCGCGGCGGAGGCCGCGCCCGGCACGGGTGCGGCGGCGGGGTCCCCGGAGGGACCGCGCCGCTCGTTGACTTCCGGAACCTCGTTCACCAGCGGCTCCCGTGGATCGGAACTGCCCTGTCGGCCGGCCCGTGGTTCAGGCCGGGACCGGGCCGGGGATCGGGCCCTGGAACGGGCCGTCGAGGAACGGGCCGTCCGTCAGGCCGCGCACTCACGGCAGATCGGCTGGCCGTTCTTCTCGGTGGCCAGCTGGCTGCGGTGGTGCACCAGGAAGCACCGGGTGCACGTGAACTCGTCGGCCTGCCGGGGAACGACCCGGAAGGTCAGCTCCTCGTTGGACAGGTCGGCGCCCGGCAGCTCGGCGACCTCGCCGGCGTCCAGGTCCTCGTCGATGATGCTCGCGGCCTTGTCGGCGCGGCGAGCCTGAAGTTCCTGAAGGCTGTCCTCGTTCAGGTCGTCGTCGGTCTTGCGTGGGCTGTCGTAATCGGTCGCCATCTTCGTCTCCATCCCCCTCGATGCTTTATGCGCCCCGTCGCGCGGATCTAACGCTCGGGGGGCCGTTCTTGTGCCCGATCCGGGCGGGAAATTCTGTCACGGGCAGTGAGCTGTGCCACACGAGGCGCGACCGTTCTCACGAGTGACACCGATCACCCGTCCCGGACCGCGAAGATGTGGCGCACGTCACCCACCCGCCGGGTGCCACGCTGCGAAACAGAGCCGTGACGCCCGGGGCGCAACAACGGCGGCCGGATCATATCCTTCTCCGCGCCCACTCGCGCACCGACCGCCCCCGCGCGCGCCCGGCGCGTCTCCCGAAGGCCTCCGGGACCGCTCGGGTACCCGGTCGCGCCCCGGTTCACACACCCGGCCCCCAAGACCCCCACCCGTCCCGCATATCGCCAGGAATGCCGCGATCAGGCACTGAACCCAACGTGTCGATGAAACGTCTGACCTAACGCGATATCGTGCAGCGCCACACAACACAAGCGGGTCACGGGAGGTCTGATGCCGGAAGCCGCTCCGCTGGAGCCGGGCGATCCGCGGGCACTGGGACAGTACGAGGTCGTCGGGCGGCTCGGGGCAGGCGGCCAGGGCGCGGTCTTCCTCGGCCGCACCCCGGCGGGGGAATACGTCGCCGTCAAGCTGCTGCACACGCAGATGGCGAGCGACAAGGCGGCTCGGGCGCGGTTCGCCCGCGAGGTCACCGCGGCCTCCAAGGTCGACCCGCAGTGCACCGCCCGCGTCTACGACTTCGACGTCGAGGCCGACCAGCCCTATGTGATCAGCGAGTTCATCGACGGGCCGTCGCTGCACGACGTGATCGCGCACAGCGGCCGGATGAGCGCCGAGGACCTGCTGCTGCTCGCGATCGGCACCGCGACCGCGCTCGCCGCGATCCACGAGGCCGGGATCGTGCACCGCGACTTCAAGCCGAACAACGTCATGCTGGCGAGCGACGGCCCGCGCGTGGTGGACTTCGGCATCGCCCGCACCGTGAACTCCCAGGAGAGCGCGGTCACCGCGACGGGCATGGTCGTCGGCACCCCCGGCTACCTGGCGCCCGAGCAGCTCACCGGCGCGCCGCTCACGCCCGCGGTGGACATCTTCGCCTGGGGCGCGACCATGGTGTTCGCCGCGACCGGGACGTCCCCGTTCGAGGCGGAGACGCTGCCGGTGATCATCAACCGGATCCTCAACGAGGAGCCGGACCTGTCCGGCGTGCCCGCCGGGCCCGTCCGCGACATGGTGCAGCGCGCCCTGTCCAAGGACGCCGGGCTGCGCCCGCCCGCGCCGCAGCTGCTGCTGCAGCTGCTCCAGTCGGTCAACGCGACCCCGGCCGGCGCGATGGGCGGCGACGCGCTGCTCGACCAGGGCACCCGGATCGCCGCGCGGCTGGACGCCCCGCCCGCGCCGCCGGTCCCGCTCTCGTCGCCGTACGGCGGCGGTCCCCAGATCACCCCTCCGCCCATGCCGATGCAGGGCGGGTACCAGGGACAGGGCGGCTATCCGGGTCAGGGCGGCGCCGGGCCGGCCACCCCGTCGCCGCAGATCACGCCCCCGCCGATGGCGATGTACCAGGGCGCGCCGCCGCAGCAGCAGCAGCAGGGGCAGCGCCCGCCCGCCTACGGCCCGCCGAACCGTCCCGCGCCGCCTGCCTACGGCCCGCCGCCGAAGTCCGGCGGGTCGAACGCTCCGCTCGTGATCGGCATCGGCTGCGGCGTGCTCGTCCTGATCGCGGTCATCGTCATCGTGGCCATCGCCCTCGCCGCCAAGGACACCCCGACGCCGCGTCCGACGCTCAGCGGTCCGACGTACGACCCGCCGACCTCGTCCGGCGGGTCGACCAGCACCGGCATGGTCGGCGTGTGGACGGGTCCCGCGCAGCAGCCGGCGGTGAAGGCCGCCAACCGGAGGAACTTCAACGCGAAGTTCGCGCTCGTCTACACGTACGGGACGGCCACCTACACCTACCCGGACGGCAAGGACACCTGCATCACGAAGCTGACGGCGATCTCCGGCTCTGCCGCCTCCGGCAAGGCGGTCTTCCGGGAGACCCCGATGATCAACCAAGGGGACAAGTGCGCGGCCGGGTACGTGACCTTCTACCCGACCAGCGGGGACGTCCTGTCACTCAAGACGATCCGCTGGGACTGGCGGCCGAGCCTCTCCGACACCAGCCCGGACGCGCTCGGCACCGTCAGCAGGTGATCAACGGCTGATCGGCCGCCGAGCGGCCGATCGGCTCCGTCCACGCACGAGGGGCGGTGATCCGGCCCCCGCCGGATCACCGCCCCTCGCCGTTCCGTGCCGGCCGCCCCCGCGCGCTCAGGCGAGGGGCAGCCGGACCGTGATCACCAGGCCGCCGCCCTGCCTGGGCGCGGCGTAGACGCGGCCGCGGTGGGCCAGCACCACCGAGCGGACGATCGACAGCCCCAGGCCCGCGCCCTTGGCGGACTCCAGCCGGTCGGCGTTCAGCCGCCGGAACGGCTCGAACAGCCGCTCGATCTCGTACGCGGGCACGAGCGGGCCGGTGTTCTCCACCTGGACGGTCGCGTACCCCGACAGCACGCCGGAGCGGATCCAGACCTCGCCGCCGTCGGAGTTGTGCTTGATCGCGTTGTCCACCAGGTTGCTCACCAGGTGCTCCAGCAGGACCGGGTCGCCGAGGGTGGTGCCCGGGGTCAGCTCGCGGTGCACCGTGACCTCGTTCGGCTGCTCGCGGCGCGCGACGTTCGTCAGCACGGTCGCCGCGACCTCCGACAGGTCGGTCGGGGTGCGGGTGGTCAGCTCGCGCTCGCTGCGGGCGAGCAGCAGCAGGCCCTCGATCAGCCGCTCGTGCCGGGCGTTGTTGGCCAGCAGCGTCTTGCCGACCGTCCTCAGGTCGTCGGACGCGTCCGGATCGGTGAGCGCGACCTCCAGCAGCGTGCGGTTGATCGCCAGGGGCGTTCGCAGCTCGTGCGAGGCGTTGCCGACGAACCGGCGTTGCGCGTCGAACGCCTCGCTGAGCCGTTCCAGCATGGCGTCGAAGGTGTCGGCGAGCTCCTTGATCTCGTCCTCCGGGCCGTCCAGCGCGATCCGCTCGTGCAGGGTGGACTCGGAGAGGCGGCGGGCGGTCGCGGTGACCCGCTGCAGCGGGGACAGCGCCCGGTCGGCCACGAAGTAGCCCATGACGACCGCGATGATCCCGACGCCGAGCAGCGCCAGCAGCGAGCGGGTCAGCATCCGCCGCATGGCCAGGTCGCGGATCGCCTCGGACGAGATGTAGCTGCCGTCCGGGTAGCGGATGCCGGTGCCGGCCGGGAACACCGAGTCGAGCACCGACCGCAGCAGCAGGTAGGTGACGAACAGCAGCAGCACCCCGGCCAGGAAGAACAGCGCGCCGTACAGGACGGTCAGCCGCAGCCGGACGCTGATCCGGTTCGGCAGGGACCGCAGGTCGGACAGCAGCGACGAGCTCTCGCCGTTCCTGGGCTCCCCGTTCTTCTCCCCCGGCATGGCGAACGAGCCGGTCGTGACCACGCCGACCTGCCCGCCGGGCCCGGTGTCGGACGGCCCCGAAGGCCCGCCGTTCTGCCCCGGGGGACGTCCGGCCGACGCGCCGGGCGGCGTCACCGAGGGCCGCACGGGCGAGGGCTCGCCGTTCCGCCCCGGGTCTACGGGCGAGCCGTCCATCGCCTTGTCGCGGGCCTTGTCGCGGGCCTTGTCGCGGGCCTTGTCGCTCGACTTGCCCCGGGCCTCGTCCGGGATCCTCTTGCCGTCTCCGGAGCCGGAATCGGAACCGGAACCGGGCTCGGGCAGGTCGTTCGAGGTGGGTTCGGGCGCGCTCACAGCCGGTACCCCACACCCGGGACGGTCTCGATGACGGGCGGGTCGCCGAGCTTCTTGCGCAGGGTCATCATCGTGACCCGGACCACGTTGGTGAACGGGTCGATGTGCTCGTCCCACGCCTTCTCGAGCAGCTGCTCGGAGCTGACCACGGCGCCCTCGGCGCCCATCAGCACCTCCAGGACGGCGAACTCCTTGCGGGTCAGCTCGATCGGCCGCCCGTCGCGGGTGACCTCGCGCCGGGACGGGTCGAGCGTGATCCCCGAACGCTCCAGGACGGGCGGCAGCGGCGCCGACGCGCGCCGTCCGAGCGCCCGGACCCGGGCGACCAGCTCGGTGAACGCGAACGGCTTCGGCAGGTAGTCGTCCGCCCCGATCGACAGGCCCTCGACGCGCTGGTCGAGCTCGCCCGCCGCCGTCAGCATCAGGATGCGGGCCGGATACCGGTCGGAGACCAGCTGCCTGCACACGTCGTCGCCGTGCACCTTGGGCAGGTCGCGATCGAGGACGACCACGTCGTACTCGTTGACGCCGGTGCGCTCCAGCGCGCCCGCGCCGTCATAGGCCACGTCCACCGCCAGCGCCTCCCGGCGCAGGCCCGTGGCGATGGCGTCGGCGAGCACCCGCTCGTCCTCGACGACCAGAACCCTCACGTACATCCCCCTTGGCTCAGCGCCCTCGCCTTACCCCTCCGGTATGCCACAGAGCTCGTAAGAGCCTCGTAAGGGGTCGCGGGTCCGGCGGCCGTGCCGCCGCCCGCCACACGGCGAACTCGCGCCTGGAAACAGGTTTGAGTCCAGCGTAGGCGTGGGTAGGCACGGTCAGATCCGGGAGGAGGCCCATGGGCGAGCTGTCACGTCAGATCCAGCAGCGTCTCGACAACGCTTACGAGTCGCTGCGCCACGCCCACGCAGAAGGTGACGTCTACCTGGTGGACATACGCCAGGAGGAGATCAAGGAACTGCGCCGGATCGCAGCGAACAACGACATCGGCGTCGACGCGCCCCGGTGCGACTAGCACCGGCGCGACCAGCCCCCCGCTGCGTGAACGCACGAAGGCCCCGGACGACCCATAGCGTCCGGGGCCTGCCGCGTTCCCGCCCTCCGGTCAGTCCCTGGCCGGGTCCAGGGGCTCCAGAACGGCGTGCAGGGCGTCGAACAGGTCCGGGGACGCGGCGATGCACAGCTCAGGGCTGACAGGCGCCCCAGCGAGCCCCTGGACGCGTCCGCCGGCCTCCTCGACGATCAGCGCCCCCGCCGCGACGTCCCAGGCCTGGACGCCGCGCTCGTAGTAGGCGTCGATCCGTCCGGCGGCCAGGGAGCAGAGGTCCACGCAACACGAGCCGCCGCGCCGGATGTCGCGCACGCGCGGGAGGACCGTGGTCAGCACCTCGGCCTGGTGGGCACGGCGCTCGGGAAAGTAGCCGAAGCCGGTGGAGACCAGGGCCCGGTCCAGCGGGACGCCGGCGTTGACCCGCAGCTCGCGGACGCCGGACGCGGTGTGCAGCAGCGCTCCCCCGCCCCGGACGGCGGTGTAGGTCTCGCCCCGGTTCGGGATCTCCACGACCCCGGCGACGGCCACGCCGTCCACCTCGGCGGCGATGCTGACCGCCCAGTCGGGCAGGCCGTAGAGGTAGTTCACGGTGCCGTCGATCGGGTCCACGACCCAGCGGACGCCGCTGTCGCCGCCGGTGGAGCCGCCCTCCTCGCCGAGGAACGCGTCCCGCGGCCGGGCGGCGAGGATCCGCTCGGTGATCAGCCGCTCGGACGTCCGGTCCATCTCGGTGACCACGTCGGTGGGGCTGGACTTGGTGGCGGCGACGCCGAGGTCGGCGGGCCGCTTGTCCACCAGCATGCGCGCGGCCTCGCGGGCCGTCTCGAGCGCGAGTTCCAGCAGTTCGGAGGGGGCGGTCATCGGCATTCTCCACAGGTGTCGGGACGGGGGCCGAGCGAGCCGAGCGCGGGACGGTCCGTCCCTGCGCGCTCCTGGACCAGCTCGCGGACCATGGCGACGAATCGGGGGTGGGTGCCGGGGGTGGCGGCGCGCCGGAAGGCCAGGCCGAGCTTCTCGGCGAGCTTGGTCGCCTCCACGTCGAGGTCGTACTTGACCTCCATGTGGTCGGAGACGAACCCGATCGGGACGTTCACCACGGCCTTGACGCCCTCGGCGTCCAGGGCCTCCAGGTGGTCGCCGATGTCGGGCTCGAGCCACGGCTGGGTGGGACGGCCGCTGCGGCTCTGGTAGACGAGCTTCCAGGGCCGTCCGGGGGCGGCGTGCTCGGCGACGTGGGCGGAGATGTCCTCCAGCTGGGCCTGGTACAGCTCGCGGCCCGGCTGGGAGAGCGGGACGCTGTGCGCGCTGAACACCAGGTGCGCGCCGTCCCTGACATCCTCGGGAAGATCGTCCAGGGCGGCGCGGGTGGCCTCGATGAACGGCTCCACGAAGCCCGGGTGGTTGTAGTAGACGCGCAGTTTGTCGATCTCGGGCGCGCCGGGGACCTCGGCTCGCGCGCGCTCGATGTCCTCCACGTACTGGCCGCAGCAGGAGTACCCGTCGTAGGCGGACGTGACGAACGCGGCGGCCCGCTGGATCCCGTCCGCCTTCATCTGCCGGACGGTGTCGGCGAGGTAGGGGTCCCAGTTGCGGTTGCCCCAGTAGACCGGGACGTCCGCGAGGCCGTGCTCGGCGAAGTCCGCCTCGATCGCGGCCCTGAGGGCGCGGCACTGCGCGTTGATCGGGCTGACGCCGCCGAACAGGTGGTAGTGCTCACCGACCTTCGCGAGCCGCTCGCGCGGGATCCCCTTCCCGCGCGTGACGTTCTCCAAGAAGGGGATCACATCGTCGGGGCCCTCCGGGCCGCCGAACGACATCAGCAGCAGCGCGTCATAGCCTGCCGTCGTCGCCTGGCTCATGCCTCCAATCCAACCAGGCGACGCCAAACGCGCCCTCTGACCCCCGGTTATCGGTACTGGGCCGCGTAGGCGCGCGCGAGGCCGAGCACCTTCTGGACGTACCAGTCGGCGTGGTTGTAGGCGAAGATCGCCCGGTACAGCGACTGGCCGCCCTTGCCCGCGCCGTTCGCGCACAGGTACTTGGCGGCGGCGGGGATCGCGTCGTAGGGGTTCATGATGTCGGCCTTGCCGTCGCCGTCCCCGTCCACGCCGTAGGTCGCCCACGTGGACGGCAGGAACTGCATCGGCCCGAGCGCGCCCGCGCTGGACCGGCCGGGGTTGCGGCCGTGGTCGCTCTCGACCTGCCCGATCGCGGCGAGGACCGTCCAGGACAGGCCGGGGCAGGTCGTGGCGGCCCGCCGGTAGAGGTCGAGGTAGCTGCCGGCCTTCCCGCCCTGGCCGGACGGCTGGTACTTGGTCTCGTGCAGGTTCACCGCGCTGGCGCCCGCGCCGAGGATCCTCTTCACCTGGCCCGCGACCTTGCCGGGGTTCGCGCCGGGCGCGTTGACCAGGACGGCGATGTCGTCCACCAGGCCCATGCCCGTGCCGGACTTCGTGCTGACCAGCATGTCGATGCCGGGCAGGCCGAGGTTCCCGGACCCGCCGAGCACCAGGTTCGGGACCGTCCGGCCGACGACCGGGTACTGGAAGCCGCGGCTGAGCTGGAGCTGGTCGGCGGCGTTCGACGACACCACGAACTGGTCGGCGGCCAGGGCGTTCCAGAGCTCGGTGCGCTTGGCGGTGCCGGGCGGCGTCCAGGACCGGAAGACCGACGGGTCGACGGCGAACGCGTTGACCTGCCGTCCCTGCAGCTGGACGGCGCCCCCGGCGACCGCGATCACGTCCTTGACGTGCCCGACCTTGGCGATCTTGGCGACCTGGGCGCGGGTGATCGTCGTGCCGCCGACGGCGAGCACGTCCGGCGGGACGACCCGGCGCAGCGGCGCGACCTGCCCGCGCGCGGTGTCGAGGTTGGCCACCGGGCCGTTGCGCAGCGGGTCCGGACTCGCGGTCGCGGCGGCGTCCCTGCGGGCCGGCTCGGGGGACCGCACGGTCAGGACGCCGTACACGCCGCCGGCGATGCTCCCGGCGACCAGCACGCCGACCCCGACCGCGGCGAGGCGCGGTCGTCGCCGCGGGCTCTTCGTGCCGGTACCGGACGGAGCGGGCACGGGCGCCGGCTCGAAGGCCGGTTCACCGGCCGAGTCCGACTCAGGCGTAGGAGTAACCACAACCAATCCCAACGAACGTCGCCAAGGGGTGGTTACCCGGAGAAAATCGGTTGAACAGTCCGGGTAACGTGATCAAGTTATCCAGATCCGACCTAAAGGAGCACGTTGGCCAGTCCGTACAGGGCGTTGCTGGCCGTTCCCGGAGCAAGGGCGTTCGTCACCGCGGGTTTCGTGGGACGCATGTCGATGTCCATGGTCGGGATCGGAATCGTCCTCCTTGTTTCCGCGGTGACCGGATCGTACGGCATCGCCGGAACGGTCTCCGCGACGATGGCGGTCGCATACGCGGTGGCAGCGCCGCTCAGCGCCCGCTTCGCCGACCGCTACGGGCAGCGCAGGGTGCTCGTCCCGCTGGTCACGGCCAACGCGGCCGCCTTCTCCCTGCTGATCTCGTTCGCCCTGTTCGAGGCTCCCCTGTGGACCTTGTACCCGGCAAGCGCACTCGCCGGAATGACCCAGGTCTCGCTGGGCGCGTGGGTGCGTTCGCGCTGGTCGCACGTGCTGAGCGGGACGTCCATCTCGATGGGCACGGCGTACTCGTTCGAGTCGGTGATGGACGAGCTGATCTTCGTCGCCGGGCCGATGCTCGTCACCTCGCTGGCGACCGGGGTGCATCCGGCGGCGGGGCTCGCGGTCGCGGCGTCCTGCACGCTCGTCGGCGGCCTGTCCTTCGCGCGCCTGCGCGGGACGGAACCGCCGCCGCGCCCGCACGTGCCCGGGGAGTCCCCGCGCGGCGGGGTGTTCGCCAACCCGGCCGTCCGGATCATGACGCCGATCTTCCTCTTCATCGGGATCGTGTTCGGCGCGATGGACGTCGGCGGCATCGCGTTCGCCGCCGGCCAGGGCCACAAGCCGCTGGCCGGGCTGCTGCTCGCCTGCTACGCGGGCGGCAGCGCGACCGCCGCGTTCTGGTACGGCGCGCGGGGCTGGACGTCCTCGCTGGACCACCGCTTCCTCATCGGGATCGTCCTGCAGGCCGTCCTGCTCGTGCCGCTGCCGCTGATCGGGAACTTCTGGCTGATGCTGCCGGTGGTGTTCGTGGCGGGGCTGGCGATCTCGCCGACGATCATCCCGGCGTTCGGGCTGGTGGAGCGGATCGTCCCACCCGGCCAGCTCACCGAGGGCCTGGCGCTGGTGTCGACGTCGCTGAGCATCGGCGCGGCGGCGGGCGCGGCGCTGGCCGGACGGGTCGCCGACGGCTACGGCGCCACGGCCTCCTTCGGCGTCCCGCTGACCGCGGCGGTCCTGGCCGCGCTGGTCGCCGTGGCCGGGATCCGGGCCATCAGTAAACGTGAACTTTCCTCACAAACGATTGCCGAGTAGGGTTCGGCCATGTCCCCCGTGAACACCCAGAAATGGCGCAACTGGGCCGGGAACCACACGGCCACTCCCCGGCGCGTCACCACTCCGACCAGCACCGAAGAGGTCTCCGCGGCCGTGCGCGCCGCGGCGGCCGACGGGCACACCGTCCGGATGACCGGCACCGGCCACTCCTTCACCGGAGCGGCCGTCGCCGAGGACGTCCTGCTCCGGCCGGCCGGGATGACCGCCGTCCGCTCGGTGGACACCACGAGCGGCCTGGTCACCGTCGAGGCGGGCCTGCCCCTGCACGCGCTCAACCGGATGTTGGCCGAGCACGGCCGCGCCCTGGCCAACATGGGCGACATCCAGGAGCAGACCGTCGCGGGCGCCCTCCAGACCGCCACCCACGGCACCGGACGCGACGCCGCCGGCCTCGCGTCCCAGGTGCACGCGCTGGAACTCGTCCTCGCCGACGGCTCGGTGGTCACCTGCTCGCGCGACGAGCGCCCCGACCTGTTCGACGCCGCGCGCGCGAGCGTGGGCGCCCTGGGGATCATCACCGCGATCACCTGGAAGACCGTCCCGGCCTTCCTCCTGCGCGCGCAGGAACAGCCGATGAAGTGGGACGAGGTCCTCTCGCGCATCGACGAGTTCGACGCCGCGAACGAGCACTTCGAGTTCTACTGGTTCCCGCACACCGAGGGCTGCCTCACCAAGCGGAACAACCGCGTCGACGGCCCGCCGGAGCCGCTGTCGCGGTTCAAGGGCTGGCTGGACGACGAGTTCATGTCGAACTCGCTGTTCGAGGTGATCAACAAGATCACCCACGCGGCCCCGATGATCACCCCGTCGATCAACCAGCTCTCGGCGCGGGCGCTCGGCGCGCGCACGTTCACCGACACGTCCTACAAGGTGTTCACCAGCCCCCGGACCGTCCGGTTCAAGGAGCAGGAGTACGCGATCCCGCGCGAGCGCCTGGCGGAGGCGCTGCGCGAGGTGCGCGGCCTGTTCGAGCGGCGGGACTGGAAGATCAGCTTCCCGATCGAGGTCCGGCTGCTGCCGGAGGAGGACGCCTGGCTGTCGATGGCCCACGGCCGCCGCAGCGCGTTCATCGCCGTGCACGTCTACCACCGCGACGACCACGCCTACTACTTCGGCGGCGTCGAGGACGTCCTGACCGGGCTGGGCGGACGCCCGCACTGGGGCAAGATGCACACCCGCGACGCCGCCTACCTGGAGACGGTCTACCCGCGTTTCAAGGACTTCCAGGCGATCCGCAACGAGCTCGACCCGGACCGCCGGTTCGCCAACCCCTACACCCGCCAGGTCTTCGGCGACTGACCCCTCCCGCGCACGCGAACGTCCCGCGCACGCGAACGGGCCGGGCTCCCTCGGAGGGAGCCCGGCCCGTTCGCGCTATTCCGGCCTAACCGGCCCGGCCACGCCCTGTCGGGCTAGTTGGCGCCGGGGACGGGCGCCTGGACGCCCGTCTTGCCCGGCGCGCCGCCACCGCCGCCCTGGCCGCCACCGCTCTGGCCGCCGCTCGGCGCGGAGGACGGCTCGTGCGTGGGCGTGTCGGTCGGCTCCTGCGTGGGCGTGCTCGGCGTGGTCGGCGTCTCGGACGGCTGCTCGGTCGGGCGGCCGCTGGGCTGGTTCGTCGGCCCGTCCGTCACACCCGTCCCGCCGTCCGGGGTGGACGTCGCCGGATCGGTCGGCTCGTCCGTCGGCTTCTGGGACGGCTCGTGCGACGGCGCCTCGGCATGGCCCTCGTTCTGGCCGCGGATCACGTTGCCGATCGTCCCGCCCGCGCCCTTGACCCCGCCGAACGTCCGGTCGGTGACCGACTCGTACAGCGTGATGCCGCCGATCACCAGGGCGAACACCACCACCGCCGAGGCCGACAGCATCTTCCAGCGCTGCCTGGCCCAGACGAGCGTGTCGTCCAGCGCGGCCTGCAGGGACGCCTTGGCCCCCGCTTCCTCGCCATGCCCGAGCGCCTCGGCCTCCAGCTCGTCGGCGACGGTCTCGGCGGGGCTCCGGTCGAGATGCGTGGCGTCCAGCGCGGACGCGTCGAACCGGGTCGCGTTGGGGTCGCCCAGGGCGGGCAGGTCACGCCGGGTCGCGTTCGAGTCACCGCCCGACACGGACGCCATGCCGGACAGGTCGTCCATCCGGGTGTAATTGGGATCACCCTCGGCCCAATGGCCGGGGGCCCGGCCCGTCGGCGCCACGGCCCTGGCCCCGGCGACACGCGCGTCCGCGACCCTGGTGGCCCCCGGGAGATTCGCCGTCAGCGGCGAGCCCGCCGCGCGTGTCGCGGCCGCGCTGGTCGCGGCGCGGGCGGCCTCTCCCGGATCGAGCTCCTGATCATCGGGCACCATGAGGTGGGTGCGCTCCTTGATCTGCTCCTTGCCCTGATCCAGGTAGTGCTTGCCGACCACGGAGGCCGCCGTCGACACCACGCTCATGAAGGCGGCGCCGACGATCGTCCCGTACACCCCCAGGTAGGACGCCCCGTAGGCGGCGACCGTGGTCGCCACCCCGCTCGCGATCAACTGCGTGGCGCTCAGGTCCGGCAGCTTCCGCTGCGCCATCGAATCTTCCCTCTCTACCCGAAACCGTCTCAAAAGTCCCCACAACAGGAACTCACGGCGACTCGGACGTTGTTCCGGCACGGGACGTGACGATCGCAACGCCCGGGGATCGGGGCCGCCCGGCATGGTCAGGCACGGTGTGGAAAAGGATCCACAAGTTCGGGGAGTCGCCCCCCGATGGGCGCGCGAGACGGGCAAGCTTGGTCGGACGGCCCTCTTCACGGCTGTGATGAGGGCTTTGAGAGCGGCGATGTTCGGACATGCCGGGTACGGTGCTGGCAGCAGGTGTGTCCGAAAGAGAGACTCGGGAATCCGGGGGAAGGGCACGCATGCGCCCCTGGTGGGGACCGAACGACCGGCCGATGCGAGCGCGGGGAGGCGGACTCGCGAACGGGCGTGTGGTTCGGCACCCCTCCGGTGCCGTTGGGACAGGGCAGGAAGGACACGCATGCAGGAGCTGCGCCTCGTCGCGGTCAGCGAGGACGGTACGTACCTCGTCCTGGCCACCGCGGGCCGAGGCACCCGGTTCACCCTGCCCGTCGACGACCGGCTGCGCGCAGCCGTGCGAGGGCACTTCTCCCGCCTCGGCCAGTTCGAGATCGAAGTGGAGAGTCCCTTGCGACCCAAGGAGATCCAGGCTCGGATCCGGTCCGGTGAGACCGCTGAGGAGATCGCCGAGTCCGCGGGCATCCCCGTCGAACGCGTCCGCTGGTTCGAGGGACCGGTCCTGCAGGAACGCGAGTACATGGCCCAGCAGGCGCAGCGGGTCGCGGTGCGCCGTCCGGGCGACACCCAGCCCGGCCCGCCGCTCGGCGAGACCGTCGAGGAGCGTCTCGGCCGCGGCGGCGTCGACCTCGAGGAGGTCGAGTGGGACTCCTGGAAGTGCGAGGACGGCACCTGGCGCATCCGCCTGTCGTTCTTCGAGGGCGGCCGTCCGCACGCCGCCGAGTGGTCCTTCGACCCGCGCCGCCGGCACGTCACCCCGCTGGACGAGGTCGCCGCGCGGCTGACCGCCGTCGAGTGGGACGACGAGGCCCTGTCCGACACCGTCACCCCGCTCGTCCCGCGCCGTCCGGCGATGAAGGTCGTCTCCGACTCCACCGTGTCCGGCCGTTCCCGCGGCCTGCCCGCGGGCGAGCCGGGCGAGGCGCCGCGCGCCACCGAGGCGCGCCGCGCCTTCGACCCGTTCACCGACGACGCCCCGCGCACGCTGGACGGCGTCCCGCGCGAGTTCCCGGTCCGTCCCGACCTGGACCCCGCGTCCCGCGACATCGCCGCCCGTGAGGCCGTGGCCCGCGAGGCCGCCATCCTCCGCGACACCGCCATCTCCCAGGACACCGACTCCCTCGCCCCGCGCCGCCCCTCCGAGGGCGCGTACGGGGACGAGCGCACGTCCCAGCCGATGCGTGCCGCCGAGGGCCCCTACGGGGGCGACCCCACCCGCCGCTCCTCGCGCGCGTCCGAGGGCCCGTACCGCTCCGAGTCCTCGCGCACGAGCCTGACCCCGCGCGCGTCCGAGGAGAACCACACCGACGACTCGCGCACCTCTGAAGGCGCACGCAGGCGTCAGGACACGTTCGAGGACGAGTACGCGACCAGGCCCTCGCGCGCATCCCGGTACGAGGACGCCCAGCAGCCCGAGGGCCGGTACGCACCCGAGGGATCCCGCGCGTCCGCAGGCACGCGCGGGACCCGCGACCTGCGCCCGGCCGAAGACGATTACGCGACTGACGCCACCCGCGCGTTGGACGACCCGCGCGCGTTGGACGGCGAGTACGGGGCCGAAGACTCCCGCATGGCTCAGGGCGGGCGCGGGTCTGGCGACGAGTACGCGGAGAGCGCCCGCAGGTCTCAGACCTCACGCGCAACCGAGGCGCCGTCCGCGACCGGGGGGGCGCTTGGAAGCACGCGCGCCTCCGAGAGCGTCCGCGCAGCCGAAGGCGCGCAGGACGACGACGCCCGTATGGCCCAGAGCGCGCGCGCAGGTGAGGACTTCCGCAGCGCCGAAGGCACCCGCGCCACCGATGGCCGCGTCTCTGAAGCCTCGCACGCCGCCCAGGACATGCGCACGGGCGAGGCCAGGCGCGCCGCTGAGGAATCGCGCGACGCTGAAGGTTCGCGCAGCGCTGAGGATTCACGCAGCGCCCAGGGCACGCGCGGTGCCCAGGGTTCACACGGTGCCGCGCCCACGCGCGCGGGCGAGGGCCTGGACGAGGACTCCTACGCGCCCGAAGGCATCCGCACCTCCGGCGGACGCGCCTCTGAAGGCGTCCGCGCTGCTCAGGACTCGCGCGTGGGCGAAGACTCCTACGCGCTCGAAGACACCCTCTCCTCCGGCGGACGCGCCGCTCAGGACGCCCGCGCGGGCGAGGCTTCGCGCGGTGGCCGGGGCGGTCATGTGGCCGAGGACGCGCGCGTTGACGAGGACTCGTACATGCCCGAAGGCACCCGCGCCTCCGGCGGACGCGCCTCTGAAGGCGTCCGCGGCGCTCAGGACGTGCGCACGGGCGAGGGGTCGCGCGGTGGCCAGAGCGAGGACGGGCGCGCGGACGAAGGCTCGTACGCACCCGAAGGCACCCGCGCGTCCAGAACGCGTGGTGAGGACTCCGGCAGCGCCGAAGCCACTCGCACGTCGGGCGGACGCGCTGCCGAGGGCATGCGTGACGCTCAGGACATGCGTGAGGACGAGGGTTCGCGTGTCGACCAGGGCGTGGACGAGGACTCGTACGCGTCCGAAGAGCCCCGCGCGGCCGAGGGTGTGCGCGGCGGGGCCGGAACGCGGGCTGAGGACGAGCTGACCAGCGCTTCCTCCGCGCGCGACGCCTCGGTGGACGCCGAGGACGACGACGAGTCGGTGCGCGATGCCGAGAGCACGCGCGCGGCCAAGGCTTCGGCGTCCAAGCGGAAGCCGGCACCGGACGACGACGCTCGCGACGCCGAGGAGGCGGGCGCCAGGAAGAAGGCCGCCGCCGAGGAGGCAGCGGAGCGTGAGGCCGCGGCCAAGCAGCAGGACGAGGAGGCCACGCGCAAGGCGGCGGCCGCCGCCACGCGCAACGCGGCGTCCAACGACCTCGAGGACGACGCGGACGACGAGCATCCGGTACCGCGCGCCCCGCACCGTCCGGCGGCGAAGAAGGCCGCGCGGTCGGCGATGCCCGCAGCTGCGGCCGAGAAGCCCGCCGACACGCCGGCCACGCAGCGCGCCGCGCGCGCCCGCCGCAAGCCGAAGGGCAAGCGCGCCTCCGTCCCGTCCTGGGACGAGATCATGTTCGGAGCCCGGCGCCCCGAATAAGTCCCACCCGCATCAGCGCCCGGTCTCCGTGAAGGGGCCGGGCGCTCGCGTTTCCGCCCCCGGCAGACGCGCTCAGGCGCGGCGCGGGGTCTTCGCGGGGCCGGGCGGGGCCAGGAACGGGGCGATCCAGTCGGGGGTGATCGTCCAGGCCAGGGCGAGGGCGTCGGATTCGGACATGTCCACGGCGGCGCAGCCGCCTTCGCCCGCGCCCACGGCGGCGTGGAGGGTGGCCAGGCCCGCGCGGCGTTGGAAGAGGGTGCGGCGGACGCGCCAGCCGACGATCGCGTCGTGTTCCACGACGTACTGGCGGCGGCGCAGGGAACCGGAGCGGACGGTCAGGCGGACACCGTCGTCGGCGTGGCCGAGTTGGCGGTAGCGGTCCAGGCCCAGCGGGACGGCCATGAGGGCGGCGACCAGGGACACACCCGTGAGCCAAAAGTTTCCGGCGAGGGCGCAGAGGGCCGCCGCCGCCAAGGGCGGGGACATCGCGCGCACGAGGCGGCGGCCCCGGGCGGCGTGCGGATGCGGGATCAGGGGCGCGGGGACAGGGCCGAGGACGCGGGAGGCGAGCGCGAGCGCGACGGAGCGGGGCGCGGCGGGCAGGAGGCGGCCCCGGTGGGCGGCGTCACCCAGGCCCGTGACCAGGGCGCCGAGCCGGACGACACGCGCGACGCGTTCGAAGGGGTTGTCGGACAGTTCGACGCCGCGCACTCGGCGGCGTTCCAGGGCGACGCTGCGCCGGGTGACCAGGCCGCGTTCGGCGACGATCGAGCCGTCCCGCTCGTAGACGGTGAAGTCCCAGTTGAACAGGGTGAACGCGATGACCGAGGCGACCGGCATCGCGACCAGGAACAGCATGATGATCAGGACGACCACGCCGGTGGGCAGGCCCGCCGCGTCCCGTCCGAGGTGCTCGACGCGGTCGCGGGTGATCAGCCCGAGATCGTCGCCGAGGTTGTAGAGCGTGCCGAGGAGGCTTCCCGCCACCGCGAACGGGGTCAGCAGGTACGCCCCGCTCAGCGGCGCGTAGAGGAACCAGCGCCGGCGGATGTGCGCGAGTTCGCGGCGCTGTTTCACCGGCGGCGGGGCCTCGGCCACGCGGGCGCGCGCGAGGAGGACCTTCCGGAGCCGCTCGGCCTCGCGCTGCGCCACCGCGTTGAGCACGATCTCCCCGCCGTCCGCGCCCGCGTCCACGTGGACGATCGCGAGGCCCAGGAGCCGGTGGCCGAGTGTGGACGAGATGTCCACACCCCGGATCCGTTCGCGCGGGATGCTCTTGACCGTCCGTCCCACCAGGGCCCTGCGCGTCTGGAAGCGGTCCTCGTGCACGTGGTAGGTGAACGTCGCCCACGTCCCGGCGTGCCATGCCAGCCCGAAGCCGAGCCCGATGAGCGCGAAGTAGAACGCCGTGGACATGCCGCCGACGAGCAGTCCGGTCGCGCCCGCGCCCACGAGCGCCGCCATCTCCCGTGCCGCGCCGACCACGAACGTCAACGGGTGCAGGCGCCGAACGGACGCGTCCCGTGGAGAACGCCCCGACCGCACCTCGCCGGTGTCGACGGGCGGGCTCGGGACGGGAGCGTCCTGCGGCGTGGTCACGTGGCGTCGTCGCTCAGGGCGTGGGCGCGGTGCGCGAGGTCTTCGGCGAGCCGGTTGGCGACCGCCACGGGCAGGCCGGACACCTCGGACGAGCCGGTATGGGACGCCGTGTGGATGCGCAGGCGCGCGAGGCCGAGTAGCCGTTCGAGCCATCCCTGCTCGGTGTGGACGTTCTGGATGCGGCTCACAGGGACGAGGAGCCAGTCGCGGGTGAACCAGCCCGTCCGGGTGTAGACGACGTCCGCGCTGACCTCCCAGCGGTGCACGCGGTAGCGCCAGACGGGCGCGACCGTGACCGACAGGACGCCGACGACCCCGACCACGACGGGCAGCCAGCCGACGTGCGCGGTCGTCCAGCGCGGCACGCCGTCGCGGGGCCGGTTCCCGAGCCAGGCGGCGACGCCCCAGGAAAGGCCGAAGCCGAGGCCCCAGAACAGCAGGTACTCGATCGCCCAGTGCGCGATGGCGCGCGGCGACACCCGGTTCGCGGGCTCCCTCAGCCGCACCGCATGAGTGCTCCGCGCCGTCACGTGTCGCAGTCTATTGCCCGGGCGGCGCCCGCCCGCGGACCGGTCCGCCGGATCGGCGGTCCGGCGGGCCAGACTCCACGGACGGTTTTGTCAGACCCCCGTGCGACGGTCGGGGAGGGTCGGCTCAGCGAAGAACCTCGCGGCTGTCAGCGGGAGATCAGCCTCCTGACAGCGCGGGCGGCAAGACTGGATCCACATCAACCCGGACATCGCCGTATTTGTCCGACCTTCTGATGGACCCGGCAGGTCCGGTACGCGACGACGAAGGAGACCCCCCATGTCCCACGCCATCCAGGCCGAAGGCCTGGAGAAGCGGTTCGGTGAGACGCGCGCCCTGTCCGGGGTGTCGCTGACCGCCGAGTCGGGCACCGTGCTCGGCGTCCTCGGCCCCAACGGCGCTGGGAAGACCACCACGACCCGCATTCTCGCGACCCTGATCGAGCCGACGTCCGGGCACGCCACGGTCGGCGGCTACGACGTGGTGAGGCAGGCGCACCAGGTGCGCCAGCTCGTCGGCCTGACCGGCCAGTACGCCGGGGTGGACGAGATGCTCACCGGCACCGAGAACCTCGTCATGATCGGCAGGCTGCTCGGCCAGTCCCGGCGCGCGTCCAAGGCGCGGGCGGCCGAGCTGCTCGAGCGGTTCGACCTCGTCGACGCCGCCGGGCGCCCCGCCAAGACCTACTCGGGCGGCATGCGGCGCCGGCTCGACCTGGCCGCGAGCCTGGTCGGCCGTCCGCAGATCCTGTTCCTGGACGAGCCGACCACCGGCCTCGACCCGCGCTCCCGCAACGGCCTGTGGGACATCGTGCGCGGCCTCACCGCCGACGGCGTGACCGTCCTGCTGACCACCCAGTACCTGGAGGAGGCCGACCAGCTCGCCGACGACATCGTCGTCATCGACCGCGGCCAGGTCATCGCGCACGGCACGTCCGACGCGCTGAAGGCCCAGGTCGGCGGGCAGGTGCTCGAGGTCCGTCCGGTCGACGCGTCCGACGCCGAGACCGTCACGGCCATCGTCGCCGACCTCTCCGGCGCCACCCCCGAGACGGTGGACGGCCTGGTCACCGTCCCGATCACCGATCCCGCGCTGATGCCCGCCGTGGTCCGCCGCCTGGACGACGCGGGCGTGCCGGTCGGCGAGCTCTCGCTGCGCAGGTCCAGCCTGGACGAGGTGTTCTTCGCCCTCACCGGCCACCACACCGACGACGTCGACGCCGAGGCGGACGAGCTCGTCCGCGCCGAAACGGAAGGAGCCCGCGCGTGACCACCGCCGCGCTCGCCCCCGAGCAGCCGCTCACCCGGCGGGTCTCCCCCGCCGCCGCGGTGCGCCACACCGCCACGCTGGCCTGGCGCAACCTGGTGCAGATCAAGCACAACCCGATGGAACTGGTCGACCTCTCCATCCAGCCGATCATGTTCGTGCTGCTGTTCGCGTACGTCTTCGGCCCGTCCATGACCGGGAGCGTCCAGGCGTACCTGCCGATCGTGATCCCCGGCATCATCGCCCAGAACGCCCTGTTCGCCGGGATGAGCACCGGGTTCGGCCTGAACAGCGACCTCACCAAGGGCGTCTACGACCGGTTCCGCAGCCTCCCGATCGCCCGCTCCGCGCCGCTCGCCGGACGGATCATCGCCGACACCGTCAAGCAGGCGTGGTCGATGTTCGTCCTGCTCTCGGTCGGCTTCATCATCGGCTTCCGGATCCACACGAACCCGCTCGCGGTGGTCGGCGCGTTCCTGCTGCTGCTCGCCTTCGCGATCCTGTTCTCCTGGACGTCGGTGTTCATCGCGATGAAGGTGAACGAGCCGGAGAAGGTGCAGATCTTCGGGTTCGTGGTGATCTTCCCGCTGAGCTTCCTCAGCACCGCCTTCATCAAGTCGACCCACGGCATCCCGGGCTGGCTCGCCTGGGTGATCCGCAACAACCCGGTCACCCAGCTGGTCGAGGCGATGCGCGGCCTGCTCCTCGGCGGTCCCGTCCTGGACCACGCCGTGGTCTCGCTGGCCTGGGGCCTGGGGATCACGCTGATCTTCGCCCCGCTGTCGCTCCGGGCGTTCAAGCGGCGCGCCTGACCGGCCGGGCCGGCCCTCTAGGCGGACGGCGGGAGACCCGACGGTTCGGGCCTGGGCAGGTCGTAGATCTTCAGGAGGTCCTCGAAGGTCCGGGCGCGGCCACGGGCGAAGGCCGCCTCGAACGACGCGTCGCCCAGCTCGGCACGCAGGGTCGCGGTGAGGGCGACCGCGTCGGGCTGGGAGAGGTCGGGGCCGCCGCGCAGCGCCTCCGCGTGGCCGAGGAGCTCGGCGGCGTGGACCGGGTCACCGTCCTGGCGGGCCAGGGCGGCCAGCCCGCCGAGGACGGTGGAGACGATCGGGAAGTCGGGGGCCGAGGCCGCCTGTGCCAGGGCTTCGTCCAGCCGGGGGCGGGCGGCGTCCGGGTCGTCCGCCGCAAGGTCGCACAGGGCCCGGGCCGCCAGCGCCATCGACCGGAACTGCGGTGATCCGGTGTAGCCCTCGGTCATGCCGATCGCGTGGTCCAGCAGCCGGACGGCCTCGGCGAGTTCGCCGCGCCGCCGGGCGATCAGCGCGGACGCGTGGAACAGCGCCGCCGTCCCCTCGATCGATCCGATCCGCTCGGCCTCCCGCAGCGCGGACGCCAGGATGCCCTCCGCCCGCTCGAACTCGCCGAGCAGCGTGAGCTGGACGGCCAGCTGCATCTCGGTCTGCAGTATGACCATCGGGCCGCCGCCGAGCCGCCTGTTCAGCCGGACGGCCTCCTCGTGCATCCGGACCGCCGCACGGTGCTCGCCGCGCCGTCCGAGCAGCTCGGCCTGCCCGGTGAGGGTGAACGACAGGCCCCAGCGGTCGCCCGACTCCCGGAAGGCCTCCTGCGCGGCGGCGAGGTGCCGCTCCCCCGATGCGGTACGGCCGAAGTTCAGCTCGACGTGACCGGCGATGAACCGGCCCAGGCCGCGGACCCACGGGTCGGGGTCGTCCATGAGCGGCACGAGTCCGCCGAACACGTGGTCGTTCCAGCCGTCCACGTACACCTGCATCGTGACCATCATCATCCGCAGCACCGGATGCAGCGGCTCGCCGTCCGGGAGCTCCTCTGTGAGCCTCCTGGCGCGCAGCAGCCATCCGTTGGCGTCGGCGTCCTCGCGGGACGATCCTTCGAACACGGCCATCGCGCCGAGCGCGAACGCGCGCGCCGTCGCCTGCCCCGGCGGCAGGCCGGGCAGGGCGGCGAGCGCGACCACGCTGTCCACGGCCTCGTTGACCCGTCCGCCCAGGAACCAGTACCAGCCGAGCGCGGCCGCGAGCCGGGTCGCGAGCAGCCCGTCGCCCTCGTCGAGCGCCCAGCGCAGCGCGGCGTGCAGGTTGTCCTGCTCGGCGTTCAGCCGGGCGATCCAGGTGACCTGCTCGGCCCGGGTGAGATGCGGCTCGGCGGTCTCGGCGAAGCTCGCGAAGTACTCGGCGTGCGCGCGCCGGACCCGGCCCTCCTCGCCCGCCTCGGCCAGCCGCTCCAGCCCGTACGCGCGGATCGTCTCCAGCATCCGGTACCTCGGCGCGCCGTCCGCGCCGCCGGTGACGACCGTGACCAGCGACTTGTCGACGAGCGCGGCCAGCACGTCCAGGACGTCCCCGGCGGGCACGTCCTCGGCGTTTCCGGACGCGTCGACGCGAACACCCCCGGCCTGCACCTCACCGGCCTCACCGGCCTCGCGGGGCGCGTCGGCGCAGACGGCTTCGGCGGCGTCCAGGTCGGCGCCGCCGGGGAAGGCTGCGAGGCGGCGCCAGATCACGCGTTCGCGGGCGTCCAGGAGGTCCCAGCTCCACTCGACGACGGCGCGGAGCGTCCGGTGCCGGGGCAGGGCGGTGCGGCTGCCCTCGCGGAGCAGCCGGAAGCGGTCGTCCAGGCGGTCGGCGACCTGCGCGGGGGTGAGCGCGCGGAGCCGCGCCGCCGCGAGCTCGATCGCGAGCGGCATGCCGTCCAGGGCGCGGCAGATCCGGACGACGTCGGCGACGTTCTCCCCGGTCACCGTGAAGCCCGGGGAGGCGGCCGCGGCGCGGTCGGCGAGCAGCCGGACGGCCGGATACCCGGCCGCGCGATCGGCGTCGACGTGCGCCGGTGGCCGATCGAGGGGCTCGACGGGCCAGAGGGCCTCGCCGGTGACGCCGAGCGGCTCGCGGCTGGTCGCGAGGATCCGCGCGCCGGGGCAGTCGGCCAGCACGCGGTCGGCGAGCCGCGCCGCCGCGTCGAGCAGGTGCTCGCAGTTGTCGAGGATGATCAGGGGACGCCGGTCCGCGAGCGCCCCGGCGAGCCGGTCCAGCGGGTCGGCGTTCTCCGGCGCGGTCAGCCAGCCGGACTTGGTGGACAGCAGCGCCACCTCGCGCAGTCCCAGCGCCGCCAGCACGGCGGACGGCACCTCGCCCGGATCGGTGACGGACGCGAGCGGCACGAACCACACCCCGTCCGGCGCGAGGCGCGCCGCGTGCCGTCCCGCCTCCAGCGACAGCCGCGTCTTGCCCGCGCCGCCAGGGCCGGTCAGCGTGACGAACCGCCCTTCGGAGAGCATCGCGCCGACGCGCCGCAGGTCCTCGTCGCGCCCGATGAAGCTGGTCAACTGCGCAGGCAGGTTCCCGGCGGACGCCTCGGACACCGCGTTCCCGGCCACGGGTTCGGGAGGAGCGGCCACGGCCCGGCCGGTGAGCAGCGACGGATCCTGCCGCAGGACGGCCACGTGGAGCTCCTCCACGGACGGCGACGGATCCACGCCGAGACCGTCCGCCAGGGCCGTCCGCAGCGATGCGTACTCGGCGAGCGCGTCCGCCTGACGCCCTGACGCGTAGAGCGCGCGGATCAGCAGCGCCCGCAGCGGCTCACGAAGCGGATCGGCGGCGGCGAGGGCCTGCAGCTCAGGGACGAGATCACCGTGGCGTCCGGCCTCGAGATCGGCCGCGACGCGGTCCTCGAGGGCCGCACGGCGCAGCTCGTTCAGGCGGGCGGACGGCGCGGACGCGAACGGCAGCTGCGCGGCGTCGGCGAGCGCGGGACCGCGCCAGAGCGCCAGGGCCTCGCGAAGCGCGGACGCACGGGCCCGCGCGTCCGGGACGTCGCGCGCGGCGGAGACACGGGCCTCGAACTCGTGCGCGTCCACGGCCTCGCGCGGGACGGCGAGCCGGTAGCCGCCCGGACGCGACTCGATCGCCTCGCGGCCGATCGCCGCGCGCAGCCGCGAGACGAGGGCCTGGAGGGCGTTGGGGGCCCCGGCGGGCGGATCGTCCTCCCACAGGTCGTCGATCAGCCTCTCGGCCGGGACCGTCCGGCCGGGATCCAGGGCGAGCCGGGTCAGCAGGACCCGCAGCCGCGCCCCGCTGAGCTCGACGACGTCCCCGCTGCGCTCGACGACGCCGCGCTCCCCGCCGTCCCCGGCGGAAGGGCCGCCCCCGCGCCGGACCTCGACCGGCCCCAGAATCGCTATCCGCACGTCCCGATTGTCCATGAAGCGACGACACCCCCGGCGCGGTACGGCGCGCCGGGGGTGTCGTCAGTGGAGGCGGACGGATCCGCCGGGCTCATGCCGGGAACGTGTCGTACCCGGTCAGGACGCCTTCTGCCTGGGCTTGGCGTCGTCCAGCGCGGCCAGCTCGAAGTCGGCGCGCGGCTGCTCGACGGTGGCCAGCGAGACGGTCTCGCGCTTGAGGAACAGCGCGAGCGTCCAGTCGGCCAGGACGCGGATCTTCCGGTTGAAGGTCGGGACCATCAGACCGTGGTAGGTCCGGTGGAAGAACCACGCCGGCCAGCCCTTGAGCTTGAACCCGAGCGGGTTCGCGACGCCCTTGTGCAGGCCGAGTCCGGCCACGGCGCCGAGGTTGCCGTGGACGTACGGCTTGAGGGACTTGCCGCGCAGCGAGCGGACGATGTTCGCGGCCAGCACCTTGGACTGCCGCAGCGCGTGCTGGGCGTTCGGCGGGCAGAACATGCCCTCCTGGGTGAGGTCCGGGATGGCGGCGTTGTCGCCCGCGGTGAACGCGCGCACCATGCCCTCGATGGTGAGGTACTCGGTGCCCTTGATGCGGCCGCGCTCGTCCAGCGGCAGGTCGGTGTGCCGGACGACCGGGGACGGCTTGACGCCCGCGTTCCACACCAGCGTCCCGGACGGGAAGCGGCTGCCGTCCGACAGCTCGATCTCGCCGCCGACCGCCGACTGCAGGAAGGTCTTGAGCTTGACGTCGATGCCGCGGCCGCGCAGCTGCTCGGCCGTCCACTTGCCCATGTCCGGCCCGACCTCGGGAAGGATCCGGTCGGACGCCTCCACCAGCACGAACCGCAGGTCCTGCGGCGTGATCTTGCGCATGTACTTCGTCGCGTCGCGGACCATGTCCTCGACCTCGGCGATCGCCTCGACACCGGCGAAGCCGCCGCCGACGAACACGAAGGTCAGCGCCTTGCGGCGGATCTCCACCTCGTCGGTCGACTCGGCGACCTCCAGCTGCTCCAGCACGTGGTTGCGCAGGTGGATGGCCTCACCGACGGTCTTGAGGCTGAAGCCCTCCTCGGCCAGGCCGGGGATGGGCAGGATCCGGGGGACGGCGCCGGCGGCCATCACCAGGTAGTCGTAGTTGATCCGCTCCGGCGGTCCGGCGAGCGGCTGCACGATGGCCCAGCCCTCGTCGTGGTTCAGCTCGGTGACCCGCGCCTTGCGCACGGTGCACTTGGGGAGCACCCGGCGCAGCGGGACGACGACGTGCCGGGGGGAGATGTTCCCCGCCGCGGCCTCGGGGAGGAACGGCTGGTAGGTCATGTACGAGTTGGGGTCGACGATCGTGACCTTGACCTCGCCCCGCTTGAGCTCGCGCTTGAGCTTCTTCTGAAGCCGCAGCGCGGTGTACATGCCCACGTAGCCGCCACCCACGATCAGGATGTGGGGAGCGCCAGGGGTGCCCTCGGCGGTCCTGGCCATCGCGGCCTCCTATTTTCTGCTTGTGAAGGTATTCACAAGCTACCTCCGGTTTGTACTGCCTTGAAGGGTCAACAACCCGAAGAAGGACAGTTGTTTCCAGAGTGGAAAACTTGGAGCGTTGTAACGCCGTGAAACACGTCACGTCTTTACCATCCTAGGGGACTGGTGGGACTCAACTCACATGAGCGAGATCACAGCGACCGCCGCAGGCGGCGCCGTCCCCGCGAGCGTCGAAAGACCCGATCCACCCCGCCGGAACCCCTAGGGTTGGGGCGGACCTGGAAGGGGGCGCCGGCCTGGGCTCGCGCACCGCCGAGAACGAAGGGAAAACGGTGGGGCGCGGCGTAGCATCTCGCCCGGGAGCGTATCGACGATGAACAGCATCTCTCCGAAGCGACGAAGCCACATGAGCGACAACGCACGGCCCCACGAGAACGCGCCGGTCCGTCCGGACATGGGAGCCGGATCACACGCCGGGAACCGCCGACGCGGACGGCGTGTCACGGGCACCGCCGCACTGGCGGCGCTGGTCGTCGGCCTGTCGGGGTGCGGACTCATCGGGCAGCCCCAGAACAAGAGCGCCGAACTCGCGGAATGGTTCACCGTGACCAGCCCCGTGTTCCGTGATGGCGGCGACTTGCCCGCGCGGTACGCCTGCGCGACGTACTCTGGTTCCGCCGCGCTGGGCAAGACCCCGCCACTTCGCTGGTCGGCGGGTGGCGTCCGTACCGCACAGTCCTATGCGATCGTGGTGGACGACCCGGACGCCGCCGGCGGCACGTACGTGCACTGGGTGGTCGCCGGGATCGACCAGGCTCAGCACGAGCTGGTCGAGGGAGGACGCCTCGACACGATGGTCGAGGCGCGCAACACCGCGAAGAAGGTGGGCTACACCGCGCCGTGTCCGCCGAAGGGCGAGCGGCACCGGTACCGGTTCACCGTCTACGCGCTGGACACCAGGGTTCCCTTCGCGAACGGGGCCTCGCTGCAGACCGCGCTCGGCGACATCGCCAAGCACACCGTCGGGCGGGGCAGGATCACGGGGAACTTCGGCGGCAAGTAGACGCGTTCCCCCGGAGACCCTCGGGTCGCCGGAGCGGCGCTGAGGAGTGCGGACCCCGCGGGGACCGGAGGAAATCGGCGTTCCGGACGGCACGCAACAGCCGTCCGACACGCATCGGGTGAGGGATTATGTGCGCGAAAGGTGTGACAACGGTCATAGCGGTCGGACAGAATCGGTTGAGGTCCGCCGGGTACCGACCGCGCACGATGATCGGGACCGACCCGCGGTCCGCGCTGGCGACTCTCGCCGGGCCAAGACAATGGGTGGTGGCATGACTTCTACAATCGTGGTCTTCGGCCTCGTGCTGGTCGTGGTCCTGGTGGTCGTCCTGGTGGTCCTGGGCCTGCGGGCCCGGGGCGACGGCGGGGACGCCGACGACAACTGGACGGCCGAGGACGAGCGGCCCCGCGAACGCGGACGGGGTCGCCGGCGTGCGCCCGAGCCCCAGCCCGGCGGTTACGACGACGGATACGACCAGGGCTTCGACGGCGGCGACCAGGGCTTCGAGCCCGGCTTCGACCGCCGCGTGGCCGGTCCCGGCGGAGACGTCCCGGTCGGCGGGCCGTCCCCGATGGCCGCTCCCACCGGCGGGCAGGCGCCCCCGGCCCCCGGCGCGCTCGCCGGTCCGGGCCTGGGCGGGCAGGGCCTCGGCCTCCAGAACGCCGCCCCCGACCCGTTCGCCGTCCCCGACCCCTTCGGCGGCTCGGGCAGCCCCGGCGGCCAGGGGGGACCGGGCGGTCCCGGCGACCCCTTCGGCGTCCCTGGCGACCAGTTCGGCGGTCCCGGTGACCAGTTCGGTGGCCCAGGTGACCAGTTCGGCGGTCCTGGCGACCAGTTCGGCGCTCCTGGCGACCCGTTCGCCGGCGCCGGCGCGCCGGGCGGGCTCGGCGGTCCCGCCTCGCAGACGCAGCAGGCCCCGCCGCCGCAGCCGGTGGCCGTGCCCTCCCCGCCCCCTCCCCCGCCGTCCGGGCACGGCGACGAGATGGGCGACGACGACTACTGGGCGACCATCACCTTCGACAAGCCCAAGTTCCCCTGGCAGCACGACAAGGACGGCTCCGACCCGTCCGGCCCCGACCCGCTGCACGCCACCGGCGGCCAGCACCCCGGCGGCGCGCCGGGCGGCCCCGGCGGCCCCGGGGACCAGTTCGGTGACCCGCAGTTCGGCGACCCCGGCATGGGCGGCGATCCGGCGATGACCGCCGCGCTCGGCGGGGACGCCGGTTTCGGCGGCGGCCCGGCCGGCGGCCCGCAGGGGATCCCGTCGCCGTTCGACCAGGGCGGCAACGCGCCGTCGAACGACCAGCCGCCCGGCGCGTTCGGCGCCGACCCGTCCGCCACGGCGCACGACCCGCTGCCGGTGATGGACCAGGGCGGCCCGCAGTCCCCGTACGGGCCGACGGGCGAGCACGCCGCGTTCGGCTCCGGCGGGTCCATGCCGTCCGACCAGCACGTCTACGGCGAGGGCTCGCCGTCCGGATCCGGTTTCGGTGACGGCTCCGGTTTCGGACAAGGCGACGGCGGCGGTTTCGGGCAGAACGACGGCTCCGGTTTCGGGCAGTTCGGCTCGTCCGGCGACCCGTCGTACGGAGCGCCCGCCGAGCCCCAGCAGCCCGCGTACGGCAGCACCGGCGAGCACCCCTCGCCGTCGTACTCGAACGAGCCGTACGGGAACGACCCGCTGAACACGCGCGGTGGATCGTCCGGCGACGGCTACGACCGTCCCGCGGCCGCGTCCGGCGCGGACCCGCTCGGCCTTCCGCTCGGCGGCGGCCTCGGCGGCGACACGTCCGGGTACCGGTCGCCCGCGGCCGACTCCGGCACCGGCACCGGCGGCTGGGACGCCCCGGCCGCTCCCCCGCCGCCCGCCGCCCCGCAGCAGCCCGCCGCCGCGGGCCCGTCCGGCGGCGACACCGGCGAGGGCAAGCTCCCGACCGTGGACGAGCTGCTCCAGCGCATCCAGAGCGACCGGCAGCGCACGACCGACCCGGCGCCGTCCGGGTCCGGGATCGGCGCGGACAAGCCGTTCGGCAACTCGCTGGGCGACCCGCTGAGCGACCCGCTCGGCGCGCCGCCGTTCAACGGCCCCACGGGCGGTCAGCCGTCGGGCGGTCACTCGTCGGGCGGTCACTCGACCGGTGGCTACCAGGCCGCGCCGACGTACAACGACTCGTCCCCGCGCTACGACGACCCGCTGGCCTCGAGCCGCGACTCGTTCGGCGGCCTGGGCGCGCCGGGAGGCCAGTCCGCGACCGGCTCGACCGGCGAGCCGGGCCGGTACGGCGACTTCGGCGGCAACGGCTACGGCGGCAGCGACCCGATCTCGTCGCAGGACACCGGGCCGCGTCCGGCCGGGTCCTTCGACGCGAACGCCACCCAGGCGTACGGAGCGGGCTACTTCCCCGGCAACGAGTCCGGCGGCAACGGCTCCTACAACAACCCGTCCTACGGCGGCGACAACCAGGAGCAGAACCCGCCCAAGCAGCAGGACGACTGGCAGAACCACCGCGACTACCGTCGCTGACCCGATCCGCCGAAGAGGCCGTCCCCGGAGTCCGGGGACGGCCTCTTCGGCGTCCGGGCGACTTCCGGACGGTTCACGGAATTCGGAGCGTGACGGAATCCCGCCTGTTTGAATGCAGAGCGTGACTGATTCCTCACATGCCGTTTCCGTTCTCCGTCATGACGTGGCGGCCTCGTTCGCGGTGTTCCTGGTCGCCGTCCCGCTGTCGCTGGGGATCGCGGTGGCGTCCGGGGCGCCGGTGGCGGCGGGCCTGGTCGCCGCGGTCGTCGGCGGCGTCGTCGGCGGGCTGGCCGGCGGGTCGCCGCTGCGGGTCAGCGGCCCCGCCGCCGGACTCGCCGTGATCGTCTCCGAGACCGCCCACGTGTACGGGTGGCGCGCGGCCTGCGGGGTCACCCTGCTCGCGGGCCTGCTCCAGATCGCGCTGGGCGCGGCCCGGGTCGCGCGCGCGGCGCTGGCCGTCTCCCCCGCGGTCGTCCACGGGATGCTCGCGGGGGTCGGGCTGACGCTCGTCCTGTCGCAGCTGCACGTCATGCTCGGCGGACGGCCGCAGGGGTCGGCGACCGAGAACCTGATCGAGCTGCCCGGACAGCTCGCACGCGCGCACGGCCCCTCGACGGCTGTCGCGCTGGGCACGATCGCGATCCTGCTCCTCTGGACGTACGCGGGTCGCCGCCACCACCACGGAGCGGCTGGGAGGGAGCAGCAGGCCGCGGCAGCCCCGCAGGCGCCCAGGACGGCCCCACAGCCGCCGGAGGCAGGCGCGAGATCGCCCAAGGCGGCCCAGCGGGTGCCTGCGCCGCGAGCGCCCGAGGCGGCCCCACAGACGCCCGAGGAGGTCCGGTGGCCGCTACCCACGGCGGTCCGATGGCTGCCGCCTGCGGTGGTCCGGTGGGCGTCTGGGATGGTCCGGTGGGCGTCTGGGATGGTCCGGTGGGCGTCTGGGGTGATCCTGCGGGCGTCTGGGGTGGGGCGAGGAGAATCCGAGGTGGGTCGGCGGGTGTCCGGGGTGGTGCTGCGGGTGCCGGCGGCGGTACCGGCGGTGGTGCTCGCCTCGGCGGGGACGTGGGCGTTCGGATGGAGCGTTCCGCACGTGGACATGCCGGGGCGGCTGTTCGGGGGGTGGCGTCCGCCGGTCCTGCCGGACGCGCCGGTGCACGAGATCGTCGGCGCGGTCGCGGCCGTCGCGATGGTCGCGTCCGTCGAGTCACTGCTGTGCGCGATCGCGATGGACCGGCGGCGGCCCGACGGCGCGCCGCGCGCCGACCTGGACCGGGAGCTGCTCGGGCAGGGCGCGGCGAACACGGTGTCGGGGCTGCTCGGCGGGCTTCCGGTCACCGGGGTGATCGGCCGGAGCGTCCTCAACGCCGAGGCGGGCGCGCGGACGCGGACGGCGACCGTCCTGCAGGGGGTCTGGATCCTGGCCGGGGCGGTGACCTGCGCGGCGCTGATCGAGCGGATCCCGCTGTCGGCGCTGGCCGGGCTGCTGGTGGTGCTCGGGTTCCGGCTGGTGGACCGGACCCGGCTGCAGGACCTGCGGGGCCACGGGGAGGTCCCCGTCCACGTGGCGACGGCGGCGGGCGTGGTGCTGCTGGGGCTGGGCGAGGGCGTCCTGACCGGGATGGCGGTGGCGGGGGTGCTGGCGCTGCGGCGGCTCACCCGGCTGGCCGTCCGGGTCGAGGAGGCGGTGCCGAGCGCGGGCGACCGGCCCGGCGAGCCCACCTGGCACGTGGTCGTGGAGGGGACACTCACGTTCCTCGGGGTGCCGAGACTGTCCCGCGCGCTGGCCGCCGTCCCGCCCGGCGCGGGGGTCGACCTGGACCTGAACGTGGACTTCATGGACCATGCGGCGTTCGAGACCGTGCACCACTGGCGGATGGCGCACGAACGGCTCGGCGGCAGGGTCGACATCGACGAGATTCATGAGTCTTGGTATGAAAGAGCCGTGACAGGTGATTTGTCTGGTCAGCGCAAGTCTCCCCCGGGCGCCCGCTGGTGGGCCCCCTGGGCGAACCGCCGCCGGCGTCCGGGGAGCACCCCGGGCGCGTCCGGCGCCACGCCCAGCGACCTCCTGCTGTCGGGGATCCGCGAGTACCAGGGGCGAACGGCCCGGCTGGTCCGTCCGATCATGTCCGAGCTCGCCTTCGAGCAGAAACCCGAACACCTGTTCATCACCTGCGTCGACTCGCGGGTGGTGCCCAACATCATCACCGCGTCCGGTCCGGGCGACCTGTTCATCAACCGCAACGTCGGCAACATGGTGCCCCGGCACGGGGCCGTCCCCCCGGACGACTCGGTCGCCGCGACCGTCGAGTACGCGCTGAACGTCCTCGGCATCCGGACGATCACGGTCTGCGGCCACTCCAACTGCGGCGCGATGGCGGCGCTGCTGGCCGGCGGCAAGGAGGTCGAGCACCTGCCCTCCCTCACCCGGTGGATCCAGCACGCCAAGCCCAGCCTCGCCCGGTTCGTGGCGTCCGAGCCCGTCCCGGACCAGTCCCCGATGACCCGGCTCTGCCAGCTCAACGTCGTCCAGCAGCTGGAGAACCTGGAGAGCTACCCCTGGCTCCGGGACCTGGTCGACTCGGGCGAGCTCACCCTGGTCGGCCTCTACCTCGACCTCGAGACGGCGGACGTCCACGTCCTGGACCGCGCGTCCGGGACGTTCGGCCCGGTCCGCGGCGACGAACGCACGTCCGTCTGACGGGCCGTGGGGCCGCCCCCGGGCGAAAGGGGCGGCCCCGGCCCCCCGTCGGTCAGCGACCCACCAACTCCTCATCGCCGCCACGGGCGTACGGATCCCCGGACTCCTGGGCGTGCGGGTCCACGGCGCCCCGGACGTACATTCCGGTCACCCGGCGGGCCCGCCGGGCGCTCCGGCTGTCCGCCGGGCCGAACAGCGCGTCCCGCCGGCTCTCGCGGGCGAACTCCACCAGGTAGAGCGCCATCAGCAGCGGGAAAAGCGCGACCAAGGCCACCAGAACGATGATCACCAGCGCCCCTCTCCGCGGGTCCCGTCCGCCGGGCCCCGCCGCCTCGCCGATCTCCCAACAGATCCGGCTGCGTACTTCGGACGGTAAGCGCCCTCTCCGTCCCGCTCTGTGTCCCATGACCCGATCCTCTTGAGTCACGGAACCCACCCGGAACGCCCCTTTCCAACACCTCCGCACGGGCCTACCGCCGGCACCACCGACGTCCTCGAGATCCCCGTGGCCCATGCCTGTGACCAGCCCTTATGTACACGGGCGGCGATGAGGCCCTTCCCTTCCAGCGCCCTCGCCTCCGTCCCCCGCGACGCCTCGCGCCCCGCTCCGGACGTTCGGAGCGGGGCGCGAGGCGAGCGGTCTACGAGCGGGGTTCCACCTGTGGCCGGGGTGTTCCCGGCCGTCGGGAGTCCCGCCCGGCGCCGGGACTACCCCCGGCCGCCGGACGCCTCCTCGCGGTAGGCCGCTTCATGGATCGCCTCCCTGTGCGAAGGGTCCTTGTGCGGGGCCCGCTTGTGCGAGGCCCACTTGTGGTGACGCCACCACTTGCACGGCGGGCACTTGTGCGGCCTCGGGTGCGGGGGCCTCGGGTGCGGCGGCTTCGGGTGCGGCGGCTTGCCGACGTGAATGGTGACGCTGCCGGAACCGCTGACGACCTGGCGGCCCTGCGTGTCGGTTCCCGACGCCACGGCCACGTTGGTGATCACCCCGGCCTGGGTGATCCGGTACGTGCCCTGGCAGGTGGTCTCGGCCCCGGGCGCCAGCGTGGTCTCGGCACAGGTGACGTCGGTGACGTGATCGTCCGTGACCTGCACGTCGTTCAGCACGAGGTTGCCGGTGTTGGTGACGGTGTAGGAGTACCGCACGTCCTGCCCGATCCTGTACGGACCGGGCGTGTCGACGCGCTTGTGCAGGGAGAGCGAGCCCGCCTCCTCGAACGTCAGGCAGACGGTCTGGTGGTCGATCGTGGCGCAGATCGACTCGGGACGGGGCTGGCCGGCGGGCCAGGTGGTGATGGCGTGCAGCAGCGCGTCGGTGAGCACCTGGCTGGGATCGACGCTGCCCGGATCGGCGGCGAAGGTGGTCGTCACCGCCTGGAAGAACGGGCCGGGCGGAGTGCCCCCGTTGGAGTCGTTCTGCAGGCTGGCGGTGATCTGCGCCTGCTGGCCGGCCGCGATGTCGGCGGGCACGGAACTGATGGTCAGGATCAGCCAGGGCTGGAAGTCGATCTGCCCGGCCGCCGTCCCGATCGGGTGGTCGCAGCCCGAGCCGTCCGGCATGTCGTTGCAGCCCCACCAGTTGAGCCGCGCGTCGATGGTCGCGGCGGCGGCGTTGTTGACCAGGCCCGCGTTGGCGCCGTTGTCGACGATCCGGTTGTAGTTGACCGTCATCGGCCCCGTGTAGGTGCCGTCCGCGACGGAGATGCCCGAGTCGCCGGATCCGGTGATGGTGTTCTGCGTGATCGTGACGTTGGTACTGGGCGTCGTCGACCCGCGCGGCGTGAACCCGATCGCACCGAAGCCGGAGTCGGTGATGAGGTTGTTCTGCACGTTGACATTGGTGGCGGAGTTGGAGATCTCCACGCCGTAGCGGCCGGTGAGTGTCGCGGTCCGCTCGATGACGTTGTCGGAGATGTCGATGTCGACGTTCGGGAACGGGGCGATCCCGGTGTACAGCAGGACGCCGCCCCGGGTCTTGTCGGTGATGGTGTTCTGCGTGATCGAGGCGCGCTGGACGGCGCCGGACAGCTGAACACCGCTCCAGCCCCCGACCATGCTGTTCCGGGTGACGACGACGTCCGTGAGGGCGACCAGCTGGACGGGGTACTCACCGTCCATGTCGTTGTCGGAGATGGTGATGTTGTTCGTCGTCCCGAAAGCCGCCTCGCCTCCGGAGATGTTGATCGACGCGTTGTCGTTGCCCTGGAACGTGTTGTTCGAGAACGTCGCGTTCGCCAGCGGCCGATAGGTGAAGACCCCGTTTCCCTCCTGTCCGGGATCGAACGCCGTGTTGTTGTTGGAGAGGAACAGGTTCTGCCGGAAGTACGAAGGCGTCACGCCGTTGGAGGACGGGGCGAGCCCCTTGAGGTTGTTCGAGAAGATGTTGTTGTCGACCGTGAAGCCGCTGAAGGTCTCCCTGGTGATCACTCCCGCACCGTTGCCGTTGTCGGCGAAGGTGAACCCGTCGATCGACACCCCGTTGGCCCGCGCGTCGAACAGGTCATACAGGAGCGGGACGCCGGGCAGGGTCGTGATGACCGTCTCGCCCGGGTCGCCGGGGGTACGGGTGCGTGCGTCCACACCGACCTGGGCGCCCTCGAAATGCAGGTTGTCCTTCTGGATGAATAGAGGGTTGGTCAGGACGTACGTGCCCGCCTGCACCCTGATGGTGTCCCCGGCGACGGCCAGGTTGTAGGCGTACGGGATCGACGCGCACGGCGAGGCGGTCGAGCCGCACCCCCCGACGTCGGCTCCGCCGGGCGCGACGTTGATGACGGTCGCCGCGGCGGCCGGGGACGCGTTCGCCAGCACCGGGACCACGCCGCAGAGCGCCCCCGCCAGAAGACAGACAAGCCATCGTTTGGTCATTGAAGGAGCCCCACCCGAATCGCGGTCACTGTAAGCAGTTTGATCACTACTGTAAGTAACACGATCTTGGTAGGCGCACAACAATCAATGCGCAAAGATCGCCGAAATCGCGGCCATGACGCCGCAGGTCAGAGGAGTGTGGGGCGGACGAGTCGGCCTGTAAGCCGGGTTCTGTGCCGTCCCTTGCGGGGCGGTGACGGCCATCCATCTCGGACCGCCGTTGCCGGCGGCCTCCAGCGGTCTACCCGCAGGCATCGGGCGGGCCGCCCTCGAACGCCTGCGCGGGAAGCGTCGCTTCCCTTCTTGACCTTGCTCCGGGTGGGGTTTACCTGGCCGCCCACGTCACCGTGGGCGCCGGTGAGCTCTTACCTCACCGTTTCACCCTTACCACCTCGCGGTGGCGGTCTGCTTTCTGTGGCACTGTCCCGCGGGTCGCCCCGGGTCGGTGTTACCGACCACCCTGCCCTGTGGAGCCCGGACTTTCCTCGACGGGGCGATGCCCCGACGCGGCCGTCCGGCCGGCTCGTCCGCCGTGGGTCAAGCGTACCGGTTTCGGAAGGCGTCTCAGCGCGCCGGCGACGTCAGGCGTCCAGGTGGTGGACGTCGTTGAAGGCGCGCAGGGTCGCCGGGCCGTCGTCGTACCAGTCGACGCCGCTCAGGGACGCGGTGTCCAGGTGCATGCGGTACAGGGACGAGAGCGGGGCGCCCAGGGCGTCCGCGACGAGCAGCTTGATCGGGGTGACGTGCGAGACGACCAGGACGCGCTGGTGCCGGTGGCGGACCTTCAGCTTGTCCAGGGCCGTCCGGACGCGCCGGGCGACGGCCTCGAAGCTCTCCCCGCCGGGCGGGGCGACGGACGGGTCGGCCAGCCAGGCGGCGAGGGCGTCCGGATCGCGCTCGGAGGCCTCGCGGAAGGTGAGGCCCTCCCACGCGCCGAAGTCGGTCTCGCGGAAGCCGTCCTCGACCCGGATCGCAAGGCCGGTGACGGCGGCGACCTCGGCGGCCGTGGCGCGGCAGCGGTCGAGGGGGGAGGTCACGATCGCCTCGACGTCCTTCACGGCCCGGGCGGCGGCGCGGGCCTGCGCGAGGCCGTGCTCGGTCAGCGGGACGTCGGTGACCCCGGCGAAGCGCTTGTCGATGGACAGCGGCGTCTCGCCGTGCCGGAGCAGGAGGGTGCCGGTGGGGGTGGTCGTGGCGGGCGACCAGCCCGGGGCGGCCGCCGGCGCCGGCTCCGCCTCGGCCTGAGGCTGCCACACCTCGCCGCGGGCGGCGGCGTCCATCGCCTCGTTCGCGAGGCGGTCGGCGTGGGAGTTCCGGGCGCGGGGGATCCACTCGTAGAAGACCGAGCCGAGGCCGGACGCGACCTCGCGGGCGCGTTCGGCCAGCGGGCGCATGTCCGGGTGCTTGATCTTCCAGCGCCCGGACATCTGCTCGACGACCAGCTTGGAGTCCATCCGGACCTCGACCCGCGCGTCCGGGTCGAGGCCCGCGGCGGCGGTGAGCCCGGCGATCAGGCCGCGGTACTCGGCGACGTTGTTGGTGGCCAGGCCGATGGACTCGGCGGCCTCGGCGAGCACCTCGCCGGTCAGGGCGTCCTTCACGACGGCGCCGTACCCGGCGGGCCCCGGGTTGCCCCGCGACCCGCCGTCCGCCTCGACGACGAGCCTGCGTCCGGCCGTCACCGCGCGCTCCTCCCCCGTCGCCGCACTACAGGCCGGACTCGGCGGTCCGGACGAGGATGCGGCGGCACTCCTCGCAGCGCAGCACGTCGTCGGCGGCGGCCGCGCGGATCCGGTTCAGGTCGACGGTGTTGAGCGCGAGGTGGCAGCCCTGGCAGGAGCCCCGGTACAGGACGGCCGCGCCGACGCCGCCGAACTGGCCGCGCAGCTTCTCGTAGAGGGCGACCAGCTCGTCCGGGACGTCCTTGGCGACGCCCGCGCGGGCGGTGGTGGTGAGCCCGGACTCCTCGTCGATCTTGGCCTGCTCGGCGCCGAGGCTCTCGTTCAGCCCGGTCAGGTCGGACGCCGACTTCTCGGCCTCGGCGCGCAGGTCGTTGACCTTGCCCTCGGCCGCCTCGCGGCGCTCCATGATCTCCAGGACGACCTCCTCGAGGTCCCCTTGGCGGCGGCCCAGGGACTCGATCTCGGCCTGGAGGGACGCCAGGTCCTTCGCGGAGGTGACCATGCCCGAGTCGAGGCGCTTCTGGTCGCGGTCGGCGCGGGTGCGGACCTGGTCGACGTCCTGCTCGGCCTTCCTCTGCTCGCGCTCCAGGTCGCCGAGCTCGGTCTCGGCGGAGACGATCTGGTCGCGCAGCTCGCCGCGGCGGCCGTCCAGCCGCTCGATCTCGGCGAGCTCCGGCAGCGTGCGGCGGCGGTGCGCCAGCCGGTCGAGCGAGCTGTCGAGCTCCTGCAGGTCGATCAGGCGCTGCTGGGCGTGCGGTGCGGCTTTCACTTCTCTCCTTCGTTGTTGGCACCGTGCAGGCGCCAAGCGTCGGTGACCGCCGTGGACACGCGGGTCGTCACGCCGAGTTCGCGGGCCAGCGCCGCGGCGGCGCCGGCCAGCCACGGGTGCTCGGTGGCCCAGTGCGCCGCGTCCAGCAGCGCCGGTCCTCCGGCTTCGACGAACTCCGACGCGGGATGGTGCCGCAGGTCGGCGGTGAGGTACACGTCGACGTCCGCCGCGCGGACGTCGGTCAGCAGCGAGTCGCCCGCCCCGCCGCAGACCGCGACGGTGCGGACGGGACGTCCGGGGTCCCCGGCGGCGCGGACGCCCCAGACGGTGGCGGGCAGTCCGGCGGCGACCCTGGCGGTGAACTCCTCGAGGGTGAGGGTCTCCGGCAGGTCGCCGATGCGGCCGAGGCCGCGGCGCGGGTCGCCCGCGGACGGGACGATCGGGCGCAGCTCCCCGGTCACGCCGACGGCGCGGGCGAGCGCGTCCGACACGCCCGGGACGGCGACGTCGGCGTTGGTGTGCGCGGTGAACAGCGCGACGTCGTTCTTGATCAGGCGGTGCACCAGGCGGCCCTTGGGCGTGTCCGCCCCGACGCCGTGCACCCCGCGCAGCAGCAGCGGATGATGGGTGACGATCAGGTCGGCGTCCCACTCCAGGGCCTCGTCCACGACGGCGGCCACCGGGTCGACCGCGAACAGGACGCGGCGGACCTCCTGATCGGGGTCGCCGCAGACGAGCCCGACGGCGTCCCAGGACTCGGCCCACGCGGGCGGATACAGATCGTCCAGGACGGAGATGGCTTGGGAGAGACGCACGCCCCGCAGGCTACCGTCCCGGAAGCCCTCAACCGAGCCATCGACGCCCTGCGGGGGTCGCCGGGCCACGCCTCCGAACGGCTATCGTGTGCTGATCCCGGACCAGCCCATCCGGACGGTAGCCGGACGATCACGGTGGGCAGGTATCCGGAGGATGGGAGGCACACCGACTCCCTCCCCCGCGGACGGCCGACGCCATCGGCCGGACGGCGTGGATCATTCTGGAAGCTCGTCGCGTTGGAGTTGAGTGTGAAGTCACCGTTCCGTCGCCGTAAGCGCGTCAAGGGCCGTCCCATGGGCACGACGGGGAAGCAGGCCGAGCCCGAGGTCATCGAGTGGCCTCAGGAGGGCACCGGCAAGTCCTCGCTGATGAACGCCATCCGCGGGGACGGCGAGTCCGGCGCGGGCATGGGCGGCGGCCTGTTCGAGGACCTGGCCTCGGCCTTCGAGGGCTCCAAGAAGGTCAAGCAGGAGGAGCAGGAGCGGCAGCGCACGATGAAGCACGACGACATGCTCCAGGCCGGCGACTCCGGCCGGGCCGACCTGGAGTCGGGCCGCATCCGCATCCGCCGCTCCGGCCAGGGCGGCACCCCCGCCCCGCAGGAGTAAAGCGCCCGAGCAGGGTCTGACCAGGGCGCCTCCTCTTGGCGGGCGCCCGTCCGGCAAAGTTCGGACAGCGGACGCTCGATCGAACAGAGTTTCGAACTTGGGGTATTCTGGGCAGGTGAGCAGCTTCGTCCCGCCCGGCTGGCCACCGCAGGTGCATCCGCCGGGAACCGACCGGTTCGAGGAGACCGCGCTCGCCTGGCTGCTGGACCTCGTCCCGCCCGAGTACCGCCGCTACGGCGTGCTGCGCCGCTACCCGGTCGCGCTCGCCCGGATGGCCCGGCACCACGTCACCGCCGCCGTCGAGGCCGCGCGTGAGGGCTTCCGCTCCGCGCGCGTCGAGCTCGCCGGGGCCGTCCCGCCGCACGGCATCGAGGCCGTCCTGGACACCTACCGCCGCGAGGGCGCCCGGCTCGTCCAGCTCGTCCACGCCGTCGCCCTGGTCGAACAGGCGCTCCGCGAGCGCCACGCGGCGACGCGTCCCGCGAGCTCCTAGGGACGGCCTGAGGCCACGGCCGTGAGGAAGCGCGGCGGACGGGCGACGTGCCCCTCCAGCCGGGCGACGACCTCGGCGCGGACGCGCGGGACCACCGCCAGCGGGACGAGCGCGACGGCGCAGCGTCCGAGGCTCCGTCCTCCCAGCGCGCCCGCGTCACGAGCGGCCGTCAGGGCCAGGTCGAGGGTCGGGCGGCCGGGCATGTGCGCCTCGGTCAGCAACGGTCCGAGGCCCGCCGGGTAGCCCGCGCGGAGCGCCTCGGCGGCGCTCTCCACGATGTCCTGGCCCAGGTCGGACGCCTTGACCGTCCCGCCTGCCAGCGTCCCGCCCGCAGGCGTCCCCCGTGCCGGCGTCGTCGCTGCCGGTGCCTCCTCCGCCACGCCCACGTCGATGATCAGCAGGCGCAGTCCGGCGGCGGCCAGGTCGAACGGGATCTGCTCCGGACCCGCCTCGGTGATCAGCAGGGCGTGTCCCGCGCGCGAGTGCAGCGCGGCGAGGTACTCGGGCGCCACGGCGGACGGGACGGACGCGGCGGGCGGGCCGTGCAGGTCGCCGAGCGCCATCGCCGCCGCGCACACCACCTCCGTGCCGGACAGCAGGCCGGTCTCGGCGGGCAGTTCGCGGTCCACGACCATCCGGGCCGGGGGCGGCGGGTCGGCGTGCGCGCGCAGCGCCTCGACCACGTGCACCGCCCACTCCGGGACGTCGTCGAGCGAGGTGCACCGTTCGGTGTGCCGGTTCATCGAGTAGAGGTCCACGCCGCCGTCCGGGTTCGGCCCGGCGGCGACGATCGCCCCCCAGGCGAGCGCGACGGCCAGCGCCGGAGCGGACGGCGGGGTGTGGGCGGCGGTGGTCGGCGGCGCGTCCGCGGATGGGGGTGGGGGTGGCGGGGGGCCGCCGAGGAGGGTGAGGCCGCCCGGCGCCCGGCGCAGGGTGGCGGGAGGGACGCCGAACACGCGCTCGTACATGTGCGCGGTGATCCGGATCTCCGGGTCGTCGGCGAGTCCCACCAAGGCGTCCTTCGTGGTCGCGGTCGGCGTCGCCGTCCGGCTTGCGGTCGTCACGTTCTCGGTCACCCCTCGTCCTTGCGGGCCAGGATCCGGTAGGCGTTGCCGGGCCCGGGGACCAGCGGCAGGACGAGCCGGTCCGCCAGCGCGGCGGCGGCCAGCAGCGGCGGCGTCGCGGCCTGGGCGGCGGCGCGGCGGAACCGGCCCGCGCGGGTCGGCGGGCCCGGCGCCCACGGCCGGGACGGGTCGGGCGCGAACGCGGTCAGCCCGAGGTGGACGGCCGCCCTCGCGTCGTGGCGGTGGTGCGCCGCGCGCCGCTGGACGGCCAGGACCCGCATCCCGCGCGCGCCGAGCGCCCGCACGAGGTTGTCGGCCGTGACCAGGTCGAGGTGCCGGGGTTGCAGCCAGGGGATCCCGACACGGCCCAGGCGGCCGAACCTGCATTCGGGATCGGGCTGCTCGATCAGCAGGTGTCCCCCGGCGGGTAGCGCCTTCACGGCCGCGTCCAGCTCGCGGGCCGGGTCGCCGCTGTGCTCCAGGTAGTGGTACATGCTGATCACGTCGTACCGTCCGGCGAGCTCCCCGGGCAGGTCGCGGAGGGCGCAGCGGTGCGCGGCCCGCAGCCAGCCGCGCAGGACGCCCTCCTCGACGCCCGCGTCCGTGTCGAGCCCGTCGAACGCGGTGCCGGGGAACAGCGCGGCGGCGGCGCGGCAGAAGTGACCGTGGCCGGTCCCGACGTCCAGCCAGGCGCGCGGAGCGCCGACGTGCGCGGCGGCGAACCGGGCGCGGGCGCGCAAGACGTCGTCCTTCACCTGCAGCTCCAGGACCGCGGGGCTCGGCCGGTCCTGGTGGTCGCGGTCGTAGAAGGCGCGGCCCTCGTCGCCGAGGCGCGGGTTCTGGAAGACGTACCCGCAGTCGCGGCAGCGCTCCAGGGTGAAGCGTCCTGGTTTGCCGTGGACCATGTCGCCCGTCCGGACGCGGACGGCCAGCGACGGCGACGCGCACCACGGGCAGTCCTCGCGGCGCGGGGCCAGGAACCGCTCGACGCCGCGCTCGATCTCGGCACGGTAGTAGGGGCGGGCGGCGTCCGCACGGTCGGCGCGGTCGCGCTCCCACACGGTCGGCGCTTCGGTCAGCGTCCGCCACCAGCCGTACGGCTCCCGGACGAGCCGGAGCAGCACCGCCGCGTGCAGGTCGCAGGGGGCGAGGGCCGTCCCGCCGAAGACCAGGTACGGGACGGCGCAGTACGCGATGACCGCCAGCAGCCCCCACATCGGGGCGATGACCAGCGCGGACAGCACCGCGAGGTAGCCGAGGACGGACGTCGCGACCATCCGGGACACCGGGATGCCGAGCCCGGTCAGCCAGGCGCGGCGTCCCCGCCCGATCGGCCCGCGCGGACACGCGGACGGCACGACGGCCAGGTCGGCCGACGTCGTGAACTGCCGCAGCCGGGCGGTCACGGCGCCGAACGCGCCGGGGTCCAGGGAGGCGCGGACGTGCCCGGCGCGTGCCAGCAGGTCTCCGGAGACGACGGTGGCGAACCCGGCGCCGCGCCCGACCGCGAGCGGGTCGGTCCGGTACCGCCACGGGTCGAGGGAGCGGACGAGGTCGAAGGCGCGCTCGAACGGCAGGTCGACGGGCACCAGGTCGAGGACGTCCAGCCGATGCTCCCGCGCGTGCGCGACCGCCGCCCGCCGGATGGGCCCGGGCAGCATGGCCCGCTCGCCCGTCACGAACTCGTACCCGGAGTCGGCGACCATCTCGGACAAGGCGGACGCCGAGCTCCCGCCGGTCGCGGGTCCGGGCCCGGCCCCGGGCAGCGGAGCCAGTGGAAGCACACGCCGCCGCAGCGCCAGCGCACGCCCCGTGACCACGCCCGCGACC
Source organism: Spirillospora sp. NPDC052269 (assembly GCF_040679435.1). Classification (NCBI taxonomy): domain Bacteria; kingdom Bacillati; phylum Actinomycetota; class Actinomycetes; order Streptosporangiales; family Thermomonosporaceae; genus Spirillospora; species Spirillospora sp. NPDC052269. Next base: position 128,912 of record NZ_JBFAUU010000010.1, read on the forward strand.
AGCACGGCCGCGAGCGCGGGCACCGCGGCCGGAAGCGCCGCGACCAGAGCGGACACGGCCGCCGGAAGCCCCGCGACGATCGTGAAGAACGCGTCGGAGGGCGTGGGCGCCCCCGGGTCCGCCGCGGCCCACGGCACCGCGGCGGCCACTGGCACTGTGGCGGATGCTGCCGGGAACGCGGCGGCGAGGGTGATCACGTGAGCTTCTCCAGGAGGTCGGCCGCACGGGCGGCGCCTCCGGCGGCGTCGAAGGAGCCGCGGATCCGGGCGGCGGCCTCGCGGTGCGACGGGTCGGTGAGCACGCCGGTCAGCGCCTCGCGCAGCTCGTCCGCGCCGGCCCGGGCGAACCGGACGACGCGGCCCGCGCCGGACGCCTCCACCTGGCGTGCGATGACCGGCTGGTCGTCCCGGATCGGGGCGACGACCAGGGGCAGGCCGTGCGCCAGCGCCTCGCAGACGGTGTTGTGCCCGCCGTGCGTGACCACTGCAGACATCCGCGGCAGCAGCGCGAGCTGCGGGACGCTCTCCTGGACGAGCACGTTGTCCGGGACGGTGAACCCGGCGTCCTCCCCCGTCCCGGACGGCATGACGAACACCGCCTGGACGTCCAGCCGCGCGACGGCCTCGGCGGCGACGCGGAAGAACCGCGCCCCGGCCGGGCCGGAGACGGTGCCGAGCGACACCAGGACCGCCGGACGGGCGTCCTCGCCCTCCGGGTCGAGCCACTCGAACGGGAAGGCGTCGCGCTCGGGCCGTCCGCCGAGGGCCGGGCCGACGAACGCGATGTGGTCGGGGAAGAACGACACGTCCCCGACGAGCGCGCCGGTGGAGAACACGAGCGTCAGGTGGTCGGAGAAGCGCAGGTCGATCAGGTCCTCGATGCCGTGCCCGGTCTGGAACGCGCCCATCTGCTCGCGGACCCACTCCTCCACCAGCGGCATCCCGGCGAGTGGCCGGGTGAACTCGGCGGAGGTGGTCGCGGACGTCGCCCATGGCACCCCCTGCAGCCGCGCCGCGACCGGCGCGGCGAGGACCTGCTGGTCGGAGACCACGACGTCCGGGCGGAACCGGTCCATGGCGCGCTCGACGCCGGGCATCATCGCGTGCCCGAGCGGGACGATGAACTCCTCCCAGAGGAACTTCAGCGCCGCCGGGCCGCGCAGCGACATCCACGTGTCGCGGGCGGCCTCGATCTCGGCGGTGAACGCGGGCTCCTCGGCGGCGTACACGCGCGCGCCGGACGGCAGCAGCGGCTCCACATGGCTCCGGCGGCCCGCCCAGGCGACCTTGTGCCCTCGCTCGGCCAGCTCGGCGGCCACCGCGATCGTCGGGTTGATGTGGCCGGTCAGCGGCGGCACCGCGAACAGGAACCGGCGGCGGTCGCGCTCGGCGGGGCGGTCGGGCGGGACGGCGTTCCCGAGCAGCGACGGGACGGCGACCCGGCGGCCTCGGGACGTTCTCGGGCTCATCACGCACCTCCGGTGAAGATCGGCTCGCGCGCGCCCGCACGCGAGCCGGGATCGGGTTCCGCCTCGCGCGTCCGCGCGCGCGAACCGGCCTCGGGGTCCGTCCCGCGCGTCTCGGCGCGCGGACCGGAGTCAGAGGTCTCCTCGGGGGTTCGGCGGGCGAGCCAGGGGAGCATGAGGGCGAGCAGGTCGGCGTGGCCGTCGCTGAGCACGGTGTGCGCGTGGCCGGGCAGGACGTGCAGTTCGCAGTCCGGGGCGTGCGCGGCGAGGAGCCGTCCGGCGGCGAGGACGTCGGAGTGCTCGCCGTAGACGGCCAGCACCGGGCAGCGCAGGGTGGCGAGGCGTTCGGGAAGGACGGGTTCGGCGGCGGCGACGTCCGTCAGCAGGCTGGTGTCGTTGATGAGCGCCGCGGCGACGGCCGTCTGGCGGCCGCGCCGCCGCCCGGTGACCGCGGCGGCCTGGACCGCGAGCCGCTCCTCGTACTCCAGGAAGAGCGCGGACCGGGAGAGCGTGTTGAGCATGTCCTCGACCCACGCGCCGGGGCGCTCGGCGGGCCCGTAGGACTCGACCATGACCAGCCCGGCGACCCGGTCGGGACGGGCGAGCGCGGCGTTCAGCGCCACCGCCCCGCCGAAGCTGTTGGACACCAGGTGCACCGGGCGGCCGATGTCCAGGCCGTCCAGGACGCCGAACAGGTCGTCGACCGCGTCGTCCACGCCGTAGCCGGTCGGGGGCCGCTCGGACAGGCCGTGCCCGCGCTGGTCGTACAGGACGGACCGGGCCCCGGCCGCCGCGACCGGCCCGGCCAGCCGGTAGTAGAAGCTCGACAGGTTGTCCATGACCAGGCCGTGGACGAACACCACCACCGGCGCGTCCGGCCCCGCGGTCCCGGGCGTGCCCCCCACCGGGTCGAGGGTCTGGACGTGGAACCGGACGCCGCGTGCGGTGATCTCAGGCATGGGACTCCTCCAGGAACGCGCCGAGCAGCGGGGTGAGCCGCGCCCGCGCGGTGATGTGCAGGTCGTGGCCCCCGGCCAGGACGTGCCGCCGGGCGGCGGGCAGGGCCCGTCCGACCAGGTCGGCGGCGGGCCGGAACGGCGACCCGGACCCGACGACGGCGAGCATCGGGAGCCCGGCGAGCTCGGCCAGCTCCGCGGCGGTGACCGGCGGATCGGCGGCGAGGTCGTCCCGCAGCGAGGTCCGGGCCAGCAGGTCGGCGATCCTGCTCCGGACGGCGTCCTCACCTCGGACCGCGTCCTCTCCTTGGGCGTTCTCGCCCTGGGCGGCGTACCAGCGCGCGTCGATCTGGACGAACGGCGGGTCGACCAGCGCGAGGGCCGTCACGCGGCCGGGATGGGCGCGGGCGAACCGGACCGCGACGGTCGCGCCGTAGCTGTGCCCGGCGATCGCGAACGGGGGCAGGTCGGCGGTGAGCGCGGCCAGGTCGTCGACCATCGTCGCGGTGTCGTACCCGGTCGGGGTGCGCTCGGTCAGGCCGTGCCCGCGCCAGTCCGGCAGCCGGACGCGGCGGGTGCGGGCGAGCGCGGGCGCGGCGGTGAAGAACCAGGATGCGGCCGAGCCGGTGAACAGCCCGTGCAGCATCACCACCGGTGACCGGCCCGTGTCCCGCCCGAGGTCCACCACGTGGAACCGAACGCCCCGGGCGCGGACATAGGCCACGGTGCCCGGCCCCTAGGCGAACGCCGCGGAGGTGTCGGCGGCGTCCTCCGGGGACGCGGCGAGGCGCCCCTCGATGTAGGAGGTGAGGTCGCCGACCGTCATGGCCATGATCTGGTCGAGGTTCAGCCCGGCGATGAACGCGGCGAACTCGATCCGCGCGCCGTAGTGCCGCTGCAGCCTCTCGGCGAGCGCGACGAACTCGATGCTCTCCAGCGCGAGGTCGGCGTTGAAGGTGGTGTCCGGGCCGACCGTCTGCTCGAGCAGGAAGTCCTCGCCGACGACCTCGGCCAGCATGGCCACGACCTCGTCCAGGACATCGTTTCCGCTGGTCATGTGCTGTTCTCTCCCTTGGTGTGGTTGCCGTCCCGGTCGTCGCCCGCGCCGGGCTCCGGGAGCGTCCAGGTCACGACGTGGCCCTCGATCTCGCGCGAGCCCGTCCCCGCGGAACCCGCGTGATCCGCCACGGGGTCCGCGGGGCGCGCGTCGGCGCGGGTGATCTCGATGTGGCAGGTCCGCCCGGCCGGACGGACGAGCGCGACGGCCAGTTCGTCGGTCTGCGCGACCGACAGCGCGGGCGAGGAGCCGAACGCGCCGGTCGCGCGGGGCCGTCCGGACGCGTCGTCGTTGATGGTGACCTCGGCGGGGAACAGCGGGCCGTGGCCGTGCTCCCAAAGCCAGTGCCGGACGGCGTCCTTGGCGGCGATCCGGCCCAGCAGCCAGGGGCCCTGCTCGCGCGGGGTGAGGGCCTCGTAGCCGGGGCGCTCGGCGGCGTTGAGGTACTGCCGCATGAGCAGCTCGCGCGAGGACCCGTTGTTCCAGTGCTCCCGGGCCAGGACCCAGCCCTCGGGCTGCGGTTCGGCGGTGCCGGACACCTCGGGGGTGAACTTCATCCGCCAGGTCTCCTCGTCGGTGTAGAAGCGGTGTGTCGTCCAGCCCTCGACGCGGCACCAGACCCGGCCGTCCGGGCCGGTCAGCTCGCCGTCGCTCCGCAGTGTGGTCGAGGTGAGGCCGCGGGTCCGGACGGTCGCGGGGAGCAGCGCGCCGGCCGGCGGCCGCGGCCCGTACCAGGTGACCCGGTCGATGCCGGTCGGGAACACCGTCTGGTCCTTCTCGCCGTGCACCTGGATCCAGTGGCCGGCGAGCTGGCCGAGGTTGTCCATCAGCGCGCCGGGCGTCGGCAGGGAGGTCAGGACGCCCCGGACGCCGTCCGAGGCGAGCGCGGCGATCTCGCGGACGCCCTGGTAGAGCGGCCCGTGGAACATCCAGCGCTCGGCGTAGAACCGGTCGGCGGGGACGGGCGGCGGAGCCTCGCCGGTGAGGGGCGTCCGGTCCGGCTCGGGCGGGCTCGGGTACCGGGGTGCGAGCAGGACGATCCCGTCGGTGTGCCCCTTGACGACGATCTCGACCCGGTGCAGGCCGCCGGCGCCGGTCTCCAGCAGCCGCGCCGAGACCTCGGTCCCGGTCGGCGGGTCGGCGGTGACCCAGCGCAGCGCCCGGACCTGCTCCAGCCCGACGCAGACCAGGTCCGGGAACAGCTCGCGCGCCGCGTCCGCCATGGTCTCCAGCAGGGTCGTCAGCGGCACGACGGGGAATCCGTCGGACGCCTCGGGCCAGTCGACCGGCTGCCGGAACAGGCAGTGGTCGCGGACGTACGGCATGGTGTCCAGCGAGAACACCCGCCGGACGGTCAGCTCGGTCGGCCTCGGCTGCGCCGGAACCAGGGGTGGGGCCGGGGGCGCCGGCGCCTGCGGGACGGCCGGTGACGGCGTCCGCGCGGTGTTCTGGAGCGCGTCCATGACGTCGGTGGCGCTGTCGACGGCCTCGCGCAGGAACGCGTCCAGCTCGGCCGTGACCGGGTCGGTGTGGGGCAGCGACGGCCACTCCCCCGGACGCGCGGGCGCGGGCGGCGTCAGCGGCGCGACGAGGCCGTCCAGCCGGACGACCGGGACGCCGAGGTCGAGCCTCACCGCGCCCGGCCCGGACGGGACGACCGGCGGCGCGGCGGCCGGGCCCGCGCCGTGCCCCTCGGCCCACAGCGCGGCGGCGACGCGGCGGAGCTGCGCCAGGCCGGACCGCTGCGGCACGTTCACGGCCATCGCCAGGTGCTCGCGGTCGCCGAGCCGGTCGCCCACGAACCCGCTGATGCTGCCCGGTCCGACCTGCACGAACGCGCGCACGCCCGCGCCGTACAGCTCCTCCACGAGCTCGCTGAACCGGACCGGTTCCAGCAGGTGCCGCCGGACCAGGTCGCGGACGTCCGCCTCGTCCTCCGGGAACGGCGCGACGGTCGTCGCCGACCAGATCGGGATGTCCGGCGGGTGGATGGAGAGCGCCTGGAACGCGGTGCCCAGCTGCTCCAGCAGGGACGCGGCCATCGGCGTGTGGAAGCCGGTGCGGAACGGCAGCTCCTGGCCCAGCACGCCCTCGGACCCGAACCGCCGCAGGATCTCCCGGACGGCGTCGGGATCGCCGCAGACGACCGACTGGTGCGGGCAGTTGTCGTGGCTGACCACCACGTCCGCGCGGGTGCCGAGGACCTCCAGGACGCGGTCGGCGCCGCAGCCGAGCGCGCCGTAGAGGAGGTCCGGGACGCGCAGGCCGCCCGGGTCGAGCGCGCCGAGGAAGGTCTCCATGACGTCCGGGGTGTACATCCCGGAGACGAGCATCGCGGTCCACTCGCCGAGGCTGTGGCCCGCGACGACGTCGGGGCGGACGCCGGTCTCGGCGAGCGCGGCGGCCAGCAGCCGCCCGACCGCCATCACGTCGGCGGCGTGGCCGAGCATGTCGGTGCGTCCGGTCAGGTCGGGGCGTCCTAGGCCGAAGTGGTCGGCGACGTCGTCCACGCGCGGCGCGAAGGACGCCTCGAAGCCGGGGAACAGGAACACCAGGCGTCCGCCGGAGGCGAGCAGCGGCCTCGGGGTGAACCAGATGTCGCCGCGTCCGCGCCAGGGGGTGCCGCGGTCGGCGACGGCGCGGGCGAGCGTGAGCCTGCGGGTGTCCGGGGCGACGATCGCGAGGCGGCAGGGCAGGTCGGCGGGCTCCTGGTCGCAGCGCTCGAGCAGCTCGTCGTTCGGGGCGCGCAGCAGGTCGGCGAGTTCGGCGGGCGTGCGGGCCGCCAGGCGCAGGACCCGCTCGCCGTCCCCGCCGCCGCTGCGCACCCGCAGCGGCCCGAGGTGCGCCTTCGCGACCTCCGGGGCCTCCTCCAGGACGAGGTGGGCGTTCGTCCCTCCGAACCCGAAGGCGTTGACGACCGCGCGGCGCGGACCGTGCGCGGGACGCTCCCACCCGGCGGCCGAGAGGACGGGCGTCAGCCGCGTCCCGGACATGGCCTGGTGCGGCTCGGTGACGTGCAGCGTCGGCGGCAGGACGGCGTCGCGCAGCGCGCACGCGGCCTTGATCATCCCGGCCATCCCGGCGGCGGGCATCGCGTGCCCGATCATCGACTTGACCGTGCCGACGTGCAGCGGGCCTCCCCGCTCGCCGAACACGCGGAGCAGCGCCGCCAGCTCCGCCGCGTCCCCGGCCGGGGCGCCGGTGCCGTGCGCCTCGACCAGCCCGGCCGCGTCCGGCGCGGACGGGTCGAGCCCGGCGTCCGCCCAGGCGCGTTCGAGGGCGAGGACCTGGCCGTCCACCTGCGGGTTCAGCACGCCGGACGCCCGGCCGTCGCTGGACGACCCGGCACCGCGGATCACCGCGTAGATCTTGTCGCCGGCGCGCAGCGCGTCCGGCAGCCGTTTCAGCAGCGCCATGCCGGTGCCCTCGGACAGCAGCGTCCCGTCGGCGGCCCGGTCCAGCGGGCGGATCATCCCGGTCGGCGACAGCGCCCTGAGCCGGCTGAACACGCTCCAGAGCGTGGCGTGGTGGGAGTGGTGGACGGCCCCGGCGAGCATCGCGTCGCACTGCCCCGAGCGCAGCGCCCGCACCGCGTGCTCGACCGCGATCAGCGAGGACGCGCACGCCGCGTCGACCGTGTAGGCCGGGCCTCGCAGGTCGAACCGGTTCGCAACGCGCGACGCCACGGGGTTCGGGACGACGCCGTCCGAGGCGTCCGGGGCCTCGGGGCCGAGCCGGGTGTGGAACGCCTCCCGGATCTGCTCGAGCCGACCCGCGGGCAGGTCCGGCAGCAGCTCGGTGAGAATGGCCGCGACCTGGTGGAACGCCGTGACCCGCTGGTCCAGGCGGGCCAGCCCGGGGCCGATGTGGCCGCCCCGGCCGAGCACCACGCCCACCCGCGCCCGGTCGCGCAGCCGCTCGTCGCCGCCCGCGTCCGCGATGGCCTCGGCGGCGGTGCGCAGCGCGAGCAGCTGGTCCGGCTCGATCCCGGGCACCGCGGCGGGCCTGATCCCGAACCGCGCCGGGTCGGCGGTGGCGAGGTCGTCCACGAAGCCGCCGCGGCGGCAGTAGAACCGGTCGGCGCGCGCGGGCCCGTCGTAGGCGGACGGGTCGTGGTAGAGCGCGGGGTCCCAGCGGTGCGGCGGGACGTCGGTGATCGCGTCCACACCCGCCCGGACGTTCGCCCACAGTTCCGCCGCGGAGCCCGCGCCGGGGTAGACCGCCCCGAGCCCGACGACGGCGATCGGCTCGCCGCCGCTCGTCACGAGGTCGCCCCGGCGTCGCGCTCGTGGACGCGGCCGCGCCCGGCGTCACCGCCGCCGGACGAGCCGTTCGCCCCGGCGGCTCCCGCAGGGTCCGCGACGGTGCCGGCGAGCACGACCTGCGACTCGTCCCCGGAGGCGATCTCGCGCAGGAGCGCGGCGACGGCGGCGTCCGGGTCGACGAGCGCGACGCCGCGCCGGGCGTACTCGCGGGCGATCTCCGGCGACACCATGCCGCCCCCGGCCCACGGCCCCCAGTCGGCGACCAGGACCCGGCCGCGCAGCCGCGTCCGCCAGACGCGCGCGAGGGTGTCGCAGGCGTCGTTCGCGGCCGCGTAGTCGGCCTGCCCGCGGTTCCCGTACACGCCCGAGACGCTGCCGAACACGACGAAGAACCGCAGGTCGGACCGGACGGCGGAGACGAGCGCGGACGCGCCGGAGAGCTTCGTCCCGTACACCGCGCCGAACGACTCGGGCGTCTTGTCGCGGACGAGCCGGTCCTCGACCAGGCCCGCGCCGTGGACGACGCCGTCGAGCCGTCCATAGCGGCGGTAGGCGTCCTCGACGACGGCCCGGACGGCCTGCGCGTCCCGCACGTCCACCGGGTGGTACCGCACCTCGGCCGCGTGCTCGCGCAGCGCCGCGAGGTTCGCGCGGATCTCCCGCGCCGCGAGGACGCTCCGGATCCGCGCCTCGATCTCCGCCGGTGTGCGGCCGCCCCGCGCGACCAGGGCGCGGCGCAGCGCGGCCTCGTCCGGCGCGTCCGCCAGTTCGGGATCCTCGGCGCCCGGCTCCGGCGTCCGGCCCAGCAGCTCGATCCGGCAGCCGGTCGTCCGCGCCAGCTCCAGCGCGACCCGCGCGGTGATGCCCCGCGCGCCGCCGGTCAGCAGGACGACGCCGTCCGGCCCGAGCTCCGGCCCGGCCGCCCCCGGTACGGACGGCAGCTCCTCCCGGACGAGCACCAGCGTCTGCCGGACGTCGCCCTCGTACCCGACCTCGACCGGGCGTCCGGGCGCGAGCAGCTCGGCCAGCAGGCGCAGCGCGATCGTGCGCGGGCTCTCCTTGGTGTCCACGTCCACGGCCCGGACGAGCGTCTCGGGGAACTCTTTGGCGAGCGTCCGGGCGAGGCCGCGCAGCCCCGCGCCCGGCGTCGGGTCGCCGACGCCGCCGTCGAAGCCGCGCCCGAACGCGCCGCCCGCCCCGGTGCCGAGGATCAGCCAGCTCGGCCCGGTCAGCAGCGTCTCCCGGATCCCGGCGTACGCGCCCGGCAGCACCGGCCCGCCGCCCGGCCGCAGCGCGGCGAGGTGGATCAGACCGTCGCACGCCTCGCCCGCCTCCAGCGACGTCCGCACCTGCGCGCCCTGCTGTTCGAGCAGGTCGGCGAGCTCCAGCGCGATGCCGCAGCCGTCGTCCACGATCGCGAACACGCGCCCGTCGAACCGTCCGGGCACGACCTCGGGCGTGGGCAGCGCGGGCAGCCCCTCCAGCCGGACGACCTGCCGCACGGGCGGCACCACCGCCTCTCCGGCGGGCTCCGGGGACGGCGGCGCGGTGTCCGCGGCCGTCTCGGCGGCCGCGACGGCCGCCTTCGGAGCCGACCCGTTCACGGACGGGGTGAGCCGGGCGCCGATCCACGCGACGATCTCGCCGATGGTCTTGATCCCGGCGAGCTGCTCGACGACCGCCTCGTCCAGGCGCGCGCCCGCCGCGGCGAGCCCGACCCGGTCCGCCAGCTCACCGATGATCTCGGTGCGCTTGATGGAGTCGATCGACAGGTCCGCCTCGAGGTCGAGATCGGAGCCGAGCATCGCCTCGGGGTAGCCCGTCCGGCCGCCGATCACCGACAGCACGGTCGCGTGGATCTCCTCCGGGCCGGGCACGGACGCCCCAGGCGCGGCAGGCCGCTCGTCCGGAGGCGTCCGGACGAGCGGAACCGCCCCCGGAGCCGGAACGGGCGGCGTCGCGGACAGCGGCTGCGGAACGACATGCCCGGAGACTGCCGCATCCCCGGGGACCACCGCGTCACTCCCGGAAACCACCGCGTCACCGGAGACCACGGGCCGGGGCGGCGGCACGGTCGGCCCGCCGGAGCGCGCGGGGGGCGACGCGTTCCTGTTGATCAGGCCGAGGACCACGTCCCGCTGCGCGGCGATCAGCTCGCGGCTGTTGCGCAGGTACGCGAGGACGGCCGTGTGGAGCGGATCCTGAACCGGAGCGCCCGCGGCGGCCGAGTGGGCGGCGCCCGCGGCGGAATGGGCAGCGCCTGCGGCGGAGTGGGCGGCGCTCGCGGCCTCCGGATGGCCGGCGGTGGGCATGGGACCTCCCGAAGAGGGGAGCGTGACCCGCTCGGCGGGACGCAGCGAGTTCGTCAGATGGGCGCCGTCGGCGGTCCGGACGAGGTGGCCGTTGACGATCCAGCCGGGCACCGCGGGCGGGTGCGCGGCCGACAGGACGCGGGCGTCGCGACCGGCGAACAGCGCCCCGGCGTCCACCGGGACGCCCGCGACGGCCAGGTCGGCGAGCGCGTGCAGCAGCCGCACGACGCCGTCCTCGCCGGGCGCGTCGCAGGCCACGGCGGTGTGCGGGCGGTCGCCGAGGATCTCGCCGACCAGGTGGGTCAGCACCCGGCCCGGACCGGCCTCGACGAACACCCGCGCGCCCGCCTCGTACATCGCCTCGATCTGCTCGACGAACCGGACCGGCGCCGAGACCTGCCCGGCGAGCGTCGCGCGCAGCTCGGCGGGCTCGGACTCGTAGGGCTCGGCGGTGGTGTTGGACCAGACCGGGAACGCGGGCGAGCGCAGGTCCCGGCCGGACAGCTCGGAGCGCAGCGTCGCCGCGGCGCCGCCGACGAGCGGGCTGTGGAAGGCCGCCGCGACCGGGATCCGCCGCGCCGCGATCCGGCGCGCGGACAGGGCCTGCAGGGCCTGTTCGAGCGCGGGCGTCGACCCGGAGATGACGACCTGCCGGGGCGCGTTGTGGTTGGCGATGACCAGCTCGGAGATGCCCGCCATCGCCGCCCGGACCTCGTCCAGGGTCCCGGCGCAGGCGACCATCGAGCCGGGGTCGTCGCCGTGCGTGGTGGCGGCGTCGAGGATCGCCTCGGCGCGGGCCTCCGACAGCTCGACCAGGTCGTCCTCGCCGAAGACGCCCGCGGCGGCCAGCGCGACGAGCTCGCCGTAGCTGTGCCCGGCGGCGAGGTCGGGCCGGACGCCCAGCTCGGTCAGCAGCCGGTGCGCGGCGAGGCCCGCGATGCCGAGCGCGGGCTGCGCGGCACGGGTGTCGGTGATCGCCTCGAACTGGGCGCGCTCGTCGTCCTCGGTGAACGCGGCGGGCGGGAACATCGCCCGCGCGTGCCGTCCGTCCGCGAGCCGGAGCAGGCGCTGGAGCCGCGGGAACGCGACGAACAGGTCGGCGAGCATGTTCGGCCGCTGGCTGCCCTGGCCCGGGTAGAGGAACGCGACCTTGCCGGTCTCCCCCGCCTTCGCGGGCGCGACGGCCACGCCCGGAACGGCCCGGAACCCGCGCGCCGCCTCGAGCTTGGCGCGCAGGTCGGGAAGGCCGGACGCGACGATCGCGACCTGCACGCGGGCCGGGTTCGGCTCGGCGAACGTCCGGGCCAGGTCGCGCAGGCGGGCGCCCGGCACGTCCGCCAGGGCGGCGAGCCGGTCGATCTCGGCGCGCGCGGCGTCCCGGTCCGCGCCCCGGACGAGCAGGAGCTCGGCGGGCCAGGCGGCCACGCCGGAGACCGGTTCGGGCGCGCCGTCGTACCCGGCGAGGACGGCGTGGAAGTTGGACCCGCCGAACCCGAACCCGGACAGGCCCGCGAACCGCTCGCCCGGCGCGGCGGCCCACGGACGGGTCGTCCGGCCGAACGCGAACGGGCTGGACGGCCCGCCCCACGCCCGGTTCGGCTCGGTGAGGTGCAGGGTGCCGGGCAGCACGCCGGAGTGCAGCGCGTACGCCGTCTTGATCAGCCCGGCGAGCCCGGCGGCGCACTTGGTGTGCCCGATCTGGGACTTGACCGAGCCGAGCGTGATGCCGCCCGGCACGGCCCCGGCCTCGGTGAACGTCTCGGTGAGGGTGGTCAGCTCCGTCCGGTCGCCGACCTCGGTGCCGGTGCCGTGCGCCTCGAGCAGCCCGACCCGCGAGGGGGCGATCCCGGCGCGCCCGTAGGCGCGGTCCAGCGCGAGCCGCTGCCCCTGGACGCGCGGCGCGGTGAGGCCGAGCGAGCGCCCGTCGGACGACCCGGCCACGGACTTGACCACCGCGTAGATCCGGTCGCCGTCGCGCTCTGCGTCCGCGAGCCGCTTCAGCACCACGCACGCGACGCCCTCGCCGAGCGCGATCCCGTCGGCGGACGCGTCGAACGTGGCGCAGCGGCCCTTCCGGGAGAGCGCGTGGACCGACGAGAACAGCAGGTAGTTGTTGATGCCGTTGTGCAGGTCGGCGCCACCGCACAGCACCATGTCGGCCGCCCCGGACACCAGCTCCTTGCAGGCGGCGTCGAGCGCGGCGAGGGACGCGGCGCACGCGGCGTCCACGGTGTAGTTCGCGCCGCCGAGGTCGAGCCGGTTGGCGATCCGCCCGGCGATCACGTTGGTGAGGACGCCGGGCACCGAGTCCTCGGTGAGCCTCGGGAGCTGCTCGTCCACGCCCGGCGGCACCTGGCCGTAGAACTTCGGCAGGATCGCGCGGGCCGAGTAGGCGGTGCCGAGTTCCGTCCCGGCCTCCGCGCCGAACACCACCGAGGTGCGCGACCGGTCGAACGGGCGCTCGTCGTAGCCCGCGTCGCGCAGCGCGCGCGACGCGACCTCCAGGGCGAGCAGCTGCACGGGCTCGACGCTGCCCAGGGAGTTCGGCGGGATGCCGTAGGCGAACGCGTCGAACGGGACGTCCGGCACGAACCCGCCCCACTTGGACGGGCTCTTCTCGCCGTCCCGGCTCGCCGGGTCGAAGAAGACCTCCGGGTCCCAGCGGTCGGCCGGGACCTCGGTGACGGCGTCCACGCCGCGCACGATGTTCGCCCAGTAGTCGGCGGCTTCCGGGGCCCCGGGGAACACGCAGCCGATGCCGACGATCGCGACGTCCAGCGGCGCGGCGCCGGTCCCGGACGCGTCCTCGCCGGGGGTGGTCACCCCGAGCGCGGCGGCACGGGACTCCAGGAACCGCAGCGCGCCCGAGGTGACCTGCTCGTGCAGTCCGGTGATGCTCGTGGTCGCCGACCGCAGCGCAGCGACCTGGCCGATCATGTACATGCCCTCGCGGGCCTGCTCGGCGCCGCCGACGGTCTCCAGGGCGCCGCCGCCCTGCCCGCGGCGCAGGCCCTTGGCCGCGATCCGGAGCCGGCCGAGGTTCAGCTCCTCCAGCTGCTCCCACATCCGCCTGCGGGTCGTCCCGGCGTCCTCCAGACCCTGCCTGGCCTGCTCGAACGCTTCGACGTAGGGGGTGCGGGCGCAGCGCGTGGCGTGGCCCGGCGAGGTCTCCAGGAGGGTCGTCCCGGCGCACTCGACGGCGGTCTTCTGGAAGCCGGGCATGATCGCGCCGGCCGCGACGGCCTCGTAGGTGAACAGGTACGCGGTGCCCATGAGGACGCGGACGTCCGCGCCGCGCTCGGCGAGCGGGCCGGCGAGGGCGGCGACCATCGCGCCGGACCGCTCGTCGTGGATCCCTCCCGCGAACAGCACCGACATCTCGTCCGCCGCGCCCGGCGTCCGGTCGGCGAACTCGACGAGCCGCTGGACCTGCGCCTCCCACAGCGGGAAGCTCGCGCGCGGGCCGACGTGCCCGCCGCACTCCAGGCCCTCGAACACGAACTTGCGGGCGCCCTCGCCGAGGAACCGCTCCAGCAGGCCGGGCGACGGGACGTGCAGGTAGGTGGAGATCCCGGCGTCCTCCAGCGGCGCCGCCTGGGCCGGGCGTCCGCCCGCGATCAGCGCGTACGGCGGCCGCGCGGCGAGGACGGCCTCGATCTGCGCCTCGCGCACCTCCGGCGGCGCGAACCCGAGGACGCCGACGCCCCACGGCCGCCCGCCGAGCCGGTCGGCGGTGTCGGCCAGCAGGTCGCGCACCTCGTCCCCGCCCATCAGCGCGAGCGCGAGGAACGGCAGGCCGCCGTCCTGGGCGATGGCGGCGGCGAACGCGGACCGGTCGCTGACCCGCGTCATCGGCCCCTGCACGACCGGGTAGTCGCGGCTGATCGCCGTGCCCGGCGGGTTGTCGCGGGGCGCGAGCGGACGGGCCGTGAGCGCGGCGCGCAGATGCTCCCCGACCTGCTCCCGGACGGCCTGGACCACGCCGCCCGCGGTCCGGTGCCGGTCACCGAGCGCGGCGGCGAGGAACCCGTCCTGGCCGACCGGCAGCGCCTTGACGTGCAGCCCGGACGCGCCGAGCCGCGCGTTCGCCTCGGCCGGGGAGAGCCCGGACAGGTCGAAGTCGGGCAGGTCCGGCCGGGTGAAGATCCGGTGGCCGCCGGTCACGCGCGTCTCGCTGCCGTCCATGGCGCGCAGGGCGTCCGCGACGTCGCGCGGCAGCTCGCACTCGCGGACCAGGGCGAGCTGGACGTCCAGGACGACGCCCGCCGCGCCGCCTGCGACGGCGGCCGCGGCGGTGTGCGGGCCGATGCCGCCCGCCGCGAGCACCGGGACGGTGACCTCGGGATCTCCCAGCAGGTGCTGGAGCAGGACGAACGTGGTGAGGTCGCCGACCCGTCCGCCCGCCTCGCAGCCGCGCGCGATGAGGCCGTCGGCGCCCGCGCTCGCGCGCGCGGCGTGCGCCTCGGCGGCGTCCACGACCTCCACGAGGAGCCTGCGCCCGCGCGCGTAGGCGATGGTGTCGTCGAGGGACACCGCGTCCAGCAGGACGGTCCGGACGTGCTGGGGCAGCTCGTCCGGGCGCACCCCGCACCCGGCCGGGACCCGCACCCCGAAATCGCCCCGCCACCAGCGGCTGAGGTCGGCGAGGGCGGCCAGCGCGGCGGCCCGGTCGGTGCCCAGGTCGAGGACGCCGAGGCCGCCCGCCCTGCAGACCGCGGCGGCCAGGTGGGGCGCGGGCCGGCCGAACGGCCCGACCCCGACGACCTCCACGTCCGGCCGGCGGGGCCGGTCTCCCGGCCCTCGCCCGAACACGCCGCCCGGATCCACCTCAGCCGTCATGCACTGCCCCCCGCCGTTCCGTGCCCGGCCCGACCCTGGAGGCCGGCACGGCTCGAACAACCCTGGCCCTCGTACGTTGCGCACCGCGGCGCGCCCTTCCGCAGGAGGGGACCGCGATGAGTCGCAAGACTACGGTCGGTGAACTCATGACCACCGAGGGCGACACGCCTCGCTCATGCCCCCACGCCCACTCCGGAGGGTCTCTGGACCGTCCCTTGACGGAAACCAGACCTGGACCGCCAGGGAGCGAACGCATGCTCGACGCCACGTCCGCCGTGGCCGGAAGCGGGCATCCTTCCCTGTCCGCCAATCCCCTTCCGGACGTCTCCCCCGATCCATGCACCACTTCTCGACGACCTCCCGGCATTCAGCGCGGGCGACACATGGCGGAAAGGTTTACATCGGGCCTATCAATTGCCATCGGTCAGGAATTCACGACCGTCCGGATTCGCGAGGCGCCGCCACGGACGGACCACACGTCCGCCGACACCGATCACCCGACGGGCCCGCGTCCGGCGGCCGGACGGTCCGGCGAGCAGCACCCCGTCCCCGACTCCGCGAGCGCGGAACCCTTGTCCGCCAAAGACTGGCGAACGGGAACATATTGACCAACAACTCCACCACCAGCAAGGTCGCCGACACCGGACGATCACGAACCCGGCGGCCCATCATCGCGAGATCGCGTGAATCATTCCTGGCGGCGCGCGTCCATTCGACAATGATTGACGATCAGGGACGATCGAATGACCTCCGCGCGCCGGCACGGCCCGTCCCCGGCACGCCGCGGAGGCTCCCGCCCCGGGGCCTCTCGCGCGCGGGCTGACACTTCGCGCATAATGCCAGTTACACCCCGTAGCATCCACGCCACGGGCCGGTGTCAGGCGGGTGGACGATGAGAGTCCGCGGCGTGCGGGAACGCACGCCCCACCAGCACACGTACGGCGCGCGCCGACGTCCGCCGCGCGCCGCGGGACCGCACGCGCCCGGGGGCCGGACCACCGGCGGTCCCCGCGACCCGGCCCTCGCGCCGCTGCTGGCGCAGTACCGGTCGGTCTGCCCCGGACGGGACGAGCGCGAGATCGTTCGGGGCTACGGCGTCGCCGAACGGCTGCACCGGGGGCAGCTGCGCAAGTCGGGCGCGCCCTACATCACCCATCCGCTCGCGGTCGCGACCATCCTCGCCGGGATGGGCATGGACACCGCGACGCTCGTCGCGGCCCTGCTGCACGACACCGTCGAGGACACCCCGTACACGCTGGGCGAGCTGCGCGCCGACTTCGGCGACGAGGTGGCCGTCCTGGTGGACGGGGTGACCAAGCTGGACGGCGAGCGCTGGGGCGCGCGGGCCGAGGCCGAGACGTTCCGCAAGATCGTGCTGGCCGCCGCGGCGGACCTGCGGGTCCTGGTGATCAAGCTGGCCGACCGGCTGCACAACCTGCGCACGCTCGGCTTCCAGCCGCCGGAGAAGCGGATCCGGATCGCCACGGCCTCGCACGAGCTGCTCGTCCCGTTCGCCGAGCGCCTCGGCATCCGGGTGCTGCAGCGGGAGATGGACGACCTGGCGTTCGCCGCCCGCGACCCCGACGGGCACGCCGCCGCGGCCCACGCGGTCGCCGCGGCGCTCGCGCGCGGCCCGGCCGTGTTCGGCCCGGCGATCGGACGGATCGGACCCGCGCTGCGCGGCCACCAGGTGACCGGGGAGACGTGCGTCCGCCCGCGGCACCTGTACGCGGTGCACAAGGCGCGCGGCGGGGACGTCGACGGGCTGCGGCCGGGCGAGGCGGCCCGGCTCCTGATCCTCGTGGACGGCCCGGACACCGACTGCTACGTCGCGCTCGGGGCGGTCCACTCCGTCCTGCACCCGATCCCCGGGAGGCTCCGCGACCACATCGCGATGCCGAAGGACAACCTGTACCGGTCGCTGCACACCCGCGTGGTCAGCCCGGACGGCGACCCCCTCGAAGTGATCATCCGGAACCGGGCGATGCACCCGCTCGCCGAGTACGGGATCGTCGCGAGCGTCCGGGAGGCGGGCGACCACGCGGCCGGGCGGGAGGTGGCGGGCCGCCGCGACCTGGTCTGGCTGAGCCGGCTGCTGGCCTGGCAGTCCGCCGCGCCGTCCGACCGGTTCCTGGACGGCCTGCGCGCCGACCTCGCGGCCGGCACGGTCGCCGCGTTCACCTCGGACGGCCGGATGGTCACCCTGCCCGAGGGCGCGACCGCCCTGGACTTCGCCTACGCCCTGGACGGCGGGTCGGGGGAACGTTCCATCGGCGCGCTGGTCAACGGCCGTCTGGCGCCCCTGTCCGTCGAACTCCGCAACGGGAACGTTGTCGAGGTGCTGACCGGCCCTGGCGCCGCGCCGTCCGCCGACTGGCTGGACTTCGCGGTGACCGCCCACGCGCGCGTGGGGATCTCCGAATGGCTCGCCCGGCACCACGCCGAACGGTCCGCCGACACAGGCCGGCGGCGCCTCGCCGAGGCCCTGGCCGGGCGGCGCGTCGACCTGCTCGCCGCCGAGGCGCGCGGCGACGCCCTCGCCGTCGCCCGCGACCTGGGCTATGCGGAGCTGGAAGAGATGTATGCCGCCTTGGACGCCGGTTCCCTCCACCTCCCGGAGCTTCTGGCACGCCTGATCCCCCGATAGCCTGGTAAGCGTGTTCGAACTGGCCACCGACGGGCCGAAAGTCATCGTGTGCGGCGTGGACGGCTCCGACCCGTCCCTGCACGCGGCCGCGTACGCGTGGGGCCTCGCCCGCAGGTCGGGCGGCCGCCTGGTGCTGGTGTACGTGGTGCAGACCGTCGCGATGTGCACGCTGACGCCCGGTGGCGCGGCGGTGATGCGCGAGGCGTCCGAGCAGGTCGCCGACGAGCTGCGGGCCGAACTGGAGAAGGCGTCCGAGCGGGCGCCCGTGGCCTACGAGCTCCGCAGGGAGCCCGGCGACCCCGCCTCGGTCCTGACCAGGATCGCCGACGAGGAGCGCGCGGACGCCGTGGTGGTCGGCGCGTCCGCTCAGGCGGGCCACCGGCTGGTCGGGTCGGTCGCGGTGCGGCTGGTCCGCGCCGGGCGCTGGCCTGTGACGGTCGTCCCATGAACGGGCGGCGTCTCACGAACGGGGCGGCGTCCCATGAACGGGCGGCGTTCCGTGAACGGCCACGTCTCACGAACGGCCACGTCTCATGAACGGCGACGGTCCGTGAGCGAGGACGACCCCGAGTGCGCGCCGCCGTTCCTCCGGGTAGATGATCTCCGAGTGGTGGAGCGGACGCGGGGGGACGGGATGGACGAGCCGTACCTGACCGAGGTGGACTGGACGAACGGCGTGCTGCGTCTGCGCGGGCGGGTGCCCGGCGTCCGGGTCGCCGCCCCCGACCTGGTGGTCCTGGTCCGCGAGCGGGACGGTGAGCGGGTGCTGCCGATCTCCGTCGTCGCCGCGCACGACGACGACGGGACGGCGTTCGACGCGGACGTCGACCTGGCCACCGCTCTGTCCGGCGCGACGCTCCCCCACGGGGTGTGGGACCTGGACCTCGTCGTCGAGTCCCCCGACGGCGCGCGCGTCACCCCGCTGCGCGCTGCCGCGGCGACCCCGCTGGACGGCGTCCCGAAGCGCCGGTTCCTGCCCGGCTCCACGCCGGTCACGGTGTACTTCGACCGGCACGGCCAGCTCGCCCTGGACGTCGGCGGCGAGCCCCGCACCGCCGGGGACTGCCAGGCCGACACGCTGACCTGGAACGACCGGGACGAGGAGCTGATGATCGGCGGCCGCCTCGTCCTGCCGGACTCCGGGGCCCTGGTGACGGCGTGGATGTCGCTGCGCGATCCGCACACCAGCCGCGAGTACGACGCGTTCGTCCGGATCGTCCATGTGGACGGCCTGCTCACCTACACCGCCGCCGTCCCGCTGACCCGCTCGTTCATCGACGACCCGCTGCCGCGCGGACGCTGGGACGTCCACCTGGTGATGGGCATGTCCGGGCTGCACCGCGAGTTCCGGGTGCTGGCCCCGGCCGAGCCGTTTCAGCACCAGGTCCGGCGGCGGTTCGTCCCGACCCGGGTGTCGACGACCCTCGCCCCCGCCCCCCTCGTGATCACCGTCGGCCGCTGACCACCGGGCCACCGGTCCGAGGCCGTCCGGTCAGGGTTCGAAGAGCGACGGCGGCGGGCCGATCGTGGACGCCGCCGCGCCGATCACCGCGACGACGGCGACGCCGCCGCACAGGTCGAGCAGCCCGGTCGCCGCGGTCGCCTGGACGGGGCCGCCGACCAGCGGCGGCAGGGCCGTGACCGCCAGCACCAGCAGGCCGCCCGTCCAGAGGAAGGCGCGGACGGGTCTCCGCGCGGTCGCGAGCAGGATCTGCACGAGCGCGGTGAGCTGCAGCGTCACGGCGGCGGAGCAGATGGCGTAGGCGGTGCCCGCGCCGCCCGGGCCGAGCGTCCGGTCCACGAAGGACGGGACGGGCACGCCGGACATCATCCGGATCACGTAGGCCGAGCCGAACGCCAGGATCCCGGTGACCAGAGCCGAGCCGAGCCCGACCAGCCAGAGCCTGCGGGTCGCGGCGTCCGCGTCGTCGAAGGAGTCGTGCAGCGCGACGAAGTCGGCGTACCGGGCGGGCGGCTTCCTGACGGGAAGCGCGTCCCGGCACCGGAAGGCCCGCTGCCACGCCGACGTCTGGGGACGGCCCCCGCGCCGGGCTCCGTGGCGTCGCGGCCGTCCGCCGCCCGCGGAGGGCGGCCCGCTGGGCGTCTCCGCCATGTCCCCTCCCCCCGGCCGCGGATGCTTGAGTGCTACCCGGGGCGACCTGCGCGAACTCCCCACTGAGTAACACTTTGCGGTCATTTGGCAACCCTGGGCCGACGTGCCCGGGGACGGGCATGAGGAACGTCCGAGGGCCCCGCGCGACGGATCGCGGGGGCCCTCGGACGGGAGGATCTGAAGGAGATCAGAGCTGCCGGATCAGACCTGGCCGGCCTTCTCCAACGCCTCGCAGCACGTGTTCACCATCAGGCGGGTGACGTTGTAGGGGTCGATGTTGGCGTTCGGGCGCCGGTCCTCGATGTAGCCCTTCTTGTCCACCTGGACCTGCCACGGGATCCGGACGGACGAGCCGCGGTCGGAGACGCCGTAGGTGTAGACGTTCCAGGGGGCGGTCTCGTGCTGGCCGGTCAGCCGCTCCTGGATGCCCGGGCCGTAGCCCGCGATGTGCTCCTCGATCTTGCCCTCGGCGCCCATCGACTCGCAGGCGGTGATGATCGCGTCGTAGGACTCGCGCATCGCCTTGGTGGAGAAGTTGGTGTGCGCGCCGGCGCCGTTCCAGTCGCCCTTGGCGGGCTTGGGGTCGAGGGTCGCGGCGACGTCGAAGTCCTCGGCGATGCGGTACAGCAGCCAGCGGGCGAGCCACAGGTGGTCGGAGACCTCCAGCGGGCCGGCCGGGCCGATCTGGAACTCCCACTGGCCGGGCATGACCTCGGCGTTGATGCCGGAGACCTTGATCCCGGCCTCGAGGCAGGCGTCCAGGTGGGCCTCGACGATGTCGCGGCCGAACACCTCGTCCGCGCCGACGCCGCAGTAGTACGGGCCCTGCGGGGCGGGGAAGCCGGTCTCGGGGAAGCCGAGCGGACGGCCCGCCTGGAAGAAGGTGTACTCCTGCTCGATGCCGAACCAGGAGTCCTGTGCCGCGTACTTCTCGGCGACCGGACGGAGCTTGGCCCGGTTGTTGGTCGGGTGCGGGGTGCCGTCCACGAGGTACACCTCGCACAGCACCAGCTTGTGGTCGCCGCCGCGGATCGGGTCGGGCACGCACAGGACGGGCTTGAGCACGCAGTCGGAGTTGTCGCCGGGGGCCTGGTTGGTGCTGGAGCCGTCGAAGCCCCAGTCCGGGAGCTCGGCGCCGTCGGCGAGGATCCGGGTCTTGGACCGGAGCCTCGCAGTGGGCTCGGTGCCGTCGACCCAGATGTATTCGGCCTTGTAGCTCAACGTCTCCTCCATCCGCCGGCCCGGTTCGTCCGGACGAGAAAGAGCCTCGCAACAGGGCATTTCGGGCCTGTTGCCCGTTTGTGAACGGCATGTTAACCCGCATCTGACCTGCGGAAACATTCCTGAGAGCCCGGTCACATCTCTGTCGAAGGCCTCTTCCAGGACACTCAATGCCCTCATTCGGGGCACCCGAATACCCGTGCGCGACGCCGAAGGCCCCGTCCTCCGGGGAGGACGGGGCCTTCGGTGTGGAGGTGGGCGCGGCAGGTTTCGAACCTGCGGCCACCCGCTTGTAAGGCGGGTGCTCTACCCCTGAGCTACGCGCCCCGGGCCGAGGGCGAACGCCCTGGCGACCGGGCAAGCGTACCCGGTTCGCGGGGACTAACGCGAAACGGTTTCCCCCAGCCCAGGGCGGGCTCCGGGGCGCCCTGGCGAGGCTCTCGCGGGGATTCCTTGACCGGCCCTGGGGCGTCCGGACAGGCCCCGAAGGGGAAGATCGTCATCAAGAGGGCGATCCATCGGATTCACCTCCGCCCGGAGGATTCCCGACGTCCACGGGCGCCCGCGCGTCCCTCTCCCGCCAGAGGAGGAACGTCCCGCGATGAGCGATTCGGTACCGGAGGCCCGCCGGACCGGGCTGGCCACGACCGGAGAGCAGTACACGATCAACGCCGGGCCCTACCGGGCGGTGGTGACCGAGGTGGGCGCGGCCCTGCGCGTGCTCGACCACGACGGCGAGCCGCTCGTGCTGACCCACGGCGAGGACGAGGTCGCGCCCGCCGCGTTCGGCCAGCTGCTGATCCCCTGGCCGAACCGGATCGACCAGGGCCGCTACATCTGGGACGGCACGGAGCACGTCCTTCCCATCAACGAGCCGGAGCTCGACTGCGCCATCCACGGCCTCGTCCGCTGGTCCACGTGGCGTGAGGTCGAGCGCGCGCCCGACCGGGTCTCGCTCGGGACCCGGCTGCTCGGCTCCCCCGGCTACCCGTTCCGCCTGGACGTCACCGCCGAGTACGTCCTGCATGAGGCGCACGGCCTGACGGTCACGCTGACCGCCGGGAACCACGGCCGCGTCGCCGCGCCGTACGGGCACGGCGCGCACCCGTACCTGTCGGTGGGCGAGCGGATCGACGACTGCGCCGTCCAGATCCCGGGCGACCGGTACCTGCCGGTGAACGACCGGATGATCCCGCCCGGTCCGCCGCGTCCGGTCGAGGGGACGGGGTACGACCTGCGCGGAGGGCGGAGGCTGGGCCCGCTGGAGGTCGACCGCGCCTTCACCGACCTGCACCGCGACGACACCGGACGTGCCTGGGTGCACCTGTCCGGCGTGAACCGCCGAGTCTCGTTCTGGCTCGACCGGACGCATCCCTGGGTGGAGGTCTACACCGCCGACGGCGTGCCGCCCGGGCTGCGACGGAAGGGCCTCGGCGTCGAGCCGATGACCTGCCCGCCGAACGCGTTCGTGAGCGGCGTCGACGTCATCCGGCTGGAGCCCGGCGCGACGCACACCGGCTCGTGGGGCATCCTGGCGGGCTGACCGCGGCCGCGGCAGAGGAGAAGGAGGACGCACCGCCATGGAGACCCCGAAGCGCGCGGACGCGCTCGCCCTGTTCGGCATCACCGGCGACCTGGCCCAGAAGATGATCCTCCCGGCGCTGTACCGGCTGACCGAGCGCGGTCTTCTGGACGTCCCGGTCGTCGGCGCCGCCTACTCCGACTGGGACGACCAGACGCTGCGCGCCCACGCCCGGAACTGGGTCAAGGCCGCCGTCCCGGACTTCGACGAGCGGGTCTTCGCGAGGCTGGCGGAGCGGCTGAGCCTGGTCACCGGCGACTTCAAGGACGGCGCGACGTTCTCCCGGCTGCGCGACCGCCTAGGGGAGGCGACCGGCGGCGGCGGATTCGTGAGCCACTACCTCGCCGTCCCGCCGTCACTGTTCACCCGGGTCGCCGAGTCGCTGGCCGTCGAGGGCCTGAACCGGGACGCGCGACTGGTCGTCGAGAAGCCGTTCGGCCACGACCTGGCCAGCGCCCGAGCCCTGGACGACGCCCTGACCCGCTTCTTCGACGAGGACCACCTGCTGCGCGTCGACCACTTCCTCGGGGACGTCGCGGTCATGGGCATGAAGGCGTCCCGGTTCGCCAACGGGCTGCTCGCCCCGCTGTGGAACCGGGACCACATCGCGAGCGTCCAGATCGACCTGCTCGAGGACTTCGACGTCGCGGGCCGCGGCTCGTTCTACGACGCGGTCGGCTGCCTGAAGGACGTCGTCCAGAACCACATGCTCCAGATGCTCATGTTCCTGACGATGGAGCCGCCCGCCTCGCCGGACCCCGAGGCCGAGCAGCAGGAGACGCACCGGGCGCTCCAGGCGACGCGTTCGATGGACCCCGCCGACACCGTGCGCGGCCAGTACCGCGGCTACCTGGACGTCGAGGGCGTGAAGCCCGACTCCCGGACCGAGACCTACTTCGCGACCCGGGCGTGGGTGGACAACTGGCGCTGGCAGGGCGTCCCGTTCCTGCTGCGGAGCGGCAAGTCGCTCCGGACGACCTCGACCGAGGTGGTCGTGGAGCTGAGGACGCCGCCCGTCACGCTCTACCCGGACCGCGAGGGGAGGCCCGCGCCGAACCTGATCAGGTTCCACATCGTCCCCGAGGCGGCCATGACGATGGAGATGGTGGTCAAACAGCCCGAGAGCGGCCGTCCGTCCGAGCCGGTGCCGCTGCGCGTGGACTTCGCCGACGTCCACGGACGCGTCGAGATGCCCTACGAGAACATCATCGAGGGCGCGATCACCGGCGACCGGACGTACTTCGCGTCCCTGCCCGTCGTGGAGGAGTGCTGGCGGATCGTCGAGCCCGTCCTCAACGCCACCGACGTGCCCCTGCCGTACGAGCCGGGCTCGTGGGGCCCCGAGGCCGCCGCCACGCTCCCCGGCCCGGACGGCTGGCACGACGTCACACCGCGCGAGCGCTGACCGTCCGAGCCCGGCCCCGGACGGCTACGGCGTCTCGGGGCCGTCCTGCTCGGCGAGGAAGCGCTCGAACTGGGCGCCCAGCTCGTCCGCGGTCGGCATGTCCTGGCGCTCGGCGAGCAGCGACTCGCGCTCGACGGCGCCCGCGAACGCGTCGTACTGCTGCTCCAGCGCGGTCACCACCTTCTCGACCTCGGCGTTGCCCGCGACCTGCTCGGCGATCTCGGCGTCGGTGTGGGCCGCGGACTCGCGCAGCCCGCCTCCCGGCAGCACCAGGCCGGTGGCCGCGACGACGGCCTCCAACGCGGCGACGGCCGCCGCCGGATAGCCGGACTGGGCCAGGTAGTGCGGGACGTGGACGGCGAACCCGACCGCGTCGTGGCCGTGCTCGCCGAGCCGGTACTCCAGCAGCGCGGCGGCGCTGCCCGGGACCTGCACCTTGTCGAACCAGGACGTCCTGGTGATCAGTTCGGGCCGGGTCGCGTGCGCGGTCAGCCCGACCGGGCGGGTGTGCGGCACGCCCATCGGGATGCCCTGGAAGCCCACGGTCAGCGCGACGCCGAGCCGCTCCACCAGCGACCGGACGGCCCCGGCGAAGCCCTCCCACTGCCGGTCCGGCTCGGGGCCGGTGAGCATCAGGAACGGCGTGCCCACCTCGTCGTGCAGCAGCCGGACGACCAGTTCGGGGGCCTCGTAGCCGGACCAGTGGTCGCGGTCGAAGGTCATCAGCGGGCGGCGGGCCCGGTAGTCGAGCAGCGCGTCCACGTCGAACCGGGCGACGATCCGGCCGTCGAGGGAGTCGAGGAGGTGCTCGCGGACGAGCTGTCCTGCCTGTCCGGCGTCCACGAAGCCGTCGAGGCTGTGCAGCAGTACCGGCCCGGTCATCTCGGGCAGGTCCGCGTCCAGCTCGTACAGGTCCTCAGGGTTCAGCAACGTCTCCCCCACATCTTCCTGTCGGTCGTCCCAACACTAGGACATGGGAGCTCCCATCCCGGCGCGCGATGTGATCGTCGTCGCATCTCCGCACGGGAGCGTTACGCCGCCGACAGTGTCCTGCGGCGAACGGACGATTCACCGCGCCGAACGGACCGGCTCCTCGGCCGGGCGGTCCGTCCGACGCGGCGAACGGTGATCATCAGTGGCGGTTCACGGCTCAGCGGGGCAGGCCGACGTGCTTCTCCGGCGGGACGATCTCACCTCCCGAGGCGCTCAGGCGCGGCGTGGCGCGCGGGCCGCGCCACGCCGAGACGTCGGTGCCCTTCGGCGCGTGCCCGGCGACGTAGTCGGCGTAGATCTGGAACCACTCCTGCGCCGTGTAGGGCGACCAGCCGTGCTGCTTGGCGCGTCCGTACACGAAGGTGAACCCGGACGACGGGCTCGTCAGGGCGTCCGTGCGCTGCTGGAACAGCTCGACGGCCGTGTTCAGGAAGTAGGTGTCGGTGTCCCCGACGTACACATAGACCTTGCCCTGAAGCTTGGGTCCGAGCGTCGGCCATTCGGCGGCGACCTTGGCGGACAGGTCCATCGCCTTCCATCCGGCGCTCACCGAGTGGTCGATCGTCCCGGACGCCTTGTCCCAGGCCAGAGCCGGATAGCCGTCCTTGCCCCGCGGGCTGAACAGCGCCTCCCACATGGCCCACGAACCGCCCGAGCGGTCCTTGCCGCCGCGGGCCAGCTCCCAGAGGTTCTCCTGGGCGTTGACGTAGTTGGTGTCACCCGCGACGTTCCGGCTGTCCGGACGCGGCGTCCGGTCCCATTCGCGGACGGTGTCGTAGGCGTTCCCGTCGCTGTACACGTTGACGATCTGCTCGCGGCGCAGGTCGACGGGGTCGGGATAGCCCGCGAACGTGCCGCCGTAGACGTCCGGGTAGAAGACCTGGCTCGCCAGCGCCATCCAGCCACCGGTCGAACCGCCGCTCGTGACGCGTCCGTACGGCTCGGCGATCGTGTGGAACTGGGCGTCGATCGCCGGGATCAGCTCCTGCGTCGTGGCCTGCCCATAGGGGCCGAGGTTCGGGGTATCCACGACGTAGGACGTGTCGTAGAACGGGTTCTCTTCGCGGACCTCCACGACGATGAAGCGCTGCGCCGCGTCCGACAGCCACCACTTCGAGAACGCGTTGCCGCCGTCCTCACGGAAGCCGCGCGGGGCGTTCGTGGTGAAGTGCCCGAAGTGGTACTCGACCGGGTAGCGGACGGACCCGTTCGGGTCGTATCCGGCCGGGAGCAGGATGTTCGCGCCGATGTAGATGGGCCGTCCCCAGAACCTCGACAGCGCCGGGCTCTGGATCTTCACGTGCTTCACGTGCGCCGAGTCGGCCGGATTGCCCTGCTGGCAGGTGCCGCCCGCCGGGACCGGCTGGGACGGCGTGATCAGGTGGTCGAGGGTCAGGTCGACCGTCCCGCCGTGCTCCGGGTCGATGTCGACCCAGCGCGGAGCGCTGTAGAAGTTGCCGGGCGAGTTGAACAGGTCCATGCCGTCCCCGCAGGGCATGTGCATCTTGACCGTCGAGCCGTCGCCGCGCCTGAACGTGTCGTAGGTGTTGAAGAACGCCTGCACCGAGTACCGGCCGGCGGGCAGCGACGCGATGTTCTTGAGCGGGTAGCCGTACGTCCCGCCGCCCGCGGAAAGGACGACGCTCTTACCCGGCCGGACGCCGTCGGCGTCGCGTCCCCAGAACGGGACGCCGCCGGTGATGTCGATCTGGTCGCGGGGCTCGGAGTCCCCGTTCCGGGAGACGATCACATAGGCGCGGCCGTCCACCACGGCCTTGGCGACGGACGGGGAGAGGGTGACGGCGAACCTGAGCCGACCGTGGCCGGACACCCCGGCCGCGGTCGTCCCGGTCACCACGAGCAGCACGGCGCACAGCGCGCCGGCGAGCCGAGCCCGCATGGGCCCACCTCCTGTGGGGGGATGACGATCTTTCGATCGGATCAATCCCCACATAAGGAACATTCGTATCAACTGTCACGAAAGTCGGGACGACAGTTCGTGAACGGCCGGGCGTGTCCGTCCGAATCCCACCGGACACGCCCGGCCGATCCCGCTTCGTTCGCCTTCCGCTTCGCCCTCCCCCAAGGGCCTCCCGCCCGCACGCCGGTTCGCCGCATCCGACACAATCGGAGCCGAACCCGTGGAGGGACGAAGCCATGACCGCAGCCATGACCGACCGTCCGTACGACCTCGTGCTGTTCGGCGCGACCGGCTTCACCGGAGGCCTGACCGCCGAATACCTGGCCAGACGCGCCGAACCCGGCGTCCGCTGGGCCCTCGCCGGGCGGGACACCGCCAGGCTCGAGGACGTCCGCGACCGGCTCGCCGCGATCGACCCCACGCTCGTCGAACTGCCGCTCCTCCAGGCCGACACCGCCGACGCGGCGTCGATCGAGCGCGTCGCCGGGTCCGCCCGGGTCGTGATCTCCACGGTCGGGCCGTACGTCCGGCTCGGCGAGCCGCTCGTCGCGGCGTGCGCCCGCCTCGGCACCGACTACGTCGACCTCACCGGCGAGCCGACCTTCGTCGACCGTATGTACGTGAAGCACCACGAGCAGGCCGTCCGGTCCGGGGCGCGGCTCGTGCACGCGTGCGGGTTCGACTCCATCCCGTCCGACCTCGGCGCGTACTACACCGTCCAGCAGCTGCCCGAGGACGTGCCGCTCCGCGTCGAGGCGTTCCTGCGCGTCAACGCCAAGTTCTCGGGCGGGACGCTGCACTCGTCCGTCGGCATCTTCGCGGACTTCCCCGGCATGCTCCGCGCCGAACGCGACCGCCGCCGCGCCGAGCCCGCCCCCGTGTCCGGACGGAAGGTCCGCCTCGAACGCGGCCCCGTCCCGCACGCCCGCGCCGGATGGACGTTGCCACTTCCGGTCATCGACTCCCAGATCGTCGCCCGCTCGGCCACCGCGCTCGACCGCTACGGCCCGGACTTCACCTTCGGCCACTTCCTCGCCGTGAAGCGCCTGCCCAGCGCCGTCGGGCTGGCCCTCGGCTCCGTCGGCGTGCTCGCCGCCGCGCAGCTCCCGCCGACCCGCGCCCTGCTGCTGAAGCTCGGCACGCCGGGCGAGGGGCCGTCCGCCGAGCAGCGCGCCGGGCACTGGTTCAGCCTCACGTTCGTCGGCGAGGGCGGCGGACGGCGTGTCGTGACCGAGGTCTCGGGCGGCGACCCCGGCTACGGCGAGACCTCCAAGATGCTCGCCGAGTCCGCGCTCTGCCTCGCCCAGGACGACCTCCCGGACACCTCCGGCCAGGTCACCACCGCGCAGGCCATGGGCAACGCCCTCATCGAGCGCCTCGTCAAGGCCGGCCTGACCTTCCGCGTCCTGGAAACGTCCTGACGCCCCCGGTCCCCTAGGTCAGCGGACGTCCGAGAACGCGGCCGAGAGCCGCGGCGACCTCCTGCGAAAGGTCGACGCCCGGCGAAGCGGCCGCGGGCTCGGACGCCTGATCCGGATCGTCACGGTCGGCCTCGCGAGTGTGACCGCACTCGCGGCACTCCACGTCCCCGAGGCGGCAGACGAGCGCGGCCGAGCCGCAGGACGAGCAGTGGTCGAGGGCGTCTGACCACCCGTCCCCGGCCTGGCAGGCCGGGCAGACGAGAATCTGGTGGTCGGCGAGGACCCCCCGCCGCCAAGGGCTCGCGCCCCGCGCGGGATCGGTCTGCCGCGCCCCGCAACGGAAGCAGGGCATCACACCTCCAACGGGTGCGGAGCCGGGCGGATGCCCGGCCGATGCGTCAAGTCTGCGGAGAACCACGCGGCCGCCGCAACCGGCGCGAGCGCGCTACCTGCCGCCGGGGGCCGACGCCGAAGGCGAGGCCCTCGGCGGCAGATCGCGAAGCAATGTCGCGCTCGCAGTGAGACCGGTCCGCTGGGCGAGCCGCGAGGCGAGCCCGGCGGAGCCGGGATCACAAAGCCGACAGCGCCTTGCGGTAGTCGTCGAGGTCGCGGGCGTCGGGGATGGCGTTGACGACCGTCCAGCGGACGACGCCCTCCTTGTCGATGACGAACGTGCCGCGCCGGGCGAGGCCGCGTTCCTCGTCGAACACCCCGTAGGCCTGCGCGACGCCGCCGTGCGGCCAGAAGTCCGCGAGGAGGGGGAACTTGTAGCCCTCCTGCTCGGACCAGGCGCGCTGGGCGAACATCGAGTCGACCGAGACCGCGACGACCTGCGTCTCGTCGTCCCCGACGAGGGTGGGCAGCTCGTCCCGGATGGCGCACAGCTCGCCCGTGCACACGCCGCTGAAGGCCAGCGGGAAGAACACCAGGACGACGTTCTTCTCACCGCGGAAGTCCGACAGCTTCACCGGGGTGCCGTGCTGGTCCTTCAGCTCGAAGTCCGGTGCGACGCCGCCTACCTCGACCGCCAATGCCTCTCCCGAGGATCGACCCGCCCGGGGGCGGGATACTCGTCCCCGCGCGTGCGGGGACCCGTCCCGGGACAGTCTGCCACGGGCCCGTCCCGCCACCCGGTCCCGAGGGGACCGGAGGCGGACACGGGCCCGTCACGTGCGAGGCAGGATCACAGGATCAAAGGCGTCAGCGGCCCTTCGAGGGGGTGAGCTTGGTGCCGGACCAGTCGCCCGCCGCCGAGATGCTCTTGGACTGCGACATCCCGGCGGAGGAGGCGGCTTCGTCGATGTCACTCGGCTCGACGTGGCCGTCCCGCCCCGCCTTGGGGGTGAGCAGCCACACCACGCCGCCGTCGGTCAGCGAGACCAGGGTGTCGGAGAGGGCGTCGAACAGCTCGCCGTCCTCTTCGCGCCACCACAGCAGGACGGCGTCGGCCACTTCCTCGTAGTCCTCATCGACGAGTTCGGCCCCGGTGACGGACTCGATGCTCGCGCGGAGCCCCTCGTCGACGTCGTCGTCGTAGCCGATCTCCTGCACCACCTGGTCCGGCTTGAATCCGAGCCGTTCGGCCAGGCTGCGCTCAGACTGCGCCTGACCTGCGGTCGCGCTCACGAAAGTCCTCCCATGGTCGATAGTCCGTACCGGACGGTCCGGGCCGCCCCCGTGGCGGTCCGTTCCCGCCCCGCGCGGGTTTTGCGGGACAGTCCACACAAGTGGAGGCCCCTCGCGCAAGTGTCTTCCCGGCATTTGGTGGCCTCATTGGCCGATTCGCGCCGGACGTCGTGACGGAACACCCACCGAGCGTAACAACCCACGCTCATCCCGCAAGGAAGGACAACCGTACCTGCCGGTCCGGGTTGTCCAGGTTGAGGTCGACGAGTGCCACCGACTGCCAGGTGCCCAGTTGCAGCCATCCGCCCAGGACGGGCAGCGTCGCATAGGGCGGGACCAGCGCCGGCATCACGTGCGACCGCCCGTGCCCGCGCGATCCGTGCGCGTGCCTCCAGCGGTCGTCGGCGGGCAGAAGATCGGCAAGCGCGGCGAGCAGGTCGTCATCGCTGCCCGCGCCCAGTTCGAGGATGGCCACACCGGCCGTCGCGTGCGGCACGAAGACGTTCAGAAGCCCGTCCCCGCCTTGTTCGGCGACGAACCGCGCGCACTCCGGCGTGATGTCCCGCACCACCTCGCCGCTCCCTGTGGTCACCTGGACCACGGTGCTCTCCATAGCCCCTGTCTACCAGGATCCGCGACCGATCAATCACCCCCGGCGCGCCAGGGGTGATCGCCGTCCGTAGGGGGCGGGGCGCGGGACACGCGCGGGACGGGGCGTCTCAGTGCGGGACGGGGTGCTCGACGACGGCGTCGGGGCCCGGAAAGACCGTGGCGACATGGCCGTCGGGGAAGCGGCAGACGTACGGCGGGGCGCCGTCGTCGCCGCGCACTTCGATGATCTCCGCCTCGGTGTCGGTCACGCCGACGGCGTTGCGGTGGATGTGCAGGCGGTCTCCGACCATGGCCTTCATCGGTACCTCCGGACTGACGCCAGGGTTCCTCGACGTCCCCCGGGAGTTCCCTCGTCTCCCCGGAGTGCTTCGGCGTCCCCCTCCCACCCTGGTACGCGACGGGCCCGCCGCCAAGGGGTCGGGGCGTCCACTTCGCGGTGTTTTACGATCAGCGGCCATTGCGTAGACCAAAAAGCGTGGAAAAGACGATTCTCAGAGGTTACGAAGCGCGTTCCGGCGGCCAGAATGATTACCGGCCGGTAGAGATGCGTTGGTCGCGCGGAACGGCGACGATGGATCGACGACCCGGGGCGGCGGAACGTCGTCGAGCACGCCGTTCACCCCGTCCTGAAGTGGAC
The DNA here is from genome assembly GCF_040679435.1 of Spirillospora sp. NPDC052269. Taxonomy (NCBI): domain Bacteria; kingdom Bacillati; phylum Actinomycetota; class Actinomycetes; order Streptosporangiales; family Thermomonosporaceae; genus Spirillospora; species Spirillospora sp. NPDC052269. The sequence continues at coordinate 159,984 of NZ_JBFAUU010000010.1, forward strand.
AGACGCCGAACACAGAGGGGACCCCGTGGCTTCCGGACGGCAATTCTCGATCATCAGTGACGGCCTGCCGAGCCAGCTGCCCGACATCGACCCGGACGAGACCCGGGAGTGGCTGGAATCGCTGGACACGGTCATCAAGACCGAGGGCCGGGGCAGGGCGCGGTACGTGATGCTGCGCCTGCTGGAGCGCGCCAGGGAGCTGCAGGTCGGGGTCCCCGGCCTGCGCAGCACCGACTTCATCAACTCGATCCCGCCGGAGATCGAACCCTGGTTCCCCGGGGACGAGCACATAGAGCGCCGCATCCGCGCCTACATCCGCTGGAATGCGGCGATCATGGTTTCCCGCGCCAATCGCCCCGGACTCGGAGTCGGCGGCCATATCGCCACCTACGCCTCGGCGGCCTCGTTGTACGAAGTCGGTTTCAACCACTTCTTCCGGGGCAAGGACCACGGCGAGTCGGGCGACCAGGTGTTCATTCAGGGGCACGCCGCGCCCGGCATTTACGCGCGCGCCTATCTCGAGGGCCGCCTCCCGCAGGACAAGCTGGACGGTTTCCGGCAGGAGTTCAGCCACCCCGGCGGCGGGCTGCCGTCCTACCCGCACCCGCGCCTGATGCCGGACTTCTGGGAGTTCCCCACGGTCTCGATGGGACTCACCGCGATCGACGCGGTCTACCAGGCCCGGTTCAACCGCTACCTGTACAACCGCAAGATCAAGGACACCTCGCGCTCGCACGTCTGGGCGTTCCTCGGCGACGGCGAGATGGGCGAGCCCGAGTCGCTCGGCGCGATCGGCCTGGCCGCGCGCGAGGAGCTGGACAACCTCACCTTCGTCGTCAACTGCAACCTGCAGCAGCTGGACGGCCCGGTGCGCGGCAACGGCAAGATCATCCAGGAGCTGGAGTCGTTCTTCCGCGGCGCGGGCTGGAACGTCCTGAAGGTCATCTGGGGCCGCGACTGGGACCCGCTGCTCGCCCAGGACGTCGACGGCGTGCTGGTCAACAAGATGAACACCACCCCGGACGGCCAGTTCCAGACCTACACCGTCGAGTCCGGCGGCTACATCCGCGACCACTTCTTCGGCGACGACCCGCGGCTGCGCCGGATGGTCGAGGACCTCACCGACGACGACCTGCGCAGGCTGTCCCGCGGCGGGCACGACTACCGCAAGGTCTACGCGGCGTTCAAGGCCGCCCGCGAGCACGTCGGCCAGCCGACCGTGATCCTCGCGCACACCATCAAGGGCTGGACGCTCGGGCCCGACTTCGAGGCCCGCAACGCCACCCACCAGATGAAGAAGCTCACCAAGGCCGAGCTGAAGGAGTTCCGCGACCGGCTCTACCTGGAGATCCCCGACTCGGCCCTTGCGGGCGAGCTGCCGCCCTACTACCACCCGGGCGAGAACTCCGACGAGATCGAGTACATGCGGGAGCGGCGCGCCGCGCTCGGCGGTTTCCTGCCGAAGCGGGTCGTCCGGTCGAAGGCGCTGAAACTGCCCGGCGACCCGGTGTACGGCGAGCTGCGCAAGGGGTCGGGCAAGCAGAACGTCGCGACCACGATGGCGTTCGTCCGGCTGTTGAAGGACCTGATCAAGGACGAGGACATCGGCGCCCGGTTCGTCCCGATCGCCCCGGACGAGTACCGGACGTTCGGCATGGACTCGCTGTTCCCGACGTCCAAGATCTACTCGCCGCACGGGCAGACCTACGAGGCGGTCGACCGGAGGCTGCTGCTGTCCTACAAGGAGTCCGAGCAGGGCCAGATGCTGCACGAGGGCATCAGCGAGGCGGGCTCGATGGCGTCCACGATCGCTGCCGGGACGTCCTACGCCACGCACGGCGAGTTCATGATCCCCGTCTACATCTTCTACTCGATGTTCGGGTTCCAGCGGACCGGCGACCAGGCGTGGGCGTTCGGCGACCAGATGGGCCGCGGCTTCCTGCTCGGCGCGACCGCGGGGCGCACCACGCTGACCGGTGAGGGCCTCCAGCACGCCGACGGGCACTCGCCGCTGCTCGCCGCGACCAATCCCGCCTGCGTCCACTACGACCCCGCGTGGGCGTACGAGATGTCCTACATCGTGCAGGACGCGCTGCGCCGCATGTACGGGCCGTCCGAGCAGCACCCGCACGGCGAGGACGTCTTCTACTACCTGACCATCTACAACGAGCCCTACCAGCAGCCCGCCGCCCCCGCGGACCTCGATGTCGCGGGCCTGCTCAAGGGGCTCTACCTGCAGCGGCCGTCCGAGCTGGGCGGGGAGGCCCCGAAGGCGCGGATCCTCGCGTCCGGCGTCGCGGGGCGCTGGGCCCTGGAGGCGCAGCGCCAGCTGGCCGAGAAGTGGAACGTCGCGGCGGACGTCTGGTCGGCGACCTCGTGGAACGAGCTGGCCCGCGAGGCGGCCGCGTGCGACGAGTGGAACATGCTGCACCCGGACGAGGAGCAGCGCGTCCCGTACGTCACGCGGCGGCTCGGCGAGACGTCCGGGCCGTCCGTGGCGGTGTCGGACTTCATGCGCGCCGTCCCGGACCAGATCGCCCCGTGGGCGCCCGGCGACTTCACCTCGCTCGGCACCGACGGCTTCGGCTTCTCCGACACGCGCGCGGCGGCGCGCCGCGTGTTCCACGTGGACGCGGCGTCCATCGCCCTCGCCGTCCTGACCCGGCTCGCGCGCGCGGGCGAGGTCAAGCACGAGGTGCTGCAGCGGGCGATCGAGCACTACCGGCTGAGCTCCCCGGTGGACGAGGCGTTCGCGGGCGGTGTCCAGACCGCCGAGAGCAACACCGGTGGCGACGCCTGACGCCCTGACATGGGGAGGCCCCGGGGCCGCGAAGGTGTGGATCGCGGTCCCGGGGCCTTTCCGCGTCGCCAGCCGGACGGCCCGGCACGGCACGTCCGTCCAGGGACGACGTGGCGAGGCGGGACGACCGCCGGCGGTCAGCGGCGCGGCGTTTCAGCGGTTTCGGCGGTTCGGGCGGTTTCGGCGGCGCCCGGAAGGCCGTCCGCCGGTGTCAGGCGGAGCGGGGGTCAGGCGGACGGCGGGGAGAACACGCCGAAGTGGTGGCCGGCGCTGTCCTGGAGCTGGGCGATGGTCAGCCCGGCCTCGGTCTTCCTCGGCGGGACGACCACCTGGCCGCCGAGCTCCTCCGCGCGGGCGACCGTCTCGGCCACGTCCCGCACCACCACGTAGAAGATCGCGTAGTCGGGGAAGTGGCCGTCCGACTCCAGGATCCCGCCGGACGGACGTTCCGTGCCCGGCGCGGTGACCTCGTGGTACGTCATCTCACCGGAGTCGTCGATCTTGAAGGACCAGTCGAACAGCTCCCCGTAGAAGCGCTTGGTCTCGTCCGGCCGCTCCGTACCGATCTCGAACCAGCCCACAGAGTTGAACGGCACACCGGCCATGAGTCTCTCTCCTTCGCTCTTCCGTGCGTCGAAGAGAGGTTCGCGTGGACGGGCGACAACCCCCTGTCGGTGTTTTCAGGCGAGTTCGAGCGCCCTCGTGCGGATCTCCCGCGGCGGTTCACCGAGCGAGTCCCACGACCGCTCGGGCGCGATCTCGTCCAGCGGGACGGCGCGCAGGAGCCGGTCGAGGCGGAACACCCGGCATTCGCCGCGCAACCGGCACCAGGCCAGCAGGTACCAGCCGCGAGCGGCCACCGTGAACGCCTGCGGCTCGACGTCCCGCTCGGTCTCGGCGCCGTGGCGGTCGACGTAGGTGATCCGGACGACGCGCCGCGCGAGCATCGCCTCCTCCAGCACCGCGTCCCGCGCGGGCCGCGCGACCGCGGTCTCCTCCTTCGGGACGTGGAACCGGATGCGCGACGCCAGATCGCGGGCGGCGAAGTTGTCCGCCTCGGGCATCACCGAAAGGATCTTGTTCAGTGCCGTCCGCGCCGCCCGCGCGTAGAGGCTGTCCCCCGCCCGCCCGAGGCAGATCGCCAGCGCCACGGCCTCACTCGCGGTGAAGTTGACCGGCGGCAGCGTCCGCTCCTTGTCGAGCGTGTACCCGCCGCCGCGCCCGACGTCCGCGTAGATCGGCACCCCCGCCTGCTGCAACGCACCGATGTCACGCTCGATCGTCCGGACGCTCACCTCGTAGAGCTCGGCCAGCTCCCGTGCGCTACGGCGGCGCGGCGCGCTCGCCCGCAGTTCCTCCACCAGTGCATACAACCGGTCAGTGCGGTTCACCCCTCCGACCGTACGCAACCTCTCCGACAAAACGGCTTCGGGTCAGCGCTTGGCGCGGGTCCAGGCCAGGACGTCCGCGGCGGGGAGGGTGTTGACGACGCGGTCGGCGGGGACGCCGCAGCGGGCGGCGCGGTCGCAGCCGTTGGGCAGCCAGTCGAGCTGTCCGGGGGCGTGGGCGTCGGAGTCGATCGAGAACATGCAGCCCGCCTCGACCGCGAGGCGGAGGAGCCGTTTGGGCGGGTCGAGGCGCTCCGGGCGGGAGTTGATCTCCACCGCGACGTCGTAGGCGACGCAGGCGTCGAAGACCAGCCCCGCGTCGAACTCGGACTCCGGACGCAGGCCGCCGCGCCGTCCGCCCGCCTTGACGATCCGTCCGGTGGCGTGACCGAGGACGTTGACCCGCGGATTCGCGATGGCCTTGACCATGCGCTCCGTCATCGCGACGCGCTCCATGCGCAGCTTGGAGTGAACGCTGGCGACCACCACGTCCAGCCGTTCGAGCAGATCCGGCTCCTGGTCGAGGGAGCCGTCGTCCAGGATGTCCACCTCGATCCCGGTGAGGATCCGGAACGGCGCGAGCTCGGCGTTCAGTTCCGCGACCACGTCGAGCTGGCGGCGCAGCCGCTCCGCCGACAGGCCGTTCGCGACGCTCAGCCGGGGCGAGTGGTCGGTGAGCGCCATGTACTCGTGCCCGATCGAGATCGCGGCCTCGGCCATCTCGCGGATCGGCGAACCACCGTCCGACCAGTCCGAATGCAGATGCAGATCGCCCTTCAGCGCGGCCCGCAGCCGTCCGGCGGCCTCGTCCACGGGCTCGCCCTCGGTCGCCTCGAGCCGCCGCAGGTAGACCGGGGTCTCACCACGCAGCGCCTCGCCGATCACCAGAGCCGTCACCTTGCCGATACCGGGCAGCTCACCAAGGGTTCCCTGCTCAGCGCGTTGTTCCAGCTCGTCCGGCGGGATGCGGTCCACCAGTTCCGCGGCCTTGCGGAAGGCACGCACCCGGAACGTCGGCTCCTGCGCACGCTCCAGCAGGAAGGCGATCCGCCGCAATGCCTCAGCAGGCTCCATATCTGGAATCTTGCCCCACCCGAGCGCCCGAACCCCACCGCATCCACAAGCAGGGACCGCACGGCCCTGGGCACGAGACGCCCGGCCGTAGGGCCCGTGGCGCGAACGCGAACCTGAGCGGTGGAGACGGGGGCGGGCGAGGGGCGCAGGACCAGGGTCGATTTTGGGCGTAGAACCTGGGTATGACGGGCGGCTGGCACCTCGGTGGCATCCGGGCGTGGCCTGGGCTTCTCTAACCTAGGGGCGTGAACGGCGAAGGGGAGCGCGAGGGGGCCGGGCCGGCGGCGACCGTCCGGCTGTTGGGGCGTCCGCTCGCCGCAGCACTGTGGCGAGGCCAGGCCGAGCCGCCCGATCCGGACCCGCCCTGGCCTTTCATGCTGCGCTGGACGCGTTTCATCGGGATCGGACGGCTGCCCTTCCGCCTGGTCGCGCAGGGGTTCGACCTGTTCGTCGCCGTGATCCTGCTGTTCAGCGGCCTCTCGGTGCTGTCGGAGCGGCTATCGCCGCATCCCACGCCCGCACTGATCGACGACAGGCCGGTGCACACCCCGCCCGCTCCGGCCTTCCTGGTCATCCTCCTCGCGATCTGGCTCGCCGCGCCGCTCGCGCTGCGCCGGAGACATCCCCTGGGGGCCTGGCGGCTGGGCGCCACGGGAATGCTGGTCACGGCCATGTTCTCGAACGCGGACGGCCGCTTCGCCCCGCCCGGTGTGTTCGCGCTGCTGTTCGTGCTCTACGCAGTCGCGTCGCGATGCTCGCGCGAGGTCACCATCGGAGTCACGCTGGTGACCGTCCTCGGGGCGGCCCTGCTGCAGCCGCCCACGGCGGCGGGCGGGGCGGTCCTGATCGCGGTGCCGCTGCTGGTGGGCTTCCTCGTGCGCATGCGACGGACGTCCCGGCGCGAGCTGGAGCAGCAGGAGCGGCGGCACCGCGACGCCGAGGCCGTCCTGCTCGAGCGGCAGCGCATCGCACGCGAGCTACACGACGTGGTCGCCCACCACATGTCGATGATCGCCATTCAGGCGGAGGCCGCCCCCTACAAGGCCCAGAACGTCCCGGAGGAGACCCGCCAAGACCTGGCCGAGATCCGCGCGACCGCGCTCGACGCGCTGCGGGAGATGCGCCGCATCCTGGGGGTGTTGCGCCAGGAGGACGGCGCGGTGACCGCTCCGCAGCCGAGCCTCGAACGCCTGGACGAGCTGCTCGCGGGCGCACGCGGCACGGGGCTGGAGGTGTCGTCGAAGGTCATCGGCGACGTCTCCGGTCTGCCGCCCGGCGTGGGCCTGACCGCCTACCGGATCGTCCAGGAGGCGCTGAGCAACGCGATGCGGCACGCGCCCGGGTCGGCGGTCGGGGTCGAGGTCGCCCGTGCGGGCGGGATACTACGGCTGAGCGTCGTCAACGGCCCGGCCGCCCCCGGCCAGTCCCCCACGCCCTCGCCGCCGGGCGCGGGACACGGTCTGGTCGGCATGCGCGAGCGGGTGGCGATGCTCGGCGGCGAACTGTCCGCCGTGACCGTCGCCGAGGGAGGATTCGCCGTGACCGCCACGTTGCCCGAGACCGCACCACCGGACGCCCCGTCCGCCCCGTCCGCGCGCGTCTCGCCGCCGGACGGGCGCCCGTCGGGCGATGCGCGACCGGAGACGTCCGCCTCATGACGATCCGGGTGATGATCGCCGACGACCAGGGCATGGTGCGGACCGGTTTCGGCGTGCTGCTCAACGCCCAGCCCGACATCGAGGTCGTCGGCGAGGCCGAGAATGGTGAGCGGGCCCTGGCGGTGGCCGATTCGCTCCGTCCCGACGTGGTGTTGATGGACGTCCGGATGCCAGTGATGGACGGCCTGGAGGCGACCCGCAGGATGCTGGCGTCCGGCCCGGACGCCGCACCGAAGGTGCTCATGCTCACCACCTTCGACCTGGACGACTACGTCTACGAGGCGCTGCGCGCCGGCGCCTCCGGCTTCCTGCTGAAGGACGCCTCGGCGAACGAACTGGCCGAGGCGGTCCGGGTCGTCGCGGCGGGCGACGCGCTGCTGTCCCCGTCCATCACCAAGCGGCTGATCTCGGAGTTCGCCCGGCTCGGCGCCCCGCGCGGCCCGTCCAGATCCCGCCTGGACGAGCTGACCGAGCGGGAGACCGAGGTGCTGGCCCTGGTCGCCCGCGGCCTGTCCAACGCCGAGATCGCCGCCGAACTGGTCGTCGCCGAGCAGACCGTGAAGACCCACTTCGGCCGCATCCTCGCCAAACTCGGTCTACGCGACCGCGCCCAGGCGATCGTCTACGCCTACGAGGTCGGCCTCGTCCGCCCAGGCGAATGATCCACACCCCCGGCTGACCGGCGCCAACGCACCGGACACGCTCTCAGCCGCACACCGGCTCGATTCGCCCCGGCTCGCTCCGGCTCGGCTCGGCTCGGTTCGTCCGTTCCGGCTCGACCCCACCCGGCCGACCCGGCTCGGCTTGTCCGTTCCGGCTCAGTTCGGTTCTACGCGACTCGGCTCGTCCGTTCCGCGCCTGGGTTTCGGTCGGCCGTGTAGGACGCGTAGTACCCCGGTGCTACGTGGGAAGACGGCACCGCCGGTTGATCCCCGTTACAGACGCCGGTTCCTACCTTCCTGATCAGTGGTGAAGCACTGTTCAGGAAGGGATCTCGAGAATGCGGATCATCGGACGCCGGAGCGCCGCGGCCGTCGCCGTGCTGGCCGTGGCCGGTTCGACCGCGGCGGCCGGACACGTCCCCGATCCGTACGCCGCGCCCGGTCCGCTGCCGGGCCTGACCGGCGCCGGAACGCTGCCCGCGCGGTACGCGGCCGTCCACGCCCAGATCGAGGCCGCCCACGCCACCGCCGAGCGCGCGCATGACGGGGGCCGCGCGCGGGCGCTGGCGGGCTTCCTGGCGCCCGGCCGCACCTTCCTGTCCTTCGACGCGCGGGGTTCGGGCCGGGCGGTCGAGGTGACCGGCGACCTGGCGCACGCCGACCGGGTGGCGGTCGTCGTGCCCGGGGCGGACGGGCGGCTCACCAACTTCGACTCCTGGAAGTGGGCGGGCGGCGGCGCGCGGTCCATCGCCGGACAGGCCCGCCGCGAGGCGCCCGGCGCCCGGCTCGCGGTGATCGCCTGGCTCGGCTACGCCTCACCGTCCACGCTCAGCACCGCCGTCCTCACCGACGACGGCGCCCGCACCGCCGCCACCGCGCTGCGCGCGCTGGTCACGGACGTCCGCCGCCTCAACGGACGCGCCGGGATCGCCCTGCTCTGCCACAGCTACGGCTCGGTCGTCTGCGGCCGGGCGGGCAAGGCCGGGCCGCTGCCGGTGGACGAGGTCGCGCTGTTCGGCAGCCCCGGCACCACGGCGAGCTCGGCGCGGCAGATCTTCCCGTCCGCGCAGGTGTGGGCGGGCCGGTCGTCCGGCGACTGGATGCAGTTCGTCCCCCACGTCCGGCTGCTCGGGATCGGTTTCGGCCGCGACCCCCTGTCGTCCGCGTTCGGCGCCCGCCGCTTCGCCGCCGGGGGCGGCCCGCACAGCGCCTACCTCAAGCCGGGGTCGACCCCGCTGGCCAACCTCACCCGCATCGCCCTGCGCGAGGAGGCGGAGGTGACCCATGGCTGAGCAACCCGCGCTCCCCGCCTGGCACGCCGAGCGCTACCGCCGCCTGTCCGAGGACAGGCCGAGCCTGGTCACGGTGATCGAGGCGACCACCCCCGAGACCCGCGACCGGGCCGTGGACGCCCTCCGCGCCCTGGCCATCCTCGGCGTCGTCCTCGGCCACTGGCTGGTCACCGCCCTGGTCGACACCGGCGGCGTCCTGCACACCGCCAGCCCCCTGGCCTCCATGCCCGCCCTCGACCCGATCAGCTGGCTCTTCCAGACCCTCGCGATCTTCTTCCTCGTGGGCGGCTACACCGCCGCCCGCGGCTGTCCATCACCCGGCGGCTCCTATCGGGCATGGTTCGGCCGGCGGCTCGTTCGGCTGGTGACGCCGGTTTCCGCGCTGCTGGCGGTGTGGGCCGCGGCCGTTCCGGTGATGATCCTGGCCGGGTACCCGAACGGGACGATCGTCACCCTGATCAATCTGGTCCTGGATCCGCTGTGGTTCCTGCTGGTGTTCCTCGGGCTCACCGCCCTCACTCCGGTCGTGGTCAAGGCCGTCCGCCGCTGGGGCGCCTGGAGCGCGGCGGTTCCGGTGGCGATCACAGCGTCGGTCGATCTGGCCCGGTTCGGCCTGGGCGCGCCGCAGTGGATCGGCTGGATCACCGTCGCGTCCGCGTGGCTCGTCCCCTTCACACTGGGAGCGGCCTGGGCACAAGGCTCCTTCGCCACCCACCGCGACGGTTCCTCCCTGGCGGCTGCGCGCGTTCCCCACCCTCGCCACCACCCCGCAACCCACCCATCCCAATCCACACCCCAGCCATCCCAATCCGAGCCCCCCACACGCGAGCCCCTCACACCCGAGCCCCTCACACGCAGAACCCACACACTCCGAACCCGCATACCCGGGCGTGGGCAGGCGCTATCGGCGTGGTCGGGGTGGCTTCGTGGGCATCGTGCGGCGTTGGGGTTGCTGATCGGCGGCGGCGCGGCGGCGGTCGCACTCGTGGTGTTCGGCGGGTACCCGGCGAGCATGGTCGGGGTACCGGGGCAGGCGGTCTCGAACCTGTCACCGCCGACGCTCACCTCCGTCGCGTTCGGGCTGGCGCAATGTGGCGCGGCGTTCCTTCTGCGCGGGCCGCTGACCCGCCTGATGCGCCGTCCGGTGCTGTGGGCGGGGGTCGCCATGGTGAATCTCTCGGCGATGACCGTCTTCCTCTGGCACCAATCCGCGCTGCTGGCCGTTTCAGCTCTTGTGACCAGGATCACCGGCACGGTCCCAGGGTTGCTCGACGCGCCTGATCATCCCGGGTGGGTCGTCCACCGGCTGGTCTGGATCCCCGTGTTCGCCGCCGCCCTGGCGGGCCTGTGGTCCCTGGCGCATCGGCTCGAGCGGCACATCCGAACCCAACCGATGAGCCGTCCGGTACATCTCACCAAGAGAGCGGGCGCCCCGGAAGGGGCGTCCGGAACACGCAGGACGAGCACCGGATGCACCGAGCACTGAGCGGCGTCCGGTAAGAAGGGCCCCATGCCGCAGTCTTCCGAGACGCCGCAGTCTTCTCACGAGCAGTCCGCCGACGGCACCACGGCCGGACGCCCCCACCGCCGCAGGCATCCCCTGCGGCGGCTGGCCGCCTGCGCCGTCCTCGCGGGCGGCGTGCTGCTCACCACGGCCGGAACCGGACACGCCGACCCCTACGCCAAGCCGGGCCCCGCGCCGATGCTGTCGCCGGGCACGCTCGACGCCCGCTACGCGGCCGAGCGGCTGACGATCGAGAAGGCGCTGAAGACCGCCCGCGACGTGGGCGACACCGACCGGGCCCGCGCCCTCACGGCCTTCCTCCGCCCCGACCGGCACTTCCTGTCGGTCGACCCGCGCGGTCGCGGCCAGGCCGTCGAGGTCGTCGGCGATCTCGCGCACGCCCGCCGCGTCGCGGTCCTGGTCCCCGGCGCCGACTCCACGATCGCGGGCTTCGACACCCGCGCCGGACGCACCTGGGCGTCCCCCGGCGGCGGCGCCCGCGCCGTCTACGACGAGGCCCGCCGGCTCTCCCCCGGCAGCGACCTCGCGGTCGTCGCCTGGCTCGGCTACGCCGCCCCGCGGACGTTCAGCAGCGACGTCCTCACCGACACCCGCGCCGAGAGCGGCGCGCGCGAACTACGGCAGTTCCTCGTCGGCATGCACCGGGCCAACCCGTCCGCCCAGGTGGGCCTGCTCTGCCACAGCTACGGCTCGGTCGTCTGCGGCCGCGCCGCCATGGAGGGCAAGGGCCCCGGCGGCCCCGCCTGGCGGAAGGTCTCCGACATCGCCCTGTTCGGCAGCCCCGGCACCACGGCCTGGACCGCCGCCTCCCTCGGCACCACGGCCCGCGTCTGGGCCGGACGCGGCGCCACCGACTGGATGGAGGACGTCCCCCACGTCCGCATCTTCGGCCTCGGCCTCGGCCCCGACCCGGTCTCCCGCGACTTCGGCGCCCGCGTCTTCCAGGCCGGACGCGTCGGCCACAGCGACTACCTGGCCCCGAACTCCCCGTCCCTGCGCAACCTGACCTACATCGCCCTGGGCCGCCCCACCGACGTCGCCCAAGCCTGACCCACAACCCCCACCTGGGCCGGAGTCCGAACCACGCGGATGAGCTGGTGCAGTTCCGGACGACGCGGACGATCCAGGGCAGGCCCGGACGACACGAATGAGCCGGAACAGGCCCGGACCACGCGGACGAGCCGGGGCAAGTCCGGACCACGCGGACGAGCCGAGGTCACGGACAACGTGGACAAGCCGAGGGCACGGACAACGTGGATGAACTGGGGCGAGTCCAGGCCAACGCGAATATGCCGGACCGAGCGGATGAACTGGGCGCACGGATGGCGCGGATGGACTGGGGCAGATCCCAACCACGCGGATGAGCTGGGGGCACAGACAATGCAGATGGACTAGAGCGGGTCCAGACCACGCAAACATGCCGGGGCAAGTCCGGACGACGCGGAAGAGCTGGGCGCACGGACGACACCGATGGGCCGGGGCAGGTCTGCGCGGCGGTCGAGCAGGCGATCTTGTGGAGGGCTGGGTGGGTGGGGCCTGGCTCTCGGCGTGAAGAGCGTCGGGCTGGCCGGGGGGCTGGAGAGGGCTGGTAGGCGGACGGCCGGGCGGGGGCCGACCTTGGGGGTTACTCACCGGTACGGGGGTTGCCGGGGAGTTCGGGTGGGGTGGCGGGGCCGATTCATCACGTTCGAGGTGGCACTCTGGACGGGTGGACAGCACCAGCGACGCGGCGCTCCGCGAGCAGACCACCAAGCGCCTGGAGAAGGCGATGGGGACGTTCGGCACGGCGGCGCTCGCCAGTATGGAGGAGCAGCTTCCCTGGTTCCGGCGGATGCCGGCCGACCAGCGGTCGTGGATCGGGCTGGTCGCGCAGGCCGGGATCGCGGCGTTCGTGGAGTGGTTCGGCAGCGGCGAGTCGGCCAAGCCCGCCATCGCCGCGGAGGTGTTCGGGACGGCGCCGCGGGAGCTGATGCGGTCGATCAAGCTGCGGCACACCATCGACATGGTCCGGGTGATCATCGACGTGGTGGAGACCCGGCTGGAGGAGCTGGCCGCGCCCGGCGGGGAGGCGCAGCTCCGCGAGGCGATCCTGCGCTACACCCGGGACGTGGCGTTCGGCGCGGCGCAGGTGTACGCGCAGGCCGCCGAGACGCGCGCCGCGTGGGACGCCCGCCTCGAGGCCCTGGTCGTCAACGCCGTCCTGCGCGGCGAGGTGGACGACGGGATGCACTCGTGGGCCGCCGCCCTCGGCTGGACGGCCAAGCCGGTCACGGTGATCGCGGGCATCACCCCGGAGGACGAGGAGCCCGAGGTCACCATCGACCAGATGCAGCTGGCCGCGCGCCGCGCCCGGGTGGACGCGCTCGCCGGCGTCCAGGGCAGCCGGGTGGTCGTGGTCATCGGCGGCACCGAGGACGCGCTGGGCGCGGCCCGGCACATCGCCGCCAAGTGCGGTCCCGGCCCGGTCGTCGTCGGCCCGACCGTCGGCGATCTCTACGACTCCCCGCTGTCCGCCCGGTCCGCGCTGGCGGGGCTGCGCGCCGCCGCCGGCTGGCCGGACGCGCCCCGCCCCGTCCCGTCGGACGAGCTGCTCGCCGAGCGCGCCCTCGACGGCGACGAGGTCGCCCGCCTCCACCTCGTCGACCACGTCTACGACCCGATGTGCGACGCGGGCGCGCCCCTCCTGGACACCCTGACGACCTATCTGGAGCAGGGCTCGTCGCTGGAGGCGACCGCACGGCTCCTGTTCGTCCACCCCAACACCGTCCGGTACCGGCTGCGCCGCGTCACCGAGCTGACCGGCCTGGCGCCGACCGACGGACGCAACGCCTTCACCCTCCGCATCGCCCTCGCCCTCGGCCGATTCTCCCGCCGCCCCGCCCGTTCCTGACCGGACGACCGCCCTCCGGGCGGTGTGTCCGGGTTCGGGGTTGTAGGGGTCGTACAAAGCGTCCGGACCAAAGTTCGTGTGCTTCCGCATCGGCAGGGGGGTGGCGCACCCGGCACGCTGGATCGCGTGATTCTCCTCGCTTCGCCCGGGCAGGGCGCCCAGACCCCCGGTTTCCTAGAGCCGTGGCTGGAGGTGCCCGGCGTCGCGGACCGGCTGGCCTGGTGGTCCGCGGTCACCGGGCTCGACCTGGTGCGCTTCGGGACGACCGCGGACGCCGAGGAGATCCGCGACACCGCGGTGGCGCAGCCGCTGCTGGTCGCCGCCGCGCTGGCCGCCTACGAGCAGCTGTTCCCCGAGGGCGGACGGCCTGACGCCGTCGCCGGGCACAGCGTGGGCGAGCTGGCCGCCGCCGCGATCTCCGGCGTGCTGAGCCCCGAGACCGCGCTGGTGCTGGTCCGCGAGCGCGGCCGGGCCATGGCCGAGGCCGCGGCCGTCACCGAGACCGGCATGACCGCGCTGCTCGGCGGTGACGCCGACGAGGTGCTCACCGTGATCGACAAGCACGGCCTCACCCCCGCGAACGTCAACGGCGCCGGGCAGGTCGTCGCCGCCGGAACGATGCCGCAGCTCGAGGCCCTCGCGGACGAGCCGCCCGCCAAGGCGCGGCTGCGTCCGCTCGCGGTCGCCGGCGCGTTCCACACCGAGCACATGGCACCCGCCGTCGAGACCCTCGCCCGGCTCGCGCCCGGCGCGTCCGTCCGGGACCCGGAGTCGACGCTGCTGTCCAACCGGGACGGCGCGGTCGTGGCGTCCGGACGCGAGTACCTTGACCGGCTGGTCGCGCAGGTCAGCGCGCCCGTCCGCTGGGACGCGTGCATGGCGACGATGCGCGAGCTGGGCGTCACCGCGATCATCGAACTCCCGCCCGCGGGCACCCTGACCGGCCTCGCCCGGCGCGAGCTGAAGGGCGTCGAGCTGCTCGCCCTGAAGTCCCCGGACGACCTGGACAAGGCCCGCGAGCTGATCAAGGCCCACACCTCATGACCGGCGTCACGTTGCGCGCCGAGCCGATCCGCCCCGGTTCCCGGGTGCTGGCGTTCGGCGACCACCAGCCCGCGAAGATCGTCACCAACCACGACCTCGCCGCCGTCATGGACACCAGCGACGAGTGGATCCGCAGCCGCGTCGGCATCGTCGAGCGCCGGATCGCCGAGGACGACGAGACGATCGTCGACATGGCCGTCCAGGCGGGCGGCAAGGCCCTGGCCGCGAGCGGGCTGGCGCCCTCCGAGATCGACCTGGTCATCGTGGCGACCTGCTCGGCCGAGGCGCCGATGCCGAGCCACGCGCCGTCCGTCGCGCACCGCCTCGGCATCGAGGCGCCCGGCGCCTACGACCTGAACTCGGCCTGCTCCGGCTTCTGCTACGCGCTCGCCGCCGCCGACGCCGCCGTCCGCACCGGCGCCGCCAGGAACGTGCTGGTCATCGGCGCGGAGAAGATGTCCCAGTGGCTCGACTGGACGGACCGGTCGACCGCGATCATCTTCGCGGACGGCGCGGGCGCCGCCGTCGTCGGACCGTCCGACACGCCCGGCATCGGCCCGGTCGTGTGGGGCAGCGACGGCAGCCAGCCGGAGCGGATCCAGATCGAGAACCGCAAGGCGTACATCTCACAGGAGGGGCAGGCGGTGTTCCGCTGGGCCACCACCGCCATCGCGCCGACCGCGCTCGAGGCGATCGAGCGGGCCGGGCTCGTCCCGGACGACCTGGCCGCGATCATCCCCCACCAGGCCAACCTTCGTATCATCGACCTGATCGCGCGCCGGATCAAGGCGTCCAATGCGGTCGTGGCCGACGACGTCACGCACTCCGGAAACACCTCGGGGGCCTCGATCCCGCTGGCCCTCGCCCACATGATCGAGCGCGGCGACGTGCCGTCCGGCGCTCCGGCCCTGCTCATCGGGTTCGGCGCCGGACTGTCCTACGCTGCCCAAGTCATCCAGATTCCGTAGCCGCGGGCGCCCGCCCGCGTTCTGGACAACCCACAAAAGGAGACACCGAAATCATGGCAGTTGCCACTGAGCAGGAGATTCTGGCCGGTATCGCCGAGATCATCGACGAGATCGTCGGCATCGACAAGGCGGAGGTCACCCCGGAGAAGAACTTCATCGACGACCTCGACATCGACTCCCTGTCGATGGTAGAGATCGCGGTGGCCGCCCAGGACAAGTTCGAGGTCGAGATCCCGGACGACGAGCTGCGCAACCTGAAGACCGTGCAGGACGTCATCGACTTCGTCCAGAAGCTCAGCGTCTGACCCGTCCGCCGGGCGACCAGCCGTCCCGCCCATGGGGACGACCGGTTCCGCCCAGCCCGCGGCGCGATCCGATCGCCTCGCGGGCGGGGCGACCCGTCGTCCTCGCGATGACGGCCAGCCGTCGCCGCACGGCCACGGCGCGCCGACACCCCGGACGGACCGCGAGGTTCCGTCGGCGCGCCGTCGCCACCCCCCAGTAACGCAAGGAGCACTCACACCATGAGCAACAAGACCACCGTCGTCGTGACCGGCCTCGGTGCCACGACCCCGCTCGGCGGAGACGTGCCGTCGACCTGGTCCGCGCTGCTCGCCGGTCAGTCCGGGGTGCGGAAGCTTGACTGGGAGGGTGTCGAGGACCTGCCCGTGCGGTTCGCCGCGCAGCTCGCCGTCGAGCCGTCCGAGGTCATGCCGAAGCAGGCGCTACGGCGGCTCGACCGCTGCCAGGCCATCGCACTGATCGCGGCGAAGGAGGCCTGGCTGCACGCGGGCCTGAAGAACCGCACCAAGAAGGGCTACGAGGCGGAGGCCGAGGGCTTCGAGATGGACGGCGAGCGTCTCGGCGTCGTGCTCTCGACCGGCATCGGCGGCCTGCACTCGGCCCTCAGCAGCTACGCCACGTACGTGGAGAAGGGCTGGACGCGGGTCTCGCCCTTCACCGTCCCGATGCTGATGCCGAACGGCGCGTCGGGCCACGTCGGCATCGAGTACGGCGCGACCGCGGGCTCGCACGCCCTGGTCAGCGCGTGCGCCTCGTCCGCCGAGGCGGTCGGGTACGCGATCGACATGATCCGGACGGGCCGCGCCGACATGGTGATCTGCGGCGGCACGGAGGCGTGCATCCACCCGCTCCAGATGGCCTCGTTCGGCGTGATGCGGGCGATGTCCACCCGCAACGACGAGCCCGAGCGGGCGTCCCGTCCCTACGACAAGAACCGCGACGGCTTCGTCCTCGGCGAGGGCGCGGCCGTGATGATCCTGGAGTCGGAGGAGCACGCGCGCAAGCGCGGCGCGACGATCCACGCGATCGCCGCCGGCTGCGGCTACTCCGGCGACGCCTACGACATCGTCCTGCCGGACCCGAGCGGCTCCGGCCAGGCCAAGGCGATGCGCCGGGCCCTGGACAACGCCGACCTGAAGCCCGAGGACATCGTGCACGTCAACGCGCACGCCACGTCCACGCCGTCCGGCGACGTCGCCGAGCTCAACTCCATCAAGGTGGCGCTGGGCGACGCGGCCCAGAACATCACCGTCACCGGCACCAAGTCGATGACCGGCCACATCCTCGGCGGAGCGGGCGCCCTGGAGTCGGTGATCACCATCCTGACCCTGCGGGAGGGCATCGTCCCGCCCACCGCCAACCTGGAGGACCTCGACGACGAGGTCGACCTGGACATCGTCCACGGCGAGCCCCGCAAGATCCCGGACGGCCCCGCCGCCGCCCTCAACAACTCCTTCGGCTTCGGCGGCCACAACGTCTCCGTCGCCTTCAAGCGAGCGCTGTGATCTGACACCACGTCATCGGCCCGGCCCGTCCCAACCCGGACGAGCCGGGCCGACGCGTTCCCGCCCCATCCGTCCGCCACCACCTGGCGGATTTCCCAGCCTCCCGAGCCCACCCATCTGCCAGCTTTACGGACTCCCGGCCTCTCGAGCCAGTTCGCGGCAGAGCCACAGGCCCCGGGACGCGCGGCCTCAGCGGTGGGAGAGCACGTTGATCACTCGCCCGTCGGGATCGCGGACGAAGAACCGCCGCACGCCCCACTCCTCGTCCTGCAACGGATGCACGATCTCCGCCCCGCTGTCCCGCACGGCCGCGTAGACCGCGTCCACGTCGTCCACCTCGACACTCACATCGGGCGGAACCGGCGCCGTCCTGTCCTCCCCCACGTACAGGCTGACCTGCGTGGTCGGGACGGACTGCGAGGCGACCGTCATGATCCACCCGTGGTTCATGACCTCTTCGAGGCCCAGCAGCCCATAGAACTCCCGGCTCGCCTCCAGGCTCCCCGAGTGGAAGTTCGGCACGACCCGACGAACGGACATCGACTCCTCCAGACCATCAGACACCCACATACGCAGGAAGCCTCCCGCCCCCACCCTCCCAAACCCTCCGACACCCCAGCCACAAGTCCCCCCACTCCCATAGCGCCGTCCCCTCGGGACGCCCCTCGAGTGGCGAACTCGGCAGACCCCCCCCAGGTACCCGAGCAGAACATTCACGATCACCCCGCACTCTGCACCGTCCCGCGCACCGTGACCGACGAAGCCGTCGACGTCAGCGCAGGCGCAGAGAAACACTCGGCAACCGAATCAGCCCCCGCCCACCACCGCTTCGCCCTCCCACTCCTCCGTGCCCGAACGGAACATGTACGGTCACCCCGCGATCTGCAACGTCCTACGCACCGTGACCGGCAAACGCGTCGACGTCAGCGCAGGCGCAGGCGCAGGGAAACACTCGGCGACCGAATCGGCCTCCGCCCACCACCGAAGCGCCCTCCCACTCCTCCGTGCGCTCCCACAGCGCAGCCGCGTGACGGACCCTCACCACGATCGGCGGGGTGACCGCCGGAGCCATGTCCCGCCGAACGGCGTGTGCGGACAGAGACGTCGTCACAACCAGCGCCACCGCGGCGCCATCACTCTCGACCGGAGCATCCGTGCAGGGCCGCGCGAAGCCAAGCGGCCACAGGCAATACGCGTCGCGCATCGCAGCTCGCACGACGCATCTGGCACGGCCGACACGGCACGGCTGGCACGGCACGGCGGCGCATGGCTGGCCGCGGCTGACGCGTCACGGCTGGCGCGGCGCAGGTGGCACGTGGCGTCGCGGCGGCGCATGGCTGGCCGCGGCTGGCGCGTCGCATCGCGCATCGCAATCGGCGCGTCGTGGGTCACGGCTGGCGCGTCGCAGGTCAGGGCGCGCATCGCGCGTCGCAGGACACGCGCGTCGCAGGGTATGGCTGGCACGTCGCGGGTCACGGGTGGACGTCGCGGGCCACGCGGCGGATCAGGGCGCGCGTCGCGGGTCGCGGGACACGCGGGTCGCGAGGCGCGGCTGGCGCGTCGCACGTCGCAGGTGGAAAGTCGCGGGCGCGGGTGGAACGTCGCGGGCCGCATGGCGGATCAGGGCGCGCGTCGCGGGTCGCAGGCGCGCCGACCGCAAGGCGCGGCTGGTGCGTCGCACGTCGCAGGTGGAAAGTCGCGGGGCACGGGTGGAACGTCGCGAGCCGCACGGCACGCCAGCCGCAAGGCGCGGCTGGTGCGTCGCAGGTGTCGGGCCGCGGGGCCGCGGGTCACGGGTCGCGGGTGGACGTCGCGGACCACGCGGCGGGTCAAGGCGGGCGTCGCGAATCGCAGGCGCGCCGGCCACAGGCGCGGCTGGTGCGTCGCACGTCGCCGGTGTCGGGTCGCGGGGCGCGGGGCGCGGGTGGAACGTCGCGGGGCGCGCGGCGGGTTAGGGCGGGGGTCGCAGAGGGGGCGCGGGTGGTGGGGCATGGGGAGGTGACCACGGGACGCGGGGGGGCGTTCGTGGGGCGGGGTGCTGGGATTTGGTTTTCGGGCGGGGGTCAGACGGCGGCGTGGAGCCATCGGACGGGGGCTCCGTCACCGGCGCGGCGGAAGGGCTCGAGCTCGTTGTCCCAGGGGGTGCCCAGGAGGCGGTCGAGTTCGTGCTCGAGGGTGGTCTTGCCGACGGCGGCGTTGGCCATGACGGTGCGCAGCCGGTCTTCGGGGACCATGATGTCGCCGTTGGCCCCGATGATGCCCGTGAAGACACCGAGGGACGGCGTGAAGCTGTAGCGCACACCGTCGCAGCCCGGGGTCGGGTCTTCGGTGACCTCGAAGCGCAGCAGCTTCCAGTTCCGCAGGGCGGACGTGATCCCCGCGGCGGTTCCGGGCCTGCCCTCCCAATGGAGCTCGGCACGGAGCGTGCCCGGCGCGGCGGGCTGGTCGGCCCACTCGAGTGAAACGGGTACGCCGACAACACCTGCGGCGGCCCACTCGATGTGCGGGCTCAGCGCAGGTGGCGCGGAGTGGACGTAGAAAACGCCACGTGCGGTCACCGGACCTCCTGGATCTGTACCGAGGCTCGTCTTCCCCTACGGCCTCGCACGTTCCCGAGACGGATTCCGCGTCCCTCATTCTGCATCATGGACACCCGACGCACCACCACGCGACCATTGTTTGTCTGTCACTTGACCATCGGCGGTCCCGTCACTTTCGTGCGCCTCGCAGCTACCCAACACAACTCCCGTCCCAGGGCGTCGTCGCCGCCATCACCCGGCGACGCTCCACTCCAACCCAACCTCAAGTGCGGCCGCGATCCGATGCGGATGACGATTTGTGTCACCGCCGTTTGGTCGCTCCGGCCCCTCTCACCTCCTCACGGCGCTTCCACACCGCGACGGTGATCGCTCCGGCGGTGACGAGCAGGCAGACGAGCGGGACGACGTCGCCGACGCGGTCGTACGGCGTCCGGCTCGCCGTGGGCGGGATGTCCAGGGACACCGTGACGACGCCCCGGCGGTCGGTGTCGAACCAGGCGATCCGCCGGCCTCGCGCGTCGAACGCCGCCGACACCCCGGTCAGCGCCGCCTGGACGGTGGGGCGCCCGGTCTCCGCGGCCCGGACGGCGGCGAGCGAGGCGTGCTGCGCCGGCGCCCAGGTGTTCTGGAAGCTGGATGTCGCCGACTGGTAGACGATCACCCCCGCGCCGCGGCGGGTGAGGGTGCGGGCGAGATCGGGGAAGGCCGACTCGAAGCAGATCAGCGGGCCGAAGCGCGTGCCGCTCGCCGTCATGACCTTCGGCCCCGTCCCTGGGATGCGGTCTTGTCCTGCGGCCTTGCTGACCGCGCTGATCCAGCCGAAGACGGTCCGGAAGGGGATGTACTCGCCGAAGGGCACGAGCCGTGTCTTGATGTACCGGCCTCGAAGCCCCTCCGGCTCCGCCAGGACGGCCGACTTGCTGATGCGTCCGCGCGCGTCCGCGGCGTCCTCGTTGATCAGGAGGGGACCGCTCGCGGCGGAGAGTTCTCGTAGCCGTCGGACGAGTGCCGGATCACGGGCGAGGTCGACGCCGACACTGCTCTCACCCCACACGGTGAGGTCGGCGCGAGGGGCCGATGTGGTCATCCGGAACGCCACCGCCAGCCGCGACTGGACGCCGTCCTCGACTCCGGCCTGGACGAGGTTCACCCGCATCGTCCGCGCCGTTCCCGGCTCATGACCCATCGCGAAGAGCAACGGCCCGACGGCGGCGATCGCCAGGGTCAGCGCGACCATCCCGGCCAGGAACCCTCGGCGCCCGCTGCCGCCCACCGCTCCCCGCCACGTGCCGGGTCCTCGACCAGCGGCCCCGGCGTCGGCGTCGGCGTCGGCGTCGGCGTCAGCGTCGGCGTCGGCGTCAGCGTCAGCGTCGGCTTCGGCGTCGGCGTCGGCTTCGGCGTCGGCTTCGGCTTCGGCTTCGGCTTCGGCTTCGGCTTCGGCTTCGGCTCGATCTTCCGCAGTGGCGCTGGTGACGGCCTCTGGTCTGCCTGGATGTGCGGCTTCGGTGTGTGGAGATGGGGGGCGGGTGGGTTGTGCAGGGGTGTCGGAAGAGAGCAGTGGGGTGGGAGTGGGTGGGGTGATGACCCCTTCCGGCTCGGGTGGAGCGCTGGCAATCGGCTCGGGGTGGGGCGCCGGGTGAGGTGAGGGGCTGGGGACGGGACGAAGGAGAGCGGTCAGGGCGAGAGTCAGGGCTGTGTTGGCGGCGACCAGGGCGAACGAGATGAGCCAGATGCCTCCGAGGGCGGCGAGGGAGAGCTCTGTCGGATGGTGCCACTGGGTGGCGCCGTAGACGGCCCAGGGGCCACCGAGGGAGGGGCGGGAACGGGCGAGTTCGATGGTCAGCCAGGCACTGGGCAGGACAAGGAGGGCGTAGGCCGGATGGCGCGGGATGAGGGCTCGGGCCGCCGCTCCCCAAGGGGCCCACAGCGCGCCGAAGACCAGGGCGATCAGGGGGAGGGCCGGGCCGATGTAGGGCAGCGTCCAGTAGAGGGCCGCCATGAGGTAGCCCGCGCCGAAGGCCCAGCCCCGGAGGGCGGCCTCACGAGTGGTGCGGGCTCTCGCGAGCAGCAGCATCCCCGGGACAAGAGCCATCCAGGCCAGCCACCCCAGGTCGACCTTTGGGAAGGCGAGGATGGGGAACGCGCCGGCGGCCAGAGCGGCGGCGCGGGCCCGCCAGGCGGAGGCGCTCATCAGGGCCCTCCCCCGGGCGTCGGGACGCGAGAGATCGTCCACTGGTGGGGCGCGGAGCAGGGGTGCGGGCCGGCCTTCAGGGACGGGGAGCGTTCACGGCATGGGGACGGTCTGAGGCGGCGGTCGGCCGGGATCACCGGCCCTGAGGCCGGGTTGCCCGGATTGTGCCGCTGAAGCGGTGGAGTCTTCTCGTTCACATCTCCAGTAAGGCATCCGGGATCCGGACTTCACCAACTCGGGGCTCGCTTGTGGATAACTGGAACAACGACTACCCAGAGCTACCAATCAGGCACGATGAGCGCGGGGATTGACGGGTCGACGGAAGTGAGGGTGGATGTTCGATCAGCAGGCGCGCCTGGAGCGGCTGCTCGCGCGGCATCGGGACGCCGTGGTGGTGGAGCCGGTCGCTGGACGTCCCGCGCTGGTGCGGCGCGACCAGGTGCTCGTGGCCGGGGACGACGCGGCGGCCGCCGAGGATCTGGTGCGGCGCTGGTACGACTCCCGCCAGGACGAGCACGGCGTCACACGGCTTCGGCTGCGCGCGCCCGCGAAAGTGGACGTCTGCGAGCTGGCCGCCCAGCTCTCCGGGGACGGGCGGCACCGCAAGCTGAGCGTCTCCCCCAACCATCTGGTCCATGGCCAGCCCTTGTGGTGGAGCGGGCCCGCCGATCTGCCGCGTGCGACGGCGGCCGTGCCCATGCCCGAGCCGGCCGAGACCCGGCGCAGGGTGACGGTCGCCATTCTGGACACCGGACTGGATCCGCATCCCTGGTTCGAGGGGACGGAGTGGTTCGCCGACCAGCGGGCCGAGGTCGCGGAGGTCCTGGACGCCGATCTGGATTTCGAGCTGGACGCGCAGGCCGGGCATGGCACGTTCGTCGCCGGGATCGTCCTGCGGTACGCGCCGTCCGCCCGGATCCGGGCGCGGCGGGTCATCGGCGGCGACGGCGTCGGGGACGAGCTGGGGGTGATCCGCGCCCTGTACTGGCTGGCGGCGTGGGGTGGCGCGGACGTGGTCAACCTGTCGCTCGGCTGCCACACGTTCGACGATCGGCCGTCGCCGGTCCTGTCGCGCGCGTTGGCCATGCTGGGCAGGCGGACGGTCGTGGTCGGATGCGCGGGGAATGCGGCGGGCGATCGGCCGTTCTGGCCGGCCGCGCTCAAGTCCGTGATCGGCGTGGCGGCCCTCGACGCGCACGCGGAGGATCGGGCCTGGTTCTCCAACTATGGGTGGTGGGTGGACGCCAGCGCGCCGGGCGTAGACGTGGCGAGCTGTTTCGTCCGGTTCGACGGGCCGCGTGGGCGTGTCAACGGAATCGACCCGGATCAGTTCAACGGCTATGCGACGTGGAGCGGAACGTCGTTCGCGGCGCCCGCTGTGGCAGGACAGATCGCGGCCTTGGCGGCGGCCGAGGATCTGCCCGCCGTGGCGGCCGCCGATCACGTCCTCGATCCGGCGGCGTCCCGTACCCGTCCGGACCTCGGGGTAATCATCAGGGCTTGAGCACAGCACGGCGGCGATGCGATAACCGTGACACTCTGTTCACTCTGCGTGTCGTCGCGCGGTTCTAGTGTCGTCGCTCAGCCGGGGGGCTCTTGGAGGAGTGCTGGTGACCCTGAATGATCGTCCTGCGCTGTCCGGAAGGGTGGGAAGGGGACGTGTTCTTCCTGGGGTGATGACGGGCGAGCCGCAGAAGGAAGTGATACCGCGACCGCGCGCGGACGAGGCAGGGCATGCGACACCCGGGGATGTCCGCCTTCCGCCTGTCTCCGATGCGGCGGAGGCCGAGTCAGGCGAGCTTGTGGTGCGGGCACGGCTCGGCGACAGGGCCGCCTGGGGATTCCTGGTGGGTCGCCATGCGCCGCTCCTGTGGGCGATCGCGCGTTCGTGCGGTCTGGACGATGCCGACTGTGGTGACGTCGTCCAGACAACGTGGTTGAGGCTGGTCGAGCGAATCGATGCCGTCCGTGATCCTCAGGCCGTTCCGCATTGGCTGGCCGTTACCGCACGCCGCGAGGCGGTGTCGTTGGCAAGGCGTCGTGGGCGCGAGGCTCCGGCGGATCCGCTGTGCTTCACGGACGTCCCCAGGCCGCGGTCGCGGCGTCCTGCCATAGGAAACGGCTCCTCGGGTGTTCACGAACTCGTTTCCGGGCCGGAGGACACCGCGCTCGCGCGCGAGCAGATCGGGCGGGTCGGAGATGCGATCCGCACGCTTCCTCGCCGTTGCCAGGACCTCTTGCGGATGCTCGCGCTTGCTCACAGCTACAGCGAACTGGCCGCCGCCCTAGACATCCCGGTCGGGAGCATCGGATCCGCTCGGACCCGTTGCCTCGCCCACCTGCGTCGGAGGCTCGCCACATGAAAGAGGAGCCTTTCCTGGACGAGCTGCGCGCCGCCTTCGAGCACCTCGATCCGGTTCCGGAGGAGGTGCTGGCGGCCGGGCGGTCCGCGCTCTCCTGGCATGAGCCGAACGCCGACCTGGCCGAGCTCACGGGTGAGAAGGACCGAGAGCTTGTGGGGGCGCGCAGCACGAGCGGCATACGGCTCCTCACGTTCCACGCGCCCGGCCACACGGTCGAGGTCGAGGTCTCCGGCGCCGGACAGGATCTGGCCCTGATCGGAAGGCTCGCCCCCGCGACCGTGGCGGAGGTCCGACTCCGTCACCCGAACGCTTCCGGGCAGTCCACGCGGGCGGACGAGACCGGGCGCTTCGCGCTGACCTCCGTCCCGGAGGGACTGGTCAGCCTGGTCTTCGACCTGCCGGACGCCTCCTGCGTGGTCACGAGCTGGATCCGCCTCTAGGCCCTGAGCCCCTCCGAACCCATCGACGCCTTGAAACGGAGCCGCATGCCCCGGGATCTCTCCGATGACGTTGGGGGGCCGGAGTTGCTGCGACTGGCGACGACCGATCCGGCCACGGCCCATCGCAAGGCGGCTGAGCGTGTCACGCAAGCCGAGAGGTCGGGTGACACGGCCGACCTCGTGGTGGCCCTCAGGGCCGCCGGGCTGGCCTCCAAGGAGCTCGGAGACCTCGAGGACGGCATCGCCTGCCTGGAGCGAGCTCTGGCGCTGGCCGGGCCGTCCGAGTACGCCGTGGCGCAAGTCCGGATGAACCTTGTCGGGCTGCTCGCGGCACGTGGCGACACCAGTCGCGCGCTCGCCGAGGCAGGACAAGCCCAGGGAATCCTGAACGGGGCGGACGCCCACAGGCTCGCCGCCAACACGGTCTGCGCCCTCGCGCGCGCAGGGAGGATCACCGACGCGGACACGCTGGCCGCATCTGCCCTTCCCGACCTGCGCGGTGGGATCGATCCGGTTCCTCTGGTCGGGATGCTCTCCAATCTCGGCCTCGCCAGGGCCCTGCGCGGGGAACTGAACGAGGCCGAGCGTCTCCTTGGTGAAGCCAAGGAGACGAGCGAGAAGCACCGGCTCGGGCAGCAGACGGCGATGGCGCAGGCGAATCTCGCGTTCGTGGCGTCCCGGCGTGGGGACATCCCGAAAGCCCTGCGCTTGTACGAGAAGGCCGAGCCTGGCCTGACCGGTGAACGGGCAGCCCAGTGCCGATTCGACCGCGCCGAAACGCTCATCCAGGCCGGGCTCCCCCGTGAAGCCCGCAAGCTGCTCAAAGCAGTGGTGAGCGAGACCAGGGCCAACGACTACAAATGTGACCTGGGCGATGGCCTGCTCCTCTTGGCGCACGCGGAGCTGGCATGCAACAACGCGGAGACGGCCGTCATCAGGGCTGGAGAAGCCGCCGACGTGTTCATGCGACAGGAACGCGTCGGCTGGTTGCCCCTCACCGACCATCTGCTCCTGCGCGCGCGATGGGAAGCAGGCGAGCGGTCGGCCATGCTGCTCAGCACGGCCACGTCCACGGCTGATCGGCTCGCGAATTCGGGATGGTCCGAGGCGTCAGCAGAAGCCCGCATCATTGCCGCTCGCCTGGCGCTTCAGCTAGGACGCCCGGCTGAGCATCTGCTGGTGCCGCTGGCTCGTACGCGCGCACATGGCCCGGCGGCACTTCGTGTCGTCGCCTGGCATGCCACGGCTTTGGAGCGGCAGTCACGCGGCGATCTCAGAGGCGCGCTGGCCGCCGTCTGGTCAGGCCTCTCCGTCCTGGCGGATCACACCGACACGTTCGCGGCACACGATCTGCGGGCTCGAGCCGCGCGTGTTGGGGAAGACCTCACCTGCCTGGCGCTGCGGCTGTCCCGCTCTGCACGGGAGCTATTGCAGGGCGACGAACGCCGCCGCGGGTTGGCTCGCCGCCCTGTCGCCGTGCGTCCGCCCAGAGACCCACGGCGAGCCGCTGCTCTTTCTGAGCTTCGGATGCTCAGCGGCGCTCATGCGCACGCGACCTCCCGTGGGGAGCCGGCCGGCGCGTTGACCGAGCGCATGGCTGAGCTGGAGTCGTCCATACGCGCGGGCACGCACAGCCTCTCACCATCCGTTCGAAACACCGTGGCGAGCCCTCCTGGCACATCCGAGCTGAGCAACGCCCTCGGGGAACGCGGGCTGCTCCAGTTCGTCCGCATCGACGATGCGTTGTGGGCCGTGACGCTTGTGGACGGCCGTCCACTGCGACATGAGCTCGGCTCGTACGCGCACGCATCCCGCCAGGTCGTGCTCGTCCATGCGGCGCTTCGCAACCTCATCGAGAACGAGCAGAACCCGGATGCCCTCGGAATGCTCTCCCAGGCGGCCAGGGCCCTCAACGACCAGCTCATAGCGCCGCTTGGCATCGACGTACCCGAACTGGTCATCGCGCCAACGGGCAGACTTCACGCTCTGCCCTGGCACGTCCTTCCGTCGTTGCATGGACGTCCCCACACGGTGGTGCCATCGGCGACGGCTTGGCTACGCGCGCGCACGATCCCCGAGCACAGTTCTTCGCGCGTGGTTCTTGTCGCGGGCCCCGGCCTCGATCATGCGGAACGCGAGACGCGGATGCTGCGTCGCGTCCATCCAAGCGCCCTCGCGTTGGAGGGCTCCGAAGCGGGCGCCGAAGCCGTGCAGCGTGCCATGGATGGAGCAGGGCTCGTCCACATGGCCACTCACGGCGAATTCCGGGCCGACAACCCCATGTTCTCGCGTCTCCTCCTCGCGGACGGCCCACTCACCGTGCACGACCTGGAGGACCTGGCCGCGCCGCCCAGCACGGTCGTCCTCTCCGCGTGTGACGTCGGACGCGCCGGAGCGGGCGACGCGGTGATCGGCATGGTCGGCGTGCTGCTGGCGCTCGGCACCCGAGCGGTCGTGGCCAGCGCCGCGCCCGTGCGCGACGCCGCGTCCCCGCGGTTCATGGCCGATCTGCACGCCCGCATGGCCTCCGGGGTGAGCCCGGCCAGGGCCTTGGCAGAACTGCCGCGCTCCCCTGGGCTTCTCGGCCTCACCTGCTACGGCGCCGGATGATCAGCGGCTGGATCAGACTTCGCCGGTGGCGACCGGATGGGTCGGGTCCGCAACCCACGCCGACCAGGACCCCACATATAGGGCGGCCGGAATGCCCGCCATATGCAGGGCCAGAATCTCGTGGGCGGCGGTGACCCCCGAGCCGCAGTACGCACCGACGTCCACCGCGTCCGTCGCGCCGAGTTCGGCGAACCGCTCGCGCAACAGCTCGGACGGCAGGAACCGGCCGTCCACGCCCACATTCCCGACGGTCGGCGCGTTCACGGCACCCGGAATGTGTCCGGCCACCGGATCGATCGGCTCGACCTCGCCCCGGTAGCGCTCAGACGCGCGCGCGTCGAGGAGAACACCCGCCTTCGCCAGGGCCGCGGCTCCTTCGGCGTCCAGCACAGGGAGGCTCCCAGGGCGCACCCTGTAGTCGCCCGGCTGGGCCGCCACGCTCTCTTGGCCGGCCGTCCAATCGGTCTCAACGGGGTGGCCTGCAATCGTCCAGGCGTGGTAGCCGCCGTCCAGGACGCGGACGCTCTCATGGCCGAAGTACCGCAACGTCCACCAGAGGCGTGCCGCGGCCGTCGAATCGGCGTCGTCGTACACGACCACCGGACGATCGTCGGAAACGCCCGCGCGCCGCATCGCGGCCTGGAACGCGGCCGGTTCCGGCAGTGGGTGACGGCCTTCCGGACCGGGCGGACCAGCGACGTCCCGGTCCAGGTCCACGAAGACCGCGCCGGGCAGATGTCCCTTCCGATAGGACTCGACGCCGGGCGGGCCGTTCAAATGCCAGCGCACATCGAGCAGGACGGGCCCGTGGCCGTCGCGCTTCAGCAGCCGTTCCGCCATGGACACGTCGATGAGAGGGCGCACATCGCCAGTCTGACCGCGATTGCCCGAATTAGGGAGGGTCGAAGGCAGGTTCGTCACACCGTCGAGTCTATTGAGCAGCATCCAGCATCGCCGGGAAGCCCTGCACGCGCGCATGAGCCCGTCCGCCTGTGCCTGCGAGCTACTCGCGGACGGCGGCGACCAGGGGGACGAGTTGCTCGGCCGAGACCAGCGACCCGTGCATGCCGATGATGCGGTCGAGCCAGGGTTCGCGGGTGCTCGCGACGATCGCGAGGTCGGTGAACGGGACGGCCACGACGTCGCCGATGCGCGGCAGCAGCGCCGGGAGGACCGGCCCGAACCAGCCCGCCTCGACCGCCTCCTCGCGGGACGCGACCCATGCCCTGTCGCCGACCGTCGCGCGCCAGGCGGCCAGCACGTCGGCCTCCGCACCGGGCTCGGCATAGACGTAGCGGCAGCGGGCGTCACCGCCCAGCAACGCGATCCCTGCGGCCAGATCCGGGACGGTGTCGACGTCCACCCGGTCCATCGGATCGGTCATGCCGTGGTCGCCCGTCACGTACAGCGCCGCCCCGGACGGCAGAACCTCAGCGATCCGCTCGGCGAGCAGATCCATGAAGCGGAGTTGGTGCCGCCAATGGGGTGAAGCACAGCCGAACTGGTGGCCGGTCGAATCCAGGTCAGCGTGATAGACGGTCACATAGGCGCGGTCCCCTTGCCGCAGGGCGTGTTCGGCCTGTGCGACGAGCTGTCCCAAGCCGTTCGCGGGGACATAGGTCGCGCCACGCGTGGTGGCTCGGCTGAGGCCGGTGTCCTTGTACAGGCCGAGTGCGACGTAGGACGTGGCGACGCCATCCGTGGCCGCCCGCTCGTAAACAGTGGGCGCGGGCTGGAATTCGCTGGGCTCCGCCAGGTCGTCCTGCCATCTGAGACAGTTCAGCAGGCGCCCGGTACCGGGCACGGCGACCTGGAAACCGAGGAGACCGTGCCCTCCCGGTGGCAACCCTGTGGAGAGCGACCCGAGGCTCGTGGCGGTCGTCGCGGGCAGGCCCGCAGTGAGCGGCCGGTCTGCCATGGAGTTCAGGAAAGGGGCCTCTGCCGGATGCGCGCGCAGGAGGTCCCAGCCCAGACCGTCGATGACCAACACGCACACGCGCGGAACCTGGGCGAGCCCGAGAGGGTTGGTCGCCCCCGGAACCCCGAGCGTCCCCAGAACGGACGCCGTGAGGTCCGCCAGTGCTCCCGACCCGTACCGCGGCGCGGGCGGCACCGGCGTGGCGCCGGGCCGCGGGGCGGGCGCGCGGGTCACCGGGCCGTGGCCGCTGACAGGGCCTCGGCGAAGGCCAGGACCTGGGTGACGGCGTCCCCGCCGTCGGCGGCCTCGCTCACGCGCAGCGAGAGGTCGTCCGCGGTGACGCTGCCGGTGTAGCCGTGGTCGGCTTCGCAGTTCTCGTCCCCGCAGGTGGCGGGCTCCAGGTCGATGTGGGCGATCGCGCCCCAGCCGATGGTCAGCACGACCTCGCTGGGCGGCATGCCCGGCACGTAGGTCTCCGGGTCGGGCACGACCCGGGTGAGCGCGACCGACTGGACCCGGTCCAGCTTGACGGCCTCGGTCGTGGTGGACGCGTGCGGACGGGTCATCCCGTCGCCGGGCGGGTGCTCGTCGGTGTGGCAGAGCAGTAGGCGGTTCGCGGTCAGCGCCAGCACGGTGACGTGCCGCCGGACCTCCATGGCGGGGTCGAACGCCGCCTCGTGATGGACCACGTACGCACTGACGTGCTCGTCGCCGATGGCGGACTCGACCGCATCCGCGACCAGGCCCGGGTAGTAGCCACTGCGCTCGATGGCGGTGCGCAACCCGTGATCCGTCGCTCGGGTTTCCCTCATGTATCCATCCTGCCCTGTCCGGGCCGGTGCCCGCACACGCGCGGGCGCGTATCGCGCCCGGGAAACCCCGCCGTTCGGGCTCTCCGGGCCCGGACGGCCCGACCCGCGGCCCCGTTTCTCTGCCCGTCCGGCATCCGGGCGACGCCCGAACGCCCTTGTCCCCGGCCTGGCGGACGGCCCGGCAGGGTCCTCAGCCCCCGTCCTGGGTACGGATGGGGACATGACCGACAGAGATCCACTTCCTTCACCGCAGCCGATCCCGCGGCCCGGTCCCGAGCCGGCCCCCATGCCGCCCCCGCCCGTCCCGCCTCCCGAGCCGGCCCCAGGGCCGCCCCCACCGTCCCCCGGCCCCGTCCCGCCCGGGCCCGCGCCGGACCCGATCCCACCCGGCCCGCCGCCGGATCCGGTCCCGCCGGACCCCGGCCCGGCGCCGGGGCCGCCGTCCTGACGCCCGGGCCCGGGAGGGCCTGGGGCGTGTCTCAAGGTCGGCGCCCGTGGCGAGCGGCGGCCAGGTGGCTTTGAAACACGCCCTAGCCCAGGCGGCGTGGACCGAGTTCGGGGCGCGGTCCCATGGGTCGTTGCAGCAGCAAGCGGACGCCTTGCACCGACACTCCGGAGGCGTCCGCGATCACCGGGTTCAGCTCCAGCCGGGCGACCTCCGGCAGGTCGTCGCCGAGCCTGGAGACCCGCTGCAGCAGGTCCTCCAGGGCCGGGACGGCCACCGGCTCCGCGCCCCGGTGGCCGAGCAGCAGGGGCGCCGTCCGGATGGCGCGGATCATCTCGGCGGACTCGGCGTCGGTGAGCGGCGCGAGCCGGTAGGCGCGGTCGTCCAGCAGCGCGGCGGTCTCGTCCGCGAGCCCGAACGACACCACGGCGCCGAACGACGAGTCCTCCGAGGTCACGATCCGGACGGGCACTCCCGGGCCGTCACGGTCCACCTCAGCCCCGCGAGGGCCCTCCTCGGCGTCGTCCAGCCGCCGGGGAGCGGCGGCCACGTCCAGATCCGCCAGTTGGACGCCGTAGCAGGCCAGGAGCTCGGCCGCCTGCGCGCGCGTGGCCCTGAGCGGGGCGGCGTCGCCGGGCAGGTCATCCAGCCAGCTTCCGACGAGCGCGCGGGCACGGCGGCGGTCCTCCGCGGTGACCAGGTCGGAGACCCGGCCGTGCGGGCGCTGCCGCCACTGCGCGTACCGGATCACGTAGGCCAGCGCCCGGACGGCGTCCTCCGGGGCCGGATAGGACGGGACCGACCCGGCGGCCGCGCTCCCGTCCGGAGCGTTGATCCGCAGGTCGGAGGGCATGCCCTTGGACCCCAGGTAGGTCGCCACGATCGGCTTGGACGATCCGGCGGCGAGCCTGAGGATCTTCTGGGGGACCCGGAGGTCGTAGCCGCCGATCGTGGGCGGGGTGAACAGCGCGACGACGGCGTCCACGTTCTCGTCGCGCAGCGCGGCCGCGAGGGCCGCCTCGTACGCGTCCGCGTCGGCGAGGGGCCCCAGGTCGACCGGAGGGCGGACGCGCAGGCCGAGGGCGACGGCCGCGTCCTGTGCGAGCAGTCCCAGCGAGTCGCTGTTGTCGATGATGGCGATGCGGTCCCCGGCGGGGAGCGGCTGATAGGCCAGCAGCTGCGCGACGTCGAACAGCTCGGAAAGGTCCTCGACCCGGATCACGCCCGCCTGCGCGAACAGCGCGCTCACCGCGTGGTCGGGCAGGCTCAACGCGCGCGCGGCGTGCCCCAGCGGGACGCCCTGCGTACCGCGTCCGCTCTTGACTGCGACGATCGGCTTACGCCGGGACAGCCGCCTGGCCAGACGCGCGAACTTGCGCGGGTTTCCCAGGGACTCCAGGTAGAGCAGGACGGCCTTGGTGGCCGGATCCTCTTCCCAGTACTGCATGAGGTCGTTGCCGGAGACATCCGCCCGGTTTCCGGCAGAAACGAACGAGGACAGGCCGAGACCACGTTCGGCCGTCCGCTGGAGGATGGCCGTACCCAGCGCACCAGATTGCGAGAAGAACCCGACTGGGCCGCGCCCTGGCAGGGTCGGCGCGAGGGTCGCGTTAAGGCGGAACTCAGGATCGGTGTTGGCGATGCCAAGGCAGTTGGGCCCGACTACACGCATCCCCCAGGCACGAGCCAGCCGGACGAGTTCCTCCTGCCGCGCTCGTCCTTCAGGACCCGCCTCGCCGAATCCCGACGAAACCACGACCAGCCCGTGGACGCCCTTGTTCGCACACTGTTCGACAACCTCGTGCACGGCATTGGCCCGGACGGCCACAACAGCAAGGTCGACCTCGTCCGGGATGTCCAGGACCGACTCGTACGCGCGCACGCCCGCGACGGCCTTGGCGGTCGGGTGCACCGGGTAGATGGGCCCGCTGAAGTCCCCGCCCAGCAGGTTCCGCAGGACGGTCTGCCCCACACTGTGCTCAGCCCGGCTGGCGCCCACGACGGCCACCGAACGAGGTGTCATGAGCCGCTGGATGGACCGAGCCTCGGCCCGGTGCTCGCGCGCGGACGTGACCTCCACCGAGGTCTCCGTGGGCTCCAGGTCGAGGACGAGCTCGATCACCCCGTCCTCGAAGCTCTGCTCGGCCCGGTAGCCGGCCTCGCGGAAGACCCGGGTCATCCGCCGGTTGTCGGGCAGCACGCTGGCCACGAACCGGTGCACGCCGCGCTCGCGGGCGGCGGCGGCGATGTGCTCCAGCAGGACGGCCCCGAGACCGCGGCCCTGGTGCGCGTCCTCGACCAGGAAGGCGACCTCGGCCGTCCCGGGACGGTCATTGAGCCGGTCGTACCGGACGACCGCCACCATGTCGCCGCCGATCGTGGCGATCAGCCCGACCCGGCGATCATGGTCGACGGTGGTGAAGTGCCGGATCTCACGGTCGGACAGATGAGGACGGGGCGAGAAGAAGCGGTAGTAGATCGTCTCGGCCGACAGCCGCGCATAGAAGGACCGGAGCAGATCGGCGTCCTCCGGACGGATCGGCCGCAAATGCGCCGTCCCGCCGTCGGTGAGGACGACATCGGCCTCCCAATGGTCGGGATAGTCCCGGCCGTCAGGAAGATCCCGCTGGTCCGGATGCTCCCGCTTGCTCTCCCCGCTCACGCCCCCGAGACTAGGCCACGGGTCCGTGTGACACGCGTCCGCCTCGACCGTGAATGCACCGGTCCGGGTGGTGTGAAGCCACGCGCCCTGGGCATCGCAGCGCGTTCGAGACCTCATCGGAGGTCAAGAGCTGTTACGGTCGTGCCTACCCTGCCCGTGCGAACTCCGCCCTACGCCCTGCATACGCCCACTCCGCCGCGCTGCGGGCCGTGTTGATCGAGGTGATGACCCCATGACCCGGGTAGTCGTGGTTGGCGACCTGATGACCGACACCGTGGCACGTGCCGCCTTCCCCCTCGCCAAGGGCAGCGACACACCCGCGGCCGTCACCAGCCATGGTGGCGGGTCCGGCGCCAACGTCGCCGCCTGGCTCGCGATGGAAGGCGCCGAGGTCGCGTTCGTCGGCCGCCGCGGATCCGACATCGCGGGACGCAACCGCGACATGGAGCTGATGGGCTCGGGCGTCGACGCCCGCCTCGTGAT
Source organism: Spirillospora sp. NPDC052269 (assembly GCF_040679435.1). NCBI lineage: Bacteria > Bacillati > Actinomycetota > Actinomycetes > Streptosporangiales > Thermomonosporaceae > Spirillospora > Spirillospora sp. NPDC052269. Next base: position 193,557 of record NZ_JBFAUU010000010.1, read on the forward strand.
GGACTCCGAGCGCGCGACCGGCACCTGCGTCGTCCTGGTCACGCACAAGGGCGACCGCACCATGCTGTCCGACCCCGGGGCCAACAGCGCGCTGCTCCCCGAGGACGTCGAGCGCTGCAAGGACCTGTTCGTCCAGGGCGTGCACCTCCACCTGTCCGGCTACTCGCTGATCAACGAGGGCTCCCGGAAGGCCGCGATCCACGCGCTCGACCTCGCCCGCCAGGCGCAGATGTCGGTGTCGGTGGACGGCGCGTCGTCCTCGCCGCTCAAGCGGATGGGCGCCGAGCCGTTCCTGGAGTGGACGCAGGGCGCGCGCCTGCTGGTCCTCAACGCCGCCGAGGCCGAGGTCCTCACCGGCCGCGACAACCCCGAGGCCGCCGCCAAGGTGCTGACCGCCTGGTACCCCCAGGTCGTGATCAAGAACGGCGCCGAGGGCTCGCTCTGGTACACCAACGGCCGTCCGGACGCGATCACCGTCGCCGCCGACCCGGTCGAGAAGATCGTGGACGGCACCGGCGCGGGTGACGCCTTCGTCGCCGGCTTCCTCCCCGCCTGGCTGGACGGCAAGCCCCCGGCCGAGGCCCTGTCGGCGGGCAACCGCCTGGCCGCCCAGGCCCTTCAGCACCTCGGCGCCCGTCCCTCGCTGGACGTCCAGGACAACCCGATCCGCTGACCGTCGCGGCCGTCTGTGCATAGGGTGCTCAGATGATCGAAGTACCCCAGGCGCTCGCGGACGGCACCGTCGCGCGCGAGGGCGAGCCGGGATCCCGCTGGCTCGCCGAACTGCCCCTGATCGTGGACGAGCTGCTCGCCCGTTGGGACTGCGTCCCGGACGGCGAGGTCACGCACGGGGCCGTGGCGGTGATCGTCCCGGTGCTCGCGCCGGACGGGCCGGCCGTCCTGAAGGTGTCGTTCCCTCATCCCGGAAACGTGCACGAACCGGATGCCTTCGCCGCTTGGGCCGGCCGCGGGGCCGTCCGGCTCCACGAGCGCGACGATGCCCGATTCGGACTTCTCCTGGAACGTGCCTCTTCGTCCACGTTGGCCTCTCTCGAGGACGACGAGCAGATCATCCGGATCGCGGGCCGGATCGGGCGCCGCCTCGCCGTCCCGGCTCCCCCGCACCTCCCCCGGCTGCGGGACCAGGCTCCCGCCTGGGCCGACCAGCTGCGCAAGGACGCCGAGCAACTGCCTCACAACCTGCCGGACCGCATCGTGGACGTCGCGATCGCGACCGCGGAAGGCCTGGGCGGAACCCAGCCGGACACCCTGGTGCACGGCGACCTGCACGCCAGGAACATCCTGCGGGCCGACCGCGAACCCTGGCTGGCCATCGATCCCAAGGGTCTCGCGGGAGACCCCGCCTACGACGTCGGCGCGCTGCTCAAGTCGCGGGCGCTTTCACTCCTCCAGGCGGACGACCACGTCCGGGCCTTCGACCGCGCCCTGGACGTCTTCGCCGAGTCCGCTGAGCTGGACCGCGACCGCGTCCAGCGCTGGGCCCAGCTCCACGCCGTCCAGGCCGCCTTCTGGGCCCGCCGTCACGGCTTCACCGTCGCCCGCACCGGCCCCGACCTCGACGCGATCATCGCCGCCGTCGACCACCTGGCCGAACTCCTCACCACCCCAGCCCTCTGATCCGACGTCCTGCGAGCGCACTCCCGCAGATGCGTGACGACAGGTTGTGGGACGGGAGGGTGTGGGGCGCTGGTGAGGGCGTAGCTCCGGGCTGACCACCTGGATGAGAAGGCCAGCCCAGGGCCGGAGACGTGAGCCCGCCGAGGGCGGAGACGTCAGCCCGCCAAGGGCGGAGACGTCAGCCCGCCGAGGGCGGAGCGTCAATCCGCCGTAGACGGGAACGTCAGGTTGCCGGGGCCGGGGAACGTCAGGTTGCCAGGGGCAGCTGGACGATGAGTTCCGGCAGCTTTCGCATGTCCTCGAAGACGACCGTCCCGGGGCCCTCGAGCCAGTCGGCGGGGGTGAGGCCGCCCGCGAAGCCGAACGAGCGCATCCCGGCGGCACGCGCGGCCTGGACTCCGAACCTGCTGTCCTCGACCACCACGCACGCCTCCGGCTTCACGCCCATCTGCGCGGCGGCGAAAAGGAACAGGTCGGGTTCCGGCTTGCCCCGCGCGACCTGCGTCGCGCTGAAGATCCGTCCCTCGAAACGCGAGTACAGGCCGGTGCGGCCCAGCGTGTGCCGCATCTTGTCGTGGCTGCCGCTGGACGCCACGCAGAACGGGAGCCCGATGCCGTCCAGGGCCTCCTCGATGCCCTGGACGGTGACGAGCTCGGTGTCCACCGCCTCGGCGTGGAGCCGCTTGAACCGGCGCTCCGCCTCGGCGGTCAGCTCGGGCCCGAGCTCCGCCTCGATCATCTCGTTGATGGACGCGGTGGAACGCCCCACGAACCGCTCCATGACCTCCTGCCGGCTCACCGGCCAGCCCAGCTCGGTCAGCACCGCCGAATGCACCCGCACCGCGATGGGCTCACTGTCCACCAGAACGCCGTCGCAGTCGAAAATCACCAGTTCAACATCATTTGCCACAGCGGCAAGCTACAGTCACCCGCGATTCCCCATCGACGCCGACCTCCCCGGCGTCGCCGCGAGCCGCCGGCTGCTCTGCGGCCGACCGCCTTGCGACCGACTGGGGCTTCTCGCTCCTCGGGTGCGGCCGGCGGAGCGTCTGGGCCGGGGCCGTCCCCGTCGTGGCGAATTCGCGGATCGTCCGGCCAAGCGGTCAGAGGACCGTCCGGAAGGTCACAGATACTCGTCGGCCGCGGGGCACTCGTCCGGTGGGGGCGGGGTCGGTCTTGCGGGCGGCGATAGCGTGCCGCCAGGTGAAACGCGCCGGGCCGGACATGACGCACAGGGTGCCCGGGGCGAGCCGCACCGGGACGCGCGTCTCGTCCTCTGGGTGGACGAAGTCCATGACGCAGCTCGACAGCAGGCTGATCGACGCGACGACCGGACCGAAGGTCGGGACGTGGTCGACGTGGGCGCTGATGCCCTGGCCAGGCAGGTACTCGTTCACGATCACCTGGTCGGGCGTGCGGTCGAAGTGGCCGTCCTCGTGCAGCCGACCGGCCAGGGCCGCCGCCCATGGGGGCAGCGGCGGCGCCGGGGTGTCGTCCACACCCCGACGTCCGTAGTCGTAGTGGTGCCCATAGTGCTGGACGCGCCGCCGGAGTGGTGACGACCAGGCCGCGGCATCGATGTCCGCCATCAACCGCCGCCGGCCGTCCTCGTCCAGCCAGTCATGGGTGCACAGCAGCCCCGGAATCATGGTCGAAAATCTATTCGATCACACCCTCTCCCGCCTGGAATCGGTCGAGTCGCCCGGCTTGAACGCCGAGCGGGCCAGCAGGCCCGTCACGCTTGCCCGGCCCGACCCGACCTGCCTGGCCTGGCCTTGCTGGGCCGGGCCGGGCCTCGCCGGGCCTTGCCGGGCCTTGCCGGGCCTTGCCGGGCCTTGCCGGGCCTTGCCGGGCCTTGCCGGGCCTTGCCGGGCCTTGCCGGGCCTTGCCGGACCAGGCCGGACCAGGCCTTGCCGGACCGAGCCTTGCCGGACCGAGCCTTGCCTCGCGTGGCATGGCCTCGCCTCGCGTGGCATGGCCCGCCTCGCGTGGCATGGCCCGCCTCGCGTGGCATGGCCCGCCTCGCGTGGCATGGCCCGCCTCGAGACGAGGCCTGGCCGGAGGGCCCCGCTCAGCGCGGTCGGCAGGCCGCTTTGAGGAGGCCGGTGTGCACGGAGGTCTTCGCCGACACCGGAGGTGCAGGCCCCGGGGCTCGAAGGACCTGATGAAGACCTTCTGGTCGCGCCGAAGGGTCTGGCGAGGGCTCCTCCGTCGGTGGGCTGGTCAGGAGGGGACGGCCAGGGCGAGGGGGAGGACGGCTGGGGCTCCGGCTCGGCGGAGGAGGCGGGTGGCGACGGTCATGGTCCAGCCGGTGTCGATGCGGTCGTCCACCAGGAGGATGGGGCCTTCGGCCTGGGCCACGGCGGCGGCGAGGTCGTCGGAGAGGGTGAGGTCGGACCAGACGGAGCGGAGGCGTTGGGCGCTGTTGTGGCGTCTCGGGGTGGGGTCGCCCACAGGGGTGAGTTCGCCGAGGTAGGGCAGGCGGCCGATCTCGGAGAGCCGGGTGGCGAGACTGGTGACGAGGCGGGGGTGGCTGCGGGAGCCCACGGAAACGACGGCGGCGGGGCGGGCGCTCCAGCCCCAGGCGGCGAGGACCTTCACCATGGCGTCGAACATGTCCGGCGGGACGTCGGTGTCGGGGGCCTGGTCGGCGAACAGGGCGCGCAGGCGGTTGCCCCAGCCGATGTCGGTGAGCCGCCCCAGGACACGGCCCTCCTCGGCCTGGTCGGTGGCGGGGATGCGGCCGGAGACGCCCAGGTCGTCCTTGACGCCGGTGGGCCACATGCGGCGGGGCTGGACGTCCACGCCGGGGCGGTGCAGGCGGTCGCGGGCGCTCGCGGCGCCCTCGGCGGAGACCTCGGCGGGGCGGTGGACGCCGGTGCAGTTGTCGCAGCGGCCGCAGGGGACGGCGGACGGGTCGTCGAGCTGGCGGCGGAGGAACTCCTCGCGGCAGCCGGTGGAGGCGATGTAGTCGAGCATCGCGCGCTGCTCGCGCTCGCGCTCGGCGGCGACGCGCTGGTACCGGGCGCGGTCGTAGGCCCAGGGGCGGCCGGTGGCCTCCCAGCCGCCCTTGACCCGGTGGACGGCGCCGTCCACGTCCAGGACCTTGAGCATCATCTCCAGGCGGGAGCGGCCGAGGTCGACCATCGGCTCGAGCGCGGAGGTGGACAGCGGCCTGCCCGCGGCGGACAGCACGTCCAGCGTGGTGCGGACGGTCGGCTCGGGCGGGAAGGCGAGGCCGGCGAAGTAGGCCCAGATGTCTCGGTCCTCCCGGCCGGGGAGGAGGATCACCTCGGCGCGGTCGACGCCACGGCCGGCGCGGCCGATCTGCTGGTAGTAGGCGACCGGCGACTGGGGCGCGCCGACGTGCACGATGAAGCCGAGGTCGGGCTTGTCGAAGCCCATGCCGAGGGCGCTGGTGGCGATCAGGGCCTTGAGCTTGTTGTCGAGCAGGTCGCGTTCGGCCTGGAGGCGCTCGTCGGGGTCGGTCTGGCCGGAGTAGGCGGCGACGGCGTAGCCGCGGTCGCGCAGGTACCCGGCGATCTCATGGGCGGCGGCGACGGTGAGGGTGTAGACGATGCCGGAGCCGGGCAGCGCGTCGAGCTGCTCGCCGAGCCAGGCGACCCGCTGGTCGGCCGAGGGCAGCTCCACCACGGACAGGTGCAGTGAGTCGCGCTGGAGTGATCCGCGCAGGACCAGGGCTCCGTCGGAGGCCAGGGCCGACACCGCCGCGTCGGCCCCGGACGAAGGGGCGTGGGCCGGGGGCGTGACGGCGGCGTTCTCGCCGGGCAGGGGGTCGGACGGGGTGGTGGGGCGGACTCCGGCGAGTTGCTCGGCGACGTCCTGGGTGACGCGGGCGTTGGCGGTGGCGGTGGTGGCGAGGACGGGGATGCCGGGCGGGAGATCGGCGAGGAGGGTGCGGAGGCGGCGGTAGTCGGGGCGGAAGTCGTGGCCCCAGTCGGAGATGCAGTGCGCCTCGTCGACCACGACGAGGCCGGCCCCGGCGGCGAGCTTGGGGAGGACCTGGTCGCGGAAGTCGGGGTTGTTGAGGCGTTCGGGGCTGACCAGCAGGACGTCGACCTCGCCCGCCTCGACCTCGGCGAAGACCGCGTCCCAGGCGTCGGTGTTGGCGGAGTTGACGGTGCGGGCGCTGATGCCGGCGCGCTCGGCGGCCTCGATCTGGTTGCGCATCAGGGCGAGCAGCGGGGAGACGATCACGGTGGGGCCGGCGCCGCGGTCGCGGAGCAGCCGGGTGGCGACGAAGTAGACCGCGGACTTGCCCCAGCCGGTGCGCTGGACGACCAGGGCGCGGCGGCGTTCGACGACCAGGGCGCGGATGGCGGTCCACTGGTCGTCGCGGAGCCGGGCGCCCGGCCCGGCCAGGCCGCGCAGGCAGCGCTCCGCGTCGTCGCGGAGGGCGTCGGTCGTCGTCGCGTCAGTCATGCCTCCTTGGTACCAGCCGCCGCCGACGTCCCCCTAATAGAACTGCGTTCTGTGGAAAACTTGTTCGGCCTCCTGGCCTCGGGGGATGTGTCAGAGGATGACGACCTCCAGGGTGCGCGGTCCGTGGACGCCCTCGACGCGGTCGAGTTCGATGTCGCTGGTGGCGGACGGGCCGCTGATCCAGGTGAGCGGGAGCATCGGGTCCAGGCGTTCCAGGGCCTCCGGGACGGTTCGGACGATCTGTTCCCGGCGGACCACGCACAGGTGGTAGTCGGGGACGAGGGTCAGGGCCCGGCGGCCCTGGGCCGCGCCGCCGTCGAGCACGATCGTGCCGGTTTCGGCGATGGCCACGGCGCAGCCTGTGAGGACGCCGTCCAGTCGATCGAGCTCGGTGGGCGAGAGCGGCGGGTCGTCGCGGGCGACGTCCACACCGGACAGCCACTCCCCCGGGACGCCGGAGGGGACCATGAGGCGTCCCCGCTCGCGCGCGAGGTCGGCGACCGGGGTGTCGAGGTGGACGGCGGCCCGGTAGTCCATGAGCCGGTCCAGCAGCAGTTCGATCAGGTCGGGGCCGGATCTGGTCCTCTGGTAGTCGCGCGGGACCTGCACGCTGTCCGGTGTCTCGGCCAAGGGGACGTCGGCGAGCGCCGAACGCACGCGCACGAGGATCGTCTCTCGTGAACCCATTACCGTCCCTCCTCCCGTGAAGCCCACCAGTCACGGAACGACTGCGGTGGGGGCGCTGGAATGTCCCTGGTGTCCGTCCAGGCCGCCAAGGGGCCCGGGAGACGGCGCGGGGTGAGTCTTCGGAAGCGTCCCGCCGTTCGTTGGGAGGCGGCCAGGAGCGCAGGGGACGAGAGCACCCGCCGGGCCGCGCCCATGGCCAGTTTCTCGGCCCTGTGCACGCCCGACGCGCCGACCTTCGCGCGCAGGTGGAGGAGCACTTCCGGGATGTTGATCGCCACTGGGCAGACGTCGTAGCAGGCTCCGCAGAGCGTGGACGCGTAGGGAAGCGACTCGTCCAGCTCGGAGCTGAAGCCGCGTAGCTGGGGCGTCAGGATCGCGCCGATCGGCCCGGGGTAGACCGAGCCGTAGGCGTGGCCTCCTGCGCGCTCGTACACGGGACACACGTTCAGGCAGGCCGAGCAGCGGATGCAGCGCAGCGCCTGGCGTCCGACGGCGTCGGCCAGCACCTTCGTCCGGCCGTTGTCCAGGAGGATCAGATGGAACTCCTGGCCTTCGGCGGCCCCGGTCCACATGGACGTGTAGGGGTTCATGCGCTCGCCCGTGGAGGAACGCGGGAGCAGTTGCATGAACACTTCGAGGTCCTGCCACGTGGGCACGAGCTTCTCGATGCCGACGACCGAGATCAGGGTTTCCGGGAGGGTCAGGCACATGCGGCCGTTGCCCTCGGACTCCAGCACCACGAGCGTGCCGGTCTCGGCGATCGCGAAGTTGGCGCCGGAGATGCCGACCTTCGCCGACAGGAACCGCTCGCGCAGGTGCAGGCGCGCGGCCTCGGCCAGGGCGCGCGGGTCGTCCTTCAGGTCGGCCGGAGCCGGACGGCCCCACGACGCCATCGCGCGCTGGAAGATCTCCCGGATCTCCGCCCGGTTGCGGTGGATGGCCGGGACGAGGATGTGCGAGGGCCTGTCGTCCCCCAGCTGGACGATCAGCTCGGCCAGATCGGTCTCGTAGGCGGTGATCCCCTCCTCCGCCAGGGCCTCGTTCAGGCCGATCTCCTGGGTGGCCATGGACTTGACCTTGACGACCTCGGTCTCCCCCGTCGCGCGCACGAGGCCGAGGACGATGCGGTTGGCCTCAGCGGCGTCGGCGGCCCAGTGGACGTGTCCGCCCGCCCGTTCGACGGCCTCCTCCAACTGCTCGAGGTACAGGTCCAGGTGGCGCAGGACCCGGGTCTTCAGGGCGGCGCCCGCGGCGCGCAGTTCGGCCCAGTCGGGCTGTTCGGCCACCACGGCCGCGCGTTTGTCGCGGATCGTGTGCGTGGCCTTGTGCAGGTTGTGCCGCAGCTGGGCGTTCCCCACGGCCCTGGACGCCGCCTTCGGGAACGGCGGCATTCCGACGAAGGTCGAACTCATGCCGGGTCCTCCTCTGTAGAGGCGAGGATCTGCGCCAGATGCATCACTCGTACGCCCGCGCGTTCGCGACGGATCGTCCCGCCGATGTGCATCAGGCAGGAGTTGTCGGCGGCGCACAGGACCTCAGCGCCGGTGTCCAGCACGTGGCGGACCTTGTCGGTACCCATGGCCGCGGACACGGCGGGGTTCTTCAGCGAGAACGTCCCGCCGAATCCGCAGCATTCGTCGGCTCCGCCCAGGGGCAGCAGCGTCAGGCCGCGTACGGCGGAGAGCAGCGTATGGGGACGGTCTCCCACGCGCAGGGAGCGCAGCGAATGACAGGTCGGGTGGTAGGTGACCGAGTGCGGGAAATAGGCCCCGACGTCGTCCACCTTCATGACGTCCACGAGGAACTCCGACAGCTCGTACACGCCCGAGGGCGGGTCCACGCCCAGCGTCGGGTACCACTCGCGGACCATGGCCGCGCACGAGCCGGACGGCATGACCACCGCGTCGTAGCCGGAGAAGACCTCCCCGACCCGCAACGCGAGCGGAACGGCGTCCTCGCGATAGCCGGTGTTGAAGTGCATTTGGCCACAGCAGGTCTGGGCCTCCGGGAACTCGACCCGGCAGCCGAGCCGCTCCAGCAGCCGCACGGTCGCCCGTCCCGTCCCCGGGAAGAGCGTGTCGTTAACGCAGGTCACGAACAGCGCGACGCGCACGTTCGGATCACCTCCGGTCCCGTGGGCGCGCGGGGCCGTCCGCGGACGGCCCTACGCGATCTTGATCACCCAGCGTAGCGAGGACATGATCGACGTTCTACGCATGGGGGTCGATGGGGGCGGGACGGTATAGCACTCGTGAGGCATGGGTAGCCTGCGAGCAAGATTGTGAAAACCGGGCGGGAGGGTTTGTTCGGGCATGGGTCGGACCGTAGAACGCTTGCGGCGGAGCTGGCTGGTCCTGATGGACGGGAACCCTCCCGAACCACCTGAGGACGAACCCGGCGAGACCTTCGACCCCAGGGCGATCGAGCTTGCGTTGCGGGTCGGCGAGCTGATGCTGGCCAGCGGCGAGTCCACCGAACGCGTGAACGAGGCGACGCTGAGCCTCGCGGTCGCCTACGAGGTGCCCCGCGCCGAGGTCCAGGTCACCTTCACCGCCATCCTGGTGTCGGCGCACCCCGGCAGCGGGCCCCCCGTGACCGGCTCGCGCGCCATCCGGCGCCGGACGCCGGCCTACTGGCGGCTGGACGCCCTGCACAAGCTCGTCCAGGAGGCGTCCATCGGGATGCTGGAGCTGGACGACGCGCGCACGCGGCTCAACGAGATCAAGCGCGGCCGCGCGCCCTACCCGGCATGGCTGATGGTCGTGTCCCTCGGGCTGATCGCGGCGGCCGCGTCGATGCTGGTCGGCGGCGGGCCGCTGGTCGCCGCGACCGCGTTCGTGGCGACGCTGATCAGCGACCGCACCGCCGCCGCGCTCGCGCGCCGGGGGATCGCCGAGTTCTTCCAGCTGACCGTGGCCGCCGGAATCGCCGCGACGGCCGCCGCGCTGGTCATCGCGGCGGGCCACGAGGCGCACGCGTCCACGATCGTGACCGGGTCGATCCTGGCGCTGCTGCCGGGCCGCCCGCTCGTCGCGTCCATCCAGGACGGCATCACCGGCGACCTGGTCAGCGCGGGCGCGCGGTTGCTGGAGGTGTTCTTCATCATCGCCGCGATCGTCGCCGGGCTCGGCGTCGTGGTGTATGTGGCCGTCCGGATGAACGTGAACATCAACGTCGCGCACATGACGGCCGCGCCGGCCCTGATGAAGCCCATCCCGATCATCGCGGCGGCCGTCGTCGCGCTCACTTTCGCGGTCTTCCTCGCCGTCCCGCGCAACGTGCTGATCCCGGCGGCGATGGGTGGCGGGCTGATCTGGGTCCTGTACGTGCTGCTGCTGAGCTGGAAGGTCACGCCCGTGCTCGCGTCGGCGGTCTCCGCCGTCGTCATCGGCTCGCTGGGGAGCCTGATCGCGCGCAGGCGGAACGCCCCGTCGCTGCCGTACATCGTTCCGGCGATCTCGCCGCTGCTGCCCGGAACGCTCCTGTACCGGGGGATGGTCGAGCTGAACACGGGATCGCCGCAGCCGGGCGCGATGAGCCTGGTCGCGGCCCTGTCGGTCGCGCTCGCGCTCGGCGCGGGCGTCAACCTCGGCGGCGAGCTCGTCCGGGCGTTCCAGAGCGTCGGGCTGAGCGCGTCGGGGCGCTGGGCCCGTCCGGCGGCGCGCCGGACCCGCGGTTTCTGACCGTCGGCCCGACGCCCTGATGTGCGGCGTTCTTGCTGGTCAGATGGGGTGCGGCGAAAATGTCGGAGGGCCGGTCTAGCGTCGTTGACATGTACCGACAGGGAGACATCCTCATCGTCCCGGTGGCCGAGGACGCGGTGCCCCAGGCCCTCCGGGAGCTGCCGCCCGCACCGCGTGACGGGCGGGGCCGCATGGTCCTCGCGCTCGGCGAGGCCACCGGCCACGCGCATGCTCTGACCTGCGAGGGGAAGCTGCTGCGCGATCCGAACCCGCTCGCGCCGGACTTCCTGCACCTACCGAGTGGCGGCCGCCTCGGGCACGAGGAGCACGCGGCGATCTCGCTGCCCAAGGGCTGGTACCGCGTGATCCGGCAGCGCGAGTACGTGCCGGGCGCCGTCCGCGTCGTCGCCGACTAACAGCGATGATGTTGTTGAGCACCTCCCCGCCCGGGGCTGACTCGCCGACTGACGGTTCCGTCCCGGTCCCGCGTGCTTCCCTCTTGACATGCGCTCCGCGGCGGAGGTCCGCTCGCGTGACTGGCGCTGGATCAGCTTCCTCCTGACACGCGCGTCCGCGGCTCGTTCGCCCTGGCTCGGACCCCGCCGCGCGTCCCACGGCGCGTTCCGCACGTTCTTCTTGGCGCTTTCTTGGCTTGGCGCTTTCTTGGCGTGTTCCCGCGCCTCTGCGCGTCCTGTTTCCTCCCACCCCCCTTGTTTGGAGAACCGACCGTGAACGAGTTGGACCACGCGAACCTGATGCTGTCCTGGGAGGCGACGGCGTTCGCCACCGGCCCGGGCGACCGCGCGCAGGCCGAGGCGGGCGTCACCGCCGCCTACACCGCCGCCGGTCTGGACGCGCCGGAGCGGTTCCTGTGGGTGGACTCCCCCGCACAGGGCGCGCTCGTCGCCGCCGTCCTCGCCGGGCACGCCGACGTGCTGCGCGAAGCCGGGCTGGACGTGCCGAACGTGCTGGAAGACGCGGGCGCGAGCGTGCGCGAGACCGTCCGGACGCGTCCGTGGGAGACGGCGCGCACCACCGCGTACGAGCGGCTCGGGCCCCAGGAGTGGGCACGGTCCTGGGCGCGCACGGCCGCGCCGCTGTGGGACCGGGTGCAGCAGCTGGTGATCCGGATCCGCCAGGCGATCGGCGACCTCGCCGGTGAGGAGGGCTCGCGGGCCGAGTCGGTGCTGCGGGCGGCCACCCTCGACGCGGGCCTCGGCCAGCACGACGCGGCGTGGCTGGCCCAGTTCGACGCGCTCGGCACGCTGCCGCCCGGGCTCGCCGACGTGGCGCGGAACGCGGGCTGGTGGTGGCCGTACGAGCGGCTCGTGATCATCTCCGCGCGGCCGTCCGAGCTGCACCGGGACGAGCCGGGCCGCCTGCACCGGGGCGACGGCCCGGCGCTGGCCTTCCCCGATGGCCTCGCGCTGCACGCCTGGCGCGGCATGCCGATCCCATCCGACTTCGTCGCGTCGCTGACCGGCCTGACCGTCGAGCGCATCGGCCAGGAGGAGAACGCCGAGCTTCGGCGGGTCATGCTGGAGATCTTCGGCTACGACCGGTACCTCGCCGAGACCGGCGCCAAGCCCGTCCACAAGGACGAGACGGGTGTGCTCTGGCGCATCGACCTGTGGAACGACGAGGACATCGTGATGGTCGAGGTGATCAACTCGACGCCCGAGCCGGACGGCACCTACCGCCAGTACTACCTGCGCGTCCCGCCGTCCACGCGTACCGCGCGCGAGGGCGTCGCCTGGACGTTCGGCGTCGACGCCGCCGACTACAACCCCCTCAAGCAGACCTGACCCGCGCGGACGGTCCGCGGGTCAGCCCCAGGTCTTGCGGCAGATGTCGTCGCTCGCGCGGATCTCGTCACCCTGCGGAGGCTGCTGAGCCCCGGCCCCGGCCCCCTTGCCCGGACGCGCCGTACGGTGTGCCGACGGGCGGGTCTTGAGCGTCTCCATGGGATCGCGGTCCTCGCGGACGGCGGCGAGGAAGGGCGCGGCGGCCGGGGTCATGGCGACCCGGTTCCGGTTCCGGACCCAGGGCGCCGAGGGCAGCGTGGCGAACTTCAGGGAGCCCGCCGACATGCCGCGCATCCCCTGGGCGAGCCGCAGCATCTCCGACAAGCTGAGGGCGCGGTCGGTCGTCATCGACCGGGCGCCCGAGGTCAGCAGCTTGTTCAGCCGGGACGGGCTGGTCAGCACGCCCGCCGTCATGGCCTGGTGCGCGAACGAGGCCATGAACTGCTGCTGCCGCTTCATGCGCTGGGTGTCGGTGCCGTCCCCGAGCGTGTAGCGGGCGCGGACGAAGGCCAGGGCCGTCCCTCCCTTCACGACGCTCCTCCCCTTGGGCAGGTTCAGGCCGGAACGGCGGTCGTGGACGGGCTTGGACAGGCAGATCGGGACGCCGCCGACGGCCTCGGTGAGGCCCTCGAAGCCGGTGAAGTTCACCTCGATGAAGTGGTCGACATGGACGCCGGTGAACTTCTCGACCGTCGTGATCGTGCAGGTCGGGCCGCCTCGGCCGAACGCCGAGTTGAACATCGCGAGGCTGAGCGGCGGCGTCCGGCCGCTCTTCGTCGGGCAGGACGGAATCGGCACCATCAGGTCGCGCGGAAGGCTGACACCGTAGGCGTGTCCGCCGCCCGCCGCCAGATGCACCAGGATCACGGTGTCCGCCTTCGGCGCCTCGTTCTGGTGGCTGCGGCCGAACTTGGCGTTGGCGCCCGCGCGCGAATCCGAGCCGATGAGCAGCACGTTGACCGACTTGTTCAGCTTCTTCGGCCGGTCTTTGCCGAGTGCCGCGTCGGGATCCTCATGATGGATGCTCGACTGCAGGTCGTAGTAGTAGCCGTACGCGCCCAGGCTCCCGGACACCGTGAGCGCCGCGCCGGCGATGGAGACCACGGCGAGCGTGCGCAGGACGGTCATGGGTCCTCCCAGAAAACGATCATTTCCGGGAGTGTCTTGCCACGACCGGCCGAACGGGTTCACGCCAGGGCGGGGATGCGTTCCAGGATGCCTCCGGCGAAGACGTCATAGAGGCCGAGCGGCTCCAGGTGGACGTAGCCGATGTGGCAGTCGCAGACGTCCAGTGGGCAGGGACGCGGGCGGAGGCCGGCACGGAACGTCCCGTCGTAGAGGTTGCCCAGGACGGCCGGGACGAAGTGGCAGCGCCGGACGGTCCCGTCGCCGTCCACGGATATGACGTCGTCACCGGTTCGACAGGCGCGGCCGAGGCTGGGGTGAGGGTCGCGGCTGTGGCCGAACAGGGGGTCGATCGCCGTCCAGTCTGCGGCCTCGGCGTCGGTGTAGGTGAGTCCTTCGGCGGCGTTCACCCACAGGTAGACGTGTCCGGGCAGGTCGGCGCGCAGGCGGCGGGCGTCCGCGAGGTGCTCGGGCTGGCCGACGATGCCGACCGAGTATCGGATGCCGCGTTCCGCCAGGTCACGGGCCTTGTCGAGGAACCGCTCGTAGGGCACCTGGCCGGGGTGGAAGGTGGCCCAGAGCGCCAGCCGGGACGGGTCGGCGTCGGACGTCCAGCTCGTCCGGTGGCTGAGGTTCGTCTGGATCGCCACGCGCCGGACGTGCGGAAGGTGGCTCAGCTCGACCAGCGCCCGCCGGTACCAGGACCGGACGACGCCCTCGCCCCACGGCGTGAACAGCACGGACACCGGATGCCGCTGTGCCGCGACCCACGCGGTGAAGCGTTCCAACGCCGTCCGGTCGGCGCGGAGTTGCTCAACGCTGTCGCGGCGCTTGGCGAACGGGCAGTAGGGGCAGTCGTAGTCGCAGCTCGCGAGGGGACCGCGGTAGAGGATCGTCAGGTGGGCGCCGGGCGCGGGCTCCGCCGGGACGACCGGATCGGGGAGGAAGACGGCGGGCATCAGCGGGCCTCGTAGGCGTCCATGAGGGTGCGGACGTCGCCGGAGAACAGGGCGGGGCCGACCGCGTCCGAGTGGGCGAGGCCTTCGGGGGTGAGCCGCAGCAGGTCGGGGCGGACGTCCAGCCAGTCCTGGTCGGCGAAGCCCTTGAGGTCGCCCGCGAAGTCGTCCATCGCGTCGGTCCCGAAGCGGGCACGGTAGTCGGAGCGGTCGAGCCCGGACGCCTGGAGCAGCGACTGGACGAGGTGCCGGCGCCGCCGTTCGGCGTCGTCCAGGCGGAAGCCGACGCGGGCCGTCCCGAAGGAGTCCGCGCGGACGTAGTCGTCGATGATCGCGCGGACCTCGGTCGCGCCGACCGCGTACTCGAACGAGTAGTGCAGGTCGGAGGTGTAGGAGCGGGCTCCGCAGCCGAGGCCGACCATGCCGTCGGTCTGGCAGCAGTACTCGGTGCCCCCGGCTCCGGTGCCCGCGGCGGCGATGTCAGGGAGGCGGAACATGCGCATGGAGACCTGCTCGTATCCGGCGGCGAGCAGGTGGTCGCGGCCCTGCCGGTAGAGCGCGAGGCGGTGGTCGTCCCAGTCGCGGCCGAGCCGGAACAACCCGGTCAGCGGCCGCTTGTACAGCGGGTAGAGGTAGATCTCCTCGGGCTTCCAGCTCAGCGCGGTGTCGAGCGAGTAGCGCCAGCTTTCGGCCGTCTGACCTGCGATCCCGTAGATCAGGTCGATGTTCAGGACGGGGATCTCGGCGTCCCGGATCGCGTCGAGGGCGGCGTCGACCTCGACGCGCTTCTGCGGCCGGACGGCGGCGCGCGCCTCGGCGTCGACGAAGCTCTGCACGCCGATCGAGATCCGGGTCGTCCCGCGGTCGCGCAGGACGCGCAGCCGGTCGGGGGTCGCGGTCGCCGGGGACGTCTCGACGCCCAGCGGCACGAATCCGAGTGGGGCGAACCGGGACGCGATGTCGCAGAGCCGGTCGAGCTCGGCGGCGGTCAGGTAGGTCGGGGTGCCGCCGCCGAACGCGGCCGTCGCGAAGGCCGCCTCGTCGCCCAGGGCGTCCAATGCGGCGGACGCCTGGCGTTCGAGGGCCGAGAGGTAGGCGTCCGTCAGGTCCTCGGACGCGCCCGTCCGTGTGAAGAGGTTGCAGAAGCCGCAGCGCATCTCGCAGAACGGGATGTGCAGGTAGAGGAAGAGGGCGCTCTTGTCCTCCTCCTCCCATACCGACCGCAGCGACGGCGCGGGGTCGAGCGGCCGGTACGCGGTCTTGTGCGGGTAGGCGTACACGTAACCCTGATAGGGGCTGGTCATCAAAGGACGAACTCTCCATAAGGGACGGTCCACACGACCTCGTGGCCGATGCGGTGCCCGACGTGGCCGTCCTCGCCGTAGGCGGTGCCGTGGTCGGAGCAGATGATCACGAGGGAGGGGCGGCGGAGCGCGGCGAGCAGGCGGGGCAGGCGGGCGTCCACGTACCGCAGCGCGGCGGCGTGGCTGGCCCGGGTGTCGCCGGACTCGCGGGTCGCGCCGTCCAGGTAGAACCAGTTGGGCTGATGCAGCGCGGACACGTTGAGCAGCAGGAACAGCCGCCTCTCCGCGTCGAGGGCGCCGATCGACGTCTCGATGCGGGCGATCTGGTGGTCCAGGCCGGCCGGGTCGGTGACGCCGAAGGACCGCTCCCAGTGGCTCTCGGCGAACAGCGACGGCAGCGCCGAGCCGAGGGCCGTCGTCTTACTGAAGAAGCCGACGCCGCCCACGCAGACCGTGTGGTACCCGGCCCGCGCGAGGCCGGTCGGGAGGTCGGCGGCGTCGAACGTCCACGTTCCCGGGGCCGTGGTCTCGCTGCCGGGGAAGGCGGCGGCGAACAGCCGGGGGTGCGGGCCGGGCGCGGCGGGCGTCGGCAGGAATCCTGCGAGCATCGCGGCGTGCGCGGCGTAGGTGAAACTGCCGGGCGTGTGCCGCCGCTCCCACCGCCCCCCGGGCAGAACGGCGGCGAGGTTCGGCGTCTCCCCCGCGTCGAGCAGCTCTTCGGCGACGTCGAAGCGGAGGGTGTCGAGGGTCACCAGCACCACGTCGTGGGTGCCGACGACCTCGTTCATGTCACGCATGGGATCCCGACAAGGCAGACAATGCGGCTCTGACCTGGGCAGTGTAGGCGTCGACGCCGGCCGCCGGTCCGTCCGGGAGACCGGGGAGGTTCGGCAGCAGGTCGCCGAACGCGTTCACCTCGCCGATCGCGTACCGCCGCCAGCCGATGCCGAGGAGCAGGTCGACGCCGACCATGAGACTGCGCGGGAAGCACGCCGCGGCCCGCGCGCACACGTCCATCGCCTTTCGCCAGCCGTCCTCGCCGAGCGCGGCCCGGACGGCGCCGAGGTCCCCGCGCTGCCCGCCCAGGTGCAGGTTCGTCATCGGGACGGTGCTGGTGCGGACGACCGCGTGCGTCGGGACTCCCCCGACCACCACGACCCGTAGGTCGAGGACGCGCCCGTCCAGCGCCGCCTTCGGCATCCAGCGTTCGACGTGCAGACCGTCCGGGGCGAGGGCGTCGACCAGCGCGGCGACCTCCTCCTCCGTCCGGTACGTCCGGACGCGCAGCGAGTTGTGGAACCCGTCCGCGCGCCGCACCGCCGACGTCACCGCCTTGATCCGATCCCCGGTCCCGCCCGGCGCGACCTCGAGGGCGATGACGCCGGACGCGGACGAACCGTGCGCGGGCTTGACGAAGACGCGGTGCTCGTTCGCCTCCGCCATGCGGGCGCGCAGCGCCGCGTAGCCGTCGACGCCGGTCAGCACGGGCGGCACCGGCACTCCGGCGGCGGACAGCCGGGCGTGGCAGAGCCGCTTGTCGAACATGACGGCGATCTCGTCCGGGTCGTTCAGGAGCGGCGCGTCCGCGTCGCGCGCGGCGTCCGCGATCCGGCCCAGCCCGGCGACGAACCCCTCGTACCAGCGGGCCCCACCTCCGGTCCGGGTCGGGGCGACGTCGCCGCGGAGCAGGGCGTCCGCCTCTGGGTCCTCGCCGGGCGAGTCGATTCGGACCGGGACCCCGGCAGGCAGCGTGAACGAGCCGCGCAACACGTCCGGCCAGCCGATGACCTGCGGTTCCGCGAGCCCGGCGGCCCGGCAGGCGTCCGCGAACAGCGTGACCCGCCGGTCCCCCGGGTACCCGATGACGACGAAGGACATTCTCACTCCGACACGGCGACGTACAGGCCGTGGGCCTCGGCGTCCTTGCGGTCGTCCAGGTTGATCTCGACGCCTGGCAGGCGCCTGCGGAACGAGGCCGCCATCTCGTCCGACAGGAAGGTGCGGTGCAGGTCGAGCGACTTCAGGTGGGTGAGCGTCTGGCCGAACAGGAGCGCCTCGCCGCCCGCGTCGGTCAGGACGCCCATGGCCAGGCTCAGGGACTCGAGGCGCACGACGACCGGGGCTTCGGCCACCTCGGCGGCGATCTCGTCCTGGATCTCCGAGTTCTCCAGGCCGAGATGGCGGAGGGCGGGGAGGCGTTCGCCGGAGAGGAGACCGATGAGGTCGTCGCCGCGCACGTCGCCGCCGTACTCCTCCTCGCCGAGCCAGAGGTCCAGGTGTTCGAGGTTCGGCAGGTCGCTCGCGATGACGGCCCGGACGATCCCGACGGGCAGACCGCCGGACTCGAAGCGCAGCGTCCGGAGCGACTCGCTCGCGAAGGGCTCGAACACCAGGCTGTCGCTGCCCCGGACGTCCAGCCGTTCAAGCTTCGGGAAGGCCTTCAGCAACGGAGTGATGTCGCCATGGACGATCCAGGAGATCTCCGACTCCTCCATCGTCATCTCGCCGAGGAACAGCGAGCGCAGCGCGGGGAGGCGGTCCGCGACCTCGGCCAGGACCTTCCCCGGGTGGTCGTCGCTGTCGCCGTTCCCGTACCGGCCGACGACGATCGCCTCGATACGGCCGGCGTCGACGGAGTCCAGGAGGGCGATGAGCGCGTCGCGCCACGTGCCCTGGCGGCCCTCCCCGATCCGCCACGCGACCGTCTCCGGATCGGGCAGCCGCTCGGCGGACGCCTCGAACTCGTGGACGGGCAGGCCGGCGTACTCCTCGAGGTGCTCGATGACGGTCATCGCGTCACTCCGAGATCTCGATGAAGAACCAGTCGCCGCCGTGCGGCGTCATCTGGCCGTCCAGCAGCACCTCGACGCCGGGAAGAGCGGCGCGGACGCGCTCGATCATGGAGTCCGAGAGGAAGTGGTGTTCCAGGTCGAGCTTCTTCAGGTGGGTCAGCGGCTGCCCGGCCAGCAGGGACTCCGCGCCCGTGTCGGTGAGGATGCCCATGCCGAGGGAGAGCGTCTCCAGCTGGGCGACGACCGCCGCGCCCGCGACGGCGGCGGCGACCTGGTCCTCGATCTCGGAGTTCTCCAGGCCGAGGCGGCGCAGGGCGGGAAAGCGCTCGCCGGACAGCAGGGGCGCGAGGTCGTCCGTGGTCGCGTCGCCGCCGTAGTTCGGAGTGCCGAGCCAGAGGTCCAGGTGTTCGAGGTTCGGCAGGTCGCTGGCCCCGACCGCCCGGACGACCTCGGCGGGCAGCCCGCCGGACTCGAACCGGAGCGTCCGCAGGCCGGAGTGCTCGAACGGGTTGAGGACGAGCCCCTGCGAGCCGCGGACCTCGAACCGCTCCAGCTCCGGGAACGCGTCGAGCACGGGGGTGATGTCCCCGTGCTCGATCCAGGAGATCTCCGCCTCCTCCATCACGACGTCGCCGACGAACAGCGAGCGCAGCGCCGGGAACGCGGGCGCGGCCTCGGCGAGGAGTGTGCCCACGTCGGCGGCGCCGTCGCCGTAGGACGCACCCCAGTACCCGATGATCAGCGCCGTGATCCCACTGGTGTCCACCTGCTCGCGGAACCGGGCCCAGACGTCCTCGAAGGGCTCCTCGTCGAACTGGGTGCGGACGGCCCAGGCGTAGGACGCCGGCGAGGTGAGCGCTCCGGCGGGAAGTTCACCGTCCGCAGGTTCGCCGTCGGTGACCTCGTCGTCCAGGAGTTCGTCGTCCGGGACTTCTTCGTTCGGGCCGAACGTCGCCACGGGCAGGCCGGCGTACTCGGTGAGGTTCTGGTGGATGGTCATCGGGTCCCTTTCCGGATCACTGTCGGGACATGTCCTACCAGGGGCGCCCGACAAATGCCGTCCGCTCAGGCGAAACGTCCGGAGGTTCCATCACTCCGACACTTCGACGTAGAAGCCGTCGTCATCGTCGCGCTCCTGCCGGTCGTCCAGGTTCACCTCGACGCCGGGGAGGGCGGCGCGGACGCGCTCGGCCATCGCCTCCGAGAGGAAGTGGTAGTGCAGGTCGAGCTTCTTCAGATGGGACAGCGGCTGCCCGGACAGCAGCGCCTCCGCGCCGGTGTCGGTCAGCATGCCCATGGCCAGGCTCAACGACTCCAGCCGGGCCACGACCGGAGCGCCCGCGACGGCCGCGGCGACCTCGTCCTGGATCTCCGCGTCCTCGAGGCCCAGGTGGCTCAGTTTGGGCAGGGCCGTGCCGGACAGGAAGGGCTCGAGGTCCTGGACCGTCGCGTCGCCGAGGTACTCGGACGCGCCGAGCCACAGGTCGAGATGCGTCAGGTTGGGCAGCGTGCTCTGCCCGACGGTCCGGACGATCTCGGCGGGCAGGCCGCCGGACTCGAACCGCAGCACCTTCAGCGCCTCGCTCTTGACCGGCTCGAACGACAGGCCCTCCACGCCCCGGACCTCGACCCGTTCCAGTGCCGGGAACGCCGTGAAGACCGACGTCGTGTCGCTGTGCTGGATCCAGGAGATCTCGGCCTCCTCGGCGACGATGTCGCCGAGGAACAGGGACCGCAGCGCCGGGAGGGCGGACGCCGAGCCGGAGAGCAGTGCGGGGACGTCGGCCTTCTCGTCGTAGATGCCCCAGTAGCCGACGACCAGCGCCGTGATCCCGCTGGTGTCGACGGTCTTCAGGAACCGCGGCCAGAGGTCGGTGAAGGACTCCTCGTCGTGCCCGGAGCGGACGGCCCACGCGTACGACGACGGCGACGCCAGGGCCTCCTTGGACGGGTCACCGGACGCGCCGAACTCCGCAACCGGAAGTCCGGCGAACTCGGTCAGATGCTGAGAGACGCCCATGTGTTCCTCCTGGTCAAGGTCGGAAACCCCGTCCTACCAACACCATGTGACGGACATGGGCGGCTTGGGGAAACCTCCGTCCGACCGTGTCATTCGCACTCGTCCGCGTAGAACTTCGGCAACTCGTCCTCGCCCTCGTGTTCCCGCTGGTCACTCAGGTCGACATCGACGCCGGAAAAGGCGGTGGCCCCCGGACGGGATCGTCCGGGGGCCACCTGCGAAGGGGTCACGCGTCAGGCGGGGAGCACCGAGCCGTGGTACTCGTCCTGGATGAACTTCTTGACCTCCGGGCCGCGGAGCAGCTCGACGAGCTTCTTGATCTTCTCGTCGTCCTTCTTCTCGGGGGTGGTCACCAGGCCGTTCACGTACGGGTTGCCCTGCGAGGCCTCGGTCGCGAGCGCGTCCTTGGACGGGTCGAGCTTGGCCTCGAGCGCGTAGTTGCCGTTGATCACCGAGGCGTCCACGTCACCGAGCTGGCGCGGCAGCGTGGCGGCGTCGGCCTCCTTGAACTTCAGGCCCTTCGGGTTGGACGCGATGTCCCGCGGGGTGGCCTTCTCCTCGGTGCCGGGCTTCAGCGTGATGAGCTGGTTGGCGGCCAGCAGCTTCAGCGCCCGCGCCTCGTTGGACGGGTCGGACGGCACGCTGACGGTCGCGCCCTGCTTCAGCTCGGAGAGCTGCTTGACCTTCTTGGAGTAGACCGCGAGCGGCTCGAGGTGGACGCCCGCGACGAACACCAGCTTGGCGCCGAGCTTCTGGTTCGACTCGTCCAGGTACGGCTTGTGCTGGAAGTAGTTGGCGTCGATCTGGCCGTCCTTCACGGCGGGGTTCAGCTGCTCGTAGTTGCTGAACTCCTTGACCTCGAGCTTGAGGCCCGCCTTGTCGGCCAGGTTCTTCTTGACGTAGCCGAGGATCTCGGCGTGCGGCACGGAGGTCGCGCCGACGACGAGGGTGTCCTTGTCCTTGCTGGAGCCGCAGGCGGCGAGGCCGATCAGCAGTCCTGCGGCGGCCACGGTGGCGGTGATCTTACGAAGCACGAAGAGTGCCCCCTTCTGGTGTGAACCGGCGCTGTGGGCCGGCCCGGTGAACCAACGGTTGAACTAGCGGTGTGAACTAGCGGTGGGACAGGCGCCGGACGAGCCGGTCGCCGAGCAGCTGGACGACCTGCACCAGCACGACGATCACCGCGACGACCGCGATCATCACCGTGTTCTCGAAGCGCTGGTAGCCGTAGCGGATGGCGATGTCGCCGAGGCCGCCGCCGCCGATCGCCCCGGCCATCGCCGAGTAGCCGATCAGCGCGACGAAGGTGACGGTGAGGCCCGCAAGCAGGCCCGGACGGGCCTCGCGGAGCAGCACCTTCCCGGCGATCTGGACGCGGGAGGCGCCCATCGCGCGGGCGGCGTCGACGACGCCCGGGTCCACCTCGCGCAGCGAGGTCTCCACGAGCCGGGCGTAGAACGGGATGGCCGAGACCGCGAGCGGGACGATCGCGGCGGTGGTGCCGATGGTGGTGCCGACCAGCGCCCGGGTGAGCGGCAGCAGCGCCACCAGCAGGATGATGAACGGGATGGACCGTCCGACGTTCACGACCAGCCCGAGCAGGTGGTGGACGGCCGGGACCGGGGCCAGCCCGCGCCGGTCGGTGACGACCAGCGCGAGGCCGAGCAGCACCCCGGCCACGGCGGTGATCACGGTGGCCCAGACCGTCATCTGGAGCGTCTCGACGGTGCCCTGCCGCAGCAGCGGCCAGATCTCGTCCCAGGTCATGCCGCCACCTCCGTGCCGGACGCCCGGTGGACCTCGACGGTCAGGCCCGAGTCGCGCAGGTGCGCGAGCTGGGCGGCGTTGAGGTCGGGGTCGCCGGGCAGCTCGATGCGCAGCCGTCCGATCCGGGTGCCGCCGACCTCCTCGACCGCGCCGCCGAGGATGTTCACGTCGATCGCGTAGGTGCGGGCCAGGGACGACACGAACGGCCGGTCGGCCGCGTCGCCCTCGAACGTCACGTCCACGACGGTGGTCCCCGGACGGACGTCGGCGGCGGGCAGCGGGAACAGGTCCCGGGCCAGCTCGGAGCCGGGTCGCAGCAGCAGGTCGCGGAGCGTCCCGGACTCCACCACACGGCCGTCGCGCATGATCGCGGCCGAGTCACAGATCCGCTTCACCACGTCCATCTCGTGCGTGATGAGCAGGACGGTCAGCCCGAGCCGGTCGCGCAGGTCGCGCAGCAGCGCGAGGATCGACGCGGTCGTCTCGGGGTCGAGCGCGGAGGTCGCCTCGTCCGACAGCAGCACCTTGGGACGGCCCGCGAGGGCGCGGGCGATCCCGACGCGCTGCTTCTGCCCGCCGGAGATCTGCGCGGGGTAGGCCTTCGCGTGGTCGGTGAGGCCGACGAGGTCGAGCAGCTCGTCCACCCGGGCGGCCCGCTCGGCGCGCGGCACGCCCATGACCTCCAGCGGGAACGCGACGTTCCCGGCCACCGTCCGGCTGGACAGCAGGCCGAAGTGCTGGTGGATCATCCCGATGCCCTGCCGGGCCGCGCGCAGTTCGCCGCGCGGCAGCGTGAGCAGGTCGCGTCCGTCCACCTCGATCCGTCCCGAGTCGGGACGTTCCAGCAGGTTGACGCAGCGCAGCAGGGTGCTCTTGCCCGCGCCGGAGCGGCCGAGGACGCCGAAGATCTCGCCCTCGCGGACGCTGAGGTCGACGCCGTCGACGGCGGAGAGCTCGCGGCCTCGGGACCGGTAGGTTTTTCGAAGTTTCTCGATCTGGATCATAGGAATCATCCGTGCAGGCGACCGCGCCCGGACAGGGCGTCGGCGGAACGGGACAGGGACGTTCGGGATGCGGAGCGCGGGCGCGGCTGCGACTACGCGGGTGCATTCACGGTGGCGGGGTGCGGTTTCGCGGAACCGGGTGCGTCTCGCGGTGGCGATGCGGTTCCACGGTGTGGCGGGTGCGATACCGCGCTGTGCGGTTTCGCGGTGGCTGGTGGGTCATCGCGGTGGCGATGCGATGTCGCGGTGGCGGGTGCGGGTCTCGCGGTGCCGGTGCGATGTCGCGGTGCCGGGGCCGCCGCCTGTGGAGGCGGGACGCCGGGAGACGCTTTCCGCTGAGGACGCCGTGCGGCGGCTCAGGCGAGTCCGGGCGGGTACGGCGCGTGGGTCAGCAGATGCCGTTGGAAGATCATGTGCAGATGCGGCTTCCGGTCATGAAGATCATCGGAGGTCGCTCGCTTCGGGGCGCGAGACAGGGGTCGGCGGGGGCCCTCAGCGGTCACACATTCGACACATGCGCATACACCCCATGGCCCGCATGATCTGCAGGCGGCGCGGCTGGCTCGGGTGTACGGCGGTCATAGCCCGGTAGTAAACCCGCCGGACGCCCGCGACGCAAATCGGAATACCCCGGCGACCTGCGCAAACGTGCGCCAGGTCACACGATCACCACCAGGGCGGACGCCGCCGGAACGGCCACGGGCGCGTGTGGACAGGCCTGGCGGCGCCGCTCCGTCCGGCGGTGTCGACACGCTGTCGGACGCCGCCGGGCGGGGTTCGCGGCCGTCAGTAGTGGACGCTGACGGAGCCCGAGCCGGCCGACACGTCGAGCAGGTTCGGGGCGGACTCGTTCCGGATGCCGTCCGCGAACTGGCGGGACCCCGAGCCGCTGGCGCCGGCGATCCGGTACTGCGATCCGGCCGGGACGCCGACCAGGACCGTGCCGGAGCCGGTCCGCGCGACGACCCGGGTCGGGGCCTTGGTGAAGGTCAGATCGATCGAACCGGAGCCGGACGCGACGTCCACCGTTCCGGCGGTCAGGCGGTCGCCGATGACCGAACCGCTGGACACCACCGCGTGCAGGGGCCCGGAAAGGTCGGCGAAATCCAGCGTCCCGGAGTTGTTCTTGACGTCCACCGAGCCCGTCATGCCGCGCACGGCGAGGGTGCCGGAGGTCATCCGGCCGCGGACGTCGACGCCGCTCGGGACGCTGAGCGTCACGTTCGCGTCGCAGAGGTCCAGCATGGTGAGGCCGCCGTCCCCGCAGATCACCTTGAGCATCAGCGTGTCGCCGTCCCACGTGGTCCTGATGCGCGGCTTCGACGTGATCCAGTGCAGGTCCTTGTCGAGCCGGGCCGGTCCGGACGCCCCCGCCCGGACGGTCACGGCCGCGGACGTCGCGTCGACCTCGACCGCCCGGAGCCGGTGCGACACCAGCGTTTCGGAGGTCTCCGAGGCGCGTTGCAACTGCACCCCGGCGACCTCCAGCACGGTCGGGACGGCGACGGACAGCGCGGTGAGCGCGGCCAGCGCGAGCCAGGGTCCCCGCCTGCGCGGACGCGCCCGGGGGTCCGGGGCGTCCGGCGTCTCGGTCCGCGGGTCGTCGGTGATGGTCACGTGGAGTCTCCGTCCAGGAAGCGCAGGACGGCGAGCACCCGGCGGTGGTCGCCCTCGGCGTGCGGGAGGTCGAGCTTGGCGAAGATGCTGTTGATGTGCTTGGCGACCGCGCTCTCGCTCACGACCAGGGCGGCCGCGATGCCGCCGTTGGAGCGGCCCTCCGCCATCAGCGCGAGCACTTCGCGTTCGCGCGGGGTGAGCCGTTCGAGCGGGTCGCTGTTGCGGCGCAGCAGGAGCTGGGAGACGACCTCGGGGTCCAGGGCGGTGCCGCCGCCGGCGACCCGGCGCAGCGCGTCCAGGAAGGCCGACACGTCCGCGACCCGGTCCTTCAGCAGGTAGCCGACGCCGCTGGTGTTGGTGGCGAGCAGGTCGGCCGCGTACCGCTCCTCGACGTACTGGGACAGCAGCAGGACCGACACCTCCGGGTACTCCCTGCGGAGCACGAGCGCGGCGCGGACGCCCTCGTCGGTGAAGCCGGGCGGCATCCGGACGTCCACGATCGCGGCGTCCGGGCGGTGCTGGGCGACGGCGGCCAGCAGGCCCTCCGCCTCGCCGACCGCGGCCGCGACCTCGAAGCCCGAGGTCTCCAGCAGCTTGATCAGCCCGGCTCGCAGCAGGACCGAGTCCTCGGCGATCACAATGCGCACGGCAACTCCACGGTGATGGTGGTGGGGCCCCCTTCGGGGCTGGTGAAGCGGAAGGTACCGTCCACCGAGTTCACGCGGCGGGCCAGCCCGCGCAGTCCGGTCCCGGCGTCGAAGGACGCGCCGCCCCTCCCGTCGTCGGCGATCGTCACGTGGAGGACGTCGCCGCGGCGCACCACCGCCACGTCCACCGACGTCGCGCCCGCGTGCTTGACGACGTTCGTGAGCGCCTCGGACACCACGAAGTACGCGACGGCCTCGACCGTGGAGGACGCGCGGCGCGCCACGTCCACCTCGAGCCGGACCGGGAGCGGGACGCGGGCCGCGATGCCGGACAGCGCCGCGTCCAGGCCCCGGTCCTCCAGGACCGCGGGGTGCAGGCCGCGGATGAAGTTCCGCAGGTCGGTGAGGATCTCCTTGGACTCCTCGTGCGCCTCGACGAGCACCTGCAGCACCTCGGGCGACAGGTCCTTGAGGGTCTCCCGGGCCAGGCCGAGGTTCATCGCGAGCGAGACGAGCCGCTGCTGGACGCCGTCGTGCAGGTCGCGCTCGATGCGGCGGCGTTCGATGTCGGCCGCGTCCACGACCTCGGCGCGCTTCTCGGCCAGGTCCTCGACGCGCTTGAGCAGCTCCTGGGTCACGTCCGGGCCGAGCAGGGACCGGACGGCCCCGACGTCCCAGCGCGCCACACCGGTCGTGAGGTACGGCGTCGTGAACAGCACGAACACCCCGCCCGCGGTGATCGCCCCGACGCGGATGGCGTGCCCGGACAGCGACAGCGGGCTGTCGGGGGGAAGCGCCCAGGCGTAGGCGCCCACGGTCGTCAGCGCGAAACCACCGAGCCAGCACGCGACCGTCGCGAGGCCGGCCATCGCGATCAGCGGACCGACCACCAGGTGGTAGCGGACGAGCCGCCACAGCTCCCGTGAGCGCAGGTCGCGGAGGGCGTCCCACGGGGAGGCGTCCGGCTCGCGCGGCAGCGGGGGGATGTCCACGCCGAGCACCGCCCAGCAGCGCTCGCGGTGCGCGGACGCCAGGGGCCGCGCCAGCAGCACCACGCCGATCAGCGGGAGGGCCAGCCAGAACAGGATGGCCACCACGTCGGTCGCCGCCCACAAGAGCCAGGGCAGCGCCACCGCCGCCCAGCCGGCGAGCTGAAGGGGCACCCCGGAGGCGACGAAGACGGAATCCCGCCATGTCGCCCGAGACCACGGCGCGTGGGTGAGGGCGCGCCGTGCTGAGGAACTGGACACCATGCCCCAGACGGTAGGGCCCGCGACGTTCCGCCCGCCATGCAGCGGTTTGCCGGATGGGGGTGGTGTTAAGTGCACCCCGGTTCGGATGACGCCGTTACTGATCTTCGAAGGCCGTTCGACCAGGCTGGAAGCAGGTCGAGAAGACCGCCGTTTCAAGGAGGAACCCAGCATGGTCGCCACTGTCAGCCCGATCGCCCGTCCGCGTGGCCGTCGGACCGTCTTCACCTCGCGACCGGTCTCCGTTCCCGCCCCGCGCCCGGTCTCGGTTCCCTCTCCGCGTCAGGGCGCCGTTCCCGCTCTTCCCGCCGCCCCCGCCGTTCCCACCTTCCCCGTCCCCCGCCTGGGGGCGCTGCAGCGGGTGCGCCCGGGGCACCTGCTGGCGGCGGCCGGGCTGGCGCTGCTGCCCTGGATGGCGTTCCTCGCCTACCGGATGCCGACCGAGGCGCACGTGACGAACTGGTCGGCGGCCTGGATCGGGCTGGACGCGATGCTCGCGATCGGCCTGATCGGCACGGGCCTGCTGGCGGTGCGCCGCGACCCCCGGATGGCGCTGCCCGCCGTCGGGACGTCCGCGCTGCTGTTCATGGACGCCTGGTTCGACGTCCTGACGTCCGCGCCGGGGGCCGAGCGAGCCCTCTCCATGGTGCTCGCGGCGGGCATCGAGCTCCCGCTCGCGGTGGTGTGCGCCGTCGCGGCCTACCGCGCCTTCCCGAAGCCCTCCGCCGACCGCGCCTGAGCCCCGGCGGCCCTGGCCGCCGAGAGCGGTTTCAGGGCCCCCACCTGCGAGGAAACGACTCGTTCACCACATTCGCGCAAGATCGGTGATGACATCCCGTTCGGGCCTCTAGCATGGCGGGAACGCAGGGCCGGTCCCCCGCTCCCGAGGGCTCGGCCCTTTGCCCTGAAGGCACGATCTGAGGTCCGCATCATGAACGACCGCGAAGTGCGCGAGCAGTGCCTCCGCCTCCTGCGCGACGGCTCGTCCGAGTCCCCCGCCATCCCCGCCGCTCCCGGCGCCGCGGTGGACCCGGGAGCGGCGGCGCCCGGCGGGCCCGCTCCCTTCCTCGACGCCGACGGCGACGCCCTGCTGTCCCATGACGTCGACGGCGACATCGCGGTGGTGAGCGTGCTGCGGCACGGAGGCGGCGTGCTCCGGGCGGACGAGGTCATGATCGAGGGCCTGACGTTCCAGTTCCGCGGCGGCGAGTGGATGGAGCTCGGCGGCGGCTCCGGGTCGGCCCCGGACCGTCCGCTCGACCGGCGCACCGAGGACGAGCTGGGCGGCGCGCTGCGCGTGTACGCCTCCGGCCGGACGGTCCGCAACGCCGACCGGCTGCTGCCGTGGGGCGCCAAGTGGGTGAACCAGGCGCGGCTGCGAGCCGCCGACGGGGTCGCGTCGATCCGGATCGGGTCCCGGCTGCTGGGCGTGCCGGAGCACGGGCACGTCGCGATCGTCTGGGGCAGCCGCCGCGCGCCCGTCCTGGAGGCGCTGGACGCCGAGGGCGGCGTCAAGGGCGTGCTCGACCTCGAGCCCCGGACCGTCCCCGCGCCTGCCTGACGGACTCCGCGATCCCTTCTAACTTGACTGATCGTTCTCGAAAGACGTAGCGTTCAGCCATGGCCCGCACCAAGGAGTTCGACCCCGACGCCGCGCTGCGCCGCGCCCTGGAGCTGTTCTGGGAGCGCGGCTACGAGGGCACGTCCATGGCCGACCTGGTGGAGCGCACCGGCGTGGCGCGGGCCAGCCTCTACTCGACGTTCGGCGGCAAGCACGACCTGTACACCAAGGCCCTGGACCTGTACACACGGAGCACCCCGTCGATCGTCGAGGCGCTGTCCCAGCCGGGCCCGGCCCTGCCAGCACTCCGCGCGCTCGTCGAGCGGTACGCGACCGAGTCGTGCGACGCGTCCCTGAGGGGGTGCATGGTGGTGAACGCGGCCGTCGAGATGGCGGGCCACGACGCGGCCGTCGCACGCCAGGTCGAGGCGAGCTGGACCGAGCTCGAAACCGCCCTGACCTCGGCGCTCATCCGCGCCCGGGCGCAGGGCGAACTCACTCCGGACCGTGATCCACGGGCGCTGGCCCGGCTCCTGCTGGTGCTGTTCCAGGGCATGCGGGTCCTCGGCCGGGCGGCCGGCGGCGAGGAGCGCCTGCGCGACGCCGCCGACCAAGCCCTGACCCTTCTCACCTGACCTTGCTCGCCTGATCCGTCCGCACCGGGCGGTTCCGGCCCTCTTCTTTGCGTTAATTCAAGACCGATCATTCTTATTAAAGGAGCCCCCCATGCGTTTCAGTGACCGCGTCGTCCTCGTCACCGGCGGCGGAACCGGCCTCGGCCGCGCCACCGCGCTCGCCTTCGCCCGCGAGGACGCGTCCGTCATGGTGGCCGGACGCACCGAGGAGTCGCTGAAGGAGACCGTCCGGCTGATCGAGGCCGACGGCGGGAACGCCGCCCACGTGGTCGCGGACGTGTCCGACTCCGCGGACACCGCGCGCATGGTCGCCGAGACCGTCGAGCGGTTCGGCGGGCTGCACGTGGCGTTCAACAACGCGGGCGCGTCCGTCCCGTTCTCCCCGGTCGCCGACCTGGACGAGGATGCCTGGACGGCCGGCCTGACCGCCAACGCGACCGGCACCTTCCTGTCCATGAAGCACGAGATCGCCCACATGCGCGCGAACGGCGGCGGCGCGATCGTGAACATGGCGTCCAACATCGGCGTCCACGGCCGCCGTCCCGGGCTCGCCGGGTACACGGTCGCCAAGGCCGCCGTCAGCGCCCTGACCAGGGCCGCCGCGCTCGACCACATCGGCGACGGCGTCCGGATCAACGCCGTGAGCCCCGGCGCGTCCGACGGCCCGATGTCCTACCTGCCCGGCGAGTCGGACGAGGACCGGCGCGCCCGGCTGTCCGGTGTCATCCCCGCCGGACGCATGGGCGAGGCCGACGAGATCGCCGCCGCCGTCCTCTGGCTGGCGTCCGACGAGGCGGGCTTCGTCGTCGGCCACGACATGGTCATCGACGGCGGCGTCACCGCCTGATCCCCTCGCGGGGATGACGTGCCGGGTCATCCTCCCGGCGGATTCCGGGAGGGAGACCCGCCGCCCATACTCGTCAGGTGGCGAGACTGGGCGTGAGCAGGGTGGACGGCGTGGTCGCGACCCGACGGATCCGCGCCGAGCTGCCCAGCGTCCACGTCCTCGTCCTGACGATGTTCGACCTGGACGAGCACATGTACGACGCGCTCCGCGCCGGGGCGGGCGGGTTCCTGCTGAAGGACATCCGGCGGGACGCTGGCGGGCGCCGTGCGCGTGGTGGCCCGGGCTGTACGCGCGCTTCGGCGACTGGTTCGCCTGGACGTGCGTCCTGTTCCTGGTCGCCGCGACCGCGGCGGCCGTGGCGGTCACGCGAAAAGGACGCCCCGAATCGGCCGTTTCGGAGCCCACTGGGAGAATCGGGTCACCGCTCTGATCCCGACCGGAGGACCGATGCTCCCCGTCACCAGCGACACCATCCGGATCTTCCTGCACGTCCTCGCGGCGACGGTGTGGGTCGGTGGCCAGCTCACCCTGACCGCCCTGCTCCCGGTGCTCCGGAAGGCGGGCGGGGACGTCCCCAAGCAGGCGGCCCGAGCCTTCAACAAGGTCGCCTGGGTCGCGTTCGCGGTGCTCATCGCCACCGGCGGCTGGAACATCGCCGCCGTCGGGAGCGACACCAGCAGCTCCTACAAGACCACCCTGTACGTGAAGCTCGGCTTCGTCGCCCTGTCCGGCGTCACCGCCGCCTGGCACGCGCTGACCAAGTCCCGCCCGATGCTCGCCGTCACCGGCGCCCTCGGCGGCCTCTCCGCGCTGCTCGCCCTGTTCATGGGCGTCATGCTCGACTGACCCGCCCCCGTCCCGACGACCCGCGCTCGCCCCAGCGACCCGCGCCATCACGACGACCCGCGCTCGACCCGGCGACCCGCGCCATCACGACGACCCGCGCTCAACCCGGCAACCCGCGCCATCACGACGACCTGCGGGCGGACCGGCGACCCGCGCCGTCACGACGACCTGCGGGCGGACCGGCGATCCGCGGTCGGACCGGTGCCGCGGGGTCAGACCCAGCCGCGGTCGCGGGCGACCTGGACGGCGGCGTGGCGGTTGTCGACGCCGAGCTTGGTGACGGCGGCCGACAGGTAGTTTCGGACGGTCCCTTCCGACAGGCCGAGGCCGCGGGCGATGCGCGAGACGGGCTCGCCCCCGGCGGCGGCGCGGAGGGCGTCGAGCTCGCGCGGGGTGAGCGGGCACTCCTCGGCGGCGAGGGCGTCGGCGGCGAGCTGCGGATCGATGTAGCGGGCTCCCCCGGCGACCTGCCGGACGACCTCGGCGAGCCGCGCGCCCGGCGCGTCCTTGCCGAGGAAACCGCGGACCCCGGCGGCCATCGCGCGGCGCAGGTTGCCGGGCCGCCCGTGCGCGGTGACGATCACCAGGCGGCAGGACGGCAGGTCGCGGGCCAGCCGCTCGGCCGCGTCCAGCCCGGACATCCCGGGCATGTCGATGTCGAGGACGGCCACGTCCGGCTTCAGCGCGAGGGCCCGCGCGACCGCGTCGTCGCCTCGTCCGACGTCCGCGACGACCTCGATCCCGTCCTCGGTCGACAGCAGCAGGACGAGCGCCTCCCGGATGAGGAGATGGTCGTCCGCCAGCAGCACCCGGATCATGATCCTCCCGTCGGAAGCGCCGCGACCAGCCGGAACGTCCCGTCCCCGGTGGTCCCGGCGGTGAACTCCCCGCCCGCGGCCGCGAGCCGCTCCGCCAGCCCGGCCAGCCCGCTCCCGGCCGTCCCGTCGCCCGCGGGTCCGCGTCCGGCCGTCCCGTCGCCCGCGGGCCCATGCCCGGACGTTCCGCCGGAGACCCCCGCCCGCCGCGACGCGCCGTCGTTGACGATCTCCAGCCGCACCCGCGTCCCGCCGACCGCGTCCGACGCGCCCGACGCGCCCGACGCGTCCGCTGCGGTCACCTCGATACGGCACCACGTGGCCGACGAGTGCCGGAGGATGTTCGTGGCCGCCTCGCGGACGACCCACCCGAGCGGTTCGTGCACGTCGGCGGGCAGTCCGGCGGGCACCTCCGGACGGTCGCAGGCGATCCCCGCCGCACGCAGGACCGCGGACATGCCGTCCAGTTCCGTCCTGAGCGACGTGGCCCGGTAGCCCCGGACCACCTCCCGGACGTCCCGGACCGCGTCCCGCGCCATCGTCTGGATTTCGGTCAGCTCCTTACGCACCCGCGCGGAGTCGCGGTCGGCGAACCGCTCGGCGACCTCGGCCCGCAGCGCGACGGCCTGCAGGCTGTGCCCGAGCACGTCGTGCAGATCGCGCGCGAAGCGCAGCCGCTCCTCGCCCACCGCCGACCGGGCCAACTCGGCCCGCGCCTCCCGGAGCTCCTGGACGACGTGGAACAGCCAGACCGTGATGAACCCGGAGAACGTGACCATGGGAAACGCCACGAGCTGGTACAGGACGGCGAGGGGCCGCATCCCGAGCGCGAACCCGTAGGCCGCCCCCGCGACCGTCCCCGCCGCCGCGACGGCCACCGCCCGCCGCGCCGGGAACACGACCGCGATCAGCCCCGCCGGGACGAGCAGCGCGTTCCCCCACCCGGTGCTCACCCCGAGCAGCGCGGGCAGGGCCCAGCTCACAGCCATGATCACGACGAGCCCGACCCGGTGGACGGGCCCGCTGCGGCGGATCAGGTTCAGCCAGAGGAGCCGCACGTAGAGCCCGCACACCCCGGCCACCGCCCCGAGCGCCGGGACGAACCGCACGAGATCGCGGCGCCCGAACGCCTCGTCCCACAGCGCCGGAAGCAGCAGCCCGGCGAGCGACACCGAGGTCAGCGCCACGATGATCGCGGCGATGACCGGCGCACGAGGGATCCGCGGCTGCACCACGCGCTCAGCGTACGGCCCCCCACCCCATGCCGCCTCCCTGGCGACCGGCGCCCGCCCCGTCCCGGCGCTTCGTCGGTCCGGCGCCCATCACCCCATGCAGCTGCCTTTCCGACCTGGCGTCCGCCCCATGCCGCCGCCCGTCGCACGTGCCTCTCCCTCAGGCAGCACGCCCTGCGGGAAAGGAGATCCCGAGAAACGAAGAGCCGCCGTCCAGAACGGTCACGTGGTCGGCCCGGCGAGCTTCGTCCGCGTCACCCGTGGTGAACAGGACGGCGACCCCGTGACCGCCCAGCGAGCGCAGCACACCCCGGACCCGGGACGCGTCGGGCGCGTCCAGACCGGCGAACGGCTCGTCCAGCAGCAGGATGTCCGAGCGTCCGACCAGGGCCAGCGCCAGGTCCAGGAGGCGGCGTTCGGCGGCGTCCAGACGCTCGAACGTGACCGAGGAGAGCCCGGCCAGCCCGGTCAGCCGGAGGGCCTCCGCGCGGGTGAGGGGATCGAGGGTCCAACGGCGCCAGGCGTCCACGACCTCCGCGACCGTGAGGCCGGGGAACAGCCCGCCCTCACGCCACACGACCCCGGGCCCACCCCCGCTGACCTGGACCGACCCCGAGACGGCCCGCCGCTGCCCGGCCACGGTCTCCAGCAGGGTCGTCTTGCCCGCCCCCTGCCCCCCGAGGACGGCGTGCACCTCGCCCCGCCCGACACTCAGCGAAACCGAACCCCACCGACGACCATCCCGGCCGGCCGGAATCTGAAGATTGCGAATCTCGACAACCGACGTCCCCATGCCGTCCATGCTGCGCACCGCGACGCCGACAAGGCAGTCACAGCCGTCAGCAACGGCCCATGAGGTTCTCAGTGGCCGCCCATGACAAATGTCAGGCGCGCACGAGCAGGTCCTGGGTGAGCTCGGAAACAGACCGATGCCCCGACAGCGCCAGGGTCAGCTCCAGTTCGGCCAGGACGCAGCGCAGCACGTGCCGCACCCCCACCTCACCGTCCAGCGCCAGCCCGAACGCGTACGGACGTCCCAGCAGAACCGCCTCGGCTCCCAGTGCCAGCGCCTTCGCCACGTCCGCGCCCGTCCGGACCCCGCTGTCGAACAGGACGCTGATCTGCCCGCCCACCGCGTCGGCCACCGCGGGCAGGGCGTCGAGCGAGGCGACGGCGCCGTCCACCTGGCGTCCGCCGTGGTTGGAAACGATCACGCCGTCCATCCCGGTGTCCACGGCGCGCCGGGCGTCGTCCGGGTGCTGGATGCCCTTGAGCGCGATCGGCCCGTCCCAGTGCTCGCGCAGGAACGCCAGATCGTCCCAGGTCAGGGACGGGTTGCCGAACTGGCCGACCCAGTGCAGCAGCGCGGCCTGCCGGTTCTCGCCGGTGATCGGCCCGCCCACGGCCCGCTGGAAGACCGGGTCGCTGAAGTAGTTGGCCACCCCGATCCCGCGCAGGAACGGCAGGTACGCCTTGTCCAGGTCGCGGGGGCGCCACGCCAGCGTGAACGTGTCGACCGTCACCACGAGCGCCGTGTACCCGGAGGCCTTGGCGCGTTCGAGGAAGCTGACGGCGAGGTCCCGGTCCTTCGGCCAGTACAGCTGGTACCAACGCGCCCCGGGCCCTTCACCGGAGGCCTTCGCGACGTCCTCCATCGCGCAGGACGCGGCCGTGCTCAGGATC
The DNA here is from genome assembly GCF_040679435.1 of Spirillospora sp. NPDC052269. Taxonomy (NCBI): domain Bacteria; kingdom Bacillati; phylum Actinomycetota; class Actinomycetes; order Streptosporangiales; family Thermomonosporaceae; genus Spirillospora; species Spirillospora sp. NPDC052269. The sequence continues at coordinate 227,914 of NZ_JBFAUU010000010.1, forward strand.
ATGGTCAGCCCGGTCGCGGCTGCGGCCCGAGCCGTCGCCAGCTCGCCGTCCGGATGCAGGATCGACTGGACGCCGATCGGCGCGAGCAGCACCGGAGCGGGCATCGGCGTGCCGAGGACGGTCACCGACAGGTCGCGTTCGGCGACGTCACGCAGCATCCGCGGGACGATCCGCCAGCGGTCGAAGGTGTCCCGGTTGGCCCGCGCGGTCGCCTCGCTCCCGGCCGACCCCGCCAGGTACCCATAGGACGTGGCCGACAGTTTCGCCTCCGCCAGTGCGGCGAGTTTCGTGAGATCGGTGGGGAGGCCGGGCAGCACGTCAGCCAGGCCGTTCAGGTAGATCTCGTTCTGGAAGTCGGCGAGCTGACTCAAGCGGAAACCTCCTCGATCCGGCGCGTCCTGACGCGTCGCGGGCGAATCTGTCCCTGGGACCGTCCACAATGTTTCACATGGCACGTCGTGGATCCCAAGCCCCTCCCCCGCCGCCCGACTTCGAGGAGAACATCGTCGACGTCGACGTCTCCGAGGAGATGCGCGGCTCGTACCTCGAGTACGCCTACTCGGTGATCTACCAGCGGGCGCTTCCGGACGCGCGCGACGGGCTCAAGCCCGTGCAGCGCCGCATCCTGTACTCGATGAACGAGATGGGCCTGCGCCCCGACCGCGGGCACGTCAAGTGCGCCCGCGTCGTCGGCGAGGTGATGGGCAAGCTGCACCCGCACGGCGACAGCGCGATCTACGACGCGATGGTCCGCCTGGCGCAGCCGTGGGCGATGCGCATCCCGCTGGTGGACGGGCACGGCAACTTCGGTTCGCTCGGCGGCGACGACATGCCCGCCGCCATGCGGTACACCGAGGCGCGGCTGTCGAAGGCCGCCATGGCGATGGTCGCCTCCATCGACGAGGACACCGTCGACTTCAAGCCGAACTACGACGGCCAGGAGACCGAGCCCGAGGTGCTGCCCTCGGCGTTCCCGAACCTGCTGGTCAACGGCGCGGCCGGGATCGCGGTCGGGATGGCCACCAACATGGCCCCGCACAACCTCGGCGAGGTCGTCGCGGCCGCCCGGCACCTGCTGGCCCACCCGGACGCCACGCTCGAGGACCTGATGCGGTTCGTCCCCGGCCCCGACCTGCCGACCGGCGGCCGCATCACCGACCTCACCGGCATCCGCGACGCCTACGCCAAGGGGCGCGGCACCTTCAAGACCCGCGCCACCGTCCAGATCGACAGCGTCACGACCCGGCGCAAGGGCATCATCGTCACCGAGCTGCCGTACGCGGTCGGCCCGGAGCGGGTCAAGGCGAAGATCAAGGAACTCGTCCAGGCGAAGAAGCTCAACGGCATCGCCGACCTGAAGGACCTCACCGACCGCAACGTCGGGCTCCGCCTGGTCATCGAGATCAAGAACGGCTTCAACCCCGAGGCCGTGCTCGCCGACCTCTACCGGCTGACGCCGATGGAGGAGACCTTCGGCATCAACAACGTCTGCCTGGTCGACGGCCAGCCCCGCACGCTCGGGCTGCGCGAGCTGCTCCAGGTGTACGTCGACCACCGCATCGAGGTCGTCCGGCGCCGCTCGCAGTTCCGCCGCAAGAAGCGCGAGGACCGCCTGCACCTGGTCGACGGCCTGATGGTCGCGCTGCTGAACATCGACGAGGTCATCCAGGTCATCCGCCAGTCGGACGACTCCTCGCAGGCCAAGCAGAAGCTGATGCAGATCTTCGAGCTGTCGGAGATCCAGGCCCAGTACATCCTCGACACCCCGCTGCGCCGCCTCACCCGCTACGACCGGCTCGAGCTGGAGAAGGAGAAGGAGCAGCTCACCAAGGAGATCGCCGCGCTCACCGCGATCCTGGAGTCGGAGAGGAAGCTGCGCGGGGTGGTCTCGAAGGAGCTGGGCGAGGTCGCCGCCGAGTTCGCCACGCCGCGCCGCACCGTCCTGCTCGAGTCGTCCGGCGTGGTCGAGGCCTCCGCGGTCCCGCTGGAGATCGCCGACGACCCGGTGCTGGTGCTGATGTCGTCGACCGGGCTGCTCGCCCGCACCTCCTCGGCCGAGCCGCTGCCCACCGGCGGCGCCCGGTCCCAGCACGACGTGCTGCTCTCCGTCGTCCGGACGACCGCGCGCGCCGAGATCGGCGCGGTCACCTCCGCCGGCCGCCTCATCAAGGTCGAGGTGCTCGACCTGCCGACGCTGCCGCCGACGTCCGCGCCGCCGTCCCTGGCGGGCGGAGCGCCGATCGCCGAGTACGTCGACCTCGATCCGGACGAGAAGGTCGTCGGCCTGGCCGCGCTCGACGACTCGGGCGGCGGTCTCGCGCTCGGCACCGAGCAGGGCGTGGTCAAGCGCGTCGCGCCCGACTACCCGGCGAACCGCGACGAGTTCGAGGTCATCGGCCTGAAGGACGGCGACCGCGTGGTCGGCGCCATCCAGCTGCTGTCCGAAGACCAGCACCTGGTCTTCATGACGAACGACGCGCAGCTGCTGCACTTCAGCGCCTCGCTGGTCCGGCCGCAGGGCCGTCCGGCGGGCGGCATGGCCGGCATCAAGCTCGCCGCCGACGCGAAGGTCATCTGGTTCGGGGCGTTCTCCCCCGACTGGGAGGCGATGGTCGTGACGGTGTCCGGGTCGTCCACGGCGCTGCCCGGCACCCAGAACGGCGCGATCAAGATCGCCGATTTCGCCGACTTCCCGTCCAAGGGACGCGCGACCGGCGGCGTCCGGTCGCACCGGTTCCTGAAGGGCGAGGACACCCTGATCCAGGCGTGGGCGGGCGTGGTCCCGCTGCGGGCGAGCACCGGGAACGGCAAGCCGATCACGATCGACGAGGAGCTCGGCCGCCGCGACGGATCGGGCACCCCGCTGTCCACGCCGATCGCCGCGTTCGGCGGCCCGCTCGGCCCGCTGCCGGAGGACCCGGCCGACTCCGACGCCGCGGCCGCTGAACTCGCGGGCGAACAAGGCGGCGAGGTCGACTGACCTCGGCCTGACACGGTTCGTACTTTCGGCCGGGCTCCCCTCGGGGCGCCCGGCCGAGGCATATCCAGACAACGGCGGATTTGTTACCTTGTTACCGTGGTAACCATTGATCGCGTGCAGACCGGGTTCCGGATCGAGCGGAACACCCTGAAGGTCCTCAAGGGCCTGGCCGAATACCTGGACCTCTCCCTCGGCGACCTCGTCGAGGGCATCGTCCTGCACTCCTTCGAAGGCCGGACGCCGTTCGCGCCGGACACTCTGGAGAAGATCGAGCAGCTCCGCGCCGTCTATGGGCTGGACCTGACCGCCGCCGACTCCCACCTCCTGGAGGAGAGGTGACCGCAGCGGACCCCCATCCGCGGGATGCGGCCGGAACCCGCGTCCGCCTCACCGGGCACATCGACGTCCCGCTGCCGCCCGGCGAGGCGTTTCCCCTGTTCACGCCGCTCGGCGAACGCGCATGGGCGGACGGCTGGGCCCCGGTCTTCCCGGACGGCGCGTTCGACGGTTCGGTGTCGTCACCGGACGGCGCGACCGGCGGCTCCGTGTCGCGGCCGGACGGCGCGTCCGGCGAGGACACCGAGCCGGGCATCGTCTTCGAGACGTCCGCGCACGGCCGTCGGACGGTGTGGATCGTGGTGGCCCGGCGCGTCCCGTCGTCCATCACGTATGCGCGCACGACCCCGGACGACCGCGCCGGAACCGTCACCGTCGAGCTGTCCGCGACGGAAGGCGGCAGCCGCGTCCAGGTGACGTACGACCTCACCGCCCTGCGCCCGGAGGCCGTCCCCACCTTGGAGCAGTTCGCGTCGTCCTACCCCGCCTACCTGCACTCCTGGGAGACCGCGATCAAAGCTCTACTGGCGGATTAAGCCAGGCCCTAACTCTCTTGGCCTCCACCCCCAAATGCCGTGAACTCGTCCGCATGAAGCCCGACACTTCTGTAGCGATCGTGACCGGCGCGGCCCGAGGCATCGGAGCCGCCGTGGCCCGCCAACTGGCCCAGGACGGCTTGGTAGTCGCGGTCATCGACCTGGACGAAGCCGACTGCGCCGACACCGTCGAGGCCATCACCCGCGCGGGCGGCAGGGCCGTGGCGATCGCGGCCGACATCGCCTCCGAGGAGCAGGTCACCGAGGCCGTCGCGCGCACGGCCGCCGAGCTGGGACCGCCGACGATCCTGGTCAACAACGCCGGGGTGGGCCCGCGCGCCGAACTCGTGGACATGACGACCGAGCAGTGGGACACGGTCCTCGGCATCAACCTGCGCGGCCCGTTCCTGGTCACCCGCGCCGTCGTCCCACACATGATCGAGGCGGGCTGGGGACGCGTCGTCACGATGTCGAGCATCTCCGCCACCGGGGACGCCGCCCGCGTCGACTACGGCAGCGCGAAAGCCGGACTGATCGGCTTCACGAAATCCCTGGCCCTCCAACTCGGCCGTCACGGCATCACCGCCAACGCCATCGCCCCCGGCTTCGTCGTCAGCGACATGACCCGGGCCTCGGCCCGCCGCCTCGGCCTGGAGTTCGAGGAGTTCGCCCGCCGGGCGGCCGAGTCCATCCCGGTAGGACGAGTGGGCCGGCCGGAGGACATCGCCCACACCGCGTCCTACCTGGTCAGCCCGCGCGCGGGCTTCGTCTCGGGCCAGGTCGTCTACGTCGCGGGCGGCCCGGTCGACTGAAACCGTCCGATCTCGTCGGAAGACTGCTCCCACAAGCCCCCACCGATACCCCTGCCCCGGAGACCCAGGCATCACTGTGGAGAATTGCCGTGCGTCCCCTCAGCGCCCCCAAGATCAAAATTCGGTGGCGCCCCTCATGCCTCGTCCGCCATGATCCGCGCATGTTCGTTGTCACGGTGACCTACACGGTGCCTCTGAAGGACGTGGATCAGTGGCGGCCCGCCCACGGCGAGTGGCTGAAGGAGCTCATCGCCCGGCGGCTGCTCCTGGTGGCCGGACGCCAGGTGCCATTGGTCGGCGGTGTCTACCTCACGTCCGAGATGTCCGCGGACGACCTCACCCAGCTCCTCGCCACCGATCCCTACGTCCTCAACGGCGTCGCCGAGCACAGCGTCGTGGAGTTCACCCCGCTCCTCGTCGCGGACGGCCTGGAGGACCTCAAAACCTGATCCCACGAACGCCCAGGGCTCAGCGGACGCCGACGGCCATCAGCCCCGGGCGTCGAGGTCCTCATTGCAGCGGACGATGAGCTCGGCAAGTTCGGTGATCTCGCCCAGCGCGTGCCGTGTCGTTCCGACGCTGGGCGTGGTGAGGTGAAATCCGTGCGGCCGAGCCCACACCGTGATCTCGGCCCGCACGGAGAGAACGCCCATGTTCCAGCCCTCACTCCGATGCATGGACCCAAGCCCTCGCGCGACCAGAGCGGCCTCCAGCCGCCGCAGCGCGGGCCCCACGTCCACCAGTGGAAACGGCCAGGCGGCCCCAACGGGCAACGCGAAGTAGGCGACCTTCCCGGACGCGGGTAGGCCCCCGAGCCGCGACCGACTCCGATGGACGCCCCACTCCCCGCCATGCTCAGCGGCGAGCGCGTCCACGACCTCCAGCCCCCGTCCGCCCTCACTGTCGAGCGGCGCCCGGGAAGCCGTCCACGGAGACGCCCCCTTCCAGGGCGCCACGTCGAAGACCTGCGCGACAAGCTGCGCTTTCTCACCGCGCCGGTACACCGAGAGCTCCGGCAGGGGCCCCCAACGCAGGCGCACGAGGCACTCCGCCCAACGCGTGCAGGAACACGTTGCCGGCCAACTCCGAGACCATCGTGGACGCGTCATAGACGAGTTCGTCGGCCACGCCGAGCTCCGCCATGACACCCCGCAGGTAACGCCGAGCGACAGCGGCACACGACTCGTCCGGCGGCAACGCCCAAGTCACGCACTCCCCCGCCAACACCCGCACCGCCCCAAGGACCGAATCCACCGAACCAGGAGAATTCCCCACCTCGATCACCACCCCGCTGACGTCGACATCGTTGCTGAACGTGTTCGTTTCGCGATCCAGGGTGACAGGATGTCGAGAACCGTACAGTCGATTCTCGAAATGAAACTGGAGTTCTTCATTCCCGAGAATGATCATTGCAGAGCGTGAGAACGTCGCTACATGTCGCACATCCACCCTGCGGGGTACAGCCCGACAGTCAAGAAGCGCGCCCTGAGCCGAAAGCTCCTCACTGCGAGGAGGACGGCCGGCATGACCACGACCGAAGTATGCAAGTTGCTGAACTGGAGTCAGGCCAAGCTCAACTACATCGAGAAGGGCAAGTGGGTCGAGCCCAACAGCGACGCGGTGGCCGACCTCTGCGAGGTCTACGGCGTCGAGGGCGAAGAACAGGAGGCGTTGATCAAGCTGGCGCGCGACGGACGCCAGCGCGGGTGGTGGACGCGCTACAACGACGTCTTCCACAACGAGTTTCCGGGATTCGAGACGGCGGCCAGCAGCGTCCTCACGTTTCAGAACACCTTCGTCCCCGGCCTCCTGCAGTGCGCCGAGTACATCACCGAGGCCACGCGGTTCGGCGGGATCGACGACCCCGCCGAGATCGAGCGGCATGTCACCGCGCGCCTTGAACGCAAGGAGCTTCTGCTTCGCCTCGATTCCCCCGCGCGCTTCCATGCCGTGATGGACGAGAACGTCGTGCTGCGCCTCAATTCCAGTCCCGTTCAGCGCCCCCAGCTCCAGCACATGATCACAATGCTCGAACACGACAATGTCGCTCTCCAGATCATCCCGACGTCAGTCGGCCTCTACCAGGGAGCCGGTGAGGCCTTCACCTATCTGGGCTTCTCCGATCCGGCCGAACGTGACATCGTCTTCTTGGAGACCCGACTCGATGATCGCTTTCTCGAAGAGAAGGACGAGTTGAAGCGCTACCGTTCGAGATTCGACGAGCTGTGCACCGCAGCAACGTCCGTCGAGGCCACGCGGGCCTACCTCCTCCACGAGTTCGAAGGAGCGAAATGAGTTCTTCTCTCGCTTGGCGGAAGAGCAGCCACTCCCAGGGAGGCGGCACGGACTGCGTGGAGGTCGCCGCCACGAACCACGGACGGGCCGTCCGCGACTCCAAAGACACGTCCGGCCCCATCATCACCCTCGACAGCACCACGTGGCGCCGCCTCCTCGAACACGTCAAGCGAGGCGACCTCGACCTGTAGGAGGGTGAATGCCACCGCTCCACTCGCATCACCTTGCCTGGCGCAAGAGCACCCACTCCCAAGGTGGCGGCGCGGACTGCGTAGAAGTCAGCTCGCTGGGAGTGTCTTGTGTCCTGCGCGACTCCAAGGACGCGGACGGGCCGGTCTTGGCCGTCGACGCGTCCAGCTGGCGCGAGTTCATCGGATGGGTCAAGCGCAGCGGCCTCGCCCCGCAGGGAGGCAGGATGCCAGCACCCCAGTCGCACCACACGGCCTGGCGCAGAAGCACCCATTCGCAGGGCGGCGGCTCCGACTGCGTTGAAGCCGCCGCCGTCGGAGATCGCTGCGCTCTGCGTGATTCCAAGGACGCGGACGGGCCGGTCTTGGCCGTCGACGCGTCCAGCTGGCGCGAGTTCGTCGGACGGGTCAAGCGCAGCGTTTATGACCTCTGACCTGCACGGAGTGGCGAAAATGTGTGGCGAGCTGCGTGTGCGCGGGCTAATGGGCTGCTCGACACGTTGAACGGCGCCGCCGGCCCGGCGGCCATCACGGAGTTGCGTTGTCGATATCGGCGGGCTCCGACGCTGAGCTGGGCGATCAAGCGTCGGGCGGGGGCGGCTCGGAGTTCTGCGGACGGCTGGTCGCGTTGTCTTGCGTCCTGGCTTGCTCGTGGTTTCGGCGGGCGGAGGATGTGAGGCGATCGGCGAGCGCGATGACGAGGTCGCGCAGTTCATCGGGACGTTCGATGACGAACGGCCGGTCGATCGCGGCGAGCGCCGGAGGCAGCCAGTCGAGCCGCTCCGCTCGTAGCTCGACGCGCAGCCAACGCTCGATTGTCCGATCCGCCGTCGGCTCGTACTCCTCCAGAGCTGCGACGCTGGCAGGAAGATGGGCGCGGATCTGCTCCACCGTCGCGTGGATCCGCAGGGTCACCTCATACCAATAATCAGCCGTGGCGAATCCCGACACAACGCGTTCCGCCGGCCCGGGGCCTCCGGGCGCCTCGAATGAACCGGGCAAGGTTCGTGCGTCGGCGATGCGGTCGAGCCGGAAGGTTCGGTCCTCGCCGATTCGGACGTCCTTGCCCGTGACGTACCACCGGCCCTCATGGGCGACGATTCCGTACGCGTGCAGTGTGCGTTCGCTGCGCCGTCCGTCGCGGTCGGTGTAGCGGATCGCGACCGGTCGGCGGTGGCGCACCGCGTCGGTGACGGTGAGCAGGACCCCGGCGTCCGGGGTGGCGAACTCACCGGGCTCCTCCGTGAAGGCGAGGGACTCCAGAAGTGCGTCGAGCCGCCGGGCGATGTGCTTGGGCAGGACGCGCCGGATCTTGGCCGATGCCGTCTCGCTCGCCGTGTGCTCCGTCGTCAGTCCCGCTCGGCGACCTGCCACCAGGCCGAGGAGCACGGCCAACGCCTCGTCGTCGCTGAGCATGAGCGGAGGCAGCCGGTACCCGGGAGCGAGCCGGTACCCGCCGTAGCGGCCGCGCACCGACTCCACGGGCACGTCGAGGTCGATCAGCTGGTCCACGTACCGCCGCACGGTGCGTCCTTCGACGCCGAGCCGGTCGGCGAGTTCGGCCACGGTCCGAGTGCCGCCCGACTGCAGAAGCTCCAGGAGTGTCAGGACGCGGCCGGTGGGTCGGGACATCTTCCCAGCCTAGGCGAATACAGGACGGATTCTGTCCACTATTTCACCTAGTCTGCGGATCGCAGCGATTCCAGCACCCCAAGGAGATCACCATGGACTTCGTCTCTGTCCGCATCATCACCGGCGACGTCGCGCGTCTCGTCGAGTTCTACGAGCGGGCCACAGGCGTGCGGGCGGCCTGGGCCACCGAGGACTTCGCCGAACTCAGGACGCCCAACGCCACCCTCGCGATCGCCGGCACCCGCACCGTCCCGCTGTTCGCCCCGGGCTCCGCCCGCCCCGCGGACAACCACAGCGTGATCATCGAGTTCCTCGTCGACGACGTGGACCGCGTCCACCAGAACCTGACCGGTTTCGTCAGCGACGTCGTCACCGAGCCCACCACGATGCCCTGGGGCAACCGGTCGCTCCTGTTCCGCGACCCCGACGGCAACCTCGTCAACTTCTTCACCCCCGTCACCCCGGCGGCCATCGAGAAGTTCGCACGCTGACGGCTGGCCGGTCCCCGTGTGGCATCGCGATGGTCAGGGCGTCGGCGGCGGCAGGGGACAGCTTCGAGCTCTGCAGGTCGGCCACCGGAATCCAGACCGCCGCGTCGGTCGTCCCGTCCAGCTCGGCCACTGGCGGTTCAGCGGCCTTGAGGGTGACGGCGTAGAACAGGGCGGTCAGGTTCCAGTTCATCCCGCCGCGCTGGACCCCGTAAGTCCGGGCGTCGAGGAGGCGAGCGGCGGCGAGTTCGAGTCCCGTCTCCTCCCTGAACTCGCGGGCCAGGGCTTCCACGGGCTGTTCGCCCGGATCGATCCCCCCACCTGGCAGGTGCCATAGTCCTGGTTCGAAAATCGGCGAGGTGTCCGCCAGACGGACCAGAAGCATCCGGCCGTCCGCCAGCGCGATGCCGTAGGCCGAGACACGAGTGCGCACGCCGGCATCCACGATTCCCGCCTGCCTGGCTCAGAGCCGATTGCCGGAGAACGTCACGGGCGCTCGCGTTCCTCTGTCTTGAAGGTGCGGAAGCCGCGGCGATGGTAGTTCGGGAGCGCATGGGGATGGTCGAGCGTCGACGTGTGCAACCAGACCCTGGACACTTCGGGGGCGATTTCCCAGCCCTGTCGGATGCCGAGCGTCAACGCGTACCCGCCGATGCGCTTGCCGATGAACTCCGGGAGCAGTCCGAAGCTCGCGATCTCCACGTCGTCGCCGGGGTGGAGGTCGTAGGTGACCACCCCGGCGGGCTCATCCTCGAAAGCCAGGAAAAAGAACCTCCGGGACGGGAACTTCGCCGCCCATTCCTCCTGGGTGCGGGTCGCGCTGCCCCACCCGTAGGCGGTGCCGACCCGGGTGTGCAGGTCGACCAACAGGGGCGACTCCAGGGCCAGTGTTTCCAGGGCCAGGCCGGGAACGGAAGCCGCCGGGGCGAGCTGCTCACGGGACGTCATTTCGACGTACGTCACGATCTCCTTCACTCGGAGAACACTAGGCGGACGAAGCGTCCGGGAACAGGCACGCGAGCGATCACTCGTCCGTGGCGAACGCCTGCGCGACGGCGAGGCTGTCCTCATAGACGTGGTAGCGGGTGATCAGGCCGTCCTGGACGGTGAGGTGCAGCGCGAGGCGGGACTCGTACGGACGGCCGGTGGTGCGCGCCGTCTGGCGGATCACGCCCAGGGCGAAGGCGTCGTCGCCGTCCACGAGGATGCGGTCGATCCGGGTGTCGTTCTTCTCCGGGACGTGGTGGGCCGCGATCTCCGCGAAGTGGGCCGCGTACTCGGCCGGGGTGGAGCGGTGCCGGATCCAGGGGGTTTCGGCCCGTCCGTGTTCGGCGTCCGGCCAGTTCAGCTTCCAGTCGCACGCATCGGCGAACATCGCGGCGATACGCTCCGGATCGCCCTCGGCGACGCGTGCGAACAGGGTCTCGACGGTGGTGCGCGTGGTCGTCATCAGGTGCCCCCAAGAGTGTTTCGGCGAACGAAACGATCTTGGCGGACGAGGCCGCACGGCGGCCATGACGTGAGAGGTAATGCCGGTCATTCGCCGGCGACGCGGTGCCAGCCGGACGGGCCGGGGAGGACCTCGGACGGTCCCGGCCCCCAGGTCCCCGGGATGTAGTGGAGCGGGGCGTCCTCGACATCGATGATCTTCGAGACGACCCGCCACGACTCCTCGATGAACGGGAACGACGCGAAGGCGGCCGCGTCCCCGACGATCGCCGCCTCCAAGACGTACTCGTACGGCGGTTCGGCGATCCCCACGGGCGGGACGTGGACGGGCACGGCGGCGGCCTGCACCGGCTGTCCCTCGGCGCGGTTCACGGAGAGGTTCAGCTCGAGGCCGTGCCGCTTGTGCAGGTGCAGCCGGAGCAGGTTGGGTTCCGGGTGTCCGTAAAGGGACACCGGCGGGTCCTTGAGCTGGACGATCACCTCGGAGGCCCTCAGCGGCAGGCACTTCCCGGCGCGGATGTGGATCGGGACGTCCTTCCAGCGCCAGTTGTCGATCCAGACGCCGGCGGCGACGAACGTCTCGGTCGTCGAATCGGGATGGACACCGGGAACATGCAGGTAGCCGTCATACTGCCCGCGCACCGCGTCGGACGGCTCGATCGTCCGCACGGCGCGCAGCAGCTCCCACTTCGCGACGTTCTCGGCCAGCGCGTCCCGGCAGGACGGCGGGTCCATGGTGAGCAGCGCGAGGATCTGCAGCAGGTGGTTCTGCACCACGTCGCGGACCGCGCCGGTCGGGTCGTAGAACGCGCCCCGGTCGGCGACGTCGAAGTCCTCGGCCATCGTGATCTGGATCGACGCCACGTGATCGCGATTCATCACCGTCTCGACCATCGGATTCGCGAACCGCGCGACGGGCACGCCCCGGACGGCCTCGGACCCGAGGTAGTGGTCGACGCGGTACAGGTCCTCGTCGCCGAACGTGCGGCGCAGGTCCTCGTCCAGGGTGCGGGCCGACGCCTGGTCGTGCCCGTACGGCTTCTCGACGACGAGCCGGGCGTCGCGGTTGAGCCCGGCCTTGGCGATCTGCTCGGCGATGATCATGAACTGCGTCGGCGGGGTCGCCATGTAGTGCGTGACGAACGGCGCGTCCGCGACGGCGTCGCAGATGCGGCGGAAGGTCTCCGGGTCGGTGAGGTCGCCGTCCACGATCCGCAGCCGGGACGCGAACTGGTCGAAGACCGACTCGTCCAGCTCGTCCCCGATCGCGGCGCGGGCATGGGCGCGCAGATCCTCGTCCGTCCAGGACCGGCGCGTCACCCCGATCACCGGGACGTGCAGCCGGCCGCGCTCGGCCAGCCGGTACAGCGCGGGCAGCAGGGACTTCCGCGCCAGATCCCCGGTGATCCCGTAGAGCACCAGCGCGGACGCGACCGGCCCCCGACTCATGACACCACCCCCGAAACAGTCGCGCCCGAAACGGACTCATCCACCGCGAACACGTCACTTCCCCCAGCGGGCGGCGAACTCGGCGAAGAACAGGGCCTCCGTGACGACCGTGTTCTCCAGCTCGGACACCAGGACGCGTTCGTTGGGCGCATGCAGGTTGCACCTGCCGTCCTGCGCGCCGAAGAGCAGCATCTCGGCACTTGGGACGGCCCTGTGAAGCGCGCTGACCAGCGGAATCGCGCCGCCCGCCGCCATCTGCACCGGATCGGTCCCGTAGGCGGCGCGCATCGCCGCGCTCATGGCCTCCACAGCCGGGCCGTCCGTTTCGGCCCGGTATCCGTCCCCGGCCTCACCCGCGAGTGACACGGTCAGCGCGATCCCGAATGGCCGCTGCGCCTCCAGGTGCCGGATCAGCGCGGCCCGCGCCTCCTGGGCGGACTGCTCGGGATGGATCCGCAGGTTGATCTTGGCCCGCGCGAACGGGACGCAGGCGCCGGCCGCCTTGTCCACCGGGATCGCGTCGATGCCGGTGACGGTGATCGCGGGCCCCGACCAGAGGCGTTCGCCCAGCGTGCCGGTGCCGAGCAGCGGCATCCCCGGCTCGACCCCGGCGGCCTCGCTGAACTCCACGTCGGTGTAGGTCGCGCCGGTCCACGGCTCGCGCCGCAGTCCCTCGACCGCGACGTCCCCGTTGTCGTCGTGCAGACTGGTCAGGGCGCGGACGAGCGCGAGCATCGCGTCCGGGGCCGGGCCACCGAAGTTGCCGCTGTGCTTGGCCCCTTCGAGCGTCCGCACCTCGACGATGACATCGGCGACGCCGCGTAGCGCGACCGTCAGAGTCGGCTGTCCGGCATGGGGGTTCCCCATGTCCGCGATGGCCATGGCGTCGCACCGGAACTCGTCCGGATGCCTGACCGGGTACGCGTCAAGCGGACTTCCCCACTCCTCCGCGCCTTCGAAGACGATCTTGATCCCCACCGGCGGGCGCCCATTCCACGCCCGAATTGCCCCAACATGAGCAAGGATGTTGGATTTATCGTCGGCGATGCCGCGCGCCCTGATCGCCTTCCCGCCACCCCTCTCGTCGTCGAACGGCGTCGGCGTGAACGGCGGCGACGTCCACAGCGATTCGTCCCCTGGTGGCTGAACGTCATAGTGCGCGTACAGAAGAACGGTCGGCGCGCCCTCGGGTGCGGGAATGGCGCCCGCGATGACCGGCGGCGTATCCGGCAGCCGAATCGCGCCGATGTCCTGAACGCCCGCTTCCGTCAGCATCCGGACGACATGGTCGTGCGCCCGGGTGACCTCGTTGGGAGGGAATCCAGGGAACGCGATCGACGGGATGGCCGCGAGTCGTTCCAGTTCGCCGACGAGGTCCGGAGTGAGCGCCCGCGCCCTGGCCTCAATGCCCCGGGCGTCCCAGTCGTCCCCAACGTCCCGCACAACTCACCCCCGGATTCGTACCGTTCCGGGGGGACGACTCGAAGGCGATCTACCCGTGGCGACGATGGGGGAAACGGCTCCGGGAATCGCCCGAACCGTCCAGAATGCGAAACACCGGCCACCCCGCAGATGGGTGGCCGGTGCTCTGCGCGTAGGTCAGCTCACTCGCAATAAGGTGACCTTCGAGACATTTGTAGCATAGCCCGTCCGGCTCGAAAATGCCCGCATTCGTGGATCTTCGTTTGGGCTGTTTTGAACACCCCCCGAACGCGCCGGCAGACCGCGTCTTCATGTGCGCGACGTCGGGCATGAGCTTCGCGTCGGTCGCGTGCTTCGCGTCGGACATGGGCATCCTCTCCTCGGAACGGTCACCCCCGCCGCGCCAGCTTACCTAGCGCCCGCTTGTTCAGGCCGGGAAGCTCTCACCCCGGCGAGAGCCGGGCATTCGCAACGAGGGCGCGGCGTCGGGCGGTTCGACGGCCGACGGATCCAAGGAGGACGTGCCGCCCGAGGTCCGGGTGGTGCGGCCTTCGGCGGAAGCGCCGGACGGCGGCGTCCTGGGGCGGGCGCCGCGGTCGAGATTGCGCCAGCGGCTGGCCGCGCGGGACGTCGGGGGCGCGGGGGACGGGCCGACTCCGCGTTCGGCGGCGTCGGCGAGGGCGGCGAACAGGTCGCGCGGGGCGCCCTCGGTGTCGTCGTAGTGCCAGCGGCGGATGAGGCGTTCACCTTCCGCTCCCGGGTTGAAGCGGCCGAAGGCGAAGCAGCCCGCGGCCGCCATCCGGTCGATGAGCCGGTCGCTGTCGTCCATCTGCATCGCGTACGCGGCGGCGTCGATCAGGCCGATCGCGGCACGGGCGTTGCGCCCGTCGTCGCGCTCCTCGGCCCGTTCGATCCGCCACTGCGCGTACGGGCGCAGGAAGTCGGCGATCATCCAGCTCTTCGGCACCTGACCGTCCTCTCGGTCGCGCGGGCACAGGAAGCCGCTCCCATGCTGCGCCGCAGGTCAGGCCGGACTGGACGACTTGACTCGATCGTTGCCGAGCCTTGGTCCGCACACTCTTTCCGGACGGCCGGCCACCGTCGTATGCGACGGCGGAACGGCGGCCCACGACCGTCATGCTTTAATCTACCAAACAGTTGTTAGATGAATCGTCGGCATGGACCCCGGAAGGTGAAGGCCGCCGCTGATGGATCTCGACTTCTCCCCCGCCCACGAGGCGTTCCGCGCGGAGGCCCGCGACTGGCTGCGCGCCCACGTCCCCGCCGAGCCGCTGCCGTCGCTGGAGACCGCCGAGGGCTTCGCCGCCCACCGCGCGTGGGAGCGGACGCTCGGCGCGGACCGCTACGCGACGGTCAACTGGCCCGCGGCGTTCGGCGGACGCGACGCCACCCCGCTCGAATGGCTGATCTTCGAGGAGGAGTACTACGCGGCGGGCGCGCCCGGCCGGGTCTCGCAGAACGGCGTGAACCTCCTCGCCCCGACGCTGTTCGAGCACGGGACGCCCGAGCAGCTCCGGCGCGTCCTGCCGCCGATGGCGCGCGGCGAGGTGGTCTGGGCGCAGGCGTGGTCGGAGCCCGGCGCGGGCAGCGACCTGGCGGCGCTGCGCTCCACCGCCACGCGCCTGGACAACGGCTGGCTGCTGAACGGGCAGAAGACCTGGAGCTCGCGCGCCGCCTTCGCCGATCAGGCGTTCGGGCTGTTCCGGTCCGATCCCGGGTCGGAACGCCACCGCGGCCTGACGTACCTGATGTTCCCGCTGGACGCGTCCGGGGTGACGATCCGCCCGATCGGACGCCTCGACGGCAAGCCCGCGTTCGCCGAGCTCTTCCTGGACGACGTGTTCGTCCCGGACGAGGACGTCATCGGCGACCCCGGCAACGGCTGGAAGGTCGCGATGAGCACCGCGGGGAACGAGCGCGGCCTCACGCTGCGCTCCCCCGGCCGGTACACCGCCGCCGCCGACCGCCTCCTCGCCCTCTGGCGCGAACGCGGCGACCCGTCCGACACGGCCCTGCGCGACCGGGTGGCGGACGCCTGGCTCAAGGCCCGCGCCTACCGCCTCAAGGGCTTCGAGACGATCTCCCGCACCGACGACATCGGCGCGGAGTCGAGCCTGAACAAGGTGTTCTGGTCCGAGTTCGACATCGCCCTGCACGAGACCGCCCTCGACATCCTCGGCCCGGACGGCGAGCTGGACGGCGACTGGCTGGAGGGCTACGTGTTCTCCCTCGCGGGCCCGATCTACGCGGGCACCAACGAGGTCCAGCGGAACGTGATCGCCGAGCGCGTGCTCGGCCTGCCCAGGGGGGCGCGATGAGGTTCGTCCTGTCCGAGGAGCACCGCCTCTTCGCCGGCAGCCTGGACAAACTCCTCGACCAGGCCGGCACGCCGTCCGCGATCCGCGCCTGGTCGTCCGGCGACCACGCCCCCGGACGCCGCGTCTGGACGGCCCTGGCCGAGGCGGGCGTGTTCGCGCTGGCCGTCCCCGAGGAGCACGACGGCATGGGCCTGCTCCCCGTCGAGCTCGTCACCGCCATTCACGAACTGGGACGCCACGCCGTCCCGGGCCCCTTGGTCGAGACCGTCGCCGCCGCGGCCCTCCTGGCCGCGACCGGCGACACCCACTGGCTCCCCCGCATCGCCGCAGGCCAGGCCATGGTCTCGGTGGCCGCGCCGTACGCCCTCGACGCCGACGTCGCCGACCTCGTCCTCACCGTCAGGGACGGCGCCCTCCACGAGGCCCGGCCGACGAGGGCGCTCCGCCCGTCGATCGACCCGTCCCGCCGCCTCTTCGAGGTCGCGCCGACCCGCGAACTCGGCGAAGCCGACGATACGGCCCTCGACCTCGCCACCCTCACCTGCGCCGCCCAGCACCTGGGCCTGGGCCGCCGCCTCCTGGACGTCTCCGTCGACTACGCGAGGACCAGAAGCCAGTACGGCCACCCCATCGGCGAGTACCAGGCCGTCAAGCACCACCTGGCGAACGCCCTCGTCGGCCTCGAGTTCGCCCGTCCGCTGATCCACGCCGCCGCCCTCTCCCACGGCACCCCCGACTTCCCCCGCGATACCTCCGCCGCCAAGATCGCCGCCGCCGAGGCCGCCTACACCACCGCGAAGACCGCCCTCCAGGTCCACGGCGCCATCGGCTACACCGCCGAGTACGACCCGTCCCTCTGGATCCGCAAGGCCCGAGCCCTCCACACCGCCTGGGGCTCCCCCGCCACCCACCGGACCCGCCTCATGGCCTCCCTCTGACCGGTCACGCCCAAGTGCCGGGTTGACGGGGCCCGAGGTGGCGATCTACCGTTTTACTAACATCATAGTAGAACGGAGTTTCGGGGTGATTCGGTTCCGGTTGGACGGGCGGAGCGGGGTGCCGCCGTATCTGCAGCTGGTGCAGCAGGTCCGGCAGGCGCTGCTGCTCGGCTATCTGCGGCACGGGGATCAGCTGCCGACCGTGAAGGAGGTGGTCGGGGGGCTGACGATCAACCCGAACACGGTCGTGAAGGCGTACCGGCAGCTGGAGAACGAGGGGATCGTCGCGGCGAAGCCCGGGCAGGGGACGTTCGTCACGGCGGAGGTGGAGGCGGTGGCGCCGGCGGACTACGCGCGGCTGCGGCGGTCGCTGGAGCGCTGGGTGCGGGACGCGCGCGGAGCCGGGCTGGACGAGGAGACGGTCACGGCGCTGATCACGACGGTGTGGAACGACGTCCGGGCGGAGGGCGTGGCATGACGGCGGAGCAGACGGCATCGGCGCCGGCCCTCGAGGCCGAGCGGCTCGGGATGCGGTTCGGACGGTCCTGGGCGCTGCGGGACTGCTCGGTGAGCCTGCCCGCCGGGTCGGTCATCGCGCTGGTGGGGCCGAACGGGGCCGGGAAGACGACGCTGATGCACCTGGCGTGCGGATTGCTGCGTCCGTCCGAAGGGCGCGTGCGGATCTTCGGCGAGGAGGCGGACAGCGGGTCGGCCGAGGCGCTGGCACGGGTCGGCTTCGTGGCGCAGGAGCATCCGCTGTACCGGAGGATGACGGTCGCGGAGCTGCTGCGGATGGGACAGGCCCTCAACCCGCGGTTCGACCGGAAGCTCGCCGAGATGCGTCTCGACGGGCTGGGGATCCCGCTCGACCGGCGGGCGGGGGCGCTGTCGGGCGGGCAGCAGGCGCAGGTGTCGCTGGCGCTCGCGCTGGCGAAGCGTCCGATGCTGCTGGTCCTGGACGAGCCGCTCGCGAACCTCGACCCGGTGGCGCGGCGGGACTTCACGCGGACGCTCATGTCGGCCGTCGCCGAGGACAACGTGACCGTGCTGCTGTCGTCGCACGTCATCGCGGACCTGGAGGCGGTCTGCGACCGGCTCGTCCTGCTCAACAACGGAACCGTCCGGCTGGACGGGGCGATCGAGGACGTGCTCGCGGCGCACCGGATGATCAGCGGTCCGCGCGAGGCGGCCGCCGACATGCCGGGCGTGGTCAGGGCCGTGCACAGCGAGCGGCACAGCGACCTGCTCGTCAGGACGGGAGTGGAGGCGGAGTTGCATCCGATCTGGCAGGAGCACCACGTGGGGCTGGAAGAACTGATCCTCGCCTACCTCGAGCAGCCGGCGGTGACGCGGTGATCTGGTTCACGTGGCGGCTGCACCGGACGCAGGTGTACGCGGGGCTGGCGCTGATCGCGCTGGTCGCGGCGATCTTCCTGCCGTACGGCCAGGCGGTGCGCGGGTCGTTCTCCTCGCACGGGGTCGGGGCGTGCCTGGCGCACGACACCGGCGGCGACCCCTGCCAGACGGCGATGATCGCGTTCGTGCAGCAGTACAACGGGATCGCGAACCACCTGTCCACGTGGTTCAGCCCGCTCCCGGGACTGATCGGCGCCATCGTCGGCGCGGGGGTGCTCGGACGCGAGTACGAGCAGGGCACGTGGCGGCTGGCGTGGACGCAGTCCGTCCCGCGCGGGCGGTGGCTCACGCAGCGGATCCTGCTGGTCAGCGCCGGAATCGCCGCGATCTGCCTGACGCTCTCCCTGGTCTTCACCTGGTTCCGCTCACCCATGGACGACGTGACGGGACGGTTCGCGCCCGGCGCGTTCGACCTCGAAGGGCTGTCGCTCACCGGGTACACGCTGTTCGCGTTCGCGCTGGGAGTGCTGGCCGGGCTGCTCATGCGGCGGACGGTCCCGGCGATCGTGGTGGCGTTCGCGGGCTTCATGGCCGTCCGCATGCCGGTCGAGTTCTGGCTCCGGCAGCGCTTCCAGACCCCCGCGACCAGGCTCTCCGCGCCGACGCTCCACCACACCTTCGGCCCGTCGGCGGTGCCCACCGTCCCCGGCAAGCCCGGCTGGACGCTCGACTATCAGCTGGTGAACTCGTCCGGGCACGCCCTCACGTCCGCCGAACAGGCGCGCCTGGACGACCAGGTGCGGACGATGCACGACTCCGACGCCTACCTGCGCGGCCTCGGCATGCACCTCAAGACCGTGTACCAGCCCGCCGACCGGTTCTGGACGTTCCAGCTCATCGAATTCTCGATATTCGCCGGGCTCGCCCTCGTCCTGTTGGCCTTCGCCGTCCACCAGATCCGGCGCCGCGGCATCTGACGGCCCCGGCGCCGCGGAAGGCCTCAGTCGTCCTCGCCGACCAGGCCGTTGCGGAACGCGTACGTGACGGCCTGGGCCCGGTCGCGGAGGTTCGCCTTCGCGAACAGGTTGTTGATGTGGGTCTTGACCGTGGCCTCGCTGATGAACAGCTCGCGCGCGATCTCGGCGTTGGACCGCCCACGCGCGATCAGCGTCAGCACCTCGACCTCCCGGCGGGTCAGGCCGTCCGGGAGGCCGGTGCCGCGCGACCTCGGCCGCTGCTCCCCCGCCGTGACCGCCTCCACCAGGCGGCGCTGGACGGCCGGGTCGAGTTGCGCGTGCCCGCCCCGCACGGCCTCGATCGCGCGCGCGATCTCGTCCGCCCCGGCGTCCTTGGTGAGGTAGCCGCGGGCGCCCGCGCGCAGCGCCGCGAAGATCGACTCGTCGTCGGCGTAGGTGGTCAGGACGACCACCTCGACCTCCGGGTGGAGCTCGCGCATCCTCGCGGTCGCCTCCACCCCGTCCATGCGGGGCATCCGCAGGTCCATGAGGACCACGTCGGGCGCGACCCGCGCGACCACCTCCAGCGCCTGCTCGCCGTCGCCCGCCGAGCCCGCGACCTCCAGTCCCGGCAGCAGTTCCAGCAGCAGGACGAGCCCCTCGCGCACCACCGTCTGGTCGTCCACCACGACGACCCGCGTCACTCGTTCGCCCGTCACACCCGTATCCGAAGCGCCACCCGGAAGCCCTTGCCGTCCGGTCCGGCCTCCAGGGTCCCACCTACCAGCTCCGCGCGCTCCCGCATGCCCACCAGCCCGTACCCGCCCGCGGTCGCGATGACGGGCTCCTCGGTGCCGCCGGTGTCGGTGACGGTGAGCTGGACGGCGTCCGGCAGGTGGTCCAGGCGGATCCGCACGGACGCGCCGGGCGCGTGCTTGCGGACGTTCGTCAGCGCCTCCTGCGCCGTCCGGACCAGCGCCAAGGCCCTGGCCGAGGTCAGGTCGTGCTGCGTCCCGGTGATCTCCAGATCGGCCGGACGGCCCGTCGCCGCGTGGAACTCGTCGGCGAGTTCGGCCAGCGCCTCGTCCAGCTCCGGCGCCTCGCCCCGCAGTGCGGCCAGGGCCCGCCGGGTCTCCTCCAGGCCCGTCCGGGCGAGCCGCTGCGCCCGCTCGACCCGCTCGAGCGCCCGCTCGCGGTCGTCGTCCCGGGTCAGCAGCAGCCGCGCGCCCTCCAGGTGGACGATCTGCGCCGACAGCGAGTGCGCCAGGATGTCGTGGATCTCCCGCGCCATCCGGGACCGCTCGGCGAGCGTCGCCTCGTTGGCCTCCGACCGCCGCCGCTGGCGCCGCTCCCGCAGCGCGAGCGCGACCGCGTAGACGCCGAAGAAGGACATGAGCGACCAGAAGGCCACCGACTGCTCGGTGACGAGCTGGATGCCCGCGAGCGTGCCGGCGGTCCCGGCCATGAACAGCGCCCCGTCCAGTCCCGGACGGCGGGCCACGGCGATCCCGGACGCGACGTAGGCGAACGTGAGCGCCCCGACGTGCGGGTCGATCAGGTTCACGCCGAACCCGGACAGGACGGTGATCCCGAGCGGCAGCAGCAGCCACCGGGACGCGTCGTCGCGAGCGAAGCCCGCCAGGCCCCAGGCCAGCCCGGCGGCGGCCAGCAGGCTCAGGACGACCAACCCCGCCCAAGCGGCGGCCGGGTGCGGACCGGACTTCAACGCCGCCAGCGTGTAGAAGCCGAACCCCCAGATCAGCAGGCCGCTTCGCGCGACGAGCCGTTCCATCCGGTCGACGGACGCTCCGTTCCGGCCGGGCGACCGCTCCGCTTCACACGCGCTCCACCACCCCTGGAACGCCACATACCGCCCCATCCACTGCAGCGGCCCCTGCCTCGCCGGACGGGACGGGCGATCGGCTTCGATGACCGAAGCCGGGGCTCCGGCCGAGCCGGAGGATTCGGGAGGCGCGCCCGTGGAGGAGCCGCGGGGCGGGCGCGCCACCGGACGTTCGCTCATGCGGCGGCGCCGGCACCGGTGCGCCGCGTGGGCAGGGAACGGGACCGCATGGCCAGGATCGCGTACTGGGCGAGCAGGGACAGGCCGAGGAAGGCGATCAGGTTTCCCGATCCGGTATGCACGCCGACAGCGTAGGCGATGCCGATCAGCCCGATCCGGACGGCGATCGACGCGATCCACGCGACGATCGTCAGGCCGCCGCCGCGCTGCCAGAGCGAGCCGTCGGGCTCGCGCCAGAGCCGCATCGTGGTGGCCCGCATCGCGCCGAGCAGCAGCCCGACGACCGCCTCCACCGCCAGCAGCCCGATGCTGAGGGCCTCGTGCGCACGGTCGACCAGCCCTCCCTGCACCACGCCCATGACCACGAGGATCACCGGAAGCGTGTACATCTTCGCCTCCTTGATCCGGCGGGGCGTGAGCTGCCGCAGCAGGACCAGGCCCAGGACGAGGAGGACGATCAGGACGTTCACGGGAGTGCTCATACCTCGAAGCTACGGAGCGGCGCCCTCCGGGACATCGGAGCTGGGCCCGAGTTCGGCCGCTCCACCCCGAGGTGGAGCATCCTCCGGAGTGGAGAACACCCGCCGGTACCGCCCGGGGGTCGTGCCGGTCTCGGCGGCGAACCGGCGCCGGAAGTTGGACAGGTCGACGAAACCGCAGGCCGCGGCGACGGCCTCGACGGTCGCGTCGGTGCGTTCCAGCAGGGTACGGGCCGTCTCGATGCGCCGCCGCAGCAGCCACCGGCCGGGCGCGACGCCGAGCTCCCGCTCGAACAGCCGGGCCAGCGTCCGGGGCGAGACCGCGCCGTGCGCCGCCAGCTCCGCGACGCCGATCGGCCGGTGCAGGTTCGCCTCCGCCCACGCCACCACCGCCGCCAGGGTCTCCTCGGCCGCCCGGCCGGGCCGCGGTGCGAGCCGCGAGTACTGCCGCTGACCGCCGTCCCGGTGCGGCGGCACCACCATGTGCCGGGCGATCTCGGCGGCGTACGCCGCGCCGTGGTCCCGCCGGACGAGCGCCAGCGCCAGATCGACGGCGGCGCCCGGCCCGGCGCTGGTCGCGACGTCTCCGTGGTCGATGTAGAACTCGTCCGGGCAGACGGTCACGTCCGGATACCGGTCGGCCAGCTCGTCGGCCATGCGCCAGTGCGTCGTGGCCGACCGTCCGTCGAGCAGTCCAGTCGCCGCCAGCGCGAACGCCCCCGAGCAGAGCCCGACGACACGCGCACCCCGTGCGTGCGCGCCGCGCAGAGCCGCGACCAGCCCATCGGACGGACGGGCCGCGTGGTCGGGCCACCCGGCGACGATCACGGTGTCGGCGCCGTCCAGCAGGTCGAGGCCGTGCTCGACCGACAGCGGGCAGCCCCCCAGGGCGGGCACGGCGCCCGGCGTCTCGGCGCACACCGCGAACGCGTAGCGCGCCGGGACGCCCGGGTGCGCGACACCGAAGACCTGCGCGACGCTGGCCAGCTCGAACGGCGACTGCGGCGGAACCGCGAGCACGGCGACCTGATGGAGTCCGGACGACATGGCGGCAGAATAAGCACCACCTAGGACAATCCCGCCACGCCCCGGCCGACGCGACGACGGGGACCCTGAGCACTTGACCGATTCCACACGAATCGGACGATGGCGCGACCGATACGGCTCCGTCTCGATGATCATCGCCCGCGCCACCGACAAGATCCCCGCCACACTCCGGACCGCCCGTCACACTGTGCCGATCAGCCTTGATCCCGCGTGAGCGCATGGAAGACCAGCGCCGCGACGGCGGCCGGCAACGCGACACCGCCGCCGAGCGCGAACCCGGTCGTGTAGGCGTGCTCGGTCGGGACGGTCGTGTGCGGCAGTGTGTCCCGGGCCGGCAACGCCGTGGTGACCGCCCCGGCCACGCCGCGCCGGAGAGCCTGACCAGGCTGTTCACGGCACTGGCCACGGCCGTCTGCTCCGGCCGGACGTGCTCGACCGCCATCGTCCCGAGCGCCGCGAACGCCAGCCCGACCCCGATCCCCAGCAGGACCGTCGCGCCGTACACGTCCCACCGGTGAGCATGCGAGACCGCGGGCCACCCGACCGCGAGCGCCGTCAGCACCGACCCCGCGGCGACGAGAACGGCCGCCGGCATCCGCCGCATCAACCGTCCCGCCTGCGTGGACACCACGAGCATCAGCAACGTCGTCGGCAGCAGGAACAACCCGGCCGCCAGCACGGACGCCCCGAACCCGTACCCCGCCCGCGCCGGCGTCTGCACGAAGTTGGGGATCAGCGTGAACCCCCCGTACAGCGCGAACCCGAGCAGCATCGACGCGACGCTCGCGCCGACCGTGCCGCGATGGGTGAGCATCCCGATGTCCACGAGCGGCTCGGCCGCCCGCCGCTCCACCACGACCCAGAGCACGCCCAGCACCACCGTCGCGGCGAACGGCCCCAGGACGCGCCCGGACGTCCAGCCCCAGGCACGCCCCTGACCGATCCCCAGGAGCAGACTGACCAGCACCCCGGCGAGCAGCGCCGCACCCGGCAGGTCGAGCCGTCCCGGCGCGGGCGGCTCGCCGTCGCGCACGACGAGCGCGACGACAGCCGTCGCGACGGCCGCCAGCCCCGCGATCACCCAGAACACCGGCCGATACCCATCGGTGTACCGCGCGACGAGCGCGCCCAGCGCGACGAGCAGCATCCGCCGCCGCCTGAAGCGCCACCCCGCGACGAACGCGGAACACGCGAAGGCCGCGCCCCCCGGAACCCGGGGACGCGGCCTTCGTCGTCATCGATCCGATCAGGTGTCGATGCGGTTCATGTCCAGCTCGGCCGCGCCGCCGATGATGAACTCGCGGCGCGGGGCGACCTCGCTGCCCATGAGCAGCTCGAACACCTTCGCGGCCGCCTCGGCGTCCTCGACGCGGATGCGGCGCAGCATCCGGTGCCGCGGGTCCATCGTGGTCTCGGCCAGCTGGTCGGCGTCCATCTCACCGAGGCCCTTGTAGCGCTGGATGGGCTCCTTCCAGCGCTGGCCCTTGCGCTCCAGCTCCAGCAGGCGCTGCCGCAGTTCCGCGTCGGTGTAGGTGTAGATGTACTTGTCCTGGCCCTTCTTCGGCTTGATCAGCTCGATCCGGTGCAGCGGCGGGACGGCGGCGAAGACGCGTCCGGCCTCGAGCATCGGCCGCATGTAGCGGTAGAAGAGGGTCAGCAGCAGGGTGCGGATGTGGCTGCCGTCGACGTCCGCGTCGGCCATCAGGATCGCGCGGCCGTAGCGGGCGTTCTCCAGGTCGAACGAGCGGCCCGAACCGGCCCCGATCACCTGGATGATCGCGGCGCACTCGGTGTTCTTCAGCACGTCGGCGACCGACGCCTTCTGCACGTTCAGGATCTTGCCGCGGATCGGCAGCAGCGCCTGGAACTCCGAGTCGCGGGCGAGCTTGGCGGTGCCGAGGGCCGAGTCGCCCTCGACGATGAACAGCTCGCTGCGGTCGTCGGCGGTGCGGCAGTCGACCAGCTTGGCGGGGAGCGCCGAGCTCTCCAGCGCGTTCTTGCGGCGCTGGTTGTCGCGCTGGGTACGGGCCGCGATGCGGGTCTTGGCCGCGCCCGCGACCTTCTCCAGGACGGTGCGCAGCGGCAGCTTCATGCCGCGCCCCGGGTTCTCGAAGATCGCCTTG
The DNA here is from genome assembly GCF_040679435.1 of Spirillospora sp. NPDC052269. NCBI lineage: Bacteria > Bacillati > Actinomycetota > Actinomycetes > Streptosporangiales > Thermomonosporaceae > Spirillospora > Spirillospora sp. NPDC052269. The sequence goes on from NZ_JBFAUU010000010.1 coordinate 252,762, forward strand.
AGCTCCCGGCTCACCACCTGCGACACGATCCGGGTGGCGGCCGAGGTGCCGAGGACCTCCTTGGTCTGCCCCTCGAACTGCGGCTCGGGCAGCCGGACGGTGATGACGGCGGTGAGGCCCTCGAGCACGTCGTCCTTGATGACGTCGTCGTCGTTGACCTTCAGCAGCTTGGTCGCGCGCAGCTGCTCGTTGAGCACCTTGAGCAGGGCGCGGTCGAAGCCGCGCACGTGGGTGCCGTGCTTGGGGGTGGCGATGACGTTGACGAACGAGCGGGTGATCGTGTCGTAGCCGGAGCCCCAGCGCAGCGCGACGTCCACCTCGAGGTCGCGCTCGACCTCGGTCGGGACCAGGTGGCCCTGGTCGTCCAGCACCGGGACGGTCTCGGTGAAGTGGCCGCGCCCCTGCAGCCGCAGCACGTCGACGAGCGGCTGGTCCTTGGCCATGTAGGTGCAGAACTCGGAGATGCCGCCGTCGAACCGGAAGGTCTCGGCGACGACCTCCTCACCGCGCTCGTCCCGGACGTCGATGGTCAGGCCGGGGATGAGGAAGGCGGTCTGCCGCATCCGGTCGAGGACGAGCTGGGTGTCGACCGTCGCGCCCTTGAGGAAGATCTGCATGTCCGGCCAGAACCGGACACGGGTGCCGGTGGCCTTCTTGGCGACCTTGCCGATCTGGCGCAGCCCGGACTTCTTCTTGAACCGGGCGTTGGGCCGCCCCTCGTCGGCGAACTCGCCCGGCAGGCCGCGGCGGAAGCTGATCGCGTGGGTCTCGCCGTAGCGGTCGACCTCGACGTCGAGCCGGGCCGACAGGGCGTTCACGACCGACGCGCCGACGCCGTGCAGACCGCCGGACGCGGTGTAGGAGACACCGCCGAACTTGCCGCCCGCGTGCAGCCGCGTCATCACCAGCTCGATGCCCGGCAGGCCGGTCTTCGGCTCGATGTCGACGGGGATGCCGCGGCCGTCGTCACCGACCTCGAACGAGCCGTCGGCGCGCAGCACGACGTTGATGTGCGTGCAGTACCCGGCCAGGGCCTCGTCGACGCAGTTGTCGACGATCTCCCAGAGGCAGTGCGCAAGGCCCCGGGAGTCGGTGGACCCGATGTACATGCCGGGTCGCTTGCGGACGGCCTCCAGCCCTTCCAGCACCGAGAGGTGCCGGGCGGAGTAGCCCTGCTGGTCGTCTGCGGTCGCTTCGGCTGTGACGGCGGTCAACTGCTGTGCTCCTCGGGGGATGGACGGTCGGCATGAGGGTACCCCCGGGGACCGACACTCCACCGACAGGCACGCCGCTCCACACATTCCGGGACCAGGGGTGGAGACGGTGGAATCCACCCCCAGGATGATTGGAGGCGCAGGTCACAGCGTTCTAGGGTCTTTCTATGACAAACACCATCAGCGTGCACGGCCTGCGCAAACGTTATGGAGACGTGCAAGCCGTGGACGGGGTCTCCTTCGAGGTCGGGGATGGCGAGTTCTTCGGCATCCTCGGCCCGAACGGCGCCGGGAAGACGACCACCCTGGAGATCGTCGAGGGGCTGCGGGAGGCCGACGAGGGTGAGGTCGAACTGCTCGGCCTGAAGCCGTGGCCGCGCAACCCCAAGCTGCTGCCCCGGATCGGCGTCCAGCTCCAGGCGACGTCCTTCTTCGAGCGACTCACCGCGCGCGAGCAGCTGCGCACGTTCGGTTCGCTGTACGGCGTGTCCGCGCGCAAGGCCGACGAGATGCTCGAGACCGTCGGGCTCACCGAGAAGGCCGACGAACGCGTCGAGAAGCTCTCCGGCGGCCAGGCGCAGCGCCTGTCCATCGCGTGCGCGCTCGTCCACGACCCCGAGCTGGTCTTCCTGGACGAGCCGACCGCCGCTCTGGACCCGCAGGCCCGGCGCAACCTGTGGGACGTGCTGCGCGCGATCAACACCGACGGCCGCACGATCGTGCTGACCACGCACTACATGGACGAGGCCGAGGTGCTCTGCGACCGCGTCGCGATCATGGACCGCGGCCAGATCCTCAAGCTCGGCCCGCCCGCCGCGCTCGTCCGCGGCCTGGACGCGCCGACCCGCATCAGCGTGGCCAGCGGCGTCCTGTCCGCCGAGGACGCCCGCCGCCTGACCGGCGTGGACGAGGTGGCCGACGACGGCGTCTCCCTGATCGTCGAGACCCGCGACCCGTCCTCGGTCGTCGCGGAGCTCTCCGCCAAGGACGCCCTGGACGGCGTCCAGATCCGCGGCGCCACGCTCGAGGACGTCTTCCTGGATCTCACTGGACGGGAGTACAGGGCATGAGCATGCCGGAGGGGCGCGGCGGCGCCTGGACTGAGCGAGGAACGAGCGAGGGAAGGCGCCGCCTTCGGGCGCACCGGAGGCATGCGGGGGGCACAGCGTGAGCAATTTCGACAGTTTCAAGTCGCTGTCGCGGGCGCTGTTCTTCGGCTTCCGGCGGGACCGCGGGGCGCTGTTCTTCACGATCCTGTTCCCCCTGCTGTTCCTGGTGATCTTCGGCGGGGTGTTCGGCAAGCAGTCGACCGGCAAGGTCAAGGTGGTCGAGATCGGCGCGGTGCCGGTGCTCGACCAGGCCGTGGCGCACGACCCGTCCGGCGACCTGGGCAAGACCGTGAAGATCAGCCGGAACGACGACCGCGCGGCCGCGCTGAAGAAGGTCGGCAAGGGCGACGCGGACGCGGCGGTGGAGCAGAGCGGCGGGAGGATCGTCGTCCACTACTCCGGCGCCGACCAGGTGAAGTCCGGCGTGGTCCAGTCGATCGTGCAGCAGGTCGCGAACTCGGCGAACCTCGCCGCGACCGGCCGTCCGCCGACGTACACGGTCGCCGGGCAGCGGGTCGAGGACGACTCGATCAAGGGCATCAACTTCTTCACGCCGTCCCTGCTGGGCTGGGCGCTCGCGTCCGCCGGCATGTTCGGCGCGTCGCAGACGCTCGTGCTGTGGCGGACCAAGGGCCTGCTGCGCCGGCTGCGGCTGGCTCCGGTGCCGATCCCGACGGTGTTCGGCGCGCGGATCGTGGTGAGCCTCGGCATCGCGCTCGGCCAGCTCGCGGTGTTCCTGCTCGTGGCGCAGCTGCCGTTCTTCGGGCTGAAGCTGCAGCACGCGTGGTGGATGTCGATCCCGCTGGTGATCTGCGGCGTGCTGACGTTCCTGTCGCTCGGGATGCTGGTCGGGGCCTGGGCCAAGACCCAGGAGACCGCGCAGACGGTGACGCAGCTGATCGTCCTGCCGATGGCGTTCCTCGGCGGGTCGTTCTTCCCGCTGGACTACGCGCCGAAGTGGATGCAGGTCCTCTCGTACATCTTCCCGCTGCGGTATCTGAACGAGGGGATGCTGAACGTGATGGCGCGCGGCCTCGGCCCCGCGTCCGCGCTTCCGCAGATGGCGATCCTGCTGGGTATCGCGGTGGTGGCCGGCGGCATCGCGGCGCGCCTGTTCCGCTGGGACGCCACATGATCGAACCGGTGTGACCTCGGTCACTTAAGCGGCCATTCTGCTGTGGGCGTACTGAGAAGCAGGTTGGGAACGTCAGCGTCGGGTTAGATGTTGTCCTAAGTACCGACCCCGACTTCATGAGGAAGGTGCCGTGACTGGAGCCCTTGCCCCGACCAAGCCGCTGACGGCCGCCGACCGGTGCGACCGCTGTGGCGCTCAGGCCTACGTCCGTGCGGTCCTTGTAGGCGGCGGCGACCTTCTGTTCTGCGCCCACCACGGGCGCAAGTACGCAGAGGCGCTCCGCTCGAACGGGGCCGACATTCAGGATGAGACAGACAGGCTGACGACCCCGGCAACCGCTCCGGAGGACGAGCGTTAGCCCTCGAAATAAGTGAATCGCCGTCCGGCGGTCATCGCACGTCGATGGCCGCCGTTCTGCTGTGACGAACAGGACACCCATTGTGTTCGTTTGCTCACACTCCGTCCATTCCCCAAGCCGCGACCTGCACAAACCCCCGAAGGGCTCATATCCTGGAGGCACCGCCGTCCGGAGCCCTGGGATCATTGTGTCCGGGAACCGCCCAGAACGACGGGAACGAAACGTAAGTCGCACCATCGGGGGGAACCGTGCTGATCCTGCTGCCGCCGTCCGAGAAGAAGGCCCGCACCGGGGACGGCCCGCCGCTGGATCTCGCGTCCCTCAGCTTCCCCGCCCTGAACCCCGTCCGCGAGCGGGTCCTGGGCGCGCTCGGCGAGACGTGCCGGCGCGAGGACGCCGCGGACGTGCTCGGCCTTCCAACCGGGCAGACCGACGAGGCGCTGGCCCGCAACCGGGCGCTGCTCGAGGCCCCGACGCTGCAGGTCGCCGAGCTCTACCAGGGCGTCCTGTACGACAACCTCGCCCTGGACGAGCTACCGGCGGACTCCGCCGCCGAGCAGATCATCATCTTCTCGGGCCTGTGGGGCGCGCTGCGGCTCACCGACCGCATCCCCCCATACCGGCTCGCCATGGGCGTTTCCCTCCCGCCGGAGGGACGGCTGGCGGCGCTCTGGCGCCCCGCCATGGCCGAGGCCCTCGCCGATCTCCCCGACGGTCTCGTCGTGGACATGCGCTCCGGCCCGTACGCGGCCGCCTGGAAGGCCCGGCAACCCGCCGTCGCCGTCCGCGTCTTCCGCGAGTTCTTCCTCGGCGGCGTCCCGAAGCGGACGGTCGTCAGCCACATGGCGAAGGCCACCCGCGGCAAGATCGCCCACGACCTGCTCCAGGCCGGCGCCGACCCGGCCACCCCCGAGGAGCTCCTCAAGGCCGTCACCGACCTCGGCCACGCCGCCGAGCTCAACGGCCCCAACCTGGACGTCATCCTCCAGGCGTGATCCCCCCTGGCACAGGCGTGATCCGCCACCCCTGACGCGGAGCCCGCATCCACGAGCCATGCGGGCTCTGCGTGCACGCCCACGCACACAGAGTGCACGTCCCTGGACAGCAAGAACGCCCCCGCCGCGCGGCGGGGGCGTTTCTCACGATCCGATCAGTCCAGGTAGTCGCGCAGGACCTGGCTGCGGGACGGGTGGCGCAGCTTGGACATGGTCTTGGACTCGATCTGGCGGATGCGCTCGCGCGTCACGCCGTAGACCTTGCCGATCTCGTCCAGGGTCTTCGGCTGACCGTCGGTCAGGCCGAACCGCATGGAGACCACGCCCGCCTCACGCTCGGACAGGGTGTCCAGGACGGAGTGCAGCTGCTCCTGGAGGAGCGTGAAGCTGACCGCGTCCGCCGGGACGATGGCCTCGGAGTCCTCGATCAGGTCGCCGAACTCGCTGTCGCCGTCCTCGCCCAGCGGGGTGTGCAGGGAGATCGGCTCGCGGCCGTACTTCTGCACCTCGACGACCTTCTCCGGGGTCATGTCGAGTTCCTTGGCCAGCTCCTCCGGGGTCGGCTCGCGGCCGAGGTCCTGGAGCATCTGGCGCTGGACGCGGGCGAGCTTGTTGATGACCTCGACCATGTGCACCGGGATGCGGATGGTGCGGGCCTGGTCGGCCATCGCGCGGGTGATCGCCTGCCGGATCCACCAGGTGGCGTACGTGGAGAACTTGTAGCCCTTGGTGTAGTCGAACTTCTCGACCGCGCGGATCAGACCGAGGTTGCCCTCCTGGATCAGGTCCAGGAACAGCATGCCGCGGCCGGTGTACCGCTTGGCCAGCGAGACCACCAGGCGGAGGTTGGCCTCCAGCAGGTGGTTCTTGGCGCGGCGGCCGTCCTCGGCGATCCACTCGAGGTCTTCCTGGTCCTCCTCGGAGAGGGTGCCCACCTCGGTGGCGAGCCGCTCCTCGGCGAACAGGCCGGCCTCGATCCGCTTGGCGAGCTCGACCTCCTGCTCGGCGTTCAGCAGGGGGACCTTGCCGATCTGCTTGAGGTAGTCCTTGACCGGGTCGGCGGTCGCGCCGGCGGCGGCGATCTGCTGGGCCGGGGCGTCCTCGTCGTCGTCACCGAGGGTGAACGACTCCTCCTCGGACTTGGCCGGGGCGGCGCCGGGCTTGGCGGTGGCAGCGGCCGCGGGGGCGCGCTCCTCCTCGTCGTCGCCGTCCTGCTCGGCCTGGTCGGACGTCTCCGCCCCGGAGTCGTCGCCCAGGTCGGCCTCGAGGTCGCTCAGGTCCTCGTCGAGGTCCTCGACGTCGACGTCGTCGTCCATCTCGGGGTCGTCGCCGACCTTCTTCGCCTTCGCGGTGGGGCCGGTCTCGCCCTTCTTCGGCGCGGCCTTCTTGGCGGCGGCCTTCTTGGGCTTGGCAGGCGCGGCCTTCTTGGCCGAGGCCTTCGCCGCCGGGGCCGGAGCGGCCTCGCTCTCGTCGTCGCCGACGACGGCGGTCACGGTGTCGGGCTGCTGCTCCTTGGCGGCAGCGGCGGTCTTGGGCTTGCGCGCCGGCGCGGCCGCACGCTTACGCGTCCGCTTCGGCGCCGCTGAGTCGGCGGCGCTCACGACGACGATCACACCCTCCTTGCTCAGGGCACGCAGAATCTTGGGGGCCATCGACATGGGGATCTCGGCCTCCTCGAACGTACGGCGGAGGTCGTCGGCGTCGAGGTGATTGCCCTGGGACTTCCCACGCTCGATCAGCTGCGCGATGACGGTCTCGTGCAGGTCTGATGCCTTCGAGGTCGAGCTAGCAGGCGACACAAATACCTCTCGAACGAACGTGTGGGTTGGCTGACCCAAGCGCCCTGACGGGACGGGCCTCACTAGGAGTGGGACCACGTGCACCGGGACGGGCACCCTGTGCGGGACCGCAGCGTACCCGCTCTTACTAGGGTCAAGCACTCTGGCACGGCTGCGCATTCCGCTTGGGTGTGCTGCCCGGTAACACACCACCTTAGAGGGCGCACGGCGGTCCTTCGTACGTACTACGCCGTCTTCTCGCCGCCTTCGGCGGAACTTCTACACGGGCATCACGGGGACTTCGGCGGGACATGCAGGGCAAGTACGGTCACATCGTCCACCTGCTCATACCCGGCAAGCATCCGATCGACCAGAAAGTCGACGAGTCTCTCTGGGTCTCCTACCACTTCAGGTGGGGCGTCCGTCGCGACCGTGGCCAGTTCCTCGAGCCCGGCGTCCACCCCACGCCTACGGTTCTCCACAAGTCCATCGGAATAGAAGACCACAGTGTTGCCGGTTTCGATGGAAAAACTTGTCTGCTGCCGCTGGGAGGGCCAGCCGAGCGGGGTGCCGGGCTCCCGGGTGGAGACCCGGGCGTCGGCGTCCGGGGAGATCAGGAGGGGCGGCGGGTGGCCGGCGTTGCTGAAGGCGCCGCGCCCGGTCTCGGGGTCGATCACCGCGTAGGCGACGGTGGTGAACTGCTCCTCGTCCTCGGTGGCCGAGAACAGCCGGTCCAGGCCGGACAGGACCGCGGCCGGGCGCGGGTCGTTCAGGGCGAGGGCCCGCAGCGCGTTGCGGACGCGGCCCATCCCGGCGGCGGCCCGGACGCCCTTGCCCATGACGTCCCCGACGGCCACGGCGAGCCGGTCGTCCGGCAGCCGGAACACGTCGTACCAGTCGCCGCCGACCTGGACGTGCCGGGTGGCCGGGTTGTACCGGGCGGCCAGCACCATGCCCGGCAGCTGCGGCAGGTCGCTCGGCAGCAGGCTGAGCTGGAGCTCCTCGGCGGTCTTGTGCTCCCGCTCGAACAGCAGCGCCCGCTCGACGGCCAGGGCGCACTGGCCGGCGAGGGCCTCGAGGAAGACCTTCTCCTCCTCGGTGATCTCCCGGGGGCGCTTGAACGAGAACCGCAGGGCCCCGATCGGCGCGCCCGCGGCGAGCAGCGGCAGGCCGACCCAGGCCCGCTCCTCGGCGTGCTGGGTGAACAGCTCCGCCTCGTCCCCGCCGAGCTGGAGCCGCAGGTCGGTGGGGCTCTGGGCCAGGAACGGGCGGCCCTCCCGGACGGCCACCGACATGACCGTCTGGTCGCTGACCCGGATGTCGTCCCGGACCGGACGGGCCTGGTCGGCCGCGGGCTCGCCGCCGCCGGGCGGGGCCGGGGTGACGATCGACAGCCGCAGCTTGTCGTCGTCCAGCAGCGCGACGGCCGAGTAGTCCGCGCCGATCGCCGACCGGCCGACCTCGGTGATCACCTGGACGACCTGGGCGACGGTCAGCGCCTCGGCCAGCATCGAGGTGGCCTGCTGGAGCCGGGCCGTGCGCAGCGCCGCCGCCGAGAGCTGCTCGGTGAGGCGGCCGCGCATCTCCTCGGCCTCCTTCTGGCCGGTGACGTCGGTGTTGGCGCCGACCCACTCGATCACCCGGTCGCCCTGCCAGATCGGCACCGCCCGCACGTCGAAGTGCCGGTAGGCGCCGCTGCGGGTGCGGATCCGGTAGCCGGTCTCGAAGACCCGGTCGCCCGCGACGGCCTCGCTCCAGATCTCCTCGATCCGCGGCCGGTCCTCGGGGTGGACGACGGCCAGCCAGCCGCCGCCCGCGTAGTCGTCCGGGGTCTGGCCGGTGATCTCGCGCCACTCGGGCGCGTCGTCGATGGCGGCGCCGTCCGCCGCGGCCACCCACACGACCTGGGAGCTGGCCTCGACCAGGGAGCGGTAGCGCTGCTCCTTGCGCCGGATGACCTCCTCGGCGCGGCGCCGCTCGGTGACGTCCAGGGCGGTGAGGACGACGCCGACCGGCTTGTCCTCCCAGGCGGCCTGCTTGGGCGGGCGCGCCTTGCCCTTGCCCTTGGCGTCCTTGGCGGTGGCGCCCTTGGCGTCCTGCTGGGCCCCGCCGCGCGCCGGGATCCAGCTGCACGACAGGATCCGGCCGCCAACGGCGAGCTCGGCGTCGGTGATCGGCCGGTCGTCGGCGAGGACGGCGCCGAGCGCGGCCGCGAAGGCGGCGGCGGTCTCCTCGGCCAGCACCTCGCCCGGGCGGCGCCCGGTCAGGTCGGCCGCCGACACGCCGAGCATGGCCGCGAGCGCGTCGTTGACGCGCCGGCACTTCAGCCCGGTGTCGAAGAGCGCGATCCCGGCGGGGGCCTCCTTCAGCAGGGTGGCGTACAGGGCTGCATCGGACGCATCCATAGGCTGACCCTTCAGCCGGGAGAGCCGGGGACGCGGAACGGACGTCTCGGTGCTCACAGGCAACACCTCCGCCCCAGGGGGTCCCGTACCGCGCGGCAAGTTCTCATCACTATGTGTGAATGGGAGCAGGCTAACGCTCCCACCTCCATCACAACACCCGTCGAAGTCAGGTTCTCATCATCTCGACGCTTTGCCCCCGGCGGAAGTCCTTGTCACCGATCCGCATATGACGGACACGGCACCCGGCGCGCGGGTCGGACGGTGGATCACGCGCACAGGAGGACACCCGCCGGAATGGTGCTCTTCCGGACGGCGAGTGGCCGATGGTACGCCGGATCGAGCACGCGGCGCCGGGCGGACGTGCCATCCGTCCGGCCCGGCCTTCTTTCCGGACGCACCGAAACGACGCTGACCTGCCGCCCTGTCAACAAGCAAAAAGAAGGTAAAGACGATGGGGTGGCGCGTGGGGCGGACGACCCGCCTGTGGGCGCCTGAAACCAGGGCGTGACCTTGTACATCGCTGTAGAGGGTTGTCCTCTTTATTAGGGGGAGGCTGTTGAGACCGTTGGGACAGCGCTCGCGAGGCCGGTTTCGGACACCCTCGGCGGGGTGAAGCGGCGGTCCGCTACTTGCGGGGCTTGGCCGTCCCGATCTTGGCGGCCTTGGCGGCGGCCTTCATCTCCTGCTTGAAGGAGCGGACCTTGCCGAGGGACTCCTCGTCCACGATGTCGGCGACGGAGCGGAACGAGCCCTCGTCACCGTAGGAGCCGGCGGCCTCGCGCCAGCCGTCCGGGCGGACGTCCAGGCGCTTGCCGAGGAGGGCGACGAAGATCTTCGCCTTCTGCTCGCCGTAGCCGGGGAGGGCGGCGACGCGCTTGTAGAGGTCCTCGCCGGTCGCGGCGTCCTTCCAGATGCGGGTGGCGTCGCCGCCGTGGTCGTCGACGATCGCGCGGGCCAGGGACTGGACGCGGGCCGCCATCGCCTTCGGGTAGCGGTGCAGGGCGGGCTTGCGGCTGAAGATCTCGACCAGCGCGTCCGGGTCGTGGGCGGCGATCTCCTCGGGGTCCGGGTCGTGGCCGAGGCGCTCGGCCAGCTCCGCCGGGGCGGCGAAGGCGCGCTCCAGCGGGACCTGCTGGTCCAGCAGCATGGCGGTCAGGAGCGCGAACGGGTCCCGGTTGAGCAGGTCGTTCGCCGCGTCCTCGATCGGCAGCGTGATCGGCATGTCGTTCCTCCCGGCGGCGGTGCGTCCGGCCAATTCTTGCGGAAGTCTTACGGGCCGCCGCGCACCGTGGCGGAGGCGGCGAGGCGGTGGTCGAATGAAGGCGTGGACGAGCGACGCGGCGCACCTGTCGGCCGCCGGATCGTGCTGGGGATGCTGGGTCTCGGCGCGGCCGGGGTCGCCGTCGGCGCGTCCGTCCAGCGGGAGGTGACGCGGGCCTTCTCGCCGGTGAGCGGCCTCGGCAACGTCCTGCCCGCGGTCGGCGGATTCCGGTTCTACTCGGTGGTGGGGACGGTGCGCACGCCGCGTGACCTGCGGGTCCGGGTGGACGGCCTGGTGGACCATCCGCGCGGGTACTCGCCGGCGGAGCTCGCGGCGCTGCGGCAGACGCGGGTGCGGCGCGATTTCCAGTGCGTGACGGGATGGCGGGTGCCGCACGTGGAGTGGTCGGGCGTGGCGCTGCCCGACCTGCTGGACGCGGCGGGCGTGTCGCCTCGTGCGCGTGCGGTGCGGTTCCACTCGTTCGACGGCGCGTACACCGAGTCGCTGACGCTGGAGCAGGCACGCCGCCGGGACGTCCTGGTCGCGACCTCGATGCAGGGCAAGCCGGTCAGCCACGACCACGGCGGGCCGGTCCGGCTGTTCGTCGCGCCGATGTACGGCTACAAGTCGCTCAAGTGGCTGGGGCGCATCGAGGTGACCGAGACCGTCCACCCCGGCTACTGGGAGGACCGGGGCTACGACGTGGACGCCTGGGTGGGCCGATCGAACGGACGCGACGATGCGCCGACCTGACGGACGCGCCCTGCTGGTGCGATTCAGCCTGGCGGAGCGCTGGGTGCATCACCTGACGGCGCTGCTGATGCTGATCTGCCTGGTCACGGCGTTCATGCTGTACATACCGGCGTTCGCGACGATGGTCGGGCACCGCGAGATCGTCAAGCCCGTCCACATCTACTGCGGGCTGCTGCTGCCGGTGCCGACGCTGCTGGGGCTGGCTTCGCGCGCGTTCCGGCGCGATCTGGGCAGGCTGAACCGGTTCGGGCCGCACGACGGGCACTGGCTGCGGAGCGGGCGGCGGCGCGCGGTCGTGAACGGGCGCGGCGTCGTCCCCGTCGGGAAGTTCAACGCCGGGCAGAAGCTCAACGCCGCGTTCACCGCGGGAGCGGCGCTGGTCATGCTCGGCACCGGCGCGATGCTGACCTGGCCGGATCCCTGGCCCGACCGGTGGCGGACCGGCGCGACCTTCGTCCACGACTGGCTGTTCCTGGCCATCGCGGTCGTCACCCTGGGCCATCTGTGGGAGGCGCTCCGCGATCCCGGCGCCCTTCGCGGGATGGCCACCGGGCGGGTCACCGGTGACTGGGCCGCGCGCCATCACGCCGCCTGGTCCGAGGCGTCGGCCGGGGCGTCGGCCGGGGCGTCGGCCGAGGCGCCCGGCGGGTCCGGTGGGGCCGATGTGGCGTCCGGCTCCCGGGGTGCCGAACCGCCTGGTTGAGCGGGTGCCGGGGCTGGTGTGAGTCGCGATGGGGGCGTGGGCGGCGGCGGAGGGTCGGGGCCCGCGGAGGTCTTGACAGGCGGCGGGAACGCGCTGAAATGAGACATCGAGGCGGGGTTGCGGCGGCCTGCCGGGCGGTGCGCGTCCGGCCGCGCCTCCATCCGGCGGTTCACCCCCGTCCGCCGGTCCCTCGGGCGCGGAGGCGTGCGATGCCTGCACTTGCCGATCACCGGAGCGAGACCCGCGACCTGCTCACGAGCCGGCTGGCCGCCGAGTTCGTGATCTTCGACGTGGCGGACGTGGCGCGGTGCGTCGCCGACGTCCAGGCGCGCATGACCCATCTGGGACTGTCCCCCACTCCCGATCTGGTCGAGCGCATGGCGCGCGAGCAGCTCACCTGCCGGGTCAAGTCGGCCCCGCCGTCCGGCAGCGTCACCCCGTGGGCCTGCGAAGGCTGACCCCCGGAGCCTCCTCGGGCGTCCGGTCACCGGGGCCGGACGAGGGGGTCGGTGTGCTGGAGTTCACCTGGCTGGGACGGGGTTCCGGGCCCGCCGGGTGGAGAAGTGCAGCGTTCTGGGTGGCGGGATCTGAGAAGCTAGGGGGCGTGAGTCCCCGTAGCAGCCTTCCGTCCGCCGGGGAGCCCGCGGCCGAGCCGCCGATGCCGGGCGGCGAGATCGCCGCGATCTTCGATGGGATGCTGCGGCACGCGCGCGAGCTGCTGGCCGTGCGCAGCCCGCTGGACGCCGAACTGATCGTGAGCGAGATCCTCGGATCGTGGTGGGGCCAGCGCGCCGCGGACGGAGACGTCGAGGAGGTCGTCGGCGAGGCCCTCGTCGCCCACGCCGCACGCGTCGGCAGCCCGGCGGCGCTCGCCCTGCTCACCGGGGTGACCTGCCTCGGCACGCGGGGGCAGGCGGCGCGGGCCGAGCGGGCCGCGCTCGAGCTGATGGACCTGGGCGTCGCGCGTCCGATCTGGTCCGACCGGGTCGGGATGGTCGAGCCGCGCGAGTGCTACGTGTCCCGGGACGTGTACGGCGACCAGGAGTCGGTGATCTGCGTCTTCGAGTATCCGGGCGGCGACGGCGGCGCGTCCGACCGGCACGCGCTCGTGGTGCTCGTGGACCGGACGAAGCCGGGCCTGGTCGGGCCGCGGCTGCCGGGCGAGCGTCCGCCCGCGTGCGGGACCGTCCGGGACGCGTGGGTGTCGTCCCGGATCGACCGGCTGCTCGACCACTGCCGGAACGAGGCCGCCACGAACCCGCTGATGCGGTTCGAGGAGATCGAGCCCCGGGACGCGCGGGCGCTGCTCCAGCGCTGCCTCGACCACACCAACGAGGAGCCGGACGCGACGGTCGACGAGAACTTCGGGTCCTACCACGCGTTCGTCCGGCACCGGGTGCGGGCGCTGCCGACCGGCGGGCGGGTCCCGCAGCCCGCCGTGCACGGCGCGGACCGGCGCGCCGACCTGGCCGTCCGGTTCCTGGCGTCGGACGAGGCCGGGGAGCTGTCCGACACGGCCGCCGCGAGCCGCTGCGTGGACCGGATCATCGACTACGGCTGCACGCACGACTTCGGCCGTCCGCTGCGGGTGAGCCCGGTCAAGTGCGAGATGTTCCTGCTGGACTGGCTGCCGCGCAAGGTGCTGCTGTCGCAGGCCGAGCAGGAGGCCGTCCCGCACGTGCTGGCCGCGTGGGTGCGGTGGGCGGGGCGCCGCACCGGGCTGCCGGAGGGGGCGGTCCGCGCGACGCTGGACGCGGTGTGGGACGCGACCGTGAAGTTCGCCGACGCCTACCGCGACCCGTCCTCGTTCGGGCTCGACCGCGACATCGTGGACCGGCTGCTCCCGGACGGCGATCTCGAGGCGCTGCCGCGGCGCGCGTTCGCGCTGCCGTTCCTGTCCGGACGGCACCGGGTGTCGGGGCGGCACGGCACGATCGACCTGTCGGTGCTCGACCCGTCCGATCCGGCGGACCGGCGCGTCCTGCTGGAGCTGGAGCATCCGGGCGCGCCGGAGGAGCATCTCGAGGCGCACGAGCGGCTCGCCGAGCGGCTGTGGCGCGGCGACCCGCCGCAGCTGTGGGAGACCGCGCAGGCGCTGCTGGACGTGGGATACGAGCGCCATGAGGTGCTGCACCGGCTCATCGCGGTGATGGACCGGAGCGGGCACGATCCGCGGGCGCTGCGGGCGTCGCTGCGTGTGCTGCGGCATGAGCCGCCACCGGGGTGAGAGCGCCCCCTGCCGGGCGCGAGCCGGGTGTGTCCGGGGTGCGACCCGAGCCTGTCCTGAGCTGCGAGCCCAGTGTGTCCGGAGCGGTGGTGTCGTGGTCGGAGCTTGGGCTGAATGAGGCGCTGAGGTGGGCCGGGCCGGTGCAGAGTGGGGCCGTGCCGCCGTCCGGAAGGGTCAGGCGTGGCGGGGCGTGCCGCGGATGGGAAGAGGCCCGGCGGGCGCGACGGCGAATAGGGGGAGCGCCCCGGTTTGCCAGAAAGCGTCCCGGCCGACAATCATCGAACCGGGCAGTGATCGACGGGGGGAACCGGGGGCGCGCCCCCGGGCCGTAGGGAGTGATCTTGTTGGAGTGGTCGGAGTTCGCTCGGCGCCTGGGGCGTGAGCTGACGGCCCTGGAACGGGACACGATCCTGATCGTCCGGGAGCGTGAGGAGAGCCGCCACTACGTCCAGGCGATGCGGGAGCCGGACCGGCTCTACGCCGAGGCGGTCAGCAACAACTTTCTCGAAGGTCCCCTACTTCTCACCCTCGCGGACGAAGAGGTCATGAGCGAGTCGGGCTGGCGTCCCCCGGCGGAGCCCGGCATGGCCGGGCCGCGCAACTGGTGGACGGAGCTGCCCGCGTTCGCGACCGCGGCCGACTACGCGCGGCTCGCCGAGGTCATGGTCACGGCGCTGCGGGACGTCCAGGCCGTCCGGCGGCCGTCCGACCTGGTGTACGAGTCGTTCCACCGGCACGGCACCGGCCTGGTCGGGCTCCCGGACCTCGGACTCGACTGCGCCGACCCGTCCCGCATCACCCGGACGCGCACCGCCGACGCCTTGGCCGGAACCGGCCAGGGGGCCTTTCCGGAGCCGAACGTCCTTGCGGCCGAGCCGGGTGCCCCGGGTGCGCTGCCGCCCGCGCTTCCCGACGCGAATGGGCTGAGCGGGCCGGTTCCGAACGGGTTCCCGGGCAACCCGGTGCAGCCGCAGGTCTCCGGGGGGCAGGTGCCGCCGGGGAACGGTCTTCCGGACGGCGAGCCGTCCATACAGGACATGTTGTCCGGCGCGGGGGCCGCGCCTTCGCCTTCGGCTCCGGTGGCCGGGACTGCGGCGGACGAGATCGAACCGCGGCTCGCCGAGGCCAAGGAGCGCGGCGACCACACGACCTACTTCGACCTGCTTCCCACCGCCGAACTGGTCTTCCCCGCCTCGCCCGGCGAGACCGGGCCGCCGACCATCCGCCTCGGGACGGGCACGTACATCACGGTCTTCACCTCTCCGGGCGCGCTCGCCCGCGTGTCGGCCAAGCCGCCGCAGTTCCAGCGGACGTCGTTCGCGGACCTGTCGGCCCACTGGCCCGACCCGGCCTGGCAGCTCGCCATCAACCCCGGCCTCGCGAGCGAGATCCACCTGGACATCACGGCCGTCGCCCGGCTGGGCGCCGTCCGGCCCGGGTCCAGCACGCCGGTGCCGCCGCCGTCCGGCGGTGTGAGCGTCCCTCCGCCGCTGGGCACGTCCCCGGCCGCGCCGGTGCTGCCGGACGCGGACGACGCGCACACCCGGCACGACCTCAAGGCGATCGAGCCCCAGGGGCAGCCGTCCCCCGATCGATTCGCGGCGTCGGGTGCCGGTCAGGACGCGCTGGGCATCCCGGCGCAGCATGAGGAGTTCGGCGCGCCCGGCTTGCCGGCGGCGCACGGAGGGCAGGACCCGTCCGCTACACCGCAGATGCCGGGACTGCCTGTGCGGCACGACCAGTTCGGGGCTCCTGGCTTGCCTGACGGGCAGCCGGGGGCTGCGCCCTTCGGGAACCCGCCCCCGCAGCACGATGAACACGTCGTACCCGGCGTGCCCGGCGTGCCCGGCGTGCCCGGCGTGCCCGCACCGCGTGACGCGTTCGGGGTCGGCTCGGGTGAAGCGCTGGAGTCCGCGTCCTCTCCGCTGGAAATGACGCAGTGGGACGCGCCCTCAGACGCGATGCCGGGCGGGCTCGGCACGGCCGACCACGGCGACACACTTGCGGCGCAGGGCCTTCCGAACCAGCAGCATTCTTATGGCGCATCCGACACGGCGGGCTTCCCCGTGCAGGGCGACGTCTTCGCGTCCCCTGGCGTCCCGGGGCAGCCCATGCCGTTCGGCACGCAGGATGCGGCGGGCCTCCCGGCGCAGAACGGCGCGCCCGGGATGGCCGGCGGGCATCCGGACCCGAACATTCGGCGCGACGAGCTCTCCATGCCTGGCGCGGGCGCGTCGGGCGACGCGTCCGGCGTGCCTGGGCAGGCTGACTCGTTCCCCATGCCGGACGTGCCGGGCCTTCACGCGCACGCTGCACCCGGTGACTCTGGGCCGGGCACGCTGGACGCTCTGGGCGTTCCCGCGCAGGACCACGCGTTCGCGGCGCCGGATGCTTCTGCGCAGGAGAACTCGCTCGGCGCGCCGGATGTGCCGGGCCTCTCTGGGTCGCAGGACTCGCTCGGCGCGCCGGATGTGCTGGGTGTCCCTGGGCCGCAGGACTCGTTCGGCGCGCCGGATGTGCCGGGTTTCTCTGGAACGCAGGACTCGCTCGGTGCGCCGGACGCCACGGGCGTTCCGGCGCAGGGCGATGCGCTCTCGGCGGGCGGTGTGCCCGAGCAGCAGGATCCGCTCGGCGCGGCGGGGGTCCCCGAGCATGGTGACGCGATCGTGGCCTCCGTGGATGCGGAGCAGCGGGCGTACATGCGGTCGAGGGTGTCGGACCTGCGGGACGCGTTCGCCGGGGCCGGGGCCGGACGGCGGGATTCCGCTGCCGCGGCGGGAGGGCTCCGGGAGTTCGACACGTCCGGAATGCCGGTTCTGCCGGGGCTCGAGGCGCACGGGACGGCCGCGATGCCGGCGGCGGCTCCGGTGCCGGACGGCGCGTACGCGCCCGCGCCGCGGGCCGTGGAAGCGCCCGTTCTGCGGGTTCCGCACGGGACGGCGCTCTGGGAGACGGACGGGACCGGGGACGGGACGCCCGTCGCGGTCTACGACGCCATCGGGAACGTGTGGGCTCCGGTGCGGGCGGACGCGCTGCCGGGGCAGCGGGGCGAATAGGTACTGGTGGGGAGGGGGCGCTACGGTCGTCTCCCCGACCCGCGGACGTGAAGGCTGGACCGAGTGGACTGGAGCGACTTCGCCGACCGGCTGGCCGCCGAGCTTCTGCGGCTGCCGGACCGCGCGTTCCTGATCGTGCAGGGGCCGACAGGGCTGCCCTACACGCAGGTTCTGCGCGCGGACCGTGCTCTGCACGCGGAGGCGGTCGGTGACGCCTTCCTGCCCGTGCCGTTGACGGCGCGGCAGGAGCGCAAGCTGTCCGGGCACGGCTGGAACGAGCCCGACGACGATGAGCGGCTCAACTGGTGGATCCAGGTGGAGGCGCCGGAGGCGACGCGTCCGCGTCCGTGCGCCGATCTCGCGAAGCGGATGACCGGGGCGCTGCGGGAGGCATACGGTGTGCGGTCCCCGGGCGGGCTGGTGTACCAGGCCGGGATGACGGGGCCGGACGGCGGGACGCCGCTGGCGCTGCCCGCGCTCGGGATCCCGTCCACCGCGCCGGACGCCGAGGCCGTCCCGGCGACGGGCGCGCTGAGCGGCGAGGCCGAGATCGAGCGTGCCCTGACGGTCGCCCGCGAGCGCGGTGACCAGCAGGGATATCTCGACCTGCTGGCCCGCGCGCCCCTGTACCTGCCCACGCCCGGCTCGGACGGCGAGGGCGGACGGCACTTCGCGACCGCGCAGTTCGGCGGCGGGACGTTCGTGCTGGCCTTCACCTCCCCCGAGGCGATGGACCGCTCGCTGCGCGGTCAGGCCGTCCACCACCAGACGTCGACCGTGGGCGACCTGGTGCGGGACTGGCCGCATCCCGACTGGCGGCTCGCCGTCAATCCCGGCCTGCCCAGCGCGTCCTACCTGGACACGCACATGCTTCCGAAGACGCCGGTGCCGACCGCGCCGCTCGCGGCGCCGGGCAAGCAGGTCCCGCCCGGCGGGGCGATGCCGCCCGGTGGGGTGATGCCGCCCGGTGGGGTGATGCCGCCCGGTGGGGTGATGCCGCCCGATCCGTCCGACAGGCATGTGGCCGGACGGTCCCGCACGACCACGTCCGCGCCGCAGGTGACACGGGTCGAGCGGCTTCCGCAGCCCGCGCGTCCGGACCCCGGTCCGCAGGTGGCGCCGTCCGATCCCGCCGTCGCGGCGCACGCCGTGTTCGTTGTGCAGAAGGTGCTGCGCCCCGAACACGTCACCCACTACCTGGACGGCGGGTACGACCTGGTCGCCGGGTACGTGCACAAGCTGGACGACGTGGCGGACCTGACCCGGCCGGAGCGGCTCGTCCGGGCCCTCGGGCTGGAACGTCCCGGGTCGCCGTTCGAGCCGGGCATGGAAGCGGTGCACGTGATCCGCTGGCCTGCCGTGAAGCCCGCGCTGTTCCGGAGTCCGGTCGGCGGGGAGGAGCAGGCCGGGCGTGCCGGGGCGTCCGGCGAGGGCGCGCCGGGTGAGGGTTCGTCCGTCCCCGAGTTCAAGGTGGACAGCCAGCGGCTGCCGCACGGTGCCGAGATGCACCGGCTCGCGCGTGAGGGCCGTCCGACGCTCGTCGCCGTCTATGACGCCGACCTGCGGCGATGGCGTATCCGGCTGGCGACCGCGCGGGGCGCCGACAAGCCGCGCACGCCCCGGACCGCGCGCCGCGCCGGCACCTCGTCCGCGCGGAAGAGCCGGACGCCGACGACGATGTTCGCGGGCCCTACCGCTCCCCCGGACGCCTCGTCCGGCACGGCGGGCCGGCTCGCGGCGGCGTCCGGGCCGACGGCCTCGGGCGGCCCGGCCGAGCCTGCGCGCGGGCCTGCGTCGTCCGGGCCGACCGAATCCGGGGCCGGGGCGGGGGCCGGGGTCACGATGCCCGATCCGGGTGGCCGGGCGGCGGCTCTGGGGAGGCCTCCGGAGCCCGAGACAAGGCCGTCCGACACTCGGCCCGATGCGCCTCGGGGACGGCACGCGCGTGGTGGGGGTTGGGAATGAGCGTCCGGCACGGATACGTCGCTGACTGGCGCGGCGAGGAGTACGAGGCGAGTCCGGACGGGGACGACGTCCGGTTGTACCGGGCGCGTCCGGCCGACGGGTTCGAGGAGATCACGTCGGACCGGTATGTCCGGGTCGTGCCGGCGGACGAGGTGACCCGGCTCGCGTACGTGAGCACCCACTGCACCTGGCGCGGGGAGCCGTTCGTGGTGCTGGGCGAGCACGACGGCTGGTTGCGGGTGGAGTACGCCGGAGGGCGCGCGGCCGTCGCGGAGCGGCTCGGGCTGGAGTTCTTCGACCGGGGCGTCTACCAGGCGTGGGCGCCGCGCGGCGAGGTGACCGGGCTCGCCGAGAAGGCGGTCTGAACCGCGCCTCGGGGTGGTACATCTCTGGCATGCCGGTGATGGACATCAACGCCGACCTCGGCGAGGGGTTCGGCGTCTGGGAGCTGGGCGACGACCTGGCCCTGCTGGACGTGATCACGAGCGCCAACGTGGCCTGCGGGTTCCACGCGGGCGATCCGCTGATCATGCGGCGGGTGTGCGCGGCGGCGATCCGCCGCGGGGTGGCGATCGGCGCGCAGGTGTCGTACCGCGACCTCGCCGGGTTCGGGCGGCGCGAGATGGACGTGGCGTCCGACGAGCTGACCGCCGAGGTGCTGTACCAGGTCGCCGCCCTGGATGGGATCGCGCGCGCCGAGGGCGGACGGGTCGTGTACGTGAAGCCGCACGGCGCGCTCTACAACCGGCTGGCCCGCGATCCCGTCCAGGCGCGCGCGGTCGCCGACGCGGTGCGCGCGTACGACACGACGCTGCCGGTCCTCACACTGCCGGGTTCGGCGTTGTACGAGGTCGCGGACGGTCTGACGGTCGTCGAGGAGTGTTTCGCCGACCGCGCGTACACGCCCGAGGGACGGCTCGTGTCGCGGCGGGAGCCGGGCGCGGTCGTGCACGATCCGGCCCGAGTGGCCGAGCGGGCCGTCCGGATGGCGACGGAGGGGCGGGTCACGGCCGTGGACGGGTCGGACGTGTCCCTCGCACCGCGCTCGATGTGCGTGCACGGTGACACGCCCGGCGCTGTTGAGCTGGCGCGGGCCGTCCGGGGCGCACTGGAGGACGCCGGGGTGCGGCTGGGGCCGTTCGCGTGAGGGGCGGGGTGGGCGTGTGAGGGCGGTCAGGAGGGCCGGGGACGGCGGGTTGCTCGTCGAGACGGCCGGCCTGGAGGACGCGCACCGGCTGCACCGGGCGCTGCGGGACGCGGCGATCCCCGGCGTCACGGACATCGTCCCTGGTGAGCGGACGGTTCTGCTGGTCGCCGAGCCGGACGTCTGCGACCTGGACCGGCTCGCCGCGCGCGTCGCGACGCTGGAGGCGGGCGCGGCCGAGGCCGAGGACGCGCCGCCGGTCGAGATCCCGGTGCGATACGACGGGGAGGATCTGGGCGAGGTCGCGGAGCTGACCGGGTTGTCCGTCCGGGAGGTGGTCGAGCGGCACTCCGCCGCCGAGTATTCGGTGGCCTACCTGGGCTTCTCCCCCGGGTTCGGCTATCTGACCGGTCTGGACGACGCGCTGCGGGTTTCGCGGCGGGCGTCGCCTCGGACGTCCGTCCCTACGGGGTCGGTGGCGATCGCCGGTCCGTACACGGCGGTGTATCCGTCGCCGTCGCCGGGCGGGTGGCGCTTGCTCGGACACACGGATCTCACGATGTGGGACGTCCGGCGCGATCCGCCGTCGTTGCTGCGTCCGGGGCTGCGCGTCCGGTTCGTCCCGGAGCGGACGCGGTGATCGAGGTCGTCCGTCCGGGGCCTCTGGCGACCGTCCAGGACCTGGGCCGTCCCGGATACGCGCACCTCGGCGTCCCGCGCTCGGGCGCCGCCGACGCGCCGTCGCTGCGCCTGGCGAACCGCCTCGTCGGCAACCCCGAGAACGCGGCGGGCGTCGAGTTCACGCTGGGCGGCGCGGCCCTGCTGTTCCACTCCCCCGCCTGGATCTCCGTCACGGGCGCTCCCCTGGACGTCCGTCTGGACGACCGTCCCCAGGGCATGAACACCCCCGTTCATGTCCCGGAGGGCGGCACTCTGCTGCTGGGCGTCCCGCCTCGCGGGCTGCGCAGCTACCTGGCCGTCCGAGGGGGCCTGACCTGTGAGAAGACCCTCGGCAGCCGGTCCACCGACCTGCTCTCCCACCTGGGCCCGGCCCCGCTCGCGTCCGGTGCACGCCTCCCGTTCGGACGCGTCGATACCCCGATGACCGTGGATTCCGCGCCCGTCCCTCCCCTTCCGGACGCCCCGATCCTCCGTGTCGTCCCGGGCCCGCGCGACGACTGGTTCGTCCCGGAGGCCCTGACCGCCCTCACCTCGGCCCTGTACACGGTCACACCGGCCGGAAACCGCGTCGGCGTCCGCCTGGAAGGCCCCGCCCTCGTGCGCGCGCGAGAAGGCGAACTGGCGAGCGAGGGCATGGTCACCGGTGCCCTCCAAGTCCCTCCGAACGGCAACCCGATCCTGTTCCTCGCCGACCACCCCACAACAGGCGGCTACCCGGTCATAGCCGTCGTCCGCCACCAGGACCTCCCCGCGGCCGCCCAACTACGCCCAGGCGACGAAGTCCGCTTCCGCCTCAGCTGAGCAGTGCGCGGACGCGGGCGAGTTCGGTTTCGAGGGCTTGGGGCGGGACGGGTTCGAAGAGGGTGGGGTCGGGGGCCGCGGGATCCCAGGTTCCGGCTGCGCGGCCTTGGTAGAGGACGACCGGGGAGATCCAGCCCGCGGTGCGGCTGACGGCTTGGCGGTGGGCGGGCGGGACGAGATGAGGGGAGCCGGTGCCGCCGGCGAGGATGTACTGGTCGAAGGGGCCGAGCAGCCGGACGGACGTGGACGGCGGGGTGGCGAGGAGGTCGTCCAGGTGTTCGGGGAGGACGGACATCGGGGTGCCCTCGACGTCGACCTGGGCGAGGTCGGCGGCTTCGAACCAGGCGCGGACGTCCTTCTTGCGGCTGGCCTTGCGGAGGAGCCAGGCGTCGAAGGTGTCGGGGGTGGCGGGGCCGTGGGCGCCGAGGAAGGCGCGGAGGACGGTCCGCGCGGCGTCCTCGACGGGCGGGAGGGACGTCCAGGGCGGCCGGACGAAGGTGACGCGGTTCCCCTGGGACGGGCCGTGGCACAGGACGCCCTGCCAGGCGAGCGGCTTGAGCAGCATGCCCCAGCCCGAGCCGAGGAGGTCGGCGAGGTGGGTGGAGCCGGTCTCCTCGACGATCGCGGTGGTGAGTTCCTCGCGGGTGAGGGGCGTGCCGCCGGCGAGGGCCGTCCGGGCGGCCTCGGCGAGCGCCTCGACGTCGTCCGGGGTCGCGCCGAAGTTCTTCTGCCAGCTCTTCTTCTCCCAGGTGCGGGCCGCGGCGCAGAGGGCGAGGTAGGCGGGGGCCTCGTCGGCGGGCAGGAGGTGCAGGGTGCCGCGCATGGCCCAGGTCTTGACCAGGGAACCGTCGGCGAGCGCGGCGGCGACGCCCTGCGGGGATCCCTGGCGGATCCGGACGGCGAGGTCGGCGGCCGACATGACCTGGGCCTGGACGCCCGCCAGCCGGCGGGCGATCTCGGTGGCGGACGCGTCCGCCACGGTCTCGATGTGCTGGCGGCGCATGCGCCAGGCGAGGGCCTGCGCCCAGGTCACGGTCTCCATACAGGAGATCTCACCACGTTCGGGACAACCGGTGGGTCAGCTCGGAGAGCGCGTCGTGGACGTCGTCCGCGGTGAGGGTGGTGAGGTCGGCCGGGGTCGCGGAATCGCCGAGCGCGGCGGCGCGCAGGGCGCGGACGGCGCACGCCTTCTCGTAGAGGGTGCGGGCGAAACGCCCGTTGCCGAGTTCGTCGACGCGGCCGAGGCCGACGGCGCGCTGGAAGACGGCGGCCAGGTCGTCCAGGGCGGTCTCGGCCCACGCGTCGCCGCCCTGGCGGGCGATGAGCTGCGCGATCCGGAGCAGCTCGTCCGGGCCGTAGGACGGGAAGTCCACGCGCTCACCGAACCGGGAGGCCAGGCCCGGGTTGGACGACAGGAGGCGGTCCATGTCGGCGGGGTATCCGGCGAGGATGACGACCAGGCGGTCACGGTCGTCCTCGGCCCGTTTGAGGAGGGTCTGGACGGCCTCGTCCCCGAACGCGTCGCCGCCCGAGTAACCGGGGTTGACCAGAGAGTACGCCTCGTCCACGAACAGGACGCCGCCGAGCGCCGAGTCGACCACGCGGTTGGTCTTGAGCGCGGTCGCGCCGAGGTGCTCGCCGACCAGGTCCGCGCGCTGCACCTCCACGACGTCCGGGCGGGTGAGCAGGCCGAGCGCGGCGAAGATCCGGCCGAGCACGCGCGCCACCGTCGTCTTGCCGGTGCCGGGCGGGCCGGTGAACACGAAATGCCTGGTCGGCGGGCGGGTGACCAGGCCCTGCTCCTGCCGCATCCGGGCCACCTTCAGCTGCGCGGCGATCTGGTGGACCTGCCGTTTCACCGGGGCCAGGCCGATCATCGCGTCCAGGTCGCCGAGGGCCTCCTCCAGCGTCGGGGTCTCGGCGTAGCCGCGGTACCGCTCGGTCAGCTCGGTGAACGCGGCGTCCACGTCGCGCGCGGTGAGGGTGACGAGTTCGTCGGCGGTCGGCGCGTGGTCGCGGTCCCGGCCGGTGGCGACGACCCGGACGTCTCGTGCGCGCGCGGCGGCCTCGGTCAGCGACCGGACGAAACGGCCGTTTCCGAGCTCGTCCACGATGCCGCGCCTGTGGACTTCGACGAACCTGTCGTGGAGGCGGGTGCGCGCGGCTTCGTCGAAGCGGTCGTCGCGGCGGCCCGCGTGCAGCTCGGCGATCTGCAGCAGCTCGCCGGGGGCGTAGGACGGGAAGTGGACGCGGGTGCCGAAGCGTGAGGCCAGGCCGGGGTTGGAGTCGAGGAACGCGCCCATGCGGTCCTCGTATCCGGCGAGGATCACGACGAGGTTGTCGCGGTCGTCCTCGGCCCGTTTGAGGAGGGCCTGGACGGCCTCGTCCCCGAACCGGTCCGGCTGCCCCTCGGACGCGTTGGCCAGGGAGTACGCCTCGTCCACGAACAGGACGCCGCCGAGCGCCGAGTCGACCAGCGCGTTCGTCTTGATCGCCGTCGAGCCCAGGTACTCGCCGACCAGGTCCGCGCGGGTCGCCTCCACGACGGTCGCGGACGGCAGCAGCCCGAACGCGTGGAAGATCCGCGCGAGGACGCGGGCGACCGTCGTCTTGCCCGTCCCGGACGGCCCGACGAACACCAGGTGCCGCATCGGCTTCTCGGTCGGCACCCCGGCCGCGGCCCGCAGATGCGCCGCCTCGATGGACGCCGCTATGGACCTGACCTGCCGTTTCACCGGCTCGAGGCCGATCATCGCCTCGAGCTCGGCGAGTGCTTCACCGGCCGTGGGGGCGCCCGGTTCGTCCGATGGGCGCGTCTCCGCCGCCGCCCGTTCGTCGTAGGCCGTCCGTGTCGCCTCCGGGACTCCGGCGTTCTCGGCCTCATCGTCGGTTTCGGGGGGTTTCCTCGGCTCGGCCGGGGGCTTCGCGTCGGACGGTCTGGGCTCCCGCGGCCCCTTGCCGTTTCCGCCCTTGCTGTTTCCGCTCTTGGTGTTCCCGGCCTTCGCGTTCCCGCCCCTGGGGTCCGCACGATCGCCGGACTGCTCCTGTACCCAGCCGGTCTCGTAGGCCTCCGCCGAGGACGTCCGCCGCGCCTGATCCCACCGGTACGCCAGGACGGCCAGCGCCGCCACCCACGCCGGACCCGCGGAAAGGTGAGGAACCGAGAGCGCCGAGCCGACAGCGACGACACCGGCGGGCACGAGCGCCACCAGGGCCGTCCGCCATGGCGCGTATCCGCGCAGCCGCAGCGCCGCGACCGCGACCGGCAGCGCGAGCAGCGCCAGCAGCAGACCCGGGCTCAGGAACGGGTGCGGATGGCCGGAGTACAGGCGTCCGATGCCGACCGAGGACGCCAGCCACGCGGCGACCACCGCGACGACCGCCATCCCCGCCGGGGACCGCAGCGTCAGATGCGCCACCACGAGCAGGATCGCCGTGAACGCCACCGTCGTCGGCACTGGAAGGTCCAGCACGGCCGCGATCGCGGCGGCGCCGGCCAGCAGCACGATGCCGCCCAGGAACCGGAGCCCTGGCAGCACATGGAAGTACCAGCAGCGCAGACGCTCGAAGAGGTCCCGCGCCGCGGTCCCTGCCGCCGGGCGGGAGCCGGAGCCACCGAACAACGTCATCAATCCCGAGTAAAGCGCAGGAGCTGCCCATACGGCACCCCTCCCAAGGGAGCTTCACCCGGTATGGCCGCTTCACTCTGTGTCAACCGGGACATTTGTACTGCTGGATCGCGGATCTCCGGCTCTGCTGCGCGACCCCCGCCGATTTCTAGTGTTCTCCGCATGGATGCGGTGGAAGTACGCGGCGTGAGCAAGAGCTTCGGGGACGTCCGGGCGGTGCGCGACCTGGACCTGCGCCTGGAGCAGGGACGGACGGTCGCGCTGCTCGGCCCCAACGGAGCGGGCAAGTCGACCCTGATCTCGATGATCCTCGGCCTGCGGACCCCGGACGCCGGGACGGTCCGGGTGCTCGGCGAGACCCCGGAGCGGGCCGTCCGGGCCGGGCGGGTCGGCGCGATGCCGCAGACCGGGCGGCTGATCGGCGGGGTGACGGTGCGGGAGCTGGTCGGGTTCGTCCAGCGGGCGCACGCGGCGGTCACGCGCGGGCCGATGCCCTCGCAGGACGAGCTGATGGCCATCGCCCGCATCTCCGACCTGGGCGGACGCCGCGCGGACGCGCTGTCGGGCGGGCAGGCGCAGCGGGTCCGGTTCGCGCTGGCGGTGGCGGGCGCGCCCGACCTGATCGTCCTGGACGAGCCGACCGCGGCGCTGGACATCGAGTCCCGGCGCGAGCTGTGGGCCGCGATCCGGGCGTGCGCCGAGCGCGGCGCGACGGTCCTGTTCTCCACGCACTACCTGGAGGAGGCGGACGCCGAGGCCGACCGGATCGTGGTGGTCGACCGCGGCCGGATCGCCGCGGACGGCACCAGCGACGAGATCAAGCGCCGCGTCCCCGGCCGCACGGTCAGCGTCGACGCGTCCGTCCTGCCGGATCCCTCGGGCCTGCCCGGGGTGGTGAGCAGCGAGGTGGACGGCCGGCGCGTCCGGCTGCACACGACCGACGCGGACGCGACCGTGCTCGCGCTCGCCGCCGCCGGGGCCGTCCGGGACCTGGAGGTCACCGGGGCGAGCCTCGAGCAGGCGTTCCTGACCCTCACCCACGCCGGCGCCGAGACCGCCGCCCCCACCGCCGCTGCCGCTGCCGCTGCCAAGGAGATCGTCCGATGATGCTCGTCCACTACGTCCGGCTGGAACTGCTGCGGCTGCTGCGCGACCCCGGCTACCTGATCATGACCCTGGCGTCGCCGCTGACGATGTACCTGGTCTTCACCAACCTGGACCTCGGCGGCGGGACGAGTGCCGACGGCGCCGTGTACTCGATGGTCGGGATGGCCGGGTTCGGGGCGATCGGCGCGGTGATGACGAGCGGCGTCTCGATCGCCGAGGACAAGCCGCTCGGCTGGATCCGGCAGCTGCGGCTGCTGCCGCTCGCGCCGTCCCAGGTGGTGGTCGGACGGGCCCTGTGCGCGATGGCCGCGGCAGTGCCCCCGATCGCCGCGATCTGCCTGGCGGGCGGCCTGGTGAACGACGTCTCGATGCCCCCGGAACGCTGGATCCTGGTGATCGTGCTGCTCTGGCTGGGGATCGCACCCCTGGCCGTCCTCGGCGTCGGGTTCGGGTACCTGCTGACCGCGCAGAAGGCGCAGATGGCCGGACTCACGGTCTACATGGGCCTGTCGTTGCTGGGCGGGCTGTGGTTCCCGATCAGCAAGATGCCGTCCTGGCTCGCGGACGTCTCGCGCGTCACCCCCGTCAACCGGTACGGCGAGTTGTCGTGGCAGGTGGCGGGCGGGCACGCGCCGACGCTCGTGGGCACGCTCGTGCTGGCCGCCTGGGCGACGGCGTTCACGGTGTTCGCGGTGGTCGGCTACCGCCGCTCGGCGCAGACGGTGTGATCGGCCCGCGCAGGCAGGCCCTACGGTGTCGACGTGCGAAGAGTGATGTGCTGATGCGGCGTTTCGTCAGGGTCCGGCCCCCTCGGATCGTCCAGGACCATGTTCCGCGGCGTCCCGCCATGAACCTGAACCGGATGGACGAGAAGGGCCCGACGCCGTGGGGCTTCGTGTTCTGGATCGTCATCGCCTGGTGGCCGATCCAGGACCTCCTCCAAGGAACGGCTCACCCGTTGTGGCTGGCAGTGCCCCTGCTGGCGGGGTTCCTCGCCGTATACGTCGGGACGGTCGTGGCGGCGTTCGACGCCCGCGTCCCGCTGTGGCTCCCGATCGCCGGCGTGGTCGCGCTGACCGGCACCGCTGCCCTCGCGTCCAGCGAACTCGGCCCCCGCTGGTATGTGTGCTTCCCGCTCGCCGGACTCGCAGCCGGAACGGTCGCGGGACACCTGCCGAACCAGTCGCCGCGTCCCGAATGGGGCCTGCTGGCGCTGGTCGGCGGGGTCTCAACGGCCGCCGGGTTGACGACCTGGCTCGGCGGTATGAAGGGCGGCGGCGCTGACAGCATCTGGTGGGGGACGGTCTCGGCGGGCACCGTGACCGCCATCGTCATCCGGCTGTTCTCGGTGATCGCCCTGCTGCGTGAGGCGCGCGAGGAACTCGCGCACGCCGCCGTCGCCGAGGAGCGGCTGCGGTTCTCCCGCGACCTGCACGACCTGCTCGGGCACACGATGTCGCTGATGGTGGTGAAGGCGCAGGCCGTCCGGCGGCTCGCCGAACGCGACCCGGCCCGCGCCGCCGAGCAGGCCGCCGACATCGAGCAGGTCGGACGGCAGGCGCTCACCGAGATCCGGCAGGCCGTCAGCGGATACCGGGGCCGGGGCCTCACCGCCGAACTCGACCACGCCCGCACCGCGCTCGGCGACGCGGGCGTCCAGGCCGTCGTGCGGCGCTCCGGCGGGCCGCTGCCGCCCGACCCGGACGCGCTGCTCGGCTGGGTCGTCCGGGAGGGCGTCACGAACGTCATCCGGCACAGCGGCGCCGGACGGTGCGTGATCACCGTCCGGAACGACGGGTCCGAGGCGTCCGTGGAGATCGCCGACGACGGCCGTGCGGCCGGCGACGCGGCGAACCCGGGGAACGGGCTGTCCGGACTCGGGGAGCGGGTCGGATCGGCGGGCGGGACACTCCGGACGGCGCCGTCCTCGTCCGGGTTCGTCCTGGCAGCGACGGTGCCGGTCCCGGCGGGTGGAGAATGATCCGGTGATCCGAGTGCTGCTCGCCGAAGACCAGGGCATGATGCGGGGCGCGCTCGCGCTGCTGCTCGACCTCGAGGACGACATCGAGGTCGTCGCGCAGGTCGCGGACGGCGCCGAGGCGCTGCCCGCGGCCCTGGCGGCCCGGCCGGACGTCGCCGTCCTCGACATCGAGATGCCGAACCGCACCGGCCTGGACGTCGCCGCCGACCTGCGCCGCGACCTGCCGTCCTGCCGCGTCCTGATCGTCACGACGTTCGGGCGGCCCGGTTACCTGCGCCGGGCCGTGGAGGCGGGCGCGCGCGGCTTCCTGGTCAAGGACGGCCCCATCGAGGACCTCGTCTCCGCGATCCGCCGCGTCCTGGCCGGTGAGCAGGTCGTGGACCCGGCGCTCGCCACCGCCGCCCTCTCCGTCGGCCCGAACCCGCTCACCGACCGGGAGCGGGACGTCCTGGCCGCCGCGGCCGACGGCGCGACCGTGGCCGACATCGCCGGACGGCTGCACCTGTCGGAGAGCACCGTCCGCAACTACCTGTCGTCCGCGATCGGCAAGACCGGCTCGCGCAACCGCATCGAGGCCGTGGGCGCGGCCCGCCAGAACGGCTGGCTCTGACCCGGCACCCCTGACCGGGGCGGATACCTGCGCCAGCTCTGACCAGGCGCCCCTGACTGGGGCGGATACCTGCCCGGCTCCGACCAGGCGCTCCTGACCAGGGCAGGTGCCCCGACCCGCGTGTGTGGGCGGTGCCACGGAGAGCGCGCCGCGCGTCCGCGCGATCGGGGCTCGGCGGGGTCGTACGATCGGGAGCGCCGCCACGCCTCCTACGTCCGGGAGAACCCTTGTCCGCTGTCGAGTCCACCTCCGCCGATGTCGCCTTGCCCGGGTTCGAGACCGACGGGTCCGGGGCGTCCGGGACGCGCCTGTCCCGGGTCGCCGGATACGAGATCGAGGACGAACTGCGCACGCTGACCGGACGTCCGGTGCGCATCGCCGGGGTGGACGAGGTCGGACGCGGCGCCTGGGCGGGACCGGTCGTCGTGTGCGCGGCCGTCACCGACCTTTCGGCCCCGCCGGAACTCCCCGGACGCGGCAGGAAGACCGTGAAGCTCACCGACTCGAAGCTGCTGACGAAGGCGCACCGCGAGGCGTTCGCCGAGATCCTTCCGGACTGGCTGGAGGGGCACGCGATCGGCGCCGCGTCCCCCGAGGAGATCGACGAGCTCGGCATGACGGCGGCGCTGCGGTGCGCGGCCGTCCGCGCCCTGGCGGCGCTGCCCGAACCGCCCGACCTGGTCCTGCTGGACGGCGACAACGACTACGTCCGGGACCCGCGCTGGCGCGTCCGCTCCGAGGTCAAGGCCGACCAGCGCTCGATCACGGTCGCCGCCGCGTCCGTGCTGGCCAAGGTCCACCGGGACGGCCTGATGGCCGCGCTTGACGCCGGGTTTCCCGGGTACGGGTTCGCCGACGCCGCCGGTTACCCGTCGCCGGTCCACCAGAAGGCGTTGGAGGAACACGGCCCGACCCCTCACCACCGGATGTCCTGGGCGTACCTGGACGACCTGCCCCGCTGGCGGCACATGAAGCGCCACCGCGACCCGCTGGCCGGCGAGGGCCAGCTCAGCCTGCTCTGATTCGCGCCCGGCAGGCGTCAATCGCGCGCGCGTGGGTAAAGCGCGATTGACGGGAGGTGCGTTGATGGACGCTGTCGTGAAGAGGTTGTTGCGTGAGGCGGGCCAGACCTATGCCGAGGAGGTGGGCATCCCGCTCAAGGACCAGCCGGGTCCGCTGTTCCGGCTTCTGGTCCTGGCCAACCTGCTCAGCGCCCGGATCGGTTCGGACATCGCGATGGCGGCGGCGCGCGAGGTGTTCGAGGCGAGCGGCGGCACCGCGCGGGGACTCGCGCGGATGACCTGGCAGCAACGGGTGGACGCGCTCGGGCGCGGCCACTACGTCCGCTACGACGAGAGCACGGCGACGCGGCTCGGCGACATGGCCGACATCGTCCAGGAGAAGTACGGCGGCGACCTGCGGCGGCTGCCCATCGAGGCGGAGCGCGACACCGTCCGCGCCGGTGAGCTGCTGCGCGAATTCCCCGGCATCGGGCCGGTGGGCGTCGACATCTTCTGCCGCGAGGCGCAGCACATGTGGCCGTGGCTGCGTCCGTATATGGACGCGCAGGCGCTCAAGGGCGCCGAACGCCTCGGCCTCCCCGCCGACGCGAAGCGCCTCGCGGACGAGGTGCCCGACAAGGACCTGGCTCGCTTCGCGTCCGCGCTCGTGCGCGTCGCCCGTGACAAGAAGCTGGCCGAATCCGTCCTGAAGGGCTGACCGTTTTCGGGATGCGGCCGGGGGCGAACTCGCGTTTCCCGGCCGCATTCAGCCATACCGAAGTCGCGTTTTCCAGCACTTCGGCCCGGTTCTCCGCGTAACGTCAGAGGTGGATGACGGTCTCGTCCAGGGGCTTTTTGGTGATGTCCGGAACCATCGCGTCGTCCGCCGGGTAGCCGACCGGAATGACCACGTACGCCCGTTCCTCCTTGGGACGTTCGCAGACCTCGTTGAGGAACCTCATCGGGCTCGGCGTGTGCGTGAGCGTGGCGAGACCGGCCTGGTGGAGCCCCGCGAGCAGGAAGCCCACGGCGATCCCGACGGACTCCTTCACGTAGTACGGTCGCGGCGAGTGCGGGCCCTTGTGCACCTCGAACACGACGATGACGGCCGGGGCCTCCTCGAGGAACGGCTTGCGCCAGTCGGTGCCGAGCGGAGCCAGCGCCTCCAGCCACTCCGGGGACGCGCGGCGCTCGTAGAACTCGCGCTCCTCCTCCTCGGCCGCCTCGCGCAGCCTGCGCTTGCGCTCCGGATCGGTGATGACGACGAACCGCCACGGCTGCACGTTCGCGCCGCTCGGCGCGGTCGCCGCGGCGCGCAGGGCGTGCTCGACCACCTCGGGCGGCACCGGCCGGGACGCGAAGTCCCGGACCGTCCGGCGCAACGTCATGGTGTCGGCGAACGCCCGCGCGCGCTCGACGGCGTCCCCGGCGGGCACGTCGAACCTGGGCGCGGGCACGACCGGATAGGTGTACTGGCTCATGCCCTCGTTCTAACCGGCGCCACGGCCCGCCCACAACGGCAACATCTGCCACCCGGAACGATCAAGAACCACGCGCCGAATCGGTCAGGGAACGCGGGCGGTCCACTCCGGGGTGGTGAACTTCTCGGCGACGTACTTGTCGGCGAGGGCGCGCTCCTCGTCGGTGAGGGTGTCCGCGGTGAGGCCGTAGCGGGTGCGGAAGTGCCCGACCATGCGGCCGATGATCTCGTCGCGGGCCAGGCCGGTCTGCCGGCGCAGGGGGTCGACGCGCTTCTTCGCGCTGGTGGTGCCCTTGTCGGACAGCTTCTCCCGGCCGATCCGCAGCACCTGCAGCATCTTGTCCACGTCGATGTCGTACGACATGGTCACGTGGTGCAGGACGGCTCCGTTCGCCAGGCGCTTCTGCGCGGCGCCCGCGATCTTGCCGTGGTCGGAGGTGATGTCGTTCAGCGGCTGGTACCAGGCGCGGATGCCCAGTTCGCCGAGGGCGCCGAGCACCCAGTCGTCCAGGAAGGCGTAGCTCTCGGCGAACGACATGCCCGCGACCAGCGACTCCGGCGCGTAGAGCGAGTAGGTGATGGTGTTGCCAGGCTCGACGAACATCGCGCCGCCACCGCTGATCCGGCGGACGACCTCGACGTCGAGGCCGGACGCGGCGTCCCCGTCCACCTCGTTGCGCAGCGACTGGAAACTGCCGATGACCACGGCGGACGCGCCCCACTCCCAGATCCGCAGCGTCGGCGGACGGCGGCCCGCGCCGACCTCCTCGGCGAGCACCTGGTCGATCGCCATGTGCAGCGCGGGCGGCTGCGGCCCCTCGTGGACGAGCCGCCAGTCGTGGTCGCGCCATTCGGACGCGCGCGCGACGGCCCGCCGCACGGCGATCCCGACCGCCTCCGCGGTCAGCCCGAGCATCACCGTGCCCTTCGGCAGCTCCGCCTGCACGCGCGCGGCGAGGTCGCGCGCCTCCAGACCGGCGGACAGCCCGTCGAGCGCGCGGTTCATCGCGTCGAGCGCCTCGTCCGGCTCGAGGAAGAAGTCACCGCTGATCCGGGGGTTACGCAGCAGCCCGTCGACCACGTCCACGTCGGCCACGACGAGCTTTCCACCGGGCACCTTGTATTCGCCATGCATCACACAGCAGTCAACGACGCACGCCCGCCGAGGATTCCGCCGCACGCGCCCTAGGCGGTGACCGAGGTCTCAGGGGCCTCGGGGGCGTCGCCCGGTGGCTGGGTGGGGACGGGCGTGCGCAGGCCGTCCAGGACGATCGAGAGGTTGCGCTCCCACTGGGCCGGCCCGGCGTGGATGCCCATGGTGTGGGCGCCCGTGGACACTCCGACCAGCAGGAACGACACGTCCGTCCAGGACACGTCGGCGCGCATCGCCCCGGCGTCCTGTGCGCGCTCGACCAGCCGCCGGACGCGGTCGCGCAGCTCGGCGCGCTCATGATCGAGGACACCGCCGATCGCCTGGTTCACGTCGCACAGCTCGTTGCGAAGCCGCAGGTAGGAGGACGCGAAATCGCGGAAGCCCGTCCACGGGTCGGGGTCGGCGAGGCCCTTGTCACCGCGCTCCAGGATCTCGCCGATGATCTCCTCCAGGACGGCCTGGAGCAGCCGGTCGAGCGTGCCGACACGCCGGTAGAACGTGCCCACGCCCACGCCCGCGCGCCGCGCGATGTCGTGCGCGGCGATCTCGCCGCCCTGGGCGGCGGCCTCCCGCGTGGCCTCCACCAGCCGCTCGACGTTGCGGCGGGCGTCGGCGCGCGGGACGCGTCCGGAGCCGTCGTCCAGCAGGCGGTCCACGGCGCTCACGGTCTTCATGGCACCGATCGTACCAAACGGACGACACGCGTCCGGATTAAGTGGACAGCTCGCGTCCGCTTGGTCTAGAGTCCTCGATATCCGGACGGCGTGCGTCCGCTTCCCGATCGGAGATCATCATGTCCGCGATCCGCGTCGGCGTCATCGGGGCCAACCCCGACCAGGGGTGGGCGTCCCGCGCCCACATCCCCGCGCTTCGCGCGCTGCCCGGCTTCGAGCTCACCGCCGTCGGCACCCGGCGCGAGGAGAGCGCCCGGGAGGCCGCCCGCCGGTTCGGCGTCCCCCACCACTTCACCGATCCGCACGCGCTCGCCGCCCACCCGGACGTCGACCTGGTCGCGATCACGGTGAAGGTCCCCGCGCACGACGCGCTGATCCGCGCCGCACTGGACGCGGGCAAGCACGTCTTCTCCGAGTGGCCGCTCACCCGCACCACCGAGGAGGCCGAGGCCGTGGTGAAGCTGGCGGCGGGCGCCGGGGTACGCACGGTGGCCGGCCTCCAGGCGCGCTTCGCCCCCGCCGTCCTGCACGCCCGCCGGTTGCTCGCGGACGGCTACGTCGGGCGCGTGACCTCGGTGAACGTCCATGGCGCGCTGGCCAAGGGCGCGGACGGCACGATGCCGAGCTGGTCGTCCTACACCGCCGACGTGCACAACGCCGCGGGCACCCTGGAGGTCGCCGGCGGCCACCACCTCGACCTCGTCCAGCACCTCTTCGGCCCGATCGCCGAGCTGTCGGCGACCACGGCCGTCCAGCGCGTCCACTACACGGTCGCCGAGACGGGCGAGCCCGTGACGGCCGACAGCCCGGACCAGGTCGCGCTGAACGGCGCCTTCGCGTCCGGGGCGACCCTTGCCGCGCACATCCACTACGCCAAGCTCACCTCGCCCCACACGCGCATCGAGATCGCCGGCACCGAGGGCGACCTCACCCTGCTCACCGATGGCGGCTGGGGCGTCCAGATCAACGAGCTCACCCTCCTCGGCAACCGCGAGCCCGGCGCGGCTCCCCAGCGCATCGACATCCCGGACGCCCTGAACACTCTTCCCGCGTCCCTGAAGGGCACCGAGGCCGCCAACGTGGCCGGCGTCTACCAGGCGTTCGCCGACTCCCCCGCAAGCGTCCCGACCTTCGAGGACGCCCTGGAGCTGCACAAACTCCTCGACGCCATCCGCCGCTCCGCCGAAACCGGCGCCCGCCAGTCCCTCGCCTGACCCCGGCGGGCGGGGACGAGGGACCGCGATGCGGGCGACGGGGTCAGCGGCTCCGGCCGCGGGGCTTGAGCGTCAGCGGGTGCGGCCGCGGGGCTTGAGCGGGAGGTCGGGCAGCGCCGGTGCGGGGGTGCGGTCGCCGTCGTATCCGTGGACGACGCCGAAGCGGTCGCCGTTCGCCCAGTCGGCGCGCGCCTGGCGGATCTCCTCGTTGGTCCGCCCGACGAAGTTCCACCACATGACCAGGCGCTCCTCGAAGGGTTCGCCGCCGAGCAGCATCAGGGAGCCGCCGCCGTCCGAGCGGATGGGCAGCTCGCGGCGGCCGCAGCCGAGGTAGAGCATCGACCCGGGGTCGAGGGGCACGCCGTCCACGACGGTGCGTCCCGCCATGGTGAGGACGGCGTACTCGAAGTCGGGCTCCAGCGGGAGGCGCACGTCCGCGCCGTCCGCGACCTCGACGTCCGCGCCGACGATGGGGGTGAACGCGCGGCCCGGCGACGCGGCGCCGTCCACGTCGCCCATCAGCACGGTCGCCTTGAACCCGGGGCCGGTCGCCACGGGCAGGTCGGCGTGGAACTCCCAGCTCGGGTCGGTGTGGCGCGCGGCGTCCGGCAGCGCCACCCACAACTGGGCTCCGTGCAGCATCCGGCCGTGCTCGTGCGGCGACTCCTCCGAGTGGGAGATGGCCCGTCCGGAGGTCATCAGGCCGAGTTGGCGCGGCCTGATGGTCTGGAGGCTGCCCAGGCTGTCGCGGTGCAGCACCTCCCCGGCATGCAGCCAGCTCACGGTCTGCAGCCCCAGGTGCGGATGCGGCGGCACCTGCATGCCCGGCGCCTTCGCGATGTCGTCCGGCCCGTAGTTGTCCACGAAGCACCACGCGCCGACCATCCGCCGCCCGAGCGTGGGCAGCAGCCGCCGCACCTCGGTCCCCTCGCCGAGCGACACGATCCGGGGCTTCAACAGCTCCCGCACCGGCCCGGCGGCCACATCGTCCCGTCCCCCGCACGCCACGGCCTGCGGCCGCGTCTGAAGATCACTCACCTGTACCCCTTTCCCTACCGACAACCTTGTCATCCACCTGGCCGAACACGTTCACAAGCACCCCTAATCCCCACCCCCGCCGGCACGCCACACGCTCGTCCGCCGCCCAATCCTCAGCACGCTCCGACCAGCGCTCCCGGGCGGTACGTCCCAGGCAGCGCGTCCCAGGCAGCGCGTCCCAGGTCGCGAGGTCTGGGGATGCGCCTGCGCCCCGCAACTTGCACGTGGGGGCGTGCGGATTGCGAGGCGCGGGCGAAGGGGGCGGGAGTGTCAGGCGGTGTGGGCGGCGGCTCGGGTGTCGCGGGAGACGCGGATGAACTGGAGGACGACGCCGAGGGCGAGGAGGGCGGCGGCGGAGCCGTGGACGGCGAGGGCGTAGGCGACGGTGCCGCCGTGGGTCATGACGGTGAGCATGTCGCCGACAGGGAGGAGCAGGTCGAACAGCATGATCCAGGCCAGGGCGCGGTGCTGGCGGAGGGCGAGGAGGGCGAAGACGGCACCGCCGGTGGCCAGGTCCCGGACGCCCTTCACGTCGAAGTAGCCGGTGGCGTGGCCCGTCGGCCAGGGCTTGATGCCGAAGCCGTCCGCGGCGTGCGGGTCGAACAGGAAGTTGAGCCCGAAGTAGGTGACCAGCAAGCCGGTCACGATGGCGATGCCGGTGGCGGTGCGGGCCAGCAGGCGTCCGGCGGGGACAGGGGCCTGGGCCTGGGCCTGGGCCTGGGCCTGGGCCTGGGCCTGGGCCTGGGCCTGGGCAACGGTCGCGGCAGTGGCGGAGGCGGAGGCGGACGGAGCGGTCTTGGTGGCGTTCACGGGGGGCTCCTTCGGAAGGGGATCTAGCGTTGCTAGGAACGAGAGCGACGCTAACACTAGCCATGCTCGAATGTCTAGCAGTGCTAGGATTCGCCCATGTCCGTACAGCAGCGTCGTGAACGCGAACGAGCCGACCGCCGCCGACTGATCGTCCAGACGGCGCGGGATCTCGCCGAGGCCGAGGGGTGGGACGCCGTCACCACCCGCCGACTGTCGGAGCTGGTCCAGTACAGCCAGCCCGTCCTGTACAGCCACTTCAAGGGGAAGGCCGCGATCGTGGCGGCGGTGGCCGTCGAGGGGATCGCCGACCTCGCCGCCGCCATGCGCGCCGCGCGCGAGGAGGCGACCGACGACGTCGGCGCGCTGCGCAACCTCGCCCGCGCGTACATGGAGTTCGCGGCGCGGCATCCAGCCGCCTATGACGCGATGTTCGTCCTGCCGACCGACGTCACGTTCGGAACGGGCGAGTCACCGCAGGCACTGCGGGACGCCTTCCAGGAGCTCGCGTCCGTGTTCAAGCCGTTCGCCGGAGAACACGACCTGGAGACGTTCACCGAGCTCGGCTGGAGCTGGATGCACGGCCTCGCGACGCTGACCAAAGGAGAACGACTGCGTCCGGAACACGCGGAATCGCGGGTCGAGCTCATGGTCGGCATGCTCAGCCGCGATTGAGTCCACCCGCCTCCACCAAGCGAAATGGGGTTGATCATGAAGGGCGGGCGCGGCCAGGCTACGGCGAATGGCGAATGCCCCCGGACGGGTCGCACACGACGCGTCCGGGGGCGTTCTGGGTTTCAATGGAGGCGGAGGGCCGATGAGCGGTACGGGATCGAAGCAGCAGACCGGCGGCGTGGACAGCAGGGACGGCCTGGTCGCGCTTCGGATGGTGCTGGAGACCGGCATCGTGGAGTACACGGACGCGGACGAACTCGACGACGCCGCGCTCGCCGCGCACCTCCGGTCCCATCTGGACGACGCGGACGTCCTCCCCCGGCTGCGCGGCGAACCCGGCCAGACGCCCTGCCCGGACGTCCTGGACGAGATCCCCGCGCTCTCCGCCGGGTTCGCGCTCGACCTGGACGGCCGGCGCCTCGTCCCGCCCGGGTGCTGCTCCGACCTGGACGTCCTGTCGAACTGGCGGGAGGCGGCCGGGCACCGCTCGACCACCCCGTCCATGCTCTGGATCGGGCACCCCTGGCTGCTGGTCGCCGCGGAACCGGACGACCGGCTGTCACTTTCGGGACCGACCGAAAGCAGCCGAGGCCCGGCAGAACCTCTCCTGACCGTCCACCGGACGACGCTTCGCCGAGCGGTCGAGGCGGCGACGGCCGACCATGTCCGATTCGTCGAGAAGGTCACCGCCTTCTGCGCCGGCCTCGCGGGAGAGGCCCTGGCCGTCCCGCTGACCCAAGTTCTCATCGCGGACCCAGGCCCCGCGTAGCCCGATACGGCCTGCGCAGGCACGGCCTCGGTCCTCCTCGCAGGCCGACGCCTCGCTACGGCCCCTCCGGCCCCACGGCCGCTACGGCTCCAGGACCAGGCGTCCCAGGACGGCGCGGTCCTCCAGCAGCTGGTGTGCGCGCACGGGTTCGTCCAAGGGAAGCCGCTCACCGATCACGCCGCGCAGCTTCCCGGAACGCATCAGCTCGGCGAGTTCGTCCAGGTCGGCGCGCGCCTGTTCGGGGGCGGTGAAACGGTACGCCATGATCGCGAAGCCGATGAGGCTGGTCAGCCCGAAGACGCTGGTCACGGGCACACTCGTGAGGTCACCGGCGGACGCGCCGTAGACGACGGCCCGTCCGAACGGCGCGAGAAGCCCGAGCGAGCGGAGCAACGTGTCCCCGCCGATCGCGTCCAGGACCAGGTTGACGCCCCCGGGCACGGCGGCCCTGACCTGCTCGTCCCAGTCCGGCGCGGTGTGGTCGATCACGACGTCCGCGCCCAGCTCGGACAGCAGTTTCCGCTTCGCGTCCGATCCGGCCGTCGCGATGACCGTCCCCGCCCCGCGCAGCCGCGCGAGCTGGACGGCGAGGTGCCCGATGGTTCCCGCACCGGCCGTGACCAGCACGGTCTCCCCCGCCGCGATCCGCCCGATGTTGAGACAGCCGAGCGCGACCGCGCCGGTCATGGGCAGCAGGCTGGCGGACGCGGCATCCAGATCGTCCGGAATCGGGACGAGCCATTCGGCGTCCGCGAGCACGCGGTCGGCCCAGGCGTCCACCGACAGGGCGGCGACGCGGGTTCCGGTCAGGGCGGGATCGACGTCCGGGCCCGTCCGCTCGATCGTCCCGACGACGTCGCCGGTCAGCGTGCCCGGCAGGTCCCGGTACCAGATCGACGCGCGGTCGGTCTCCCGCCTGAGCTGGACGTCCACGTAGTTCGTGCCGATCACCTCGGGGCGGACGAGCACCTGGCCGGGGCCGGGCTCGGGGACCTCGGCCTCCTCCACCGCCAGCACCTCGGGGCCGCCGTGGGCGTGGTAACGCACGTGTCGCATGATGTCTCCTCCGGACGGCCGCGCAGGGCCGCCCGATAAACTGGACCATCGGTCAAGTTTCACCATATTGACCACCGGTCAACTTGTCTACTGGAGGAGGTCCGCCACATGCCGAAGGAACGTGCCGACGCGGCCCGCAACCGGCGCGCGATCCTGGCCGCCACCGAGCGGCTGCTCGCCGCGCACCGTCCGCAGGACGTCTCGATGGAGCAGGTCGCGGCCGAGTCCGGCGTCGCGAAGGGCACGGTGTTCCACCGCTTCGGGAACCGCGCCGGCCTGATGCTGGCGCTCATGGTCGAGCGCGCGCACGCGCTGGAGGAGGCCGTCCAAACCGGCCCGCCACCCCTGGGCGAGGGCACTCCGGACCGTGATCGCCTGCTCGCCTTCGTGGACGCGATCGTGGACGTCGTCAGCCGCAACAAGAGCCTGCTCGCCGAGCTCTCCCGCTCCGGCGTCACCCTGCCGTCCAGCGAGGAGTACCACGCGGAACAGGAGAACCCGTACGCCGTCTACACGTTCTGGCACGGCCACGTCAGCACGCTGCTGCACGCCGAGAAGCCCACCCTGGACGCCGACACCGTCGCGCACGTCCTGCTCGGCTCCCTGCACAGCGACCCCGTGCTCGCCCAGCTCACCACCGAAGAACCCGAGCGCCTGAAAGGCACCCTGCGGGTGATGATCATCGCCCTGCTGGACGCACCGCCCGGATAGGACGCGCACCGCCTCATACGGATCGGCACGCTCGGGACGCGCCGCTCAGCGGGCACGCGGCACGCAGCAGACAGACGCGCCGCCGACATACGCCACACAGTAGACAAACAGCGCATAACAGACACGCGGCACACCGCGCGCATGAGAAAGGGCCGGGACGCATCCCGGCCCTTCATCAGACGTCGGTCGTCACGGCTTGCGGGCGACACCGCCCAGGAACCAGACGAGGTCGGAGTCGTCGGCGGGCTCCTCCTCGGGACGCCACCAGGGGACCCAGACCAGGCCCGGGTCGATCATCTCGAAGTCGCCGAAGAAGCGGAGGACGTCCTCGTGCGAGCGCGCCAGCGCGGGCGAGGCCGTCCTGGAGTAGATCTCCTCGAGGCGGTGGACCACGTCGGGGCGCAGGTCGGGCGACCCGTGCGTGATCGCGAGGTAGCTGCCGCGCGGCAGGGCGTCGCGGAGTTCGGCGAGGACGGCGTGCGGTTCCGCCGCGTCCGGCACGAAGTGCAGTATCGCCAGCAGCAGCAGCGCCACCGGACGGTCCAGCTCGATGAGCCGCCGGACCACCGGATGCGCGAGGATCGCGCCCGGGTCCCGGAAGTCGGCCTGGATCACCGTGGTCCGGTTGTTGTCGGCGAGCAGGGCCCGCCCGTGCGCGAGCACCACCGGGTCGTTGTCGACGTACACCACGCTCGCGTCCGGGTTGATCCGCTGGACGATCTGGTGCACGTTGTCCTGCGTCGGCAGCCCGGTGCCGATGTCGAGGAACTGGTCGATCCCGCACTCCTCGGCGAGGAACCGCGCGACGCGTCCCAGGAAGGCCCGGTTCTCGCGGACGACCCGCGGGAACAGCGGGTCGACGCTCACCGCCTCCCGGGCGCGCTCCCGGTCCACCCCGAGGTTCTCCTTCCCGCCGAGCAGGAAGTCGTACATCCGGGCCACCGAAGGCGTCCGCTCCTCGACCTCCGACGGACGCCACTTCTCCGGCCGCGCGGAGGGCATCTCAGTCGGTTCCGCCATCTTCTCCTCGTTCCACACTGTGCCGCCCAACACACCTGATGATCAGTAAACCAAGCCGTACCGCTCCTCCGCATCGGTTTCGGGCGGCCGCCACTCGCGAAGCAGCTCACCGACCGGTCGATCTCGAAGCATGCCGGTCCGGACGAGACGCCTTCGAAGCGCAGAACGACCTCGGCTCTAAGGGAGCGCCAAGGTGCGGGACGTCGCACTGAGGAAGAAGCCCTGAGCCGGGAAGACGACGCGGAAGTAATACCCCCTGCCGCGCTTCAGGTTGTTGAAGGCGAACCGCTCGTTCCAGACCGGAGTCGCCGCTCGCAAGGTCGTCGTCTTGTAGAGATGCCAGGTCTTGGTGCCCTTGCGGCGGTAGTACAGCCTGACCTTGCGGCCTCGGAGGGAGACGAACTGCCGACCGCCGAAGTAATCGGTCATCTCACCCGTGACCTGGGTGGGCTGACCCTCGTGTGTGCGCCACGCGCTGGCCTCCCAGAACCGGACCTTGTCCTTGAGCGAGGTGGTCACGGCGGCGCTCGTGCTCGCGCGGGTTCCGGAAGGGCCGGCCAGGACGCGGACCCGCAGCGACCACGTCCCCGGGATCACGCCCGTCGACGCCCGGATCGTCCCGTCCTCGCGGGTGAAGACGTCCTGACCGTCGTCGTGCCACACGGTCGAGCCCTTCATCCGCCAGTCGAACCGAAGATGCCCGGACCGCAGCGGCGTCCACCGGGCGCCGTCCCACTGCTGGACCATGCCGGTGATCGGGAAGTGGCCCGACACCGACATCCAGTGGACCTCTCCGGAACGCGGCATGTTCAGGGACACCACACGCGTGGCGCCCCAGGGCACCGTCGAAGCGCGCGCCGCGGCGGGAACGGCGACCGCCGCTCCCAGTGCCGAGCACGTGGCGGTCGCGAGCGCGAGGGAACGGACAGCGAGCAAGATCGACTCCACTGCGGGCCGGGGGCGAGAGAAGGTGATCTTAGGTGCGCGCACCCCCGCTCCGGCAGATCAGCCCATGACCGGCATCGGCCGTACGCGGGCCGGACTCCGCCCGTCCACAGGCCGACCGCCGGGGAAAACGGCGGCGGGAGCCGGCGCGAAACGCGCCGGCTCCCGCCGTTCGGTACCTCAGCGCCGCATGGGCGCGGACGGTCAGCTGCAGCCGCTGGTGGAGCCGCAGCCCTCGCAGACGTAGCAGCTGCCCGCCGGACGCATCTTCGTGCCGCAGGTCAGGCAGAGCGGCGCGTCGGCCGTGCGGCCCTGGCGGCTCTCGATGACCTCGACCGACGAGTGCGGCGCGGCCGGAGCCGGCGCGGGGGCCGGGTCCGCGGCGGCGGACGGGGCCGGGGTCCGGGTGATCTCGGCGGACTGGGCCAGGATCTCCCGCTCGGTCTCGGCGTCCGAGGAGTGCAGGGACGCCGGGTCC
The DNA here is from genome assembly GCF_040679435.1 of Spirillospora sp. NPDC052269. Classification (NCBI taxonomy): domain Bacteria; kingdom Bacillati; phylum Actinomycetota; class Actinomycetes; order Streptosporangiales; family Thermomonosporaceae; genus Spirillospora; species Spirillospora sp. NPDC052269. The sequence goes on from NZ_JBFAUU010000010.1 coordinate 294,695, forward strand.
TCGCCGTTGGCCTGCATCGCGCGCTCGGCGGCGGACAGGATGCCCAGCTCGGAGCGGGTCTCGAAGTCCAGGTGGTCCAGGGCCAGGCGACGGAAGATGTAGTCCATCACCGAGGTCGCCATGCGAATGTCCGGGTCGTCGGTCATGCCCGCCGGCTCGAACCGCATGTTGGTGAACTTCTCCACCCAGGTCTCCAGCGGCACGCCGTACTGGAGGCTGATGGAGATCGCCATGGAGAAGGCGTCCATCACGCCGGCCAGGGTGGAACCCTGCTTGCCGAGCTTGAGGAAGACCTCGCCGAGACCGTCGTCCGGGTAGGACGAGGCGGTCATGTAGCCCTCGGCGCCCGCGACGGAGAACCGGGTGACCATCGCCGGACGCTGCTTCGGCAGCCGCTTGCGGACGGGCCGCACCTCGACCGGCGCCGCGACGGCGGCGGGCTCGGCCTTCGGCTCCTCCTTCTTGCCGGCCGCCGACAGCGGCTGGCCGACCTTGCAGTTGTCGCGGTAGATCGCCAGGGCCTTCAGGCCGAGCTTCCAGCCCTCGAAGTACACCTTCTCGATGTCCTCGATGGCGGCCTGCTCGGGCATGTTGACCGTCTTGGAGATCGCGCCGGACAGGAACGGCTGGACGGCCGCCATCATCCGGACGTGCCCCATCGGGGAGATCGCGCGCTCGCCCATCGCGCAGTCGAACACCTCGTAGTGCTCCGGGCGCAGGCCCGGCGCGTCCACGACGTGGCCGTTCTCGGCGATGTACTCGACGATCGCCTCGATCTGCTCCTGCTGGTAGCCGAGCCGGGTCAGGGCGCGCGGCACCGTCAGGTTGACGATCTGCATGGACCCGCCGCCGACGAGCTTCTTGAACTTCATCAGCGCGAGGTCCGGCTCGATGCCGGTGGTGTCGCAGTCCATCATCAGGCCGATGGTGCCGGTCGGCGCGAGCAGCGACGCCTGCGCGTTGCGGTACCCGTTCCTCTCGCCGACCTTGAGGCACTCCTGCCACTGCTTGGTCGCGGCGGTGTGGATCGACTTGTCGATGTCGTCCAGGGTGCGGATCTCGTCGTTCGCCGCGGCGTGCTTGCGCATGACGCGCTTGTGCGCGTCGGCGTTGCGGGCGTACCCGGCGTACGGGCCGACGACCCCGGCCATCTCGGCCGAGCGGCGGTAGGCGACGCCGGTCATCAGCGAGGTGATGGTCGCGGCGAGCGAGCGGCCGCCCTCGGAGTCGTAGGCGTGGCCGGTCGCCATCAGCAGCGCGCCGAGGTTGGCGTAGCCGATGCCGAGCTGGCGGTAGTCCCGGGTGGTCTCGCCGATCTTCTCGGTCGGGAAGTCGGCGAAGGTGATCGAGATGTCCATCGCGGTGATGATCAGCTCGGTCATCTTGACGAAGTTCTCGACGTCGAACGAGTCGTCGGCGCGCAGGAACTTCAGCAGGTTGATGGACGCCAGGTTGCAGGACGAGTTGTCCAGCGACATGTACTCCGAGCACGGGTTGGACGCGGTGATCCGGCCGGTCTCGGGGTTGGTGTGCCAGTCGTTGATGATGTCGTCGTACTGGATGCCCGGGTCGGCGCACTCCCAGGCGGCCTTGGCCATCCGGCGGAACAGGTCCTTGGCCCTGATGGTCTCGATGACCTCGCCGGACAGGCGGCCCCGCAGGCCGAACTCGCCGTCGCTCTCGACCGCGCGCATGAACTCGTCCGACACGCGGACCGAGTTGTTGGCGTTCTGGTACTGGACCGAGTTGATGTCCTTGCCGCCGAGGTCCATGTCGAACCCGGCGTCCCGCAGCGCGCGGATCTTGTCCTCCTCGCGCGCCTTGGTGTCGATGAACTCGGCGATGTCCGGGTGGTCGACGTCGAGGACGACCATCTTGGCGGCCCGCCGGGTCGCGCCGCCGGACTTGATCGTCCCCGCCGACGCGTCCGCGCCGCGCATGAACGACACCGGGCCGGACGCGGTGCCGCCGGACGACAGCAGCTCCTTGGACGAGCGGATCCGGGACAGGTTCAGGCCCGCGCCCGAACCGCCCTTGAAGATGATCCCCTCTTCCTTGTACCAGTCGAGGATGGACTCCATCGTGTCGTCCACCGAGAGGATGAAGCACGCCGAGACCTGCTGCGGCGACTTGGTCCCGACGTTGAACCAGACCGGCGAGTTGAAGCTGAACATCTGGTGCGCGAGCGCGTAGGTGAGCTCGTGCTCGAAGACCTCGGCGTCGGCGTCCGACGCGAAGTAGCCGTTCTCGACGCCGGTCGTCACGTACATCCGGACGACCCGGTCGATCAGCTGCCGCAGGCTGCTCTCGCGCTGCGGCGTGCCGACGGCGCCGCGGAAGTACTTGGACGTCACGATGTTGACGGCGTTCACCGACCAGAAGTCGGGGAACTCGACGCCGCGCTGCTCGAAGTTCACCGAGCCGTCGCGCCAGTTGGTCATGACGACGTCGCGGCGTTCCCAGGTGATCTCGTCGTACGGATGCACGCCCGGCGTGGTGAAGATCCGCTCGACCTTCAGCCCCTTGCGGCCCCCCTTGCCGCGCCGGGCCGCCGAGCCGCTGCTCACCGTCTCCGTCATGACCACATCCCCCTCCGGGCCCTCCCGCAAGGGCCCTGTCCAGGTAAAACCCCGCCCAGGGGCCGCCTCATCCCGCCCCGGGCGCTGAAAAAGTACTGCTGGAAGTCTTTTGAACTGCTGAAACGTAACGCTGGAACCCGCCGAGCCGTGTCCTATCGGGACGCGTCGGCGGCCGTGGGAGGTCGCGCCCCCACGTCACGCGGGGCGGACGCGTCCGCCGCCGCTCCGCCACCGGGGGAACGTCCCCCCGCGGCGCCGCCCGGCCCGTCCGGTCCGCCGGATCCATCCGGCCCGGCCTCGCCGGTCTCCGTCCCGCCGGCCACCCGGCGCAGCACCTCGATCTCGCGCGCGAAGTCGTCCAGCGACTCGAAACCCCGGTACACCGAGGCGAATCGCAGGTAGGCGACCTCGTCCAGCTCGCCGAGCGGCCCCAGGATCGCCAGGCCCACCTCGTGCGAGGGGATCTCGGCCGATCCGGTCGCGCGCAGCGCCTCCTCGACCCGCTGGCCGAGCTTGGCCAGCGCGTCCTCGTCGACCGGGCGGCCCTGGCAGGCCCGGCGCACCCCGGCGACGATCTTGTCACGGGAGAACGGCTCGGTGACCCCGCTGCGCTTGGCCACCATGAGCAGGACGTTCTCCTGGGTGGTGAACCGCTTGCCGCACTCCGGGCACGACCGGCGACGCCGGATGGCGCCCCCGTCGTCGGTGGAACGGCTGTCGATCACCTTGGTGTCGGGGTTGCGGCAGAACGGGCAGTGCACGCGCGTCCCTCCCTCTCCCGACGGTCAAGCCATGTCCACGGAACCGCCCGCACAAGACACAACTTGTGGTTAATGACGTCCGTGTAACTACTAGATGTTGTGGTCAACCGTAGAGCGCGGCGGACGGCTGCGCAACCTGGATCGGACGCCTCACGCGTAGACCCTGGTCACACCGAGCGTCCCGGCGTCACCGTCGGCGTGTCGCGTCCGGCCGGTCACCTTCCGTCACCGAGAAAACCCGCCTTGACCTGCACGAACACCAGTCCGCCGAGGTCACGGCGCGACACGCTTCGCAGCGACGCCGGACGTCCCTCGCGGGCAGTCTCCACGCCGTCGCGCAGCGCCTCGTCCGACGCCCACGAGCCGCCGCGGGACACCCCTGGGGCGGCCGCCTCGACAGCGTCGCGAGACGTGTGCCCCAGAGTGCTCCGCGTGGCCGCGGCTCGCCCGTCCGGGTGTCAGTGAGCGGGCGCGCGCAGGCGCTGCTCGGGCTGGACGAGCGTGTCGTCCGGCAACCCGTTCAGCTCCAGGATCCTCGTGACCGTGCGTCGCGGGTCCGCCCCGGGCTCGACACGCCCGGCGATCCCCCACAGCGTGTCCCCCGGCCGCACCACGACCCGGACTACCTTAAGGCCGTCCGGCAGCGGACGATCCCGATGATCTTGTCCGCCCGCGGATGCCGACAACGCACCCGCCCCCCACAGCGCGAGCAGCGCGACCATCGCCCCGAACACGACCACCGCGGCACGTCCTCGCCGCGTCAGCCGAACCCCGCCGACACCGCTCTTCCCCCGCGCGCCCGCGCGAGGCCGCCCCCGCACCGCCTGCTCGCCCGAATGTGCTCCACCCGAGCGCCGCCACACCCCTTCGCCAGAACGCGCCAAACCCCGGCCCTGCGAAAGCACAGACGCCGCCGGACGCACTGGGCGACGCCTTGCAGGACGCACCGGACGCGACGAACTCTGGCCCTGCGGACGCACAGACGCCGCCGGACGCACCGGACGCGCCGAACCTTGACTCTGCGGACGCGCGGACACCGCCGAACGCGCCGGGCGACGCTTTGCAGGACGTACAGGACGCGCCATGTCGCTAGGCGCGTCACCGCGCGAATAGGCGTCCGAAGCGCCCGGCTCAGCCGGTTTTTCGGGCTCCTGTAGCGGCGGGACGAGACGGAGGTGGCCTCGACGGAGTTCCGGTCGTCGCCGAGGCCCGCCGGACGGATCGTCCACCGTCACACGTCCCCCGCGGGGCATTTGCACCGCCATGTCGGCCCCCTTCACCGCACGTGCCCGCCGTTCTTGATCGAAAGCATTTTCGATCGAACGCATGTACGATGTTGTAGCGCACGCGAGGGTGAAAATCGAGGACCATCTTCGAACAATTGTTTGATCATTAAGCGGATCCGCGATATCGTGCCGTGACGAGGAGTGACGGAGCGACGCGCCGGGAGGCGAACGAGCGATGAGCAGCAAGGTCCGGGAGCTGCCCGACGGTCCCAGCGACGAGAGCGGCCTGACCCAGCGGCAGCGCATGGTGCTGGAGGTCATCCGCGACTCGGTGACCAGGCGCGGCTATCCGCCCTCGATGCGCGAGATCGGCGAGGCGGTCGGGCTGACCAGCACCTCCAGCGTCTCGCACCAGCTCCGCGCGCTGCAGCGCAAGGGCTACCTGCGCCGCGACCCGAACCGCCCGCGCGCCGTGGAGGTCCGCGTGCCGGGCGCCACCCCGGTCCGCACCGAGGACGAGAACTTCGAGGCCCCGAACGGCGTCGTCGACTCCCACGGCCGCACCGCGCCCGCCTACGTCCCCCTGGTCGGACGGATCGCCGCCGGTGGCCCGATCCTCGCCGAGGAGGCCGTCGAGGACGTCTTCGCGCTGCCCAAGCAGCTCGTCGGCGAGGGCACGCACTTCCTGCTCAAGGTCTCCGGCGACTCGATGATCGAGGCCGCGATCGCCGACGGCGACTGGGTCGTCGTCCGGCAGCAGCCGGTCGCCGAGCAGGGCGACATCGTGGCCGCCATGATCGACGGCGAGGCCACGGTGAAGACCTTCAAGCGCCGCGACGGGCACATCTGGCTGATGCCCGCCAACGCCGCCTACGAGCCCATCCCGGGCGACGAGGCCAGCGTCCTCGGGCGCGTCGTCGCCGTCCTCCGCAAGATGTGACGCACACTCCTCCGGCGTTCCGCGCGCGCTGAAAGGGCCGTCCCGCTCCCCGAGCAGGACGGCCCTTTCACGTGTGCGTCGGCTACGCCCGCCGGAGTCGGCGGGCACGCTCGAGCCGCCGGAACACCCGTGGGCGTCCCGGCGGCTCGAGCGGCGGTGCGGGCCGCTGCGCCCGCTACGGGGTCAGCGCTTCGGAACGATGTTGACGATCTTCGGCGCGCGGACGATGACCTTGGCGATGTCGGCGCCGGCCAGGGCGTCCTGGACCTTCGGGGACGCCAGGGCCAGCCGCTCCAGGTCATCGGCGCTGATGGCCGGCGGGACGTCCAGGCGGTCGCGGACCTTGCCCGCGACCTGGACGACGCAGGTCACCGACTCCTCGACCAGCAGCGCCGGGTCGGCCGACGGCCAGCCCGCCTTGATCACCGGGGCCTGGCGGCGCAGCAGCGACCACGCCTCCTCGGAGGTGTAGGGCGCGAACAGCGACAGCGCGATCGCGATCGTCTCCGCGGCCTCCCGGACGGCCGGGTCGGCGGCGCCCGGACCGGAGTCGATGGCGCGCCGCGCGGCGGACACCAGCTCCATGATCCGCGCGATCGCGACGTTGAACCGGCCCGACTCGACCAGCGAGGTGACCTCGTCGATGGTGCGGTGGGTGACGCGGCGCAGCGCGGCGTCGCCCTCGGCCGGGTCGGCGCCCGGCTCGGACGCGACCTCGGACGCGATCCGGTGGACACGGCCCAGGAACTTCAGCATGCCGTGCTGGGAGACGTCCGCCCAGTCGATGTCGTCCTCCGGCGGGCCGGAGAACAGCATCGCCAGCCGGACGACGTCCACGCCGAACTCGTCGATCTGCTCGCCCAGGTCGACCAGGTTCCCGGTGGACTTGGACATGCCCGCGCCGTTCAGGATGACCTGGCCCTGGTTCATCAGGCGGCGGAACGGCTCGGTGAAGTCCACCATGCCCATGTCGTACAGGACCTTGGTGAAGAACCGGCTGTACAGCAGGTGCAGGATCGCGTGCTCGACGCCGCCGGTGTACTGGTCGACCGGCATCCACTTGCGGACGGCCTCGACGTCGAACGGGCCCTCGGTGTAGCGCGGCGAGCAGTAGCGGAAGTAGTACCAGGACGAGTCGACGAAGGTGTCCATGGTGTCGGTGTCGCGCCGGGCCGCGCCGCCGCACTTGGGGCAGGGCACGTTCACCCAGTCGTGCGCGGACGCCAGCGGGGACTCGCCCTTGGGCGCCAGGTCGGCGCCGCGCAGGTTGTCCGGCAGGACGACGGGCAGCTGGTCGTCCGGGACGGGGACCTCGCCGCACGACCCGCAGTGGATGATCGGGATCGGGCAGCCCCAGAACCGCTGCCGGGACACCAGCCAGTCGCGCAGCCGGAAGTTGACCGACGCCTTGCCGGTGCCGCGCTCGGCCAGCACTTCGATGATCTTGGCGATGCCGTCGGCCTTGGCCAGCCCGTCGATGGGGCCGGAGTTGACGATGCGGCCGTCGCCCGAGGTGGCGACGCCGGTCTCGGCCGGGTCGGCCTCGCCGGTCTCGACCACGACGCGCACGGGCAGGTCGAACTTCATCGCGAAGTCCAGGTCGCGCTGGTCGTGCGCCGGGACGGCCATGATCGCGCCGTGCCCGTAGTCGGCCAGGACGTAGTCGGCGGCCCACACCGGGATGCGCTCGCCGTTCACCGGGTTGACCGCGTGCCGGCCCAGGAACACGCCGGTCTTCTCGCGCTCGGTGGACAGCCGCTCGATCTCGCTCTCCCGCGAGACCTCGTCGCGGTAGGCCTCGAACGCGGCGCGCTGCTCAGGGGCGACGATCTCCTCGGCCAGCGCGGCGTCGGCGGCGACGACCATGAAGGTCGCGCCGTACAACGTGTCCGGACGGGTGGTGTAGACGGTGACCGGCTCGTCCCGGCCCTCGACGACGAAGTCGACGTCGGCGCCGGTGGAGCGGCCGATCCAGTTGCGCTGCATCAGCAGGACGCGCTCGGGCCAGTTGCCCTCCAGCTGGTCCATGTCGTCCAGCAGCCGGTCGGCGTAGTCGGTGATCTTGAAGTACCACTGGGTCAGGACGCGCTTCTCGACCAGCGCGCCGCAGCGCTCGCAGTGCCCGCCGACGACCTGCTCGTTGGCCAGCACGGTCTGGTCGTTCGGGCACCAGTTGACCTGGCCGCCCTTGCGGTAGGCCAGGCCGCGCTCGAACAGGCGCAGGAACAGCCACTGCGTCCAGCGGTAGTACTCGGGGTCGGAGGTGTGCAGGCGGCGCGACCAGTCGAAGGACGGCGCGTACCGGCGGAACGACCCGGCCTGGGTCTCGATGTTGGCGTAGGTCCACTCGGCGGGGTGCGCGTCGCGCTTGATCGCGGCGTTCTCGGCGGGCAGGCCGAAGGAGTCCCAGCCGACCGGATGCAGGACGTTGAAGCCCCGCTGGAACCAGAAGCGCGCCGGGACGTCCCCGATGGCGAACGCCTCGGCGTGCCCCATGTGCAGGTCGCCGGACGGGTAGGCGAACATGTCCAGGGCGTAGCGACGCTCGCGGCCGTCGTCCTCGGCGGCGGCGAACGGCAGGAGCTCGGCCCACCGGGCCTGCCACGTGTCCTGAACCGCCCGGGGGTCGTACTGCTCGTCGCTGCTCACGGTCGCTACTCCGGTCCTTCTGAAACGGGATGGTCCGACTGCTCTGGGGTGGAGTTCCGTGCCCTGGCCCGTACCGAAAAGGGCCCCGGAACATACGAAGACCCCTCGCACAGGAGGGGTCGCCGCGCCGACGCGTCTCTATCGCGTCAACACGGCGGTCCAAGGAGCAGCCTGGCTCGCATACCCCAAGAGTAGCGCAGAGGCAAGGTCACCGGCCTCCCCGATACCCGAACCCCCGCCGCGGCGGGGGCGGACCCCACACGCTCCATGCCGTCCGGGCGGAGGGGGTTGACGGGGATCCGACAGGAAGGTTTCTTGTCAGTAAGGGCCGACTCCCGGCCCTGGCCACGCACCGCTCCGGAGCCCCGTCCCCGAGGGGCTCCCCCGCCAAGGAGACGCGTATGCCCGGAAAGCGCTCGTTCGCTCCCCGCAGGACCACGCTCCTGCTCGCCGCCGTCGCGGGACTCGGCCTGCCGCTGCTCAGCGCCGCGCCCGCCCTCGCGCACGGCTACACCACGGCGCCGCCCAGCCGGGCGCTGCTCTGCCATCAGAACGTCGTCAAGAACTGCGGCCCGATCCAGTGGGAGCCGCAGAGCACCGAGGGGCCCAAGGGATTCCCGTCCGCAGGGCCCGCCGACGGCACGATCTGCGCCGCCGGGGACTCCCGCTGGGCCCCGCTGGACGACCCGCGCGGCGGCGCCTGGCCCGCCGCGTCCCTCACGCCCGGCGCGTCCTTCACCTTCACCTGGACGCTGACCGCCGCGCACGCCACGACCTCGTTCCGCTACTTCGCCACCAGGGACGGCTGGGACCCGACGCAGCCGCTCACCCGCGCCCAGCTCGACCTGACGCCGTTCCTGGAGGTCGACTACGGCGGCAGGATCCCGCCGTACAGCGTCGCGCACACTGGGACGCTGCCGAACAAGCACGGACGCCACATGATCCTCGCCGTATGGACCATCGCCGACACCGCCAACGCCTTCTACCAGTGTTCTGACGTCGACTTCGGCTGACCATCGCACAACCGGATCCGCCCGCCGCCCCTGGGAGGGACGGCGGGCGGATCCTCCCGTTCGAGGGACCGGATCAGTGGCCGGACGAGTCGCGGGCGAGGGAGAGGACGCCGGTGATCTGGACGCGGGTCAGGGCCAGGTCGGCGCCGACGGCGTTCAGGGTCTCCTCTTCGGAGAAGGTGAGCGGGCCGTCCAGGAGGGCGATCTCGGCGGCGGCGCGGAGGATGTTCTCGCGGGCCTCGGGGGCGAGGGTGTCCGCGGAGCGGGCCATCTCGACCCGGATGTCGTCGAAGGAGCGTCCGAGGTCGGCGTCCAGGGCGGCGGTGTCGTACTCGCCGCCGGCCTGCCGGACGACCTCGACCGCGCGCTCCCGGGCCCCGGGGAAGGTGACGTCCCCGGAGCGGAGCACCTGGACGACGGCCATCCGCAGCAGCGTGCCCGGCATCGTGGAGAGCTGGGCGCTGGTCGGGACGGCCAGGACGCCGGTCGTCCAGCGCCCCCGGCAGGTGTCGCACTGGACGATCTCGGGCCCGGTCTTGTTCAGCGGGAGAACCGGGATGAAGAACAGGGTGAAGAAGTTGCGGCCCTGACGGCGCCGGTACTCGCGGTCGCCGCCGCAGTCCGGGCAGTGGAACACGCCCCGGTCGAGCGTGAAGTACACGACCCGGAAGCCGAAGATGATCAGCACGTGCGCGTCCCCCTCTGTCGCGGCCCGTCGGACGCGTCGCCGCCATGGTAGCGACGAACCACCACATATCCCTCGAAACAAGAAAGCCCACGTCAGGGGCTGGCGTGCTCGGGCACCCATGGTCCAGGATGTGGGCAAAACTACATAAACTCGTCGGTAATAACCGCCTGGTGACTTCGGTGCGAGGAGTGCCATGTACAACCTGTCCGTCCTGCTGGAGGACGCCGCCCGCGAGACCCCCGACCGCGACGCCCTGGTCTTCGGTGATCTACGGCTGTCCTACGCGTTCCTCAACACGGTCGCGAACCAGGTCGCCAACCTGCTGCGCGAACGCGGGATCGGGCCGGGCGACAAGATCGCGCTCTCCTCGCCGAACCTGCCGTACTTCCCGATGGTGTACTTCGGGGCGCTCAAGGCGGGCGCGGTCGTCGTCCCGCTGAACGTGCTGCTCAAGCCGCGCGAGATCGCCTACCACCTCACCGACTCGGACGCCAAGGCGTTCTTCTGCTTCGAGGGCACCCCGCAGCTGCCGCTCGGCGAGACCGGCTTCGCCGGGTTCGAGCGGGCCGAGAACTGCGAGCACTTCTTCCTCCTGCCCGCGAACCCGGCCGCGTCCGAGTCCCCGATCGAGGGCGCCGAGCTGTTCTGGGCGGCCCTCGCGGGCAAGTCCGGCGAGTTCGAGCCGGTCGCGACCGAGCCGACCGACACCGCCGTGATCATCTACACCAGTGGGACGACCGGCCAGCCCAAGGGCGCCATGCTGTCGCACAGCAACCTGCTGACCAACGCGATGGTCGACGACACGCTGTTCGTCCGGACCGCGCACGACACCACCCTCGTCACGCTGCCGCTCTTCCACATCTTCGGGCAGAGCTGCGTGATGAACGTCAGCCTCTACCGCCGCGCGACGATGGTCATGCAGGCGCGGTTCGACGCCGACGAGGCGATCAGGCTGATGGTCGAGCAGAAGGTGAACTTCTTCGCGGGCGTCCCGACGATGTACTGGGGCCTGCTGACGCACGAGACGTCCGCCGAGGACATCGCGACGATCAAGGAGAACCTGAGGGTCTCGGTGTCCGGCGGCGCGGCGCTCCCGATGGAGGTGCTGAACGGCTTCCGGGAGAAGTTCGGCATCCAGATCCTCGAGGGCTACGGGCTGTCGGAGACCTCGCCGGTCGCCTCGTTCAACCGTCCGGACCGTCCGACCAAGCCGGGCTCGATCGGCCTGCCGATCTGGGGCGTCGAGATGAAGCTCATCACCGACGACTGGAAGGACGTCGAGGGCGAGGGCCCCGGCGAGGTGGCCGTCCGCGGGCACAACATCATGAAGGGCTACCACGGCCGCCCCGAGGCGACCGAGGCCGCGATCCGGGACGGCTGGTTCCGCACCGGCGACATCGCCCGCCGCGACGACGAAGGCTACTACTACATCGTCGACCGCTCCAAGGACATGATCATCCGCGGTGGGTACAACGTGTACCCGCGGGAGCTCGAAGAGGTCCTGATGAGCCACCCGGACGTGTCGCTGGTGGCCGTCGTCGGCGTCCCGCACGACTCGCACGGCGAGGAGATCAAGGCGTACGTGATCCGCGTGCCCGGATCGTCCCTCACCGAGGACGAGCTGATCGCGTGGGGCAAGGAGCAGTTCGCCAACTACAAGTACCCGCGCCTCATCGAGTTCCGCGAGGAGCTCCCGATGACCGCGACCGGCAAGATCCTCAAGCGCGAACTCCGCTAGGGAAAGCGACCGGACGTTCCGGCGAACCTCTCGTGACGGCGGCGCACCGAGCGCCGCCGTCACCACGGGAGGATTCGCATGGCGTTCAAGGCAGCAAGCGCGCTCAAGGCGGCGGTGGCGGTCTCAACCGCGGCGATGTGCGCGGGCATGGCGCTCCCCGCATACGCGTTCCCCGCGGAGTCGGTTCCCGTGAGAACGGTTCCGACACACCCGGCCTGGATACCGATCCCGCCCAAGGCCAAGGGAGCCCACCAGCGCGGCCCGATCAGGGCCGGCTCGGACCCCGAGGCGAAGGCGCGCCGTCCGCACAAGGTCGCGGCCGCGGGTGAGCACGTCCTCAAGGTGGACGTCCTGGACCGCGATGGCAAGGCCCCCTCCACCGACCGCGCCCGCGCCCTCTACGTGTGGCCGGTGAACGGGGACACGCCCGTCTTCCTGGACGTGGTGAACGGTCACGCCGAGGGCCCCGTCCCGGACGGCGACCTCATCGTCGACACCAAGATCCACGACACCGCGCCGGACGGCCGGACCTCCACCGTCCTGCTGTACGCCCCGAAGGTCGAGGTCAAGGCCGACACCACCGTGACGTTGGACGGGCGCAAGGCCCGTCCCATCCGGGCGACGGCCGACAGGGCGGACGCCGCGTCCGCCTTCACCGCCGCGTCCGTCTCCCAGCGGGTCGACGACCGCTACCGGTCGGTCACCATCATGTGGGCCGACGAGCTCTACGCGACGCCCGCCGCGCCCGGCGGCGACCTGCAACTCGACGTGCTCGGGCAGCTGACCAGGGGCGGCGCGCCCGAGGGCAGCCCGTACGTCTACAACATCAGCTCGTCGTTCAAGGGGATCCCGGACGACCCGAGCGTGCGCGTGCGCACCGCCGACCTCGCCGAGGTCCGCACCCGTTACGTGAGTTCGGGCGGACGGGGCTGCTCCGCCCGGCAGTCCTCGCCCCTCTGGACGACCGATGTGGAGCTCTTCTCCTACAGCCCGCTCGGTGCGCTGCCCACCGAGCGCACCGAGTACTTCACGCCCGGCGAGGACTGGTCCGAAACGCAGGCGATCAGCGACCCGACCTGCGCCTTCACCGACCACGACTTCCTGATGCGGCACGAGCGGTTCGCGGGCCCCGGCAAGTACGCGCGCACGTGGGGCCAGGCTCCGTTCGGGCCGGGCCAGGGCACCTACACCCCGGACAGCGACGGCCAGAACCTCGTCGAGGTGCCCTTGCTGAGCAGCGCGGACGCCGATGCCGTCCCCGGCCCCGGCGCGTCCACCCAGGGGACGACGAAACTGACCGACGCCTCGGGCGTGATCGTGGCGTACAGCGGCGTCCCCGGCCACCTCGACGGCTGGACTCCGGCGAAGCCGGGCCGGTACACCCTCGCCGTCGACGCCAAGCGCTCCGCGTCCTGGTCGGACCTCTCGTCCCGGCAGCACATCGCCTGGAACGTCCAGGTCACCGACCCGAAGGCCGCGTTCAAGCTCGGCGTCGTCCGGTCCAGGGTCCCGGGCCTGGACGCCTCGAACCGCGCCGTCGCGGGCTCGCTCCAGACGGTCTCGCTCGTCCCGGACGGCCTGACCACGTCCAGCACCCCGAAGGTCTGGACGTCCGCGGATGAGGGCGCGACCTGGGAGTCCGTCCGGGTCGTCCAGGAGGGCACCGGCTGGAAGACCGTCTTCCGCAACCCGTCCCAGGGTTACGTCTCGCTCCGCACGCAGGTCGACGGCGTCGTCGACCAGACCCTGATTCGCGCCTACGGCGTCCGCTGACCGAACCCGAAACGGCGTCCCGGCCCATGTGCAGACCGGGACGCCGTCCCTGTTCTTCCGGGCTCAGGCGATGAACGCGACGACGCTCCGGATGCGGTCGCCCTCGAACTCGACCACGTTGTAGCCGGTGGCGACCGTGCCCAGCTCCCAGGAGCACAGCGCCCGGTCGTGGTGGACGTCGATCACCGAACCGACGCTGAACCGCAGGTCACCGAACTTGCCGTGGGCGACGCCGATCGCCTCCGTCAGCTCGTCGTATCCGCGCAGGCCCGCGTAGTCGTGGTCGGTGTAGGTCGAGTCCTCGGTGACGACGGACTTCATCAGCACCTCACGGGCGGCGGCGTCCCGCTCGTTCCAGAGGTCGAAGTACTGGGCGATCAGTTCGTTGGCGTTCACTGGGTGACTCCTTCAAGGGTGGGTGACTGCTCTGACTTCTCTGAACCGGAAAGGGAACGAGGGGACTTGAGGACGAGGGCGATCAGTCCGCCGGCGACGGTGACGATCGCGGCCGTCCACCCGGCGGCGTGCAGCCCGTCGAGCTGGTTCCGTGTGCCGGTGGCGATCGCGACGAAGATCGCGAGGCCCATCGCGCCGCCGACCTCCTTGGCCGTGCTGGTCAGGCCGGACGCGACGCCCTGCTCGTCCGGCGCCACCCCCGCCCCGGCGGAGGCGAACAGGGTGACGAAGCCGACGCCGCCGAACAGGCCCCAGATCACGGACCCGGGCAGCAGCGTCCAGAACCCGCCGCCGGACGTGGCGCCCGCGGCCGTCACCGCGATGCCCGCACCGGTGCCGACCATCGAGAGCGCGAGCGTGGTGCGGATGCCCCAGCGGCCCATCGCCATCGGGGCGGCCTTGAGCGCGCCGTACATGCTGACCAGCGTCAACGGCAGGAACGTCAGCCCCGCCTCCAGCGAGCTGTAGCCGCGCACGGGCTGCAGGTAGGAGACGAGGATGTAGTAACCGCCGCCGAGCGTGCTCTGGTACAGCGCGATCACGATCATGGTGGTGGCCAGGCCGCGGCTGCGGGCCAGCCGCAGTGGGATCAGCGGGTTCCGGGTGCGGGACTCCAGGACGAGCAGCGCGACGAGCAGGACGGCGCCGACCGCCAGGGATCCGGCCCCGCGCAGCGTGAGCCATCCGGTGTCCGCGCCACTGGCGAGTCCGAACACCAGCAGCGCCGAACCGGCGGTGGCGAGCACCGCGCCGGGCACGTCGAACGAGCCGGAGGTGCGGGCCGGGTCGGCGGGCAGCAGCTTCGGCGCCGCCAGGGCACTGACGAGCGCCAGCGGGACGTTCACGTAGAACACCCACGACCAGCCCAGATAGTTCGTCAGCACCCCGCCGAGCAGCGAGCCGGCGGCGAGTCCGGCGCAACCCGCCATGCCCCACGCGCCGAGCGCCTTGTTCCGCTCGGATCCTTCGGCGAAGCCCCGGAAGATCAGTGTGAGCGTCGCCGGGGTCAGCAGCGCGCCGCCCGCCCCCTGGACGGCGCGGGCCACGATGAGCGTCCCGGCGCCCGTGGCCAGTCCGCCCGCGAGCGACGCGATGCCGTACAGCGCGAGCCCGGTCATGAACATCCGGCGCGGGCCGATGCGGTCCACGGCGCGTCCGCCGAACAGCAGCAACCCGCCGAGCCCGACCGCGTAGGCGCTGACCACCCACTGGACGGACGACGGCCCGAATCCGAGCGCCTTCCCGATGTCGGGCAGCGCGACGTACACGATGTTGTAGTCCAAAGCCACGATGAGCTGCGTCAACGCCAGCAGCCCAAGCCGTAGTCGTTGCTGATCCATCTTTCACCTGCATGCCGTAGATTTACTACACGCCGTTCAAAATGCGGTACGGCGTACAGTAGCCCAACGCTGTAGAGTGTCAAGCGTGACCGAGGACACGACGCCGAAGCCGAGAGCGAACCGCCGAGCCCGCCTGCGGGAACAGACCACCGGCGAGATCAAGGACATCGCCCTGCGGCTCATGTCCGAGGGCGGGCCGGACGCGATCTCGCTGCGTGCCATCGCCCGCGAGATGGGCATGACGGCGGGCGCGATCTACAGCTACTTCCGCACCCGGGACGACCTGGTCACGACGCTGATCGGCGACGTCTACTCGGAGCTCGTGGACGCCGCCCAGGCCGCCCGCGACACCGTCCCCGCGTCCGATCCGGGCGGCCGGCTCATGGCCTGGGCCCAGGCCATGCGCGAGTGGGCGATCAACGAGCCCGCCGGGTTCCGGCTGATCTACGGCGACCCCGTCCCCGGCTACCAGGCGCCGCCCGACGGTCCCGGCAAGGCGGCCGAGCTGCGCGCCTGCACCTCGCTGACCGATCTCGTCGCCGCCGCCTGGCCGACCGCCGCGCCGCTCCAGAAGGACGGCCGCGCCTACACGTGGGACGAGTTCGACTCCAACCTCGTCGCCCACGTCCGCGAGGAGTTCCCCGACCTGCCGCCGGAAGCGCTCGCCCTCACCATGCGCGTCTGGGGCCGCATGCACGGCCTCGTCGCCCTCGAGATCTACGGCCACCTCCGCCCGCTGATCCACGACCCGGCCACCATTCACCACGACGAGATGCGCGCCCTCGTCACGTCCCTCGGCCTGACCGCCTGATCCCGCGCAGCTACACGTTCCGTCCCGCCGGAACACTCATGTCAGAGCGGGCGGGAATGTGGTTGTAGGTCCCGCGGGGCGCGGCTAGCGTGCCGCGCGTGGACTACTTCTCGCGCTCCTGGACGGCGTTGCTCGCAGCGGTGGCGGAAACTCCGGACGAGGATTTCGAGCGTCCGTCCGGATGCGCCGGATGGTCGGTCCGCGATCTGGCCTGCCATCTGGTCATCGACGCGCAGGACGTCCTGATCACGCTGGTCACGCCCGCCGACACCGAGCCGACCGCCGACGCGGCCACCTACTGGGACGTCCAGGACGAGCCCCCGACCGGCGACGATCCCCTGGACGCCCTGATCCCCCGCCTCGCCGCCGCCTACGGCGAACCCCGCTGGCTCAAGTTCCACCTCGACGACGTCGGCACCGCCGCCGGACGCGCCGCCGCCCTCGCCGACCCGTCCGCCCACGTCAGCACGCAGGACAAGGTCCTCACGGTCGCGGACTACCTGTCCGCCTACGTCCTCGAATGGACGCTGCACCACCTCGACCTGATCGCGGACTTCCCCGACGCTCCCGAGCCTCCGTCCGAGTCGACGTCCGCCGCCCGAGCCCTCCTGGAACGCATCGCCGGAGCCCCGTTCCCCGCGTCCCTCTCCGACAAGGACGCCCTTCTCCTCGCCACCGGCCGCCGCGCCCCCACCCACGAGGAGAAGGCGATCCTGGCCGACTGCCAGCCAAAACTCCCCCTCCACCTCGGCTGAAGCCCGCACCCGTTCAACGCTCACGAACGCCGCCGTGCACGTCCTCGTCAGTGGCCGAGGGCGGCCAGCCAGCCGAGGACCTGATCCCAGCCCTGCCGCCGGGCGAGGTCGTTCGCCGGACGGCTACCGCCCAGGTCGAACAGTTGTCCGGTGACCGGATGCCGGATCTTCGTGCCCCCGGGAATGTAGGGAAAGGTGCCGACGCCGTGCCCGGCCCCCGGGTACACGAGCATCCGGTGCTGGAAGCGGTCGGGAGCCTGGTCGAGTTCCTTCATGATCTGCCGGGCCGCCGGCTCCGATCCCCACAATGCGTCCGCGCTTCCGGCGATGGCCAGGACGGGCCCGTTGATGTGGTCGACCGCAAGCGGCGCCAGCGGGATCTGCTGTCCTCCATTGGTCCATGCGGGGCCATTGGGAAAGCCCCCGTTGGCAGTGGCCGAAGGCGCGTAGTCGATGACGCCGTGAACGACGCCGGGGTAGAGCTGGGCGACCAGAAGCGCCGCCTCGCTGCCCCGGGAGTACCCCTGGACGATCAGATGGGCCGGATCGGCGCCCGGCTGAGCGGCCAACAGACGCGCGGCACGCGCGAAGTACTCGATGGGGATGCTGTTGAGGTACCTGGGCAGCCCTGGTTCCGCGAAGTAGGCGATGCTGAGAGCCGGAAAGCCGTGCGAGGCGAGGAGAGCCACGTCCGTCACCCCGGAGTTGCCGCCCTCGGACCCGCCGAACACCAGGACGGCCGGGCGGCGCGGTGTCCCGGGCGGAGGCGAGAACAGAACCCCCGAAACCTTGTCAGCGGCGGGAGTGAACGTCTTCTGGGTGACTCCCGACGCGAGCCATCGACGCGTCAGCGTCCGCTGCGCCAACCTCTTCCCGTGCGCGGTGACACCGATCGTCACCTGGAAGGACGGCACCGGCCCGCGGAAGCCCTGATCGTCGGGGTCGCCGCTAGGCGGGTTCATCGACCAGAACAGCCCCATGCCGTCCACGCCCGTGTAGGTGCCGGACGTCGGACGATCGCGAACCAGGTCAACGCGCCCCTGGGCGTCCGCGCGGAACGTCGCGTTCCCGTGCCAGGTCTTCCCCTGAGCATCGGACGCGGCGGAGGTCACGCTGACCCGATCGCCCGCACGCAACCCACTGACCGAGATGTGGACGGCCCGGTCCACGAGCGCGTCCGGCGCGTCCACGGATAAGTCGGCGTGCGTGCTGTGCTTCTGACCACCGCATCCGGTCAGGAGACTCCCCGCAAGCAGAACCGCCGTCGCCGCCGAAAGCCGCCCCGAGCGCAACACAACCTCCCGGCCAAGCCCCCACAAACCGAAGAAGCGTGCCCCATATCGGGACACGCTCCTTCGACAGTCGCAGCGCCTCAGTCGCTGTCAACCCCAATCCGCCCGAACAACTCGGCCAGCCCCGCGCGCGACACCCTCAGATGCCCGCCACCTGGATCCTTGCTGTCACGAACTCCAACAACATCGACCAGGTCAGCGACCTCAACGCAGTGACTCTGCTCAGTGCCACTGTGGCTCGACTTACGCCACACCACCCGATCACTCATGGAACACCTCGCTCACACGCTCAAGCAGCTCAGCCAGCGCCGAACGCGAGAGAGTCAGATGACCAGCCTCGGGAGCATTACTGTCCCGAAGGCCAACACCACCGACCAGATCAGCCAACTCGACGCACTCACTCTGCTCGGTACCGCTGTGACTCGACTTACGCCACACCGACGGATCACCCATGGGACACCTCACTCACACGCCCGAGCAGCTCAGCCAGCCCCGAACGAGACAAGCTCAGGTAGCCCGCTTCGGGTGCCTTGCTGTCACGAAGGCCGATGCCGTGGGCCAAGCTTGCCAGCTCGACGCACTCACCCTGCTCCGTCCCACTACGGCTCGACTTGCGCCAGATGGCCGGCCGGGTCACTCATCGGACGCATCCCTGACTCGTCCCAGGAGGTCAGCGAGCGTAGAACGCGTCAGGATCAGGCGACCCATTTCCGGAGCCTCACTGTCGCGGACGCCGACGGCACTGGACAGGTCGGCCAGCTCGACGCAGGTGCTCTGTTCCGTGCCGCTGTGGCTCGACTTTCGCCAGACAGCTTGATCATTCATTGGAAGCCCCGCGCACACGTCCGATCAAGTCGGCGAGTGCAGAGCGGGACAGACTCAAATGTCCCACGCCGGGAGCTTTGCTGTCGCGAAGACCGACGGCAGTCGTCAGGTCAGCGAGTTCGATGCAGGCCCCTTGCTCGGGGCCACTGGCCTTGGCCTTGCGCCATACGGGCTGATCAGTCACGGAACGCCTCCATAACTCGCCGGATCAGCTCGATCGAGCGCTCCACACTCAGGGCCGATCCGCTGATCCGCTCGTACCTCAGAGCGTACTTCAGCACCTCGGCCGGTGACGAGATCAAACGTCCCGTGCCCGGTGCCTCCGTATACGCGACCTCTCCCCACGTGTCTCCTGTCAGGAGGTGGAATGAGCCCACAAGCCCGGCGTGCGCACCACATTCCCACGTACGGGGAACCACTCTGACCATGACGTTCGGCAGTTCGGCGACCTCGAGCAGCCGTCCGAGCTGTTCGCGCATGATGCGCGGGGATCCGACCGGCCACTCCAGGGCATTCTGACTGAGGATCATCGAGACATTGGGGAGGTCGCCCTCGCGCGCGAGCACCTCCTGACGCTGGACCCTCTCCATCACAAGGCCCTCGATGTCGGTCTCAATGGACGAGACCAACAGGGCCCGCGCGTAGTCCTCGGTCTGGAAGAGCCCGGAGACGACCTCCGCCTCATAGAGGCGAAGCCATGTCGCCTGCTGCTCGAACCTCCGGTACTGCGGGAACCACTCCGGGTCATGCCCAAAGCTGGCATACCAGACCAGCAGCATGAACAGGTCAGCGGTGCCCAAGGCTTTGTCGGCCTTCTTGGCTAGGTCGAGGTCGAGACGCTCCTCACCTCGCTCGATGCGGGAGACCTTCGACTTGCTGATCTGGAGAGCCCGACCAAGCGCCTCCCCGGACAAACCCTTCCGTTTCCGCGTCTGCCGCAGGTAGTGAGCGGTGAGATTCCACATGCTGCTCTTGGGGTCCGGAAGCCGAAGCAACGATTCACGTGTGGCCATGCAGCACCTCACTTTCCCAACGTTTCCCGGATGCCGACGGTACACGCGACATCACGTTGCGTCAGGGGAACTGTGTGACTCGCACCACAAGTTCTCAGCGGAAGGCGGGTGGCCAGCGTGGACGATCAGGTAGGGGACGGCGGGGGGATGTTTCGGCGGGCGTTGTTCGTCAACGCGGACGCGTCCGACACGGCACGGCTTCTGACCAGGCAGGTTCTCGACAAGTGGGGGCTGCCTGAGTTGCGGGACGACGCGGAGACGATCGTGGGTGAGTTCGTCGCGAACGTGGCGGCCGTCCAGTCACAGGGGACGCTTTTCGGGCTGCGACTCATCCTCGATCAGAAGCAGGTCGTCATCGAGGTGTACGACCATTCGCCGGACGAGCCTCTCTGGCCCGCGCCCGCGCAGGAGCTCGACCTTCTCGCCGAATCCGGACGCGGCCTTTTCATGGTGCGCGCCCTCGCCAACCGGTACGGCCACCGGTTCACGTGCGGCGGGATCAAAATCGTGTGGGCGGCGCTGTCCGTGCCCCTCGCCTATGGGAACGGACGGGAATCCGTCATGGGAGCTGAGACTGCTCCGTCGCGAACTTCTGAGTGCCGATGACGCGGAGCAACTTCATCGCCTCGTGTGAGTCCGTTCCCGGGGTCGCCGTGTAGAGGATGACCTTCTGGTCCTTCTCTGGGACGACCAGTACATCGCAGTGCAACCGCATGGGACCGACCACCGGGTGAACCGTCGTCTTCATGGTGGTCCGCTGGATGTCCACCTCGTGCTCCGCCCATACGCGACGGAACAGTTCGCTGTTCTCCGTCAGCTCCGCTATCAGATCCCGGATGCCGGGGTCGTTCGGGTAGCGACCGCGGGCGGCGCGGAGGTCGGCGGCGGAAGAGCGGGCGAACTGGTAGTACTCGTCGTCCACGGCGATCCGCTCGGCCCCCGCGGCCAGGAAGAACCAGCGGAGCGGATTGCGGTCGCGGGGCGGCTTCTCCGAGAAGTCGGTGAGGAGCGCCGCCGCCATCGCGTTCCACGCCAGGACGTTGTACGCCGCGTCCAGCACGTACGCGGGCGTGTCGTCCAGGCGTTCCAGCAGGTGGACGATGCCGGGCGGGACGTCCTGCGGCGGCCCCTGGGCAGGGACCGGCGGCTCGCCCGCCAGATGGAACAGGTGCGTCCGCTCGTCGTCGCTGAGCCGTAGGGCGCGCGCCAACGCGGCGAGAATCTGCCTAGACGGGTTGGGCCCGCGCGCCTGCTCCAGCCGGATGTAGTAGTCCACCGACATGTCCGCCAGGCGCGCGACCTCCTCGCGGCGCAGGCCGGGCGTGCGGCGTCGCGAACCGGATGGCAGGCCCACGTCCCGCGGGCTGATGCGGGCGCGGCGGGTGCGCAGGAACTGTGCGAGCTCGGCCTTCTCCACCCGTCCATTCTGTCTGGGTTTCAGACTCCAAGGGTGGTACCGCCGATCCCAGCTTCGTACAGTCTCTCCTCCACGCGGACCGCTGCGGCCAAGCTGTTCGGCATGAGCGAGAAGCGCATTGCCCTGATCACCGGGGCCAACAAGGGAATCGGGTTCGAGACCGCACGGATGCTGGGCCGCGAGGGGATGACCGTCCTCATCGGGGCGAGGTCGCGGGAGCGCGGCGAGAAGGCGGCGGCCGAACTCACCGGCGAGGGTTTCGACGCGCGGTTCGTCCGACTGGACGTGACCGACGACGAGACCGTCCAGGACGCCGCGAAGTGGATCGAGGCCGAGTTCGGACGGCTCGACGTCCTCATCAACAACGCCGCGATCGCTCCGGACGAGGCGGGCGTCTCGCCGAGCGAGCTGACCGTCGCGGCGCTGCGGACGACGTACGAGACCAACGTGTTCGGCGTCGTGGCCGTCACGAACGCGATGCTGCCGCTGCTGCGCCGCGCGGACGCCGCGCGCATCGTGAACGTGTCGAGCGAGCTGGGCTCGATCTCCCTGCTCAGCGACCCGGACAGCCGCTACTACGGTTTCAACCTGCTGGCCTACAACTCGTCCAAGACCGCCCTGAACGGGATCACCCTGGCGTACTCGAAGGAGCTGGCCGACACCGGCATCAAGGTGAACGCGGCCAACCCCGGCTACACGGCCACCGACCTGAACGGGCACACCGGCTGGCAGACGACCGAGCAGGGCGCGGGCTACGTCGTGCCGCTCGCGCTGCTGCCCGAGGACGGCCCGTCCGGCGGCTTCTTCACGGGAACCGAGCCGCTCGCCTGGTGACGCCGCCGGCGGTCAGAGGTCGGTGAGCATGCGCATCAGGCTGGTCGCGGCCCAGAGGTCCTCGCGCAGCAGGGTCTCCTCGGCCAGGGCGGCGCGCACCCAGTCCCGTTCCAGCGTCGGGACGGGACGGGCGTCCCCGGCGTCTCGAACCTGCTGGCCAGGCATGTCGCCGAACACGCGTCCGACGCGGCGGACATCCGGATCGGCGTCCTCCTCGGTTCGGGCGACCACCACGGCCCCGCCGCCCTCACCTGGACGCTGGACGGCCTGGGCGAACTCGACGGCGATGACCATCGCGCGGCTGGGCCGTCGTTCCGGCACGGCGTCGCCCATCTGGAGGAGCTCGTGAAGCCGGAGGAGTTCCTTACCGAGCTGTCCGGGTGACGGTCAGAAGGCGCACTCCAGGTGCTTGATGCCGTTGATGAAGTTGGACTCGAGGCGTTCGGGGGGCGCCGTGGTGTGGATGTCGGGCAGGCGGCGGAACAGCTCGCGGAACATCACGGTGATCTCCTGCCGGGCGAGGTGCGCGCCGAGGCAGAAGTGCGGGCCGGGGGCGCCGAAGCCGAGGTGCGGGTTCGGGGCGCGGGTGATGTCGAACGTGTCGGGGTCGTCGAACACCGACTCGTCGCGGTTGGCCGAGCAGTAGTACATCAGGACCTTGTCGCCGTCCTTGAACCGCTGTCCGCGCAGCTCGTGGTCGCGGGTGACCGTCCGGCGCATGAGGTTCACCGGGCTCGCGTACCGGACGATCTCCTCGACGGCGGTCGGCGCGAGCCGTTCGAAGTCGGACGTCCAGAGCGCGCGCTGCTCGGGATGCCGGGTGAGGAGGTCGAGGCCGTGCGCGATCGCGTTCCGCGTCGTCTCGTTGCCCGCGACGATCAGCAGGATGAAGAACGAGCCGATCTCGGCGTCCGTGAGCGACTCGCCCTCGACGTTCGCGTGCGTGAGGACGGAGGTCAGGTCGTCCTCGGGACGGTCCGCGCGCTCGGCGGCGATGGCGTGGACCATCTGCCGCAGCTCCTCGCCCGCCGCCATCACGTTCGGCCCGAACTCGGCGAGGTCGGGCATGTACTCGGGGTCGAACGTCCCGATGATCATGTTGGACAGCTCGAAGACGCGGTCGTGCCACTCCGGCGGGACGCCCATCAGGTCACAGATGATCTTTAGTGGGAGCCGTCCGGCGACCTCGGTGACGAAGTCGCCGCCGCCCTCGGGCCGGAAGTCCTCGATGACCCGGACGGCCGCGGCGTCGATCGCGCCCGTGATGCGGGCGATCACACGGGCGGTGAAGGCGCGCGACACGATCCGGCGCAGGCGGGCGTGCCGCGGGTCGTCCATCGTGATCATGGATCCGAAGTACTCCATGAACTCCGGCGGCGGGTCGAGCGTCCCGGCGATCGTGCCGCGTGAGGAGCAGAACACCTCCGGACGCCGGCTCGCCTCGACCACGTCCGCGTGCCTGACCAGCGCGTAGTGCCCGTTCCCGCGCTCGAACCCGAACGCCTCCATCCACGGCATCTCGGGTTCGGGGAACAGCACCGGACGGTCCGCCCGCCGCATCGCCGCGAACGCCGCGATGCGGTCCTCCCAGGACTTCGCCCAGAACGCCAGCTCCCCGGGGTTGACGTCCGCCAGGTCGATGTTCGATCCGTCGGGATTCGTGTGATGGTGGAGGTCGTCCGGGCCGGACATGGTCACCGCCTCTCGCGCACGTCCCTCCATCGTGGCAAAGCAAGCGCTTGCGTCAACCCCCGGCTTCAGCGGGCAGTGATCCAGTCGAGGATGTGGCGGTTCACCTCGTCCGGACGTTCCAGATGGAGGAAGTGACCCGCGTCCGGGACGAGTTCGGCGCGCGAGTCCGGCGGAAGCGCGGCCATGAGCGCGGCACGGTCGCCGAACACGCCGTCCGCGCCGAAGCACCCGTCGGACGCGCCGTGCAGGTAGAGCGTGGGCCTCTTCCCCGGACGCGACGTCGCGTCCTGCTCGGTGGCATATCGCGGCAGGTGCGAGGACGAGTCGAGCATCGCCCGGTAGTAACCGATCGCGGCCTCCATGTGCGCGGGCGTGGCCATGCAGCGCATGAAGCGCGCGACGTCGTCCGCCGCGACATAGCCGGGCGACCAGTCGCGCCAGAGCCCGGCGACGAAGTCCTCGGTCATCGCCATCGCCGCCAGCGGTGTCTGCATGAGAAAGACATAGAAGGAACGCTTGAGCTGCTCATAGGAGAAGAAGGTCTGGAGGATCGCGCCCATCGGCGGGACGGCCAGGGTGACGACCCGACGCCACCGTTCCGGTGCGGACGCCCCCGCCGCGTAGGCGGCCGACGCTCCCCAGTCATGCCCGATCAGGACGGCGTCGTCGTCCCCGCCGAACACCTCGTGCAGCGCATTCGCGTCGGCGGCGAGCGCGCCCGTCTGATACGCGCCGTCCTCCGGGATCGCGGTGGGCGCGTACCCCCGCATGAACGGCGCGACCGCCCGATACCCGGCGGCGGCCAGCTCGGGCATCAGGCGCCGCCATGTGTGCGCCGAGTCGGGGAAGCCGTGCAGGCACAGCGCCAGCGGCCCGGACGCGGGCCCGGACGTCAGGTACCCGAACTCCATCCCGTTCGCCTCGACCGCACCCGCCCCGATCACGGAATCCGTCACGGAACCTCCCAAGCGCTCGTTCGGCACCACGAGCCTATCGAACCGTGAGATGACTCACGAGATGTGCGAATCCCGTTACCCCAACGCCCTGTTTACATCGGAATCCGTACTTAGCTAGCATCTAGACAACTGGATCGCTCGCAGACAGCGAGGATTCTTCGGCTTTGCGAGGAAGAGTGATGACACACCCGTCCGAGTCGCTTCAGTCGGCCGCCCGCGACCACCTGTGGATGCACTTCGCCCGGCACTCCCCGGTCGCGGCCGGGGCCGAGATCCCGATGATCGTCCGGGGCGAGGGCGCGTACGTCTTCGACGACCAGGGCCGCCGCTACCTGGACGGCCTCGCCGGGCTGTTCACCGTGCAGGCCGGGCACGGCCGCGAGGAGCTGGCCCAGGCCGCCGCCAAGCAGGCCGCCGAGCTGGCGTTCTTCCCGATCTGGTCCTACGGCCACCCGAAGGCCGTCGAGCTCGCCGCGCGGCTCGCCGACCTCGCCCCCGGCGACCTCAACCGCGTCTTCTTCACCACCGGCGGCGGCGAGGCGGTGGAGAGCGCCTGGAAGCTCGCCAAGCACTACTTCAAGCTGGTCGGCAAGCCCACCAAGCACAAGGTGATCAGCCGCGCGGTCGCCTACCACGGCACCCCGCACGGCGCGCTGTCGCTGACCGGACTGCCCGGGATCAAGGCCCCGTACGAGCCGCTCGTGCCGTCCGGGTTCCGCGTCCCGAACACCAACATCTACCGCGCGTCCGCGCACGCCGACGACCCCGAGGCGTTCGGCCGCTGGGCCGCCGACCGGATCGAGGAGGCCATCGAGTTCGAGGGCGCCGACACCGTCGCCGCCGTCTTCCTCGAGCCGGTGCAGAACGCCGGCGGCTGCTTCCCGCCGCCGCCCGGCTACTTCCAGCGCGTCCGCGAGATCTGCGACAAGCACGACGTCCTGCTCGTCTCGGACGAGGTGATCTGCGCGTTCGGACGGCTCGGCACGATGTTCGGCGCGCAGAAGTTCGACTTCCAGCCGGACATCATCACCTTCGCCAAGGGCCTGACCTCCGGGTACTCCCCGCTCGGCGGCATGCTCGTGTCGGACCGGCTGTTCGAGCCGTTCGCGCAGGGCACGAACATGTTCGCGCACGGCTACACCTTCGGCGGGCACCCGGTGTCGTCGGCCGTCGCGCTCGCCAACCTCGACCTGTTCGAGCGCGAGGACCTGCTCGGCCACGTGTCCCGCAACGAGGCCGCGTTCCGCGCCACCCTGGAGAAGCTGCTCGACCTGCCGATCGTCGGCGACGTCCGCGGCGACGGCTACTTCTACGGGATCGAACTGGTCAAGGACAAGGCCACCCGGGAGACCTTCAGCGACGACGAGTCCGAGCGGCTGCTGCGCGGCTTCCTCGACAAGGCCCTGTTCGAGAACGGCCTGTACTGCCGCGCCGACGACCGCGGCGACCCGGTCGTCCAGCTCGCGCCGCCGCTGATCTGCGACCAGGCGCAGTTCGACGAGATGGAGCAGATCCTGCGGTCCGTCCTCACGGAGGCCTGGACGAAGCTGTAGGGAAAGAACGTGAAGGCGGGGCCCGCGCGGCCCCGCCTCACCTATGCGCGGCGGATGAGGTCGGCCGCGTGCTCGCCGATCATGACGGACGGCGCGTGCGTGTGCCCGCGGATGATCTCCGGCAGGATCGACGCGTCCGCGACCCGCAGCCCGTCGACGCCGCGAACGCGTAGGCCGGGGTCCACGACGGAGTCCTCGTCGGCGCCCATCCGGCACGTCCCGGTCGGGTGGAAGAGCGTCTCGGCGTGCGCCCGGACGTACGCCTCCAGCGCCGCGTCGTCGTCGCCGTCCCGCAGCGGCGTCATCGGACGCGTCGCGTACCGGGACACGGGCTCGGTGTCGAGCAGCGCCTCCCCCATCCGCAGGCCCTTGACCAGGCGCGGAAGGTCGCCGGGCGCGGACAGGTACCCCGGGTCGATCAGCGGCTTGGCGAACGGGTCGTCCGAGCCGAGCGCGATCCGCCCGGACGACTCGGGACGCAGCAGGACGACCCCCAGCGTCACGCCGTGCTCGGTCGGCTCGACGAGCCCCGCGCTGATGAGCGGGACGGGCCCGAAGACGAGTTCCAGGTCGGGCGCGGCCTGCTCCGGACCGCTGCGGGCGTACACCACGCCCTCCCCGACGTTCGAGGTGAACGGCCCGCGTCGCAGCAGCAGGTACCGGGCGACGTCGCCGCGGCCCGCGCCGACCAGGGTGACCGGCTCCGGGCAGTGCCGGAGCATCATGATCGTTAAGTGGTCCTGCAGGTGGCGTCCCACCTCGGGCCGCTCAACGAGCGGCTCGACGCCGTGTTCACGCAGGTGGTCGGGGTCGCCGATGCCGGACAGCAGGAGCAGGTGCGGGGAGCCGACCGCGCCCGCGCTGAGCACGACCTCGCGCCGCGCGGTGACGACCCCGCCGCGCGCGAGCCGGACGCCGACGGCCCGTCCGTCCTCGACCAGGACGCGTGAGACGTGCGCGTTCGTCAGGACGCGCAGGTTCCGGCGCCGCCGGGCCGGACGCAGGTACGCGTCGGCGGTCGACCAGCGGCGGCCGCGCCGCTGGCTCACCGGGACGATCGAGTAGCCCTCGTTGTCGGGACCGTTCAGCTCGGCCAGGCGGGTCAGCCCGGCCGCCTCGCAGGTCCGCAGGAACGCGCGGGTCGTGATGTTCGGATCGCGCTGCTCGGAGATCGTGACCGGGCCGTCCGTCCCGTAGACGTCGCCGGCGTTGCTGCCGACACGGCCCTCGGCGCGGCGGAAGTACGGCAGGACGTCGTCGTAGGTCCAGCCCGGGACGTTCCAGCCGTCGTAGTCGGCGCGGGTGCCGCGGGCCCACATCATGGCGTTCATCGAGGACGACCCGCCGAGCATCCGGCCGCGCGGCCAGTAGATCTCGCGGTCGTCCAGCCCCGGCTGCCGGGCGGTCTGGAAGTCCCAGTCGAGCGTGGTCTTGAACAGCCTGGTGAAGGCGGCCGGGACGCGGATCTCCTGCCTCCGGTCCGGTCCGCCGGCCTCCAGCAGCGCGACCCGGGCCGAGGAGTCCTCGGACAACCGGGCCGCCAGCGCCGCTCCGGCGGATCCCGCGCCGACGATCACGTAGTCGTATTCCACACCCTTAGAGATACCACCAGCACTGTCTGTTGATTGGAGACAACCACTTTTCGGTCTGACCGATTGAGGTGCTGTGACGCACGCCACAGTGCACCTTCCGAACCGTCCGTACCACGATCACGTCTGGAACAAAGCAGAACTTTCCGGCGAGAGGATCCTGCCGATGGCCCGCCGCGCGCTCGCATCCGCAGCCGTCGCCCTGGGAGCGGCCCTGACCCTGTCCGCCTGCCTCGGCGACGCCGGGTCCGTCTCGGGGTCGGACCCGATCCCCCCGGGAACCGCGTCACCCAGCACGTCCTCCGTCTCCGACACCGCCGACCCGGCGTCCGCGCCGACCCCGAACGGCTGGAAGACCATCGGCGGCCCCGAGAACAAGCTCGCCCTGGCCGTCCCGCCGACCTGGGCGTCGATCTCGCTCACCCCCGGCGACATGGAGGACGGCCTCGACCGCCTCGGCCTCAAGGACGCCGACAAGGCCTCGCTCAAGCAGAATCTCGCCGGCCTCCGGGACCGGCACGCGATCTACGCCGTCGACACCAAGTCGGTCGTGGACGGATACGCCACCAACGTCAACGGCCTGTGCCAGACCGTCACCGGAATCACCCCCGACACGCTCAAGTCCGCCATCGGCTCCGCCCTCAGCCGCGGTGGCGCGACCAAGGTGACCACCACCGACATGCCGATGGCCGGGCAGCCGGGTGTGCGCGCCGACTACACGCTGCGCACCGCCACAGGCAACCTGGAGGGCCGCCAGTACGAGGTCATCGGGTCCGACCGGCTCTGCGTCGTCACCGTCACCGCCCGCCAGGGCCACATGCCGAGCGAGGCCGACGCCATCGCGTCCACCCTCCGCTTCACCTGAGCCGCCCTCGGATCCGCATCCGCACCCGAGCCATCCTGGAAACGGCACGAAGCCCGGCGCGCGTTCGACCCGCGCGCCGGGCTTCGTCCCTTATCGTCAGGTGTCCGTTATTCGGTTTCGGACGCCTTGCCTGGTCAGGAGGCCCAGGTCGGACGCAGCGGCATGTGCGCCGCGCCCGCCTCGTCCAGCTTCACGCCGAGCGTCTGGTGCAGCTGGATCCAGTTCTGCTCGAACCCGACGACGCAGCCCGCCATGTAGACGCGCCACACCCGGGCCGTGCCCTCGCCGACCTCGGCGACGGCCTCGTCCCAGTGGGCGTCGAGGTTGCGGCCCCAGCCCATCAGGGTCCGCGCGTAGTGCTCGCGCAGGTTCTCCTGGTGCCGGATCTCGAAGCCCGCGTCGTTCATCTGCTGCTGGATGAAGCCGGGGCCCTCCAGCTCACCGTCCGGGAAGACGTAGCGGTTGATGAACCCGCCGGGCCTCATCGCGGGCGCGAGGTTGTCCGGACGGGTGATGGTGTGGTTCAGCATCCGGCCGTACGGCTTGAGCTTGCCGTACAGGAAGCCGAAGTACGACGGCAGGTTGTCCTTGCCGATGTGCTCGGTCAGGCCGATCGAGCTCACCGCGTCGAACCCGGTCTCGGTCACGTCCCGGTAGTCCATGTGCCGGACCTCGGCCAGGTCGGAGAGGCCGCGCTCGGCGATCGCCTTCTGCGCCCACTCGGCCTGCTCCTTGGACAGCGTCACCCCGAGCGCCTTGACGCCGTACTCCTTGGCCGCGTGCATGACCATGCCGCCCCAGCCGCAGCCCACGTCCAGCAGCCGCATCCCGGGCTGGAGCCCGAGCTTCTTCGCGACCAGGTCGTGCTTGTTGAACTGCGCCTCCTCCAGAGAGGCCGTCTCCGTCGGGTAGCACGCGCAGGTGTAGGCCATGGACGGGCCGAGCACCCATTCGTAGAACGTGTTGGACACGTCGTAGTGATGCGAGATGGCCTTGGCGTCCCGCTTCTTGGAGTGCCGCAACCACGACGGGACGCGGCTGAACGGCGCCTCCTGCGGCGGCGGGTCGAGACGACGCGAGACGGCCGCGCGGAGCAGCGGATCCCGCAGCACCGCGCGCATCAGCCCCGCCTTGTCCCGCCCGCTCAGGTCCCCCATGACCCTCTGCAGCGTCGACAGCGTCTCGTACATGTCCCCGTGCACGTCGAGAAAGCCGCTGACATAGGCCCGGGCGATTCCCAGCGACCCCGGCGCGTGCACCATGTGCGACAGCGCGTACGGCGAGGTCACCTCGATCCGGATGTCGGACCCGGGGCGCCCCGCGCGCGACCCGTCGTAGGCGACGAACTCCACTGGCGCGTCAGGCCCGATGAGTTCTTCGAAGACCCTGGCCAGCGTCATGTGATCCCTCCTGTCTCTTCGCCCCGCGCCCGCGGGACGACGGTGTCACTCACCACCGGCCCCGGGCCCGGGGCCTCCCCCCGATGCCGCGGACGATCAGCGTCCGCGCACGCACTTGTCGTAGAGATCCAGAAGCCGGGCGTCCGGGTCGTAGGTCCCCTTCAACCGCCGATAGGTCTGCCCGTCGTAGTGCTTCCAGAACTCGTCGCGGCTGTAAAAAGCCGTCGAATAGAGGGACTTGTGACCGTCAAGCCCCGCGACCGTCCGCTCGATCAGCCGGTTGTGGTACTCGGGGATCTGGCCCGGCGGGATCCGGACCGTCCCCCAGAAGCCGGCGTTGACGTAGGTGCGGCCCGCCTCCAGCGGGTACAGCGGCCAGTTCTCGCGGGCCCTGATCGGGCACAGCCAGACCGGCTTCATCCCGACCTTCTCGTGGAAGAAGTCGAGGAACGCCGGGAGGTTCTCGACCGGCACCTCGATGTCCTGGATGACGTCCTCGCGCGGACGCTTGCCGCTCCACCGGTCCGCGCGCGCGACGAGCTGGTAGCGGCGGTCGTAGGCGACGAGCTTGCGGTACACGTCCGACCGCTTGTACTTGTCCGGCCACAGCCGGCGGACGGTCGGGTTCTGCACGCCGAACGCGCCCGAGCACCAGAACCAGTCGGTGTCCCAGCGCCAGATGTAGTCGCGGACGGTCAGGAAGTCGACCGACCGCTGCTGGATGCTGCGGTAGTAGATCCGCTGGCCCGTGTAGTCGGAGGTGTAGGGCGCGTCGTCGGTGAAGAACCCGAGCGTGATGTACTGCTCGGCCGCCGAGAAGACCGTGCCGTCCATGAAGTCGACGGCCTCGCCCTCGTGCTCGCCCGAGCCGCTGATCGCGCCCATCGCGCGGGCGAGCTCCTCGGCGGTGTCGAACCGCAGGTGCCGCAGCCGGACGAACCGCTTGACCGGGATCAGGTCGATCACGATGCGGAGCGAGTAGCCGAGCGTCCCGTAGGAGTTCGGGAACCCGTAGAACAGGTCCGAGTGCTCGTTGTCGCGGGTCGCGGTGACGATCTCACCGGCGCCGGTGAGGATGTCCAGCTCCCGGACGCCCTCGTGCGGCAGCCCCTGGCGGAACGACGTCGACTCGACGCCGAGCCCGGTCACCGCGCCGCCGAGCGTGATCGTCTTGAGCTGCGGGACGACCGTGGGCATCAGGCCGTGCGGCAGGGTCGCGTCCACCAGGTCCTCGTAGGTGGTCATGCCCTGGACCTGCGCGGTCCGGCTCTCCGGGTCGACGCTCAGCACCCGGCCGAAGCCCGAGACGTCCAGGCCCGGCCCCTGTGCCGGATCCCGCCAGCGGAACAGGTTCGAGGTCCTCTTCGCCAGCCGTACCGGCGCCCCCTGGGGGATCGCCTCGTAGGACCGGCGCAGCGCCTCGACCGCGCGCTGATGATCGTCGTTGACCGCAAGCTCCGTCATCTAGCCCCTCCCGCACACAGTAAACAGATCATCCCATGTATGTTCCATACAAAATTGGCGAGAGGGTCGTCACAGGCCCGGACGGGAATAAACCACCCCATCCTGCCCCCTGATGCGCCCACGTTTCCGCAGGCGATACGGCCCTCACCGCCGTCAGGGACGATCGTTTCACTCGTGGCCGGGACAGGCCACCGACCAGCCGGAGGGTCGCCCGAACGCGTCCGGGCGACCCGATCCGTGACAGCGCGTGACGGTGGCGACACGACCTCCGGCCGCGCCTCGCCGCACGGAGCCGCTACTTGACGAGGCGGGCGATGAACGGCGTGCGGAACGACTGCCCGGTGAGCGCGAACGCCGCCGCCACCCCCGCGATGAGCCACGTCACCGCGTAGAGGATGGACCCGAGCCCGAACGTCACGAGCGTCACCAGCAGGACGGTCAGCTGGAAGTTGAGCGCCTCCACAGCGTGCTGCCGCACGTACGCCGACCGCTTCCCCGCCGTCAGCATCATGATCAGCGGCCCGACGAACAGGGTGAAGTACCCGAGCCCGTGCGACACCGCCGCCAGCATCCGCTCCTCGGACGTCGACGGACCCGCGACCGCGACCGGCGTCCGCCCCGCCGCCGCCGGGACCGGCTGAAGATCGATCAGGACCGCGTCCAGGTCCCGTCGCGTCTTGGACGTCATCGCCAGATGCGTCCGCATGTCGAACTCGTCATGGTCGAGGCGCCCCTCGGCGTAGGCATTCTGAAGCCGCTCGACGACCTGCTCACGCTCCGCGTCCGAAACCCTCAGGTCCGCATACCCGCTGTCCATATCCCCATGGTGCTCCCGCCCGCGCCCGTCCCACCATCAGGGAAGTCCCTGACCCGCCCCTGAGACGCCCCCATCCACATGGACCACGTGGATTCGTCCCGGAGCCGGAATTCGAGATTCAAGGCCGGCCGACGAGAAACGGCCGCCCCCGACCCGAAACTTCGAGCCGAGGGCGGCCGCCAAGAGACCGGACGGAGGACTACCGCCTCGCGTACGTCTTCCCGGGGGTGAGGTGATTGGCGAACAGCTCGGAAACGGTCACGAAGACGTATCCCTTCGCCGCCAGCCGACTGATGATCTTCGGAACCGCGGCGACCGTCGTCGGGTGAATGTCGTGCATGAGCACGATGTATCCCGGCCGCGCGTGGCTCACCACGCGGCTCTCGACCGTCTTGCTGTTCCGGTCACGCCAGTCCAGCGGGTCGACCGCCCAGATGATCTGCGGCATCCCGAGCCGCTTGGTCACCGTCGCCACCCGCGAGTTGGTCGCCCCGTAGGGCGGACGCATCAGCTTCGGCGTGAACCCGCTCGCCGCGTGGATCGCCTTCTGCGTCTTGGTGATCTCGCTCTTGATCCCCGCGCTCGACAGCCGCGTCAGCTGGGCGTGGGTGTAACTGTGGTCGCCGACCTCGTGCCCGGCCGCGAGCTCCTTCCGCACCATCTCCGGATGGGACTTGACGTTCTGCCCCACCAGGAAGAACGTCGCCCGGACGTGCCGGGCCGCCAGATACTTCAAGAGTTTGCCGGTCCCTGACACCGGCCCGTCGTCGAACGTCAGCGCGATGCACTTGACCTTGCGACAATCGATCTTCCGAGGGGGTGCGGCCACCGGCCGCCGCGCGCTCATCGGCTGCGCTTGGTTCACCGTCTGCCGCGTGGCGGCCAGACCGGCGTGTCCGGCCGCGTTCGCGGGGGTCGCGAATGTCACCCACCCGCAGGCCGCGGCGACGGTCATCGCCACGGCTCCTCGTCGGACCAACGCCTGCCCCATCATGACGCCTCCCGGCGTGCCCGTTGCATTGATCATCGGAGTCCGCCAGTCTAGGCCCACCTGACGCCGTCCGCCCGGGACGCGCCGAATGTCGGGGAACCGTTGTCCCCCCGGCGATCGTTGACGCCTTAATCGACCACTCACAAGAGGGAACGGACGGGACACGATGAGATTCCGAGATCGTTTCGGAATCCGCAAGAACCGCGGAACAACGGTCGCCAAGCTGGACCGCGAGGCCACCGACAGCGACATCGAGGCATTGATCGCCTTCGCCCGCTCACGCCTGGGCGTCGAGTTCTTTGTGGAACCCGAGACCTTCGCCACCGACACCACCGCCGTCGCCGTCGCCACCGACGGCGAATGGACCCGCCGCCGCGTAGGCTCCCCCAAGGTCATCGGCAAGGTCGCCCGCGACCTCGGCCTCCCCATCTACGACGTCCAGATCGTCGGCTACCCGCCCCGCATGCGCGCCTGGAACGAACGCAACCGCGCCCGCCGAATCGACCCCGGCACCCCCGGCGAAGCCGTCCGCCGCCCCTAACCCACTCGCCCTCAACTCCGCCCCGGAAAAGGTCGCACCAAAGCCGCCCACCTCCCCTGGCGACCCATCCGATCCCCACCCGCAAACACCGCGATCCCTCACCCCAAGAGTGCCGCACAGGGCGCGAATAAGCACGAGCCGACAAGCCCCCCTTCACGCCACCACCACACGCCTAACGCCCAGAAGGCCCCCAGGGCCAAGTCCAAGTGCTGCGCAAGGCACGCATGACAGAGCGAACCCGCGCCACAAAGCACGCGTGACAGAGCAAACCCGCGACACAGAAGCACGCCCAAACACGTGATCCACAAGCGCACATGACACCCACAAAACACACAACCCGCAGCGTGCAACACGTGGCGTGAACAACGCACGCAAACACAAGCTCCCGCGTGACCCCGAGGTCCACATCCGCACGAACACACACGCGCATGCAGCACAAGTGTCATGAACTCGTGAGCAAAGAGCGATGAGCGCCCAACACCAAGACCCACGTGGAAGGCAACGCACAAATGCGCATGAGCACAAGGGGCACGCAAAAGCCTCGCGCTGACCACCGACGGCCGCGTCCTTGGCTGGGGGACCAACAACGCCGGGCAGCTCGGGGACGGCACCAACACCGCGCGTCCCACTCCGGTGTTCATGCCGCTCCCGGCCCAGCGGCCGTCGACCCAGATCACCGCCGGGGCACGCGAGCCACGGAGGGACGGGCACACGAACGCGCGGGCACGTGAGCACACCGCGCGCGAGGCACGCAGGACGCATGGGGGGCACAAGGCACGTGAAAGTCCAAGCCACGTGGGCACGCGAGCCACAGGCCACGTGAACATCTGGGCCACATGGGTACGCGAGCCACGGGCGACGGAGCACGCGAACGCGCGGGGCACCTGAGTCACCGGGGCACATGAACCCGTGCCACACGACGCACGGGGCACCTGAGTCACGGGGGCGCGTGAACGCGTGCCACACGGCGCGCATGACACACGGCGCGCATGACACACGGCGCGCATGACACACGGCGCGCGTGAGACAACGGTGCACGTGACGGCACGGCGCGACCTGGCCACCTTCTTGATGTGCCAGGTGAAGGCCAGGTTGGCGCGGCGAAGGTCAGCTGGCACCGCCGGTCGAGTCGGCCCGGTGAGCATTGGCCGACACACGCCACGATGGCCTCCGATGCAGTCCGAACGTGAGCGTCGCGTCTGACAACCGCGCCGACACCGCTCTCCCCGGACGCTGTGAGCACTACAGATCACGCAACGGCGAACATCTGC
The DNA here is from genome assembly GCF_040679435.1 of Spirillospora sp. NPDC052269. Classification (NCBI taxonomy): domain Bacteria; kingdom Bacillati; phylum Actinomycetota; class Actinomycetes; order Streptosporangiales; family Thermomonosporaceae; genus Spirillospora; species Spirillospora sp. NPDC052269. Next base: position 329,944 of record NZ_JBFAUU010000010.1, read on the forward strand.
GACGTACGGGGAATACGGGACCGGGAGCCCACCGCGCGCGAGTCACGCGGGCCACGTGGGACGCGGCTCGGCGACGGATGCCAGCGCCCCAGCCTCGATGCGCTGCGCATGTCGCCCGCAGCAGGGCAGGGATCGTGCGTCGCGGTTGTCGACGGCGTTGTCCACGGCGGACGGGTGAGTGAGCGAGCCAGCCGGGCCAGCGTGCGCGGCGCGCGCCGGGGCTCCAGCAGCCGGCACAGGTTGGACATCTGAGCACACCCGCGCTCCACCGACCGGGCTCAGGAAACGTCGCGCCCCCTTGTTCCTTCGGCCGCCTGCGTCCACGGCCTTGAGACGGACGCCGGGAGGGGCTGGGAACGGGAGGTTGAGAACGGACGTCCAGGTGCACTGGCCCGTGAGGTTGGGGACGCGGCTGGCGGGTGGTTGGAACGAGGCCAGGGCGTCCTCCGCCTACGTCCCGTGGGTAAAGCTGGGCGGGGTCGATTGCCAGCTTCACTCGTCGGTCCTGGGGCCGCCCAGGCGGTCACCTTGGGGTTGCTCTTGTTGGACTGTCTTGGGGTTACCTCCGATACTCGCGTGCCTTGGCCGGCTTGCGCCTGCTGGACCGTCGGTCGGATGTGGATGTGGCGGCCGCCTTGTGGTCGAGCGCCGTGGTCTCAAGCTCGGTGCATCTCCAACGGCCGTGCCGAAGCTCCATGCGGATGGCGAGGGCATGCACCCGCCCCCGGAACAGGACCACCGCACCGCCCTCGGCGGCCCGCTCGCCCGGCTGCTGCACCCAGCACGAAAGGACCTGCGGCACCGCGACCGGGCCCGTGACGGCCGCCTCCTGATGCCCGAGAACCTCCTTCCCCGCCAGGGCGTCCAGCAGCAGGTGGACGGCCTGGGCCGCCACCTGCCGTGCCCCGACCCCGGACGGCTCGCCGCCGGGCAGGACCCGCAGCGGCACCCGGCTCGGCGCCGCCGCCACGTCCAACGCCAGGTTCCCCGCCGTCGCCGAAGCCCCACTGCTGCCGCACCGGACGTCGCGTCCACCCATGTCTGCCTCCCACAAGAATTCGCTGACGTGAAAAGGAGGCAGCACCCCCATCCCTTGATGCGTTCTGGCCACGTACGGCCATTCCCGTAACACCAGCCCCGCCGCCCTCCGGGGGACTCATGCCCAAATGCCCCACTCGCCCGTCCGCCCCTTCGCCCCTTCGCCCATCCGCTGTGACCGCCCTTCTACTGGCGCAAGCGCCAGAGGCGTGCCCTCTCCACGGGCGGTCTCCGCGGATGGGTGCCCTGCTGGGGGTCCGGCCACGGGTGGACGCTCTGTTGGGCGGGATTCCATCGACCGGCGCGTCGCTGGAGGCGGTCCGTGGGGTGGGCGACTGAGGGGGCACCCGGGGTGTGGTGGCTGCTCGTTCTCAATGCGGTGGTGGGTGGTCCGGGGTTGGTCCTCTCTGGCATGGGCTGGACGTGGCTTCTCGCGGTTCGGGAGCGGGGGCGGGGTGGTTGCCGCTGGACGGGGTGGGAGGTGCATCCGAGTGGTGGCCGTGCCGGGCGGGTGGGTTATGGGGGTGGTGATCGGGTGGGGGAAGGCGGGAGCCGCGGGGGTGAGTCGGGGGTCGGTGGGGATGTGGCGGAGGGCGGCGGGTGGGACGGGGTGCGGGCTTTGTAGAGGGCGGCGAGCTCTTCGGGGGTCAGTTTGAGGCGGGCCTTCTTGGGTGGGACGCCGAGGGCGATGATCGTGCGGATCAGGGCGGCCATGGAGTAGTGGGGGTCGGCTTCTTCGGCTCGGTCGAGGGCGACGTTGGCGAGGCCGCCCTCGCCGGTGGTGTAGGCGAGGAAGGCCAGGAGGGAGGCCGGGGCGGCGGCGTGGCGGGGGTCGGTGTTGCGGAGGACGGCGCTCCAGAGCTCAAGGTCCTGACGAGGGGTGTCCTGGGTGAGGCGGACCCAGATCTCGTCGCGGACGCGGAGATCGGTCAGCAGGACGGACAGCAGGGCCGCCTCGTCGGTCGTGGGCGGGTTCTCGGAGGCGCGGAGGGCTTCCAGGAGTTCGACGGCCTCCGTGGCCATGCGGGCGGTCAGGGCTTCGGAGCTCGCCTCCTCCTGAGCCCACCCATGGATGCGGGCCTCGGCCTGGAGGGTGGCACGGCGGACGGCGGCCTGGGCCTTGCCGGTCGGGGGTGCGACCGAGCCGCGCAGGTCTTCGCGGGCGGGGAGGGCGGTGTGGCCGGCGTAGGCGGCGGTGGCGGCGAGCTGGGAGCTGGACGTGTCGAAGGTACGACCTTCGGGCGGGCAGCACTCCTCCAGGCAGGTGAGGGACCACCAGCGGCCGTCCGACACGCGCATGGCCTCAACAATGCGGACGCCGGAGGACACCAGTGCCTCCCAGACGGCGGACGCGGCGGCGGTCACCGGAGCGGACGGGCCGTAGCCGACGATGAGGGCGCTGCGGAAGCCGTTGCGGCCGACCACCATGGTGATCTGCTCGGCCATCCGGGGGACGCAGGACGGGTCCGGCGGTAAGTCGACCCGGACGGCGCAGGTGTTCTCAGGGCCGTCGAAGCCCAGGACGACGAGGCTGTCGGCCGGGTGGAAGCCGAGCAGGTACGGGACGGCGGCGAGGGCGTCGTCGGGGGTCCGGATCACCAGGCGGGTCGTTTCGTTGGTCATGGTTCGACCTTCGCCGACCGGGTCCGAGGTTCTCCACTCACCGCCGAACTGGGGATAACTCGTGGGGTTCGTTAGCCGCGGTCCATGAGCCGGCAGGTCGCACCCCTGCAAGCCCGAAAACGCGTCAGCCAGGACGACATCTGGTGGACGAAGGTCGGTTTGGCGTCAGCTATCGCGTTGTGGAGCTCGTCCGGGTCCTTCGCTAGGTCGAAGAGCTGACGCTCCCCCGTCTTGTACTCGACATAGGTGTTGCGTTCGGTGCGCAGGGCGGCGTAGGTGGGCGGGAGCGGGCACGTCCGGACGTGGGACGGCCGACTGTCGCAGTCCGGGCCTTCCGGGTGTGTGCTGGGGTGTCCGGCGAAGAACTCGACCAGGAGCGCTTTTCGCCAGTCGGCCGGGCGGTGTCCCTTGAGGATCGGGAATAGTGAGCGTCCCTCCGCGCACGAGGGAAGCGGCGATCCGGCGAGGTTCGTGAAGGTCGGGGCCAAGTCGACCGTCCCGGCCAAGGCGGACGTGCTCGTTCCGGGCCGGATCCCGGGGCCGCGAACCAGTGTGGGCACGCGGATGTCTTCCTCATAGGGCGTCGTCTTACCCGGCCAAAGCTGGTGCTGTCCCATGTGGAAGCCATTGTCGGACGTGAAGAACAGGTAGGTGTCGTTCAGGCGTCCGGTCTCGCGGAGGGTGCGCAACAGGGCGCCGACCATGTCGTCCACAGAGAGCATGGAGCGGAGGCGGTCGCGGTTGATCCGATTGCTCCCGCTGAGCGCATCTGCGCCAATTGGGCCCATCTGACGTAGCCACCGGGGTTGGGGGCCGCTACCGGCACGGTTGAAGGACGCAGAGCGAGGGATCTTCGCATCTGGGAAGGCCGATGCGTGGCGTGCGGCGAACGCGGCCGGCAGATGCGGTGCGATAGGCGCCAGGTAAAGGAAGAACGGCTTGTTGCGCGGTGCCGTCCTGATGAAGGACGTTCCCTTATCCGCTAGGACGTCGTCCAAGTGGCCTTGGGGGTACGCGTTGACGCGTCCGTTCTCGACCAGGTGGAAGTCGCTCTGCTGGTACATGTGGTGCGGCACCGGGACGTGCCAGTCGTCCCAGCCTGGAGGCACATAGCCCGTGGGCACGCTGGCTGGATAGCCGTTCAGGTATTTGCCGATGAGGGACGTCCGGTAGCCGGCGCCATGCATCCAGGTGCCGAGCGTCTCCGCGTCCTCGCCCGCGGTATGGAAACGGCCGTAGCCGCCGTCCGGCGGGGTGTTGGTACGGACGTCGTGACTGTGCACGTACTGCGAACGCAGAATCGTCGCCCGGGATGGACAGCACCAGGAGTCCGAAACGATGAAGTTGCGAAGGGTGAGACCTTCTCGGGCCAGCCTGCCGAGATTCGGGAAATTGCCCATGTCCGCGGTGGCCAGGTCGTCCGCGAGCACCAGGATGATGTTCGGACGCCGTTTCCCAAGGCTGCCCCCGGCGTCGCCCCTTGCGGCGCTCGTGCCCGCGTGCGGTGTCGTCGAGGCCAGCGTGGCCGGGATGGCCGCGATGCCGTACGCCAGGACGACGAGCAAAGGGCGGAAGGACTTCAAAGACGCTCCTGGCGGGCCGGATCCAGCAGAGGGATCCAGCCAACCAAGGACCGTTCCGGACCGCGCCGGACCTTGCCGTCAGGCGTCCAAGACCTGATCGTCCCGTTGCACGACCGGAGGCAGCGTGGACCAGGGGAAGTTGATCCAGCGGTCGGTGTGCCGCCACACGTACTCGCACTTCACGGTGGAGTGGGGCTTCTCGTAGACGACGGCGCAGCGGACGTCGGCGACGTGGTCGGCGCAGAAGTCCCGGACGAGCTTGAGGGTCGCGCCGGTGTCGGCGACGTCGTCGGCCACCAGCACGCGCGCGCCCGAGAGGTCCACCGGGGCGGGGACGGGCGGGAGCATGACCGGCATGTCGAGGCGCTGGTCCACGCCCGTGTAGAACTCGACGTTCATGACGTGCAGGTTCTTGACGTCCAGGGCGTAACCGAGGGCTCCGGCGACGAACAGGCCCCCGCGCGCGATCGACAGGATCAGGTCCGGCCGGTAACCGCTCTCGGCGACCATGGTGGCCAGGTCACGGCTGGCGGTGCCGAACAGTTCCCAGGTCAGGACTTCTCTTTCAGCATCAGACACAGAAGTATCTTCGCGGACGCACCGGACCGCTCCGTCCCAGGGGGCACCGGATGGGCTGAAGCGCGCATCAGCGTGGGCTCCGACACGCCCGCGACCGACTCGGAGCATGTGATCCAGGTAACTGCCAACGACCCGTCCCTGCAAAAAGTGATCCAGGTCACGGATACGGAACGAGCGGCGAAGCCCGCCGGCTTGGCCGCGAGCACGTCGGGCGGAAGGGTAGCGTTGGCCGACGTGCCCGCCCCTGATCTCCTCTCCGCTTCCGCCGACTCCGACGCCCAGGATTCGGCCGGTTCCGCGCGTTCCGCCACCGGTTCAAAGCGTCCCGCCTCGGCCGGACGCGTGCCCGACACGGCGACGCTGCTCGCCACCGCCGTCCAGGCCATCGGCGGGGCCGAGCGGCCCGGCCAGGTCACCATGGCGGAGGCCGTCGAGAAGGCGCTCGACGCCGGCGAGCATCTGGCCGCGCAGGCGGGGACGGGCACCGGAAAGTCGCTGGCGTACCTGATCCCGGCGATCCGGCACGCGGTCTCCAAGGGCCGGACGGTCGTGGTCTCGACCGCGACGATCGCGCTCCAGCGCCAGCTCGTCGACCGCGACCTCCCGCGCCTCGCCGAGGCCCTGCGGCCGCACCTCGGCACCGAGCTGAAGTACGCGATCCTCAAGGGCCGCCGCAACTACCTGTGCCTGAACCGCGTCCAGACCGGCTTCCCGGAAGACGAGGAAGAGGACCACAGCCTCTTCGACCCGCAGCAGCTCTCGGTGCTCGGCCGCCAGGTCAAGCGCCTGAACGAGTGGGCGGACGAGACGACGACGGGCGACCGCGACGAGCTCGTCCCCGGCGTGACCGAGCAGGCGTGGCGGCAGGTCGCGGTCACGGCGAAGGAGTGCCTGGGGGCCACGCGCTGCCCGCAGGGCACCGAGTGCTTCGCGGAGCTCGCGCGCGCGCAGGCGGGCGAGGCCCACATCGTCGTCACCAACCACGCGCTGCTCGCGATCGACGCCCTGGAGGAGTTCCAGGTCCTCCCCGAGCATGACGTCGTGATCGTGGACGAGGCGCACGAACTCGTCGACCGCGTGACCGCCGTGGCGACCGGCGACATCTCGGCCACCGCCGTGGACACCGCCGCCCGCCGCTGTGGACGCCTCATCGAGGAAGGCGTCGCCGACCGCCTCAAGGGTTCAGCCGAAGACTTGACCCTTCTCCTAGAGGAACTCCCCGCCGGACGCATGGACGTCCTGCCCGAGTCCCTCGGCCACGCGCTCGCCGTCGTCCGGGACGCCGCGCACGCGTGCCTTACCGCGATCGGTCCAGAGAAGAAGGATCTGGACCCCGCGCTCGCGGGCGCTCGTAAAGCGGCCCGTTCGGCGCTCGAGGATCTGCACGACACGTCCGTCCGGCTGTTGGAGTCGTACCAGGTCGAGATCGCCGCGCGGAACGAGGTCGTCTGGCTGGAGAAGCCGTTCGTCCAGGACGGACGTCCGAAGCGCCCCCCGACGTTGCATGTGGCTCCGATCGGCGTGGGCGGGCTCCTGCGCACGACGCTTTTCGAGCAGCGCACGGCCGTTCTCACGTCCGCGACGCTCACGCTTGGCGGATCCTTCGAACCGCTGGCCCGCCAATGGGGTCTGCCTCCGCTTGAGGTCCCGGCCGCGCGCGATGCCGATGCCGACCCGGCCGAGGACAAGACCCAGCCCGCCGAGGACAAGGCGAAACCCAAGCAGGAACTGACCTGGACGGGCATCGACGTGGGGTCGCCGTTCGATCACCCGCGTTCGGGCATCCTCTACGTGGCGCGGCATCTGCCGCAGCCCGGACGCGACGGCCTCCCCGATGCCTACCTGACCGAGATCACCGAGCTGATCGAGGCCGCCGGAGGCCGCACGCTCGGGCTGTTCTCGTCGATGCGGGCCGCCCGCCAGGCCGCCGACGAGCTGAAGGACCACCTGTCGCACCCGCTGCTCTGCCAGGGCGAGGACTCGACGTCCCTGCTGGTCAAGCAGTTCGCCGAGGACGAGCGGACCTGCCTGTTCGGCACCCTGTCGCTCTGGCAGGGCGTGGACGTGCCCGGGCCGTCCCTCCAGCTCGTCATCATGGACCGCATCCCGTTCCCGCGCCCGGACGACCCGGTGGCGTCGGCCCGGCAGCGGGCGGTCGCCGCGCGCGGGGGCAACGGCTTCATGGCGGTCGCGGCGACGCACGCCGCCCTGCTCCTGGCGCAGGGCGCGGGCCGCCTCCTGCGCGCGATGGACGACCGGGGCGTCGTGGCCGTCCTCGACCCGCGGCTCGCGACCGCGCGCTACGGCGGCTTCCTGAAGACGTCGCTGCCGCCGTTCTGGGCCACGACCGACCCGGAGACCGTCCGGGGCGCGCTCCGCCGCCTCGACGAGGCCGCGGGGACCGCAGGGGCGGCAAAGGAGAACGGGCAGGAAGCCGAGTGAGATCTCGGCCTCCCGCCCGCCACGGAAGTCGCGCCTGAAGGTCAGGGACGGTAGGTGGTGAGGAAGTCGCCGATCCGTCCGATCGCCTCTTCCAGGTCGTCCGCGTACTGGAGCGTGACGATCCGGAAGTGGTCGGTCGTCGGCCAGTTGAAGCCGGTGCCCTGCACGACCAGGATGTTCTGCTGCTCCAGCAGGTCGAACGCGAACCGCACGTCGTCCTTGATCGGGTACATCTCGGGGTCGAGGCGCGGGAACACGTAGAGCGCGCCCTCCGGCCGGACGCAGCTCACGCCCGGGATCTCGTTCAGCATCCCGGCGGCGCGCTCGCGCTGCTCGCCGAGGCGGCCGGTCGGCAGGACGAGCTCGTCGATGCTCTGGTACCCGCCAAGCGCCGCCTGCACGGCGTACTGCGCCGGGACGTTCGGGCACAGCCGCATGTTCGCGAGGATGTCCAGGCCCTCGATGTAGGACTCGGCGTGCTCCTTCGGGCCGGAGAGGATCAGCCAGCCGCACCGGAACCCGGCCACCCGGTAGTTCTTCGACAGCCCGCCGAAGGTCAGGCACAGCAGGTCGGGGGCCAGCGAGGCGATCGAGGTGTGCTTCGCGCCGTCGTACAGGATCCGGTCGTAGATCTCGTCGGCGAAGATCAGCAGGCCGTGCCGCCGGGCCAGCTCGGTGATCTCCAGCAGCACCTCGCGCGGGTAGACCGCACCGGTCGGGTTGTTCGGGTTGATGATCACGATCGCGCGGGTGCGGTCGGTGATCTTGGCTTCCATGTCCGCCAGGTCCGGCGCCCAGCCCGCCGCCTCGTCGCACCGGTAGTGCACGGGGACGCCGCCGGACAGCGACGTCGCGGCCGTCCACAGCGGGTAGTCGGGGGTGGGGATGAGCACCTGGTCGCCGTCGTCGAGCAGCGCCTGGAGCGTCATCACGATCAGCTCGGAGACGCCGTTGCCCAGGTAGACGTCCTCGACGTCCACGCCCTCGATGCCGGCCTCCTGGCACCGCTGGACCACGGCGCGGCGCGCGGGCAGGATGCCCTTGGAGTCGCTGTACCCGTGCGCCTCCGGCAGGTTGCGGATCATGTCCTGCAACAGCTCGGGCGGAGCCTCGAAGCCGAACGGGGCGGGGTTTCCGATGTGCAGCTTGAGGATCCGGTTCCCCTGTGCCTCGAGTTCCTTGGCGCGCTTCAGGACGGGACCCCGGATGTCGTAGCAGACGTTCGCGAGCTTGGCCGACTGGTTGACCTGCATTGCAACAGCCTATCCAGGCAAATCGTGCATCCCACGCTGCACCGGCCCCTTACGCGGTCCGCCGCCTCCGGCGCGGGCCATTCCCCCTGCGCGCACGAGGACCTGGCGCCGTCCGCCCTGGGCGATCTACAGGGCGGCCGGCGCCGCCGGCCTCAGGCGGAGGCCACAGCGGTGAGCGCGGGCAGCTTGGCCGCGCGCCGCGCGGGACGGAGCGCCGCCAGGACACCCGCGACCCCACCGACCAGCAAGATCACCACCAGCGGGACGGCCGGAACGGTGAACGGGTTCGACAGCGCGCTGACCAGGGCCCATCCGAGGAAGAGGCCGAGGCCAGCGCCGCCCACCGTGCCGAACAGCGACACGATCAGCGACTCCCAGCGGATCATCGCCCGCACCTGCCGCCGGGTCGCGCCGACCGCGCGGAGCAGTCCCAGCTCGCGCGTCCGCTCGTGGACCGACAGGGCGAGCGTGTTCGCGATCCCCAGCAGGGCGATCACGATCGCGAGGGCCAGCATCACGTACACGATCGAGAGGAACGCGTTCATCTGCTTGGTCTGGGCCTTGACGTACTCCGACCGGTTCTGGACATCCGGCGCGCCGTAGGACCGGGCGAGCGAGGTGAGCGCCGCCCGCGCGTCCTTCTCGGACACGCCCTGCTTCGGCGTGGCGAATGCCGCGATGTCCAGCGGACGCCGGTCGTGCCGCGCCCACACCGTCCGCGGGACGATGTAGTCCCCGGCCAGGTCGGTCCGCTTGAAGATCGCGCCGACCGTCATCGGCACGCGCGCCCCGTCCGAGAACGTGACCGTCACCACCGATCCGACCCGCCATTTCCGCTGGTCGGCGACCTTCTTCCCCACCGCCAGCACTGCCGGCCCGCGCCCGGAAGCACCACCGCCCGCCGAACCAGAACCGGACGCGCCGCCGCTGCCCGACGCCCCGCCGCTGCCCGACGCGCCGCCGCTACCGGACGCGCCGCCGCTACCGGACGCCCCGGTCCCCGCCGAACCGGCGGCCGGCGCACCTCCGGCCACGGGATCGGAGGGGAGGGTGCCCGACGTCACGTCCAGGCTCAGGACGCGGGCGAGCCGGGCCGGATCGGTGACGCCGACCGTGGTGGCATGGCCGTCCACGCGGGCGGCGCCCTTGCCGAGGCCCACTGCGGCCGAGATCTGGGGCAGGGACGCGGCACGCGTCGCCAAGGACGGCTCGAACCCGCTGGTGGGGCTGGTGCCGCCGTTCACGACCAGCCCGGAGCGGAAGGAGCCCGCGACACCGTCCTCCAGGGACGCGCGGAGCGACCCGGCGAAGACGGTGAGCAGCGTCACCACACCGACACCGATCATCAGCGCGGTCGCTGCGCCCGCGGTGCGGCGCGGGGAGCGGACGGCGTTCTCGCGGGCGAGCCGTCCGGGCACACCGCGCAGCCTGGCCGCGGGCATGCCGATGAGAGCCGCGGCCGGACGGGCCATGACCGGCCCCAGCACCACCATCGCGACCAGCGTCATCAGCGCGCCGACGCCGGTCCACGACCCGCGCCCGACGACCGCACCGAAGGTCGCCGCCCCCATCCCGACGGCCATCACCACCGCGCCCACGATGACACGCGCCTCCGACATTCCGGCGGGCTCGGCCGCCGACTCCCGCATCGCGGCGATCGGCGGGATCCGCGCGGCGCGGACGGCCGGTCCGAGCACCGCTACCAGCGTGGCGGCCAGCCCGACCGGAGCGGCGATCAGCAGGGTCCGTGCGGTGACCACGACGCCCTGCGCGTCCAGTCCCATGCCGAACCCGCTGAACAGCAGTTTCAGCAGGACCGCGCAGCCGATGCCGCCTCCGACCCCGGCGGCGGTGGCGAGCACGCCGACGGCCAGGGCCTCCGCGCCGACGAGCCCGGCGAGCTGGCGGCGGCTGGCGCCGACCGCGCGCAGCAGCGCGGACTCGCGCGTCCGCTGGGCCAGCGTGATCGCGAACGTGTTGTGGATGGAGAACGCGGCGACCAGCAGCGCGACCGCGCCGAACGCCCCGAGCGCCAACTGGAAGATCCTCAGGAAGCCGTCCCGGACCTGCCCGACCCCTTCCTTGACCAGTGCCTTCCCTGTGACCGCCTCGGTCCCGGCGGGCAGCGCGCGGGACACGCGCGCCGCGAGTTCGCCCTGTCCGACACCGGGCGCCGCGCCCATGGCCACCCCGGTCAGGCGGCCGGTGCCGTGCGCCACGTACTTCTGCGCGCCTTCCAGGCTGAACCCGGTGAACTCGGCCTCGCCGAATCCGGGGTCCTTGCCGAACATGCTGATCCCGACGACGGTCACCGGCACCCGTTCGGGGGTCAGGACGAAGGTCCGGTCACCGACGCGCAGGTGCCCCTCGTCCGCGGCCAGCTTGTTGACCACGACCTCGTCGGGCGCACGCGGCGCACGCCCCTGGGCGATCCGGTAGGCGTTGAGCTTCGGGTCCTCGATCCAGTTCCCGGCGACGCGCGGCCCGCGCGCGTCGATGACCTTCCCGTCCCGGCCGAGCGTCTGCCCCGACCCCTGGATCACCGGCTGCGCGTCCGCCGCGCCCGGCACGCCCTTCACCCGGGCCAGGACCGACCCGTCGATCTCGCCCGGCAGCTGCCCCGGCGACTTGCTGACCTGCGTCGCGTTCCGGACCATCACGTCGGTGTCGCCGTAGGAGTTCGCGAAGTACCGGTCGATCGAACGCGAGAGCGTGTCGCCGAGCGCGAGCGTCCCGGTGAGGAACGCGACGCCGAGGAACACCGCGACCAGGGACGACGCGAGGCGGCGGCGCCGTCCCCACAGCTCCCGGACGGCCATCCCGATCATGCCGCACCGCCCAGGTCGCGCATGCGGTCCAGGACGCGGTCGGTGGTCGGGGCGTCCATGACGTCCACGATCCGGCCGTCCGCGAGGTAGATGACCGAGTCGGCGTGCGCGGCGGCGGCCGGGTCGTGGGTGACCATCGCGACGGTCTGGCCCAGGTCGTCCACGGAACGGCGGAGCAGCGTCAGGACCTCCGTGCCGGTGTGCGAGTCGAGGTTGCCGGTCGGCTCGTCGGCGAACACGATCTCCGGGCGGGTGATCAGCGCGCGGGCCAGCGCGACCCGCTGCTGCTGCCCGCCGGACAACTGCGCGGGCCGGTGCCCGAGCCGTTCGCCGAGGCCGAGCGTCCGGACGACGGTGTCGAACCACTCGCTGTCCGGCCGCGTCCCGGCGAGCGTGGTCGGCAACAGGATGTTGTCCCACGCGGTCAGCGTCGGCAGCAGGTTGAACGCCTGGAAAACGAACCCGACACGTTCCCGGCGCATCCGGGTCAACTTCGCGTCCGACAGCGCGCCGAGGTCGACACCGGCGACGAACACCCGGCCGGACGTGGGCGCGTCCAGGCCCGCCACGCAGTGCATCAAGGTGGACTTGCCCGCGCCGGACGGCCCCATGATCGCGGTGAACCGGCCGCCGGGCAGGGTCACACTCACGTCCTCCAACGCGCGGACGGCGGTCGAACCCGTCCCGTACACCTTGGTCAGTCGCTCGGTCCGCGCACCGCCCTCACCGGTCCGCGCACCGCCCTCGCCGGTCCGCGCACCACGCTCACCGGCCATCGCGCCACCCGGCACGTCCAAATGCTTTTCTCTGCTTTTCGTCATGGCGTAGATGCTCCGCGCGGACGGTCCCCACGTCGTCCGGCTGGGAGCGGCTTTCGGAGTGCGCCCGACGCAGCAGGCCGAGCGTCCGCATACCGCACAGGGCGTACGTGTGCGCGTACCACGGCGGACTGTGCTGTGCGCGGGGGTGATCTGAAAGCCCCTGCCCCCGACCGGTCAGTTCCTCAAGGCCGTGAGCCGGGTCAGTCCTGGATCACGATCAGGTCGTGGCCGTGGGCGGCGACGTCGCGGTAGTAGCGCGCGAGCCATCGCAGGTCGTCCATCGCGCGCGCGAAGGTCTCGTCCTCGTCATCGTCCGGTCGCGTCTTGTAGACGCCGAGGCCCACCATCTCTTGGATCGAGAACTCGCGGCGGACGACCGCCTCGTCAAGAGCCTCGATCGCGTCGGCGGCCTCGACAAGGAAGACCCGGGTGGAGCAGCGCCACGGCATGCCCTGTCCGTCGGCCGTGTGGTCGGCGAAGTGCCGGTCACCGTGGATGATGCGATACGGCAGTGAACGCTCCCGCTCTTCGTGGCCGTCCAACCGGCGGTAGGCGGCCGGGTCGAGCGCATACTCGGCTCTCTCATAACCGCGCGCACCCGAGTGCCAGGGGCCCTCGAGCGTGTCGAGGGCGCTTGGACGGTCCGCCAGCATCGCCTGATTGACCTCGGGCAAGGGCTCGCCGTAGTTGTCGACGTCGGTGGTGAAGGGCGGCCGCCACCAGGCGGTCTCCCACACCGCCGCATCGCGGCGGATCACCTGGACCGGCTCCGAGTCCAGCCGAACGGGAACACTCCACAGGTCCATGCCCATCGTCATACCTCGTCGAGTGGGGCCGGGAAGGCGCCGAACCCGACGACCTCGCGGCAATGGTGGCTCGAAGGCGCCCCCTGTGCCACCTGGCCGCCGGACGGGCGCACGTTGATCAATTGAACACGGTGTCCAATTGTGATGCGGGCAACATACAAGCAGGCTTGATTGCTTGTAAGTGCGTCCGTACCGTCGAGGATGTGTCAGTAAGCAGTCGCCGACATCGCTCCCGCCGCAGGTCCGGAGATCGTCGAACCCAGGAGGAACGGCGCTCCCGGACGCAGGCGCGCCTGCTCGACGCCACCATGGAATGCCTGGCCGACCTCGGCTGGTCGGGCACGTCCACGACCGAGGTGGCGCGCCGGGCGGGCGTGTCCCGGGGCGCCCAGCAGCACCACTACCCGACCAAGATGGTCCTGGTGGCGGCCGCGCTCGAGCATCTGCTGGAGCGGCAGCGACTCGCCTACGAGACCGCGTTCGCGGTGCTGCCGCCCGAGCGGCGCAACGTGGAGGGCGCGCTCGACCTGCTCTGGGAGGTGTTCCGCGGCCGTCCCGCTCGGGCACTACTCGAACTCTCGGTCGCCGCGCGCACCGACGACGTGCTGCGCCCGCTCTGCCAAGACCTGAACGAGCGCATCCTGCAGGTCATCCTGGACACGTTCGGACGCCTCTTCCCGACGACCAACGTGCCGGACGACGCCGTCCCGACCATGCTGCGCGCCGTGTTCGCCATGTTCGTCGGCCTGTCCGTCCAGCACGCGCTGGACGGCGACGCCGAGGGCCACCAGAAGGCCGTCCTGGCGCAGGTCAAGAGCGTCGCCAGCCTGATCATCCCCGCCCCGTCCCCCACGAGTGCCCCGCCCGCGCCCGGCGCCCCGTCCGCACCGGACGCCCCCTTCCCACCGAACACCCCGTCCGCCGCGGACGTCCCACCCGCGCCTGACGACGACTCGGGAACCGCCGAAACCCCCTGACCCCCGAGGGAGCACGACCATGACCAAGGCCCCCACCGACCTGGCCGAGGAAGTCCGCGAGCAGGTCAAGGACCGCAAGTCCTACCTGGGCGTCATCGACCGCCTGAACAAGGCGTCGGTGGACAAGCACTGGGAGGCGTACCGGGACATCCCCTGGGACGACCCGGAATTCCGACTCGACCGGAACGACCCGAGGTTCGTGCTGCCGGACTTCGACCGCCTCGGCCGGACCGGGTGGTACCGGTCGCAGCCGCCGGAGATCCAGGCGCAGATCGGGCTCTGGCGTGTCGCGACCGCGATGAAGATCGGCCTGCAGTTCGAGAACCTGCTGAAGCGCGGCCTGCTGAACTTCGCCTACTGGCTGCCGAACGGCCGCCCGGAATTCCGGTACGTCTACCACGAGACGACCGAGGAATGTCATCACGGGATGATGTTCCAGGAGTTCGTGAACCGGACGAAGCTCCCGATCAAGGGCATGCCGAAGTCGCTCACGGTCGTCGCGCAGGCGGCGCCCTGGATCCCGCTGATCAGCACCGAGATGTTCTTCATCTTCGTCCTCGGCGGCGAGGACCCGATCGACTACGTGCAGCGCAAGTCGCTCAAGGGCGGGCACATCAAGCACCCGCTCGAAGAGACGATCATGCGGATCCACATCGCCGAGGAGGCCCGGCACATCTCGTTCGCCCGGCACTACCTCAAGCACCGGATCCCGTCGATGCCGAAGGCGCGCCGCCGCGTCCTCGGCGTCGCGACCCCGATCGTGCTGGGCGTGATGGCGCGGATCATGCTGTCCCCGCCCGGCCCGATGGTGCGGCACTTCGGCATCCCGAAGGACGTCGTCCGCGAGGCGTACCAGAGCCCGATCGCGAAGGCGGAGATCTCCAACTCGGTCGGCAAGATCCGGGACCTGATGTCCGAGCTGAACGTCGTCACCCCGGTGAACAAGCTGATCTGGAAGGCGTTCGGCATCTGGGACGAGCCGGGCCACCGCCGTCCACTGCCGGACGAGCAGCCGTCCCGCCGCGCCGCGAAGGCGTCCTGACCGTGCCGATCGACCAGCCCACCCCCGGCGACCAGCACCGGACGCACACCTCCGGCGCCCCGCACCGGACGGTCACGCCGGCGGCCGGCCCCGGCGGCGCGTACAAGGTCGTCATCATCGGGACGGGCTTCTCCGGCCTGTGCATGGCGATCGGCCTGAAGAAGGCCGGCGTGCACGACTTCGTCATCCTCGAGAAGGCGGACGAGGTCGGCGGCACCTGGCGGGAGAACACCTATCCCGGCTGCGCCTGCGACATCATGTCGCTGCTGTACTCCTACTCGTTCGAGCCGAAGTCCGACTGGTCCCGGATGTTCCCGAGGCAGCGCGAGCTGCTCCAGTACATCAAGGACATCGTCGACAAGTACGACCTGCGGCAGCACATCCGGTTCAACACCGAAGCCGCCGGCGCGGAGTACGACGACGACACCGCCACCTGGCGCGTCCTGGTCGGCGACGGCGGCGAACCCGTCCGCGGACGGGCCCTCGTCTCCGCGATGGGCCCGCTGCACAAGCCGAACATCCCGGATCTCCCTGGCCTGGCGTCCTTCGAGGGCACGGTCTTCCACTCTGCCGAGTGGAACCACGACTACGACCTCACCGGCAAGCGCGTCGCCGTGATCGGGACGGGCGCGTCCGCGATCCAGTTCGTCCCGCGGATCGCCGAGAAGGCCGGGCACACGACGGTGTTCCAGCGGACGCCGCCGTGGATCCTCCCGAAGCCGGACCGTCCGATCACCGGCGTCGAACGCGCGCTGTTCCGGCGCGTCCCGGGCGTCCAGCGGATCTACCGGAACGGGATCTACCTGCTTCAGGAGAGCTTCGTCCTCGGGTTCGAGAACCCGAGGCTGCTCAAGCTCGCCTCGACGCTGGCCAAGGCGCACCTGGCCCGCCAGGTGCCGGATCCCGGCCTGCGCCGCAAGCTCACGCCCGACTACACGATGGGCTGCAAGCGGACGCTCGTGTCCAGCGACTACTACCCGGCGCTGACCCGCCCGAACGTGGAGCTGACCACGTCCGGCGTGCGGGAGGTCCGGCCGCGCTCGATCGTGACGGACGACGGCCGCGAACACGAGGCCGACGCGATCGTCCTCGGCACCGGCTTCCACGTGACCGACGCGTTCGAGCACGCGCACATCGTCGGCCGCGACGGCCTGCGGATCCAGGACGCCTGGCGGGACGGCGTCGAGGCGCACCTGGGCGTCACGGTGGCGGGCTTCCCGAACCTGTTCCTGCTGCTCGGCCCGAACTCCGGACTCGGCCACAACTCGATGATCTTCATCATCGAGGCGCAGGTCCGGCACGTCCTGCAGTGCCTGCGCCTGCTCGGCGCGACCGGCTCGGCGACGATCGCCGTCCGGCGCGGCGCGCAGGACCGCTTCAACGCCTGGGTTCAGCGCCGGTCCGCGGGCGCGGTGTGGGTCGCCGGCGGCTGCACGTCCTGGTACCTCGACCGCGCGGGCGTGAACCGGGCCGCCTGGCCGGCGTCCACCGCGAACTACTGGCTGCGCACCCGCCGGCTGGACCCGGCCTCCTACGAACTCGGCGGCCCCGCCGGCGGCGGCCGGACCGATCCCGGGGGCCGCACGCGGCAGCCCGCGGCGGCTGGCTAGACTGCCCGCACAGCACTATTAAACAGATCATCCAATTAGCGGAGCCGGCCGCCCCCAGGCCGGTTCCGCGGCCCGCACCCCCCGGGCCCCCGAGCCCCCTGACATCGAGCGGAGCAGCGACGATGAGCATTGCGATCGTGACCGGCGGCGCGTCCGGCATCGGACGGGCGATCGCCACCGCCCTGGTGGCCCGCGGCGACACCGTCGTGGTCACCGACATCAACGCCGAGGGCGCCGAGTACGTCGCCGGACGGCTGAACACCCTCGGCCGGGGCAAGGCCGCGGCCGCCCGCCTGGACGTCACCGACGCCGCCGCCGTCGCCGAGCTCTACCAGGGCGTCAAGGCCGAGCACGGCGCCCTCGACCTGGTCTTCAACAACGCCGGCATCGCCATCGGCGGCCTCGCCGAGGAGCTGACCCTCGACCACTGGAACCGGGCGATCGACATCAACCTCAAGGGCGTCGTGCACGGCGTCCACGCGGCCTACCCGATCATGATCGAGCAGGGCTCCGGACACATCGTGAACACCGCCTCGCTCGCCGGTCTCGTCCCGATGCCCATCGGCATCCCCTACACCGCGACCAAGCACGCCGTCGTCGGCCTCTCCCTCGGGCTGCGCGCCGAGGCCGCCACCCGCGGCGTCAAGGTCAGCGTCGTCTGCCCGTCCTTCGTCGACACCCCGCTGCTCACCAACGTCAACCCGGACCTCCCCGCGACCCCGATGTCCGGCGACGCCAAGGCCGACATCCAGAAGGCGTCCCCCCGCCTCTACACCGCCGAGAAGCTCGCCCGCGACATCGTTCGCGGCGTCCGGCGGAACCAGGCCCTCATCGTCGCCCCGGCGTCCGGCCGCGCGGCCTGGCGCGGCGCACGCCTCAACCCCTCTGCCGCCGTCCGCGTGGCCCAGATCGCCGTCAGCCGCATCCGCGCCGCCGACAAGCACTGAACCGCGAGTGCCCGTCCACAACGGACGGGCACTCCACAGGCGTGCTCGCGCGCGCGGGTCGGGACCACCTTCGGGCACCTCACCGGCGTGGGGCGTACTCATGCGCGCGGGTCAGGATTCGGGGGCGTCAGGGGCCAGCGCGTATGCGACGGCCTCCTCCCGGTCGAGGACGGCTCCCGCATCGCGTTCGCGTTCGTAGGCGACGTCGCCGAGCCGGTCGCGGGCCGCGCGTTCGGCCGCGTCGTGAATGTCCCCGAGCGTCAGGACGGACAGACCCGGCGTCGTCGCGGTGTGCAGCACCGCCGCGGCGACGCCGTGCAGGCGGGCCGCGCGCACCGGTCCGCCGAGCGCGACGGCCGCCGCCGCGAGCACCTCCAGTTGCAGCGCCGCGCCCATCGCGTCCTGGAACTCCAGCTTGACCGCGAGGGCGGCGCGCGCCCGTCCGGACGCCTCCTCCGGACGGTCCCTCCGGAGCTCAACCCGCGCCAGGATCCAGTCCAGGTGCGACCACCACCACAGGTCACCGTGCCCCGCGCACAGCTCCACCGCCCGGACGAGCAGGTCGGCGGCCTGGTCCAGCTCGCCGCAGCGGTCGAGCAGCAACCCGATCACCCCGAGCGCGAGCAGCGGGTCCAGATCGTCGGGACGGCCCGCGCGAGCCGCGAGGACATCGTCCAGCGCGCCCCTCAGGACGAGCGCCGCCTCCCGGGCCACACCCGCCACACCCGCCGACGCGGCCGGCGGAGCCGCCAGGTTCCCGCCCGTCCCGATCGAGATGCAAGCGATCACCCGCGCGCGCAGGGCCAGCAGGTGGTCGCCGTGGTCGACGGCCTCCATGCGGGCGGCCTCGGCGGTCTCGGACGCGACCTCGACGTCCGCGCGGGCGAACGCGACCCAGGCCAGGTGGCAGCGGGCGCGGGCCCGTTCGGGACCGGGCGGCGGCTCGTCCGCGAGGAGACGTTCCAGGTGATATCGCCCCTCACGCGTCAACCCGCGGACGATCCAGAGCGGCCACAACGCGGCGGCCAGCTCCAGCGCCGCACGCCGGTCAGCCTCCCCCATCCCCTCATAGGCGAGCGCGGTACGAAAGTTCCCCAGGTCGGCAAGAAGCCCCCGGTACAACGCGAACTGGTGCGCCCCGAACCAGTCGCGGTCGATCCGCCGCGCGACCTCCAGATAGTGGTCACGATGCCGCCGCCGCATCCGCTGCTCCTCGCCGAGCAGCCGCAGCCAGCCGAGCCCGTACTCCCGGACGGTGTCCAGCAGCCGGTACCGCGTCCCGTCGTCGTGATCGCCCAGGTACAGGATGGACTTGTCCACCAGCCCCGCGAGCAGCGCGGACACATCGTCCGCGCGCAGCCGCTCGTCCGCGCACACCGCGCGCACGGCGTCGGCATCGAACCCGTCCTCGAAGACCGAAAGGCGCGCCCACAGCAGCCGTTCGGCCGGGGCGCACAGCTCGTGGCTCCACCCGATCGCGGTGCGCAACGCCTGATGACGGGGCAGACCGGGACGCGCCGCACCCAGCACCGCGAACCGGTCACGCAGCCGTCCGAGCACCTCGTCCAGAGGCATGTCCCGCATCCGGACGGCGGCGAGCTCGATCGCGAACGGAATCCCGTCGAGCCTCCGGCACAACCGCGCCACCTGCCCCGCGTTCCCGGCGGTCAGTGTGAAGCCGGGCGCGGCCTCGGCAGCCCGCATCGTGAACAGCCGAACCGACTCGATCTCCGCGAATCTCCGCAGGTCGGACGGGTGAAACGTCAGGCGCTCGCAGTCCGCCTCACCGGGAACCGGCAGCGGCCGGACGACCAGCCGGTACTCGTCGGGCATCGCGAGCCCCTGCCGCGCGGTCGCGATGAACCGCACGCCGGGCGCGCCCTCCCGGAGCATCCCGATCAGGTCGCCGACCGCCTCACGCAGGTGCTCGCACCCGTCGAGCACGAGCAGCGCCTTCCTGCCGGCGAGGAAGTCGAGCAGCACGTCCGCCTGCGAACGTCCGGGCTGATCGACGACCCCCATGGCCGCCGTGACCCCGTGCGCCAGGAGCGCCGGATGCCGGATCTCGTCGATCCGGACGAACCACGTGCCGTCCGGGAAGGACACCCGCAGCTCCTGCGCCGCGCGCAGCGCCAGCCGCGTCTTCCCGACACCGCCGACCCCGGT
The DNA here is from genome assembly GCF_040679435.1 of Spirillospora sp. NPDC052269. Taxonomy (NCBI): domain Bacteria; kingdom Bacillati; phylum Actinomycetota; class Actinomycetes; order Streptosporangiales; family Thermomonosporaceae; genus Spirillospora; species Spirillospora sp. NPDC052269. Next base: position 349,659 of record NZ_JBFAUU010000010.1, read on the forward strand.
GAGAGTCACCGCCCGCCCGTGCCCGATCTGCTCCCGAACGGTGGCGAGCTCCCGCACCCGATCCACCAAGCCGACCCGCACCAGCAACGACCGGTCATCCTGGAACACCGTCACCTCCCGCGACGCGACCCCGCCAACGAACCCCCCACCCGTTATCCCCCCGGCTCCCACCAGAAGCACGGCCTTGGACCGATCCACAGGCCGCCACCTCCGGCCACCTGACCCGCACCCCGCGAACCTCTACCGCGCAGCGCCCAAGGCCCCGCCCCGGCGATGGCGCGAACTCAGCAGCCATCCACAGGTTCACGGGCCAGTTCGCCTGTCCTGTGGTGGGCGGGCACCGAATGCGCCGGGTCGTCACCGCCACACGGAGGCGAGGGCGGAACGGGATCGACGTCGAGGGCCAGCAACGTGGCGTCGTCCTGGAGCCTGCCGCCCGCGTGCGCTTGGAGATCCGCCTCCAGTGCGTCCAGCAGGACGTCCGGATCGGGGTGGACGAGCACGGCGGCGCGTTCCGCGAGCGGATAGAAGCGGCCCGCGGCATCGCGGGATTCGGTCACGCCGTCCGTGTAGAGCAGCAGGTGTCCCCCACTGGACGGCAGCGGAAGCGGGCCGGGCGGGCAGGCGTCGCCCGCGAGCGCGATCAGGCCGAGCGGCGGCGCGGGAGGCAACGCGTCCACGAACGTCGAGGCGCCGTCGAGGGACAGGAGCAACGGCGGTGGATGCCCGCAATTGACCAGTTCCGCCGCGTCCCCATCCGGCGGGATCTGGACGAGCAGTGCGGTGACGAAATCCTCCGCGCCGCCGCGTTGGGCGAGGAAGCCGTCGAGCCGCAGCGCCACGCCGGTGAGCGTCGGCTCGTTGTGCGCCAGCTCGCGGAACGCGCCGAGCACGTCCGCGGCCTGCTCGACCGCCGGCAGGCCCTTGCCGCGCACGTCACCGACGATGATCCGGACGCCGTGCGCGGTCTCCATCACCGCGTACAGGTCGCCGCCGAGTCCGGCCTCCGCCGCGTCCGCGAGGTAGCGGACCCGGGAGCGCACCCTGCCGGCCCGGTACGGCGCGGGACGCAGCACGGCCCGGCGCATCGTGTCGGTGATCGCGCGCAGGTCGGCCTGCGCGTGGTCGCTGCGCTCGCGGCGCCGGGTCGCGACCGCCATCATCGCCGTCGTGCCGAGCACACCGCCGATCACGGCCGCGAACCGCAGCAGGTCGTCGGAGATCATCGACGTCTCGAGGACGCCGAGGGTCGCGAGCGTGGCCGCGCCGGTCACGGCGACGCCCCGCGCCGACGAGGACCGCAGCCCGGCCAGCACCGGCACGGCGATGAACAGGCCGATCAGCGAGCCGCCGTCCGGCAGGCACAGGTCGGCCGCGGCGACGACCAGCAGCGCGGCGAGCGGAAGGCACGCGGCGGGGTCGACGCGATGGTGGTGGTGACGAATCCAGGCCATGGGGAGGGGACGCCGTTCGTCGTGGACGTCATCCGTGAGCCATGCGGTGGCCACGGACCGCTGTCGTCGCCGATTGTAGCCCCACGGACACGAAACGGATCCTTTTCCCTGCAACGAAGGCACATCACTCGGGCGACCGAGTGAGGCCCCATCCCGCACGCGGGAGCCTGCGGAACAGGGCGGTCAACGAATTCACTCAAGGGGACAACACGGACAAGGGCATCGAAGTCCGGGCACGAGGGTCGGTCAGCTCGGCCAGGGAAGCCCCTGACGAAGCACGTCGTATCCGACGAACGTGAACATCCGGACACCGCGCCGCAGGGGCTGGGGCACCCCGGCGAAACGGTGCACGCCCACGCCGTAGCCGCACTCCTCGGGCGGCGAGACCCAGCGCTCCTCGAAGTCGTGCTCGGCGAACCACTTCCTGATCTGCGGGGTGACGTCCGGCGGCTGGCGGTTGCGGGTCCAGACGACGAACGCGCCGGGCGCGCACAGCTGCGGCAGCAGGCCGATGGTCCGCTCGATGTCGACGTCGGCGATGTTGCCGAACACGCCGCACACCAGCACCACGTTCGCCGGGACGGCCCCCGCGTAGGCGTCGGTGCGGGACGCGTCGCCGACGACCGCCGACACCCGTTTGAGCCCGGCGTCGCGAGCGGCCTTCCCGGCCTGGCGGACGTTCGCCGGGTCCAGCTCGACCAGCCGTCCGGCCAGGTCGTCGCGGCGCGGATGGTCGCGCAGGGCGCCGATCAGATCGCGGCCCTGGCCGGCGCATAAGCTGACCGCCCGGATCCGTCCCGGCGGCGCGGCGTCCACGGCCTCGCGCAGACGCTGCTGGACGGTCCACAGTCGCCGCGAAAGCGCCGACCCGGGCTCGTCGTAAGCGTCATGCCAAGCCGTCCAGTCACGTCCGACCGGTTGGTTGCATTGCTCCATGCGCAGCAATGTAGACGTAGCGTGATCCCTGGGTCGCGGAACGGAACCGGGTGGCCGATCCCGGACTTCCGCTATCCCTCCGGATCCGGAACATGCTCGGGTGCGGACTCCGGCGGCAGCTTCGGGTAGTGCAGGTCGAACGCGGGACGCTCCGAACGGATCCGCGGGATCGCCTTGAAGTTGTGCCGCGGCGGAGGGCACGACGTGGCCCACTCCAGGGAGTTGCCGTACCCCCAGGGATCGTCCGCCTCGACACGTTTCCCATGCCTCCAGGTGATGTAGACGTTGTAGAGGAAGAACAGGGTGGACGCGCCGAGCAGGAACGCGCCGACGCTCGAGACGCGGTTCAGCCCGGTGAACTCCTTGGGGTAGTCCGCGTACCGGCGGGGCATGCCCTCCGCGCCCAGCCAGTGCTGGATGAGGAAGGTGGTGTGGAAGCCGACGAACAGCGTCCAGAAGTGGATCTTGCCGAGGGTCTCGTTCAGCATCGTCCCGGTGAACTTCGGCCACCAGTAGTAGAAGCCGCCGAACATCGCGAACACGACCGTCCCGAACACCACGTAGTGGAAGTGCGCGACGACGAAGTAGGAGTCCTGGAGCTGGAAGTCCAGCGGCGGCGAGGCCAGGATGATCCCGGTCAGCCCGCCGAACAGGAACGTCACCAGGAACCCGATCGCCCAGAGCATGGGCGTCTCGAAGGTGAGGTGGCCCCGCCACATCGTCCCGACCCAGTTGAAGAACTTCACCCCGGTCGGCACCGCGATCAGGTACGTCATGAACGAGAAGAACGGCAGCAGGACCTGCCCCGTGGTGAACATGTGGTGCGCCCACACCGCCATCGAGAGGCCCGCGATGCCGATCGTCGCGGCGACCATCCCGAAGTAGCCGAACAGCGGCTTGCGGCTGAACACCGGGATGATCTCGGTGATGATCCCGAAGAACGGCAGCGCGATGATGTACACCTCGGGATGACCGAAGAACCAGAACAGGTGCTGCCAGGTCAGCGCCCCGCCGACGTCCGCGTCGAACACGTGCGCGCCGAACCGCCGGTCGGCCTCCAGCACCAGCAGCGCCGCCGCCAGCACCGGGAACGCCAGCAGGACGAGCAGGCTGGTCAGCAGGGTGTTCCAGGTGAAGATCGGCAGCCGGAACATGGTCATCCCGGGCGCGCGCATCCCGATGATCGTGGTGATGAAGTTGACCGCGCCGAGGATCGTGCCGAACCCGGACAGCGCCAACCCCATGATCCACATGTCGCCGCCGACGCCCGGCGACCGGATCGAACTGGTCAGCGGCGAGTACGCGGTCCAGCCGAACGCGGCCGACCCGCCCGGCGTCACGAACGACAGCATCACGATGATCCCGCCGAACAGGAAGAACCAGTAGCTCAGCATGTTCATCCGCGGGAACGCCACGTCCGGCGCGCCGATCTGCAGCGGCATGATCTCGTTCGCGAACCCCACGAACAGCGGCGTCGCGAACAGCAGCAGCATGACCGTGCCGTGCATCGTGAACAGCTGGTTGTACTGCTCGTTGCTGACGATCTGCTGCCCGGGCGAGAACAGCTCCGCCCGCATCACCATCGCCATCAGCCCGGCGAGGAGGAAGAACGCGAACGAGGTGATGAGGTAGAGATGCCCGATCACCTTGTGGTCGGTGGTCGTGATCCAGGACACCAGGACCGATCCCCGGGTGCGCCGCCGCGCTGGCGCCTCGGGAAGGGGGCGGCCGAGTAGGACCATGCCTTACTCCCTTGGGACGGGGGTGTCCTCAACTATTCGCCGGTCTCCCGTGAGACGCAAGACACACCGCTTCACCGCGACCTCCTAGGCTGGTGTGCGTGGAGCGGATATTGGTGAGTTCCTGCTTGATGGGCAGGCCCGTGCGTTATGACGCCACGGCCAAGCCCGTAACGGACGACCCTTTCGAGCGCTGGCGCGCCGAGGGCCGTCTCGTCTCTGTCTGCCCCGAGGTCTCCGGCGGACTCCCCGTCCCTCGCCCTCCGGCCGAACTCGCCCCCGCCGGGCCTTTCCTCGCCCTCACTCCCGTCGGCCGCGATGCCGCAGGCCACACGCAGGCCGACGCAACCGCCACAAGTGACTCACCCCTCGTCCCGAAGACCACACCCACCCGAGAAGGCCGGACGGGCGACCGTCCCGCCGCCGCGAACACCGTGGTCTCCGGCCAGGAGCCGACCGTTCCGGCCCCCGAGGCACGGATCGTGACCGACACTGGTGAGGACGTCACGGACGAGTTCATGCGAGGGGCCCGAATCGCCCTCGAAACCGCACGCCGGGCCGGGATCCGGATCGCGATCCTGAAGGAGTCGAGCCCGTCCTGCGGAAGCCACCGCGTCTACGACGGCACCTTCTCCGGCACCCAAGTACCCGGGACGGGCGTCACGGCGGCCCTGCTGACCTCGGCCGGAATCGGGGTATTCAGCGAGGAAGAACTTCCTGAAGCCGCCGCCTACCTGGCCGAACTCGAATCCTGAGGCTCAGATGCGCATCGCTCTCGTCGACTCCGGCTTCGGCCTGCTCGCCGCCGCCGCCGCGGTCCGCCGCGTCCGCCCGGACGCCGACCTGGTCCTCTCCTGGGACCCGGACGGCGCCCCCTGGGGCCCGCGCCCGCCGGAGGAGATCACCGAACGGGCGCTGGCCTGCGCGGGGGCGGCCGCCGCCACCGAGCCGGACGCGCTGATCGTCGCCTGCAACACCGCGACCGTGCACGCCCTCCCGACCCTGCGCCTGGCGTTCGAACCCGCCGTCCCCGTGATCGGCACCGTCCCGGCGATCAAGCCCGCCGCCGCGGCGGGCGGACCGGTGGCGGTATGGGCCACCGTCGCCACCACGCACAGCGCCTACCAGGCCGACCTGATCCGCCGCTTCGCCCCGGACGTCCCCGTCCACCGCGTCGCCTGCCCCGGCCTGGCCGACGCCGTCGACTCCGGTGACCCGCACCGCCTGCGAACCGCGATCGACACCGCCGTCCGCGCCACCCCTGACGGCATCAAGCACGTCGTCCTGGGCTGCACCCACTACGAACTGATCGCCCCCCAGATCTCCGCCGCCTTCCCCGCCTCCCCGGGCCTGTTCAGCTCCGCGACCGCCCTGGCCACCCAGACCCTCCGCCGCCTCGAGGAGTCCCCCACCCCGGAGGCCGCCCCCACCGGCACCCTCACCGTCTTCCAGAGCGGCCGCCAAACCGACCTCCCCCCGATCGCCCAGCGCTACTGGAACGCCCTCCACCCCTCCCCCGTCTCCTGACCCGGAGCCGCCCACGCAGTCCCTGCCGGAGGGATGGTCGGAACACCGCGGAAGGGGCCGCAGGGCATCACCCCTGATCGTTCGGATGGCAGTCACCCTCTGACTACGGCTGCGAGATGCGCGCAAGACTCCGGCCGCCCATGACGTCCAACCCACACCCGTAGACCCAGGCGAGAGACAGAAACCGCCGTCACTCAGACGGCAAATCCGCATTTCACCCCCAACGACCACCGCGCAATCCACAAGAACAGCCCGCCGCCGACACCCCCGCCGTCACCAGAACCAGGACCGACCCCGGAGCCAAAACCAAGGCCGAAGCCGGGGCCGGAGCCGGGCCGAGGCCGGGGCCGAAGCCGGGGCCAGGGCCGGGCCGAGGCCGGAGCCGAAGCCGAAGCCGGGGCCGGAGCCGGGGCCGAGGCCGAGGCCGAGGCCGAGGCCGGGGCCGAAGCCGAAGCCGGAACCGGAACCGGAGCCGAGGCCGGGGCCGGGGCCGAGGCCGGGGCTGAGGCCGGGACCGGGGCCAGGGCCGGGGCCGAGGCCGAAGCCGAAGCCGAAGCCGGGGCCGGGGCCGAGGCCGAAGCCGGGACCGGGGCCGAAGCCGGGGCCGGGGCCGAAGCCGGGACCGGGGCCGGGGCCGAAGCCGGGACCGGGGCCGAGGCCGGGACCGGGGCCGAGGCCGGGGCCGAGGCCGGGGCCGAGGCCGGGGCCGAGGCCGAGGCGAAGCCGGAGCCGAGGCCGAAGCCGGAGCCGAGGCCGAGGCGAAGCCGGGGCCGAGGCCGAGGCGAAGCCGGGGCCGAGGCCGGGGCCGAGGCCGAGGCCGGGGCCAGGGCCGGAGCCGAGGTCGTTGCCGTGTTGGCTGGGCAGCTGCTCCGCAAGTCCGCGCCAGGGTTCGTCCCCGAACACTGCGGTTGTGTGAGGAACAGCGGAGAGTCGCCTGTATCAGGCGTCCTACGAGATCCCCGGCGCAACTCACCACCATGCCGCTGCCCTGCTCTCCGGCAGAGGCCGACTCGCACGGGCGGGACACGCTCCGATGCGTCCCGCATCTGACGAGGCCACTGATGGGCCGGCCTTGACGATCTCCTACCTTCACGGCTCTACCAGGGCATTTGACCTTAACCACGGTTGAGCTGGTGGGCTGTTCGCCGTCTGCTCAGGACCAGAGAAAGCGAACCCGATGGCGAAGAGAACGGACCGCACGGCCACCGAGCTCACTCCGCATCCGGCCCCGGCCCCGGCGGATCGGCCGTCGCCGCTGACGCTTCCGGTGGTCATGGCCGGTGTCGTCCTGGTGGCGATGTCCATCTCGGGGACCGCGGTGGCGCTGCCGAGCATCGGTCGTGATCTCGACACCTCCGGGTCCCCCTTGAACTGGGTCGTCGCCGGATACAACCTGGCCTTCGCGGCAATGACGCTGATCGCGGGTTCGGCCGCCGACCGGATCGGCCGCCGACGGGTGTTCGTCGCCTCGGCGCTGGTCTTCGCGGCCGGATTCCTCGGGACGGTGCTGAGCCCGGCGATCGTCGTCACCGACATCGCCCGCGTCGTCTCCGGCATCGGCGGCGCCGGGGTCATGGCAGCCGGCGGCGCCATCCTCGCCTCCAGCTATGCCGGCGCGGCTCGCAATCGCGCCTTCGCCTTGATGGGCACCATGGCCGGGGTCGGGATCGCCATCGGCCCCACCTTGTCGGGCCTGCTGATCACCACCGCCGGATGGCGCGGGAGTTTCGCGGTCTTCACCGTCGTCGGCCTGCTGGTCGCCGCGTGCGGCACCCGCGCCCGCGAGTCCCGTGCACCCGGCACCGACAGGCTCGACTGGGCGGGCAGCGTCCTGTTCGTCGCCGCACTGACACTCCTGATGTTCGCGCTCCTGGAAGCGCCCGGGCTCGGCTGGGCGCACCCGGTCGTCCTGTTCACCGCGATCGCGGGCCTGGTCGTGTTGGTCGTCTTCGGCATCCTCCAGCGGCGCAGCGCAGCTCCGCTTCTGGCGCCGGCCCTGGTCGCCCATCGCGGGTTCCTGGGCTGGAGTCTCGCGACCCTGACCACCTCCATCGGCTTCCTCGGCGTCCTGGTCTTCCTCCCCACCTACCTGCAGGCGGCGGCCGGGCTCTCCCCTGCGGCCGCGGGGGCGACGATGCTGCTGCTGACCGCACCGGTACTGATCACGCCGTTGGTCGCCGTGGCCCTGGTGAACAAGGGTGTTCCGGCGCGTCTGCTGATCTCGATCGCGCTCGTACTGGTCGCGGCCGGGAATCTGTGGCTGGTGACGTTGAACGCCGACGACGCGATCGCGGCCGTCGCGGCGCCGCTGGTCATGATCGGTGTCGGCATGGGGGTGTCCTTCGGCATCACCGACGGGCAGGCCATGGCCCTGGTCCCCGCGGACGCCGTCGGCATGGCGGCCGGTTTCCTCAACACCCTGCGGGGAGCGGCCGAGGCCCTGGTGATCGCCGCCTACAGTGCTTCTCTCATCGGCCTCCTCGCGGCCAGGTTCGGCGACACCACCCGCGCCGCCGCAGTCGGCGCCGGACGCCTCACCAGCGGAGCCGAGAACATGGAACTCGACGCCTTCACCTGGTCCTGGCAGCTGACTCAGCTCGGTGTCGGCCTTCTCTGCCTGGTCCTGTCGACCGTGGTGGCCGTCCTGATCCACCGCCCCGCCGCGACGTCCCGCCGTACTTCCTGACGCCCAACGCCCCGTACCGACCAAGGAGCAGTTCGTGCACGTCGATCCTGACGACCATCTCACGATCGGTGAGGTCATCCGCCGGACTGGCGTGCCCGCCTCCGCCCTGCACTTCTACGAACGCAAGGGCCTGATCTTCAGCGAACGCACCGGCGCCAATCAGCGGGCCTTCCCCCGGCACATGCTCCGCCGGATCTCCTTGATCATCATGGCCAAGCGCCTCCACATCCCGCTGTCGGACGTCGCCGAGGTCTTCGCCGGCCTCCCCACCGATCGCGCCCCCACCCACAAGGACTGGCAGCGGGTCTCCCGGCACTGGAAGAGGCAACTGGAGGAGCGCCGCCGCGTCATCGAGAGGCTCGAGCGCGAGCTCACCGGCTGCATCGGCTGCGGCTGCCTGTCGATGAAGGCGTGCCTGCTCCTCAACCCGGACGACACCCTCGGGGACCACGGCCCGGGACCAGTCCGACTCCAACAACCCTGACCGTCCAACAAGCTGGTGCGGCTTGTGCGGCCGGCTCTGGTTGGTTGACATGGCGAGCAATCACTTTGGGGTGATTTGCGGGGTCGTTGGCACCGGATCGCCTGGTGGACCGGGTTTGGCCGGGCCGAGATCGCCGCCTCGGAGGGGTTGGGAACGGCTCGACTGGCGCGTGACGATGCCGGGACCGTAGTGGGCCAGGGCCTTGGCCGCCTCGGCGGGGTGATCGGTATCGACCTGGATGCGGCCGTCCGGGAGGGGGCCGACGCCGTAGATCTCAAAGGTGGGGTGTTTGGGCTGGGCCACGATCTGCGTGACGATGCGACCCGCGTCGGTCTCGTTGCGGTAGGCGCCGCGGATCTCCACGGTCACATCATGGACGGCGCCGCAGACGGCCGTGTCCAGGCGGTCGTTCGGGAGCCGGTAGACGGTGACCTTGCGCCAGGTGTTGTCGATGGCGACACCGGCATATGAGCGCTCGAGCGTGCCAGGGGTGCGTCCGCCCTTGGTGACCTCCTTGCCGCCACCGATGACGTTCTCGATGGTGCGGGCGGCGCGGTCAAGAGCGCCCTGGTCCGGAGGCCCGGAACTATCGGCCTCGGGGGTGGACGGAGTGGTCACTCGTGGAGCGCCGCAGTACTTCGGGGGCGCGTTGACCCAGGACGGTGGCGCGGCGGCGACCATGATGTCCGGGGAGGTGGAGCCCGTCGTGCCTCCGGGATGCCCGGCCGGGCGGGTCGCCGCCCAGATCTGCGGGATCCCCACGGCGGTCGCGGCCGCCGCACCGGCCACCACGACGAGCGTCGTGTTCCGAGCGCGCCTGCGCCGCCGAACCCGCCCGGTCAGTTCTTCCGAGCCGACCGACAGGGGGTGCGCCTCGTCCGCCAGATCCGCGATGCGGCGGGCCAGCATCTCTTCGAGCTTCGACTCCATTGCCCTCTCCTACTTCCTCGCCGCCGGACGGGGTCGCGCGTCCGTCCCGCGCACGGCCACCGCCGTCCGTCCCTCGTCCGCGTCCTCGCCGTCGCCCAGCAGTTCGGCCAGGCGCTGGTGCGCCTCGCTCAGATAGCGCTTGACCGAGCCCTCGCGGCAGCCCAACTCGGCTGCGATCTGGGCGACGGTCAGATCCTCGTAGTAGCGCAGCACCGCGCACGCGCGCTGTCTCGGCGACAGCCGCGCCAGTGCCGCACGCACGTCCGCGTTCACCACGACCTGGCCGGACGCGTCGGGCACATAGTCCCGACGGTGCAGCAGGGGACTCACCCGCCTCCAGACCCGTCCGCTGCGTTTCGCGTCCAGGAATCGGTTGAGCATGATGCGCCGGACATATCCCTCGGCCTCGTCCTCCGTCCGATGACCGGGCCGAGCGAACGCGCGCACCAGTGCCTCCTGCACCAGGTCGTCCGCCTCGGCATCGTCACCGCACAAGAGGAACGCGTACCGCTTCAACGCCGCGCCCCGCCGATCCGCGAGCGCGGCCATGGTCTGAGCCCAGACAGCCATGCACCCTCCGCCTCAACGTCGTCACCCTGAAAAACGGCTGACAGGCACGGAACGTTGGGGTGCATCCGCGAATTTGTTCTCCCCGATCACGCAGAGCGCGCGACGAACCTCCGTTTCGCCTGGTCAGGGAGATCCTCCTGCAGGAGCGTCGAAAACCCGGCGGGCAGGAGGGACGCCGGTTCGCCTTCGCCGAGACACCACTCAGACGGCAGACCGGGGCGGCGATGCCGGGCCTCGTCGGTAAACGCCTCCCACAGGACGAGCCCGCCCGGCCGGACGGCTTCGACCGCAGGCTTGAAGACCCTCTCGTCCCAGAAGCCGGCACACAGCACGACGGCGTACTCGTCACCGACGGACGGCCGCCACGTCACGAGGTCAGCCTGGACGAGCGTGATCAGTCCGCCCAGATCCCGCCGTCGCGCCTCATCGCGCAACAACCCCAACGCGACCTCGGACACGTCGACGGCCGTCACCGCCCGGCCCTCCGCCGCGAACCGCAGCGCGCTCCCCGAAGGGCCGCAGGCCAGATCCAGCACAGGCCCGTCCGGAAGATCCGCCGAAAGCGCCCACTCCACAAGCTGATGCGGCGCGAACCTCGGCTCGTCGGCAGCCTCGTACTTGGCGTTCCACCGCACCCGGTCAGGATGCGCCGACGGCTCCCCGTCCCCCATCAGTACTTGGGGGGACGTCGGAGCAGCCATTTGAGGAACCCGCGCCGCGGTGGCCTCACCAGAATGGACCCGCTCCGCACCGAGCCGACGATCTCCACCCGGAGGAACGTCTCCGGGGCCGCCCCCTTGGCCGCCCGTGGAACGCGGACCTTCACCGATCCGCTTTTGACTCCGACCTCGTCGGCGTCCACGACGATGCCGGGACGAGTCACGATCCTCAGACTGCCACTCTTGACCTCGGCGGCGATCCGGAGGACGCCGTGGGTGATGACGGCGGACGTCAGATCCAGCTTCACACTGCCGCTGCGAACGGAAATGTCCATCGCCCGCGGTACCACCCACTCACCTTCGCGCGATGTGCTGCTGCTGCCGACCTCGATCCGCACGAGATCCTTGGCCTTGGCCGCCGGGACAGGCCCAGCCTCGGCGCGGGGTGCGGGAAGGTCCGTCACCAGAACCGCGAGATCGGACTCGGTGCGCGCCGTGAGCGCCTTCTCGAGACGCTCTCCCAGCTCCTCAAGCGTCAGGCGGCCATCCCCGGCGGCGACCCTCAACTGCTCGGCCACCCGATCCCGGTCCTCATGCGAGGCCCTCAGCTCGGGACGCCGCTCCGGCAGGCTCTCCTCCGTCATACGAAGAACAGTATTCGTTCCGTCCCTTCGAAAGCAGCGCTTCGTTCGAGAGCAACCCGTCACGCATCCACGCGTCCGCTCGAACCGCCGGCAAGCTCAGACAGGCCGACCGATCACCGACACCGGACACTCGAGCCACAACCAGTCCCCAGAGGCCAAGGTCCCCGCCCCTGCGGACACCCGCGACCTCGCACCTTCGCCAGGCGCCGTCCAGGGATCTCCAGAGGGCACCACCCGGCTTGCCAACCCGGACTGTGCCTGAGGCATGGAGCTTCCGGCGAGCCGCACGGATTGACCCCATTCCCGGAAGCGGCCGCGACCACCCGGTGAGCATGACCAGCACTCGAAGTCGTAGAAGAACCCTTACCTTGGTCGCCCCGGATCGGAACGTGGAGCAGGGCAGACAAGGCGATCGACCCGACAACCAGCATGCCGAGATCGGTGACCAGCTGACGCTTCCTTCGGGCTGCGCCTATCCCCACCACAGACAAGCAACGAAGCTTCGCGCCTACCTTCCTCTTGAGGACGATTCGGCCACCACCATCTCGGCCTACGTCGCCACCAGGACGCAGGCGCAGACGAGTACGTCGCCGCCCCGCCTAGCAAACAGCCCGCCCCAAAGCGGGCCTCGCAGTGGAGGGCACCATCACCCCGCGACGGCAACGACATGGCGAAGGCCCTGCCCCCACTACCTCGAATGGTGATGCCAGGACTGGAACATCGCCTATACGACCTCCACGCGTCCCGATTCGAACTCAAGAGGACTTGGCCTACATCACCTTGCTCGGACTCATCTCCGCACTCGCCCCCGGCATCCGCTACGACCTGTGTGACGCCGAGGACGAGAGCGGCGAAGCCACCCTGTGGCTGCGTGAATCCCACCGCGGCTCGCGTGGGTTCGGCTCCTGGGCGACCGTCGAGTACACGCCGAACTCCACCGAATACGAGGTCACCACCTACGGCGATCGTGACCTGTGGGCCGAGGCGTCCAACGCCTGGCTGTACTGGTGTTCCCTCGGTCAGCCTGCCCGGGACCGTTTCGGTCTGACAGTCTCCGCCACCGGCCAGTCCGTCTGGCTGGACGTGCCGGCCAACATCATCGCCTGAACAGGAAAAGACCTCTGAAAGCAAAAAGGGCCCCGCCATGAATATGGCGGGGCCCTTGAAAAGTGGTGAGGCCCGCCACATTGTGGCGGGCCTCACTCAATATAAGTCCGGCGGCGTCCTACTCTCCCACACAGTCTCCCATGCAGTACCATCGGCGCTGAGGGGCTTAACTACCGGGTTCGGGATGGGACCGGGTGTTTCCCCCTCGCCATAACCACCGAACGATCAACGCACAACCCGCAAGCGGGCCGGCAAGTCTCGTCCGAGCCGTTAAAGCTCAGCATTCAGTTTTGTACGGTTCGACCAGGATTGTTTTCTGGGAACCACACAGGGACGCGAACATCTCGAACAGCAGCGATCAATTTGAACGTTCAGTGTGTTCAAGCCACTCGGCCTATTAGTACCGGTCGACTCCACACGTTACCGTGCTTCCATCCCCGGCCTATCAACCCAATCG
>NZ_JBFAUU010000011.1:0-362403 GCF_040679435.1 Spirillospora sp. NPDC052269
CGCCGCCGGACTTATATTGAGTGAGGCCCGCCACGAAAGTGGCGGGCCTCACCACTTTTCAGGGCCCCGCCATGAATATGGCGGGGCCCTTTTTGCTTTCAGAGGTCTTTTCGTGTTCAGGCGATGATGTTGGCCGGCACGTCCAGCCAGATGGATTGGCCGGTGGCGGAGACGGTCAGGCCGAAACGGTCCCGGGTGGGCTGACCGAGGGAACACCAGTGCAGCCAGGCGTTGGACGCCTCGGCCCACAGGTCACGATCGCCGTAGGTGGTGACCTCGTATTCGGTGGAGTTCGGCGCGTACTCAACGGTCGCCCAGGAGCCGAACCCACGCGAGCCGCGGTAGGACTCACGCAGCCACAGGGTGGCTTCGCCGCTCTCGTCCTCGGCGTCACACAGGTCGTAGCGGATGCCGGGGGCGAGTGCGGAGATGACGACTCCGCTGCCGTAGGTGTTCCAGCTGACGGCCCTGGGGTTGATGCGGGTCGTGTACTGTTTCGCGTCGCTTTCGTGGTGGAGGAAGGACGCGAGGGGGCCGGGCTCGGGGCGTTGGGAACGCAGCATCATGTAGCTCGCGGTCGTGGTCAGCCGTCCTATGGCCTTGTCGCCGAGCATGGTGAGTTTCAGTTTGTGGCCGTAGCCCCAGGGCGGGGTTCAGGGGAGGACGGCTGTGCCGCCGGGGCGGAGGGCGGTCAGCAGGGACCAGGGGATGTCGGAGACTCCGGCGGTGATGTGGAGTCCGTCGTGGAGGTCGTCGGAGCTGAAGTCGAGTGCGTCCATTGTGAGGACCTGGACATTGCCGGCGCCGAGGTGAGTGGTGCGGATGTCCGCGGCCTCGGCGAGTCCGGCGTCCACTTCGAGGGTGGTGACGGTGCCGTGGCGGCCGACGATCGAGCTGAGGAGGCAGGCCGTCCAGGCGGAGCCGGTGCCGACTTCGAGGACGCGGTCGCTGGGGCGAGGGGCGAGGAGTTCGCCGAACTGGGCGACGACGCCGGGGGCTGAGACGGATGAGGTGAAGCGTCCCTCGCCGGTGGTCGGGTCGCCTTCACCGTCGTTCGCTTGGGTGATGATGCTGGCGTCGGAGTAGACGGCTTTTTCGCCACTCGTCCGGGCGGGCTGTTTTGTCGATGGAGTAGCCGGGGGCGTCGTAGTCCGGGTTCACCCACGCGCGGTCGGGGACGAACAATTCTCGGCGGTGGGTGAGGAAGGCTTCGGCCCATTCGGGGCGGGTGAGGTCGCCCTGGTTCCGCAGGATGCGGTTCAGGGATTCGGCGCCGTGGGCGTCGGTCATGTTGGGGGTTCCTACTTTCGCTGGCCGTCGCTGGGGTTGCCTTTGGTGCCGTCGCCCTTGCCGCCGTGGCCGCCGCCGCCCTGGGGACTGTTGCCGTCGCTGCTCTTCTCGTCGGTCTCGTTGTCGTTGTTGTGCTTTCCCATGTTGGGCTCCTTGGAGGGGAAGGGTGGGGCGGGCTGTCTGGACGGCCCGCCCCGGGGGTGACGAGAGGGTGGGGGTTAGGGCCGCCTCCCCTCGGTCAGGGTGTGTGGCCCGCCCGGCGGACGCGACGGGGCCGGACCAGGGACGGTGTCGGCGTCGGCCGGGCGGGGGTTCGGGGTGGCGAGGAGGGCGTAGACGGTCTTGCCGCCGGTGCGTTCGGAGCGCTGACCCCAGTGGACGGACAGGGCCTCGACGATCATGAGGCCGCGTCCGCCCTCGTCGTCGGGGGTGCGGTGGGCGGCCTTCTTGGGGGACGGGTCGTCCAGCTCGATGAGGAGGAACGGCCTGAGGAGGATCACACGGAGGCCGATCGTCCGTCCGGGGGCCGCCTGGATGGCGTTGGCGAAGAGCTCGTCGGCGACGAGGATCGCGTCGTCCACCATGTCCTTGAGGTCCCACTCGTTGAGGTGGGCCTCGACCAGGTTGCGGACGAGCACGGCTGCGGCCGCGAGACCGGTCACCGCCTGCTCGAAGGACCGGGTTTCGTTCTGGCGAGGGATGCGGGTCGACGGGCCGGAGCGGAGCGTCAATGGGATCACCTGTCGGGGCTGTCGTCTGCTTCGTATGGCACACATGGTGAACCCGCGCTGGTTACCGTGACCACGGAAAGGACGTGGCACAGGTTTCTGCAAGTTCACAGCGCGTTGTGAACTCCGAGGGGGCCCGGTGAGATGACCGAACTTGACCCGAATTCATCGAGTTGGGACTACTTCATTACGCACATGAAGCGCGTGAGAGGTGAGCTGGGGATCTCCGGAGAAGCGCTCGGCAAGCGGATCAACTGCACGAAGGGGCAGATCTCCAATGTCGAGAACAAGGCGCGGCGTCCCACGCTTCGCTTGGCCGGGGCGCTGGACGGCCTGCCCAACGTCCCCCCGGACATGTTCACTCCGCTGATCCCGCGCATCGAGGAGGAGATCGGTTTTCCGCCCGGCTTCCTGGACTATCTGGAGGAGGAGGCCCGCGCTTCGCAGCTGAGGATGTACTTCCAGTACATGGTGCCGGGGATCTTCCAGACCGTCGACTATGCTCGCGCGGTCCTGGGCGCGGCCAACCGGGCGAACCGGATCGACGAGCTGCTCGCCACGCGAATGGAGCGGCAGGAGATTCTGGTGCGGGACGAGCCACCGAGCGTTGTCGCGCTCCTGGAGGAGCACGTGGTGCGCAAGATCGTGGGGTCACGGGAGATCGCACGTGGGCAGCTCGCGCGGTTGCTGGAGTTGTGCCGCGAGCCGCACGTCACGATCCAGATCGTGCCGGACGATGCGGCGGTGTACCCCGAATCGTCCGCCACGCTACTGTCGTTCATCGACGGCCCGGACAGTGCTTACCAGGAAGGGCTGGGCGGGCGGGGCGCGCTCATCGAAGCCGGGCGCGAGGTCGCCCGCATGGCCACACTGTTCGAGCAGATCAGGGCAGTGGCACTGGCGCCCCCGGACTCAGCGGCCCTGATCCGGGAAGTATGGGAGGCACGTTGATGGGTAGCAGCGCTCCGAAGTGGCGCAAGAGCAGCCACAGTGGTGGGGACGCCGGTCAGTGCGTCGAACTGGCCGACATGGCGTCCGGTGTCGGAGTCCGTGACAGCAAGCATCCTGAAGGCGGATTCCTGGTTCTCGCTCGTGGCGACCTGGCCGGGGTCGTGGCTCTGATCAAGTGTGGGGATGTCGACTTGGCCTGAGACGTCGCCTGAAATGAAGGAAGCCCCCGCCGCGGCGGGGGCTTCCTTCATTTCAGGCGGGTGGGGGGAGGAGTTCGAAGTGGGTGGCGAGGGTGGTGAAGAGGGGGTCGTCGGCTTCGGGGGTGAAGGTGCCGCAGCCTAGGGCGAAGGGGGTTTCGCCTTCGACGACGAAGTACTCGCGGACGGTCCAGGTGCGGCCGGCGTCGTGCTTGGCGCAGTCGAGGCGGGCGCCGGGGCGGCCCGCGACCTCGGCCGGGGTGATCTGGAAGTCGTCGAAGCCGCTCGCGGCGAGGACGGGGCGGACGCGTTCGGCGGCATCGAGGGCGGTCGCGCCGGGCTGCGGCATCGCGCGGAACACGATGACGCTGTGGCGGCGGTCCGTGGGGTCGACGAAGCGGGCGGTCTCGATGGGGCTGTTCCGGAGGTTCGGCGGGCGCTCGTCCCAGCCGTCCGGGATCTGGAGGGCGTAGCCGAACTCCGGCTTGGCGACGCGTCGCCAGGTGTGCTGCATGGGGCGCTCCTCGGCGTCCTCGTGTCGGAGGTGCCTGAGGGCGGCGGTGTAGGACTCGCCGGTGCGGCGGGCGCGCGCTCGGACGCGGCGCTTGAAGTTCTTGTTCGCTGTCATCAGGCCCTCGACGTCACGGCGCCGTCCCCCGGCGTGCGGCCCGTGACGGGCGGATGACGAGCGATCCGAGGAAACGTGTCCCCTTTGCCTCCGCCGGGCGGCCCTGCCGGGGAGGGCCGAAGGAGGTTGGGCGATGAATCAGCGCCTTGTGACGAGTCTAGATGGGTGGAGGAACGACGCCAAGAGGAGGGTTTCGCGTGGACGAGTTCGTGGCGCAGACGGCGGCGGGGAAGGTGCTCTGGCATTTCGCGATGTCGTTGGACGGGTTCGTGGCGGGTCCGGAGCACGACATGGGGTGGATGACGGGGGCGACCGTCCGGCCGGGGCTGCATGAGGAGTACGTCCGGACCACCGGGGCGATTCTGGGTGGGCGGGACGGGTGGGACGCGGCCATTGGGAAAAGCCGGCCTTATGGGGGTGCTTGGGAGGGGCCGATCTTTGTGCTGACGCATCATCCGGACGATGCGGAGCCTGCTGAGGGCGTCACGTTTCTGAGCTGTGGTGTCGCGGAGGCTGTGCGGATCGCGCTGGACGCGGCGGGCGGGAAGAACGTCGAGGTGTTCTCGGCGTCCATCGGGCGGCAGCTCATCGAGCGGGGGCTGATCGATGAGATCGACCTGCATGTTCTGCCGGTGCTGCTGGGGGACGGGATTCGGTTGTTCGACCGGCCGGGCGGGGTGCCCGTTCGGCTTCGGCGGGTGGGAGGGGACGGTCCCACCGCGGCCATCAACCTGCGGTTTCACCCGGAGGAGGCGACTTCCTAGGCCGGGCGGTTGGCTCGGTAGAGGACGTGGCGGCGGAGGGGGCTGCCTTCGGGCAGGGCGGGGTGGTCGAAGTCGTCCGCCGGGTCGTGGGTCATGCCGATGCGGTGCATGACGGCGCGGGAGCGGGCGTTCTTCTCGGCGGTGAACGCGACGACCTCGGAGAGGCCGAGTTCGGTGAAGGCGTGGTCCAGGGAGCGGCGGGCGGCCTCGGAGGCGTAGCCGTGGCCCCAGCTTTCGCGGGTCAGGCGCCAGCCGACCTCGACCGTCGGGGTGAAGTGGGCGTCGAAGCGTGGGACGGACAGGCCGGTGAAGCCGATGAATCGTCCGGTTTCGGCGACCTCCAGGGCCCAGAAGCCGAAGCCTCGTTCGTTGATGGCCGTTTCGAGGCGGTCCAGGAGCGCGTCGCTTTCCGGGCGGGTCATGAGGTTCGGGAAATACTCCATGACTTCGGGGTCGGCGTTCAGCGCGGCGAAGGGGGCACGGTCTTCGTCGCGCCAGTGGCGCAGGATGAGGCGTTCGGAGCGGAGCTCGGGGGGATTGGTCATGGTGGTCGACTCTAGTCAGCGCGAGGCCGCCGGGCGCCGCTGTCGCCCGGCGGTCGCTTCTACTGGTCGACCAGCCAGTGGTCGTTCGCGCTCGCGCGGGTGAATTTCAGGGTCGGGCACATGTAGTCGGAGGGGTTGGGCGAGGTGACCGGTTCCCAGGGGGAGTCGGACGAGGTCGCCGGGGTCCAGGCGCCGTTGTGGCGGAGTTCGATCGAGCTGCTTTCGAAGACGACGTTCTTGGCGTCCGCGCAGTAGTAGGCGTTGCCGGTGGACGAGTCGCGGCTGGCGTAGATCTCGAAGATGTCCCAGCCGTAGGGGAGTGCGCTGGTGTCCTGGCCGGACTGGCTGAAGAACGAGCTCCAGGTGTTCGTCGTGTAGTTGTACAGGTAGGCCGTCCAGGCGTTGGTGGACGCGTTCGTCCGGACGAGCTGGACGGTGTAGGCGGCGTGGCCGTTCACCTGTGTCGTGTAGGTGTGCTCGAACGAGGCGTCCATGGGGATCTCGACGGCGGGGCCGCCGCTGCCGCACCAGTCCCACGCCCACAGTTCGTTGCCGACGGCCTGGGAGTAGACCGTGGTGACCTCCATGCAGGAGGAGGCGGCCTTGGTGGTCGGCGCGTAGGTGAAGTCGTCGGCGTAGGAGACCTGGTAGGACGGGTCGACGCTGTGGGTCGCCATGAGGCCGTCGTGGGTTCCGGCGGCGGGTTCGACGCCCCAGAACTCGTGGACCTGCTCGCGGAGCGCGTCGGGGGCGTTCCTGCCGAGACGTGCCTGGTGGAGTGCGCGGAAGGCGCGGGCGGCCTTCGCGGTTCCCGGGGTGTTGGGGACGGGACGGGCGCCCGCGACGCGTCCGGACCTGGGGGCGTTCGGGTTCGGCGACGCGGTGGGCGCGCTGGGCGCGGCCGTCGCGGGGGCGGTGGTGAGGGCGGCTACGAGGACGGTCGGGAGCAGGCACGCGAGCAGGGTTCGTCGCTGCATCACTCGACTCCTTGGGAGGCGGGGGACGGAGGTCGGCGGGCGCGCGCTGGCCGGGCGGCGGGGGCCGGGGAGCATGATCGCCCCTGCCGCCGACCCATACAGTGCGATCAGTTCGGACGCCTGTCAATGCCCTTTTCAGGGATTTTTCAGGCGATTCAGAACAAGTGCGGTCAGGGATGGGTGAACGGCCTATCGTGGCCAGCCGCAGCGGACCGCGCCCGGGGGTCAGCCGGTTTCCGCGTTGAGCAGGTCGTGGACGACTTCGACGAAGCCGTCCACGAGGGGGGCCGGGGCCGCCCAGGCGAGGGCGACGCGGAGGGGATCGACGTCGGTGAGCGGGATCCAGGCCAGGTCGGGACGGGTGTAGTAGTGGCCCATGCTGGCGGGCGCGAAGCAGATGGCGGCGCCCTCGGCGACCTGCTCGAGCATCTCCTCGACGTTGTCGTTGGTGGGGCCCCAGACGGGGGACGAGCCGTCCGGGCGGGGGTTGACCGCCCACCAGTCGACCCAGGGGCGGGGTGCGCGCTCGGTCCACATGAGGGGCTCGTGCGCGACGTCCATGACCGACAGGCCCGGACGGGACGCCAGCGGGTGCGCGACGGGCAGGCCGACCACGCGCGGCTCGGTGTGGACGACCTCGGAGCGCAGCCCGGACAGGTCGGCGGGCAACCAGGCGAACGCCACGTCCACGCGTCCGTCGCGGAGCGCCGGGACCTCGCCGCCCCAGTCGAACCGCTTCGGCTCGACCCGGACGCCCGGATGCCGGCGTGCGAACTCGGCGCGGGCGCGGGTGGTCAGCTCGCCCGCGCCGGTCGCCTCGAAGCCGACGCGCAGCACGCCGGACACGGCGCGGCGGTGGCGTTCGGCGGCGGCGAGGACGCCGCCCGCGGCGGTGAGCGTCCGGCGCGCCTCGGCGACCACGTCGCGTCCGGCTGGGGTCGCGGTGACGCCGCCGGGGTGCCGGTCGAACAGGCGGACGCCGAGCTCGGACTCCAGGCGGCGCAGCGCGTACGACAGGGCGGGCTGGCTGACGTACAGCGACGCGGCGGCGCGGCCGACGTTCCCGGCGTCCGCGATGGCGACGAGGTAGCGCAGTTCTCTCAGCTCCACGCTGGGATGATAAACGCTGTTTATGGCATGAGTGATCTTCTGTCTTGGACGTGGCGGTGCGCTCGGGTGGATAACAGTGGTCATGAGCGAACAGCGAGTGTGGTTGATCACGGGTGCGACGTCGGGGTTCGGGCGGGCGATCGCGGAGGCGGCCCTCGCCGCGGGCGACGTCGTGGTGGCGGCGGCGCGCCGTCCCGAGGCCCTGGACGACCTGGTGGCCGCGCACCCCGACCGGGTGCGGGCGGTCGCGCTGGACGTCACCGACCAGGCCGCGATCTCGGCGGCCGTCGCCGAGGCCGTCCTGTGGCACGGGCGGGTGGACGTCCTGGTGAACAACGCCGGGCGGGCCCTGGTCGGGGCGGTCGAGGAGACGTCCGACCGGGAGCTGCGCGAGCTGATGGAGCTGCACTTCTTCGGCCCGGCGGCGCTCGTCCGCGCGGTGCTCCCGCACATGCGGCGGCAGGGGACGGGCGCGATCGTGCAGATGAGCAGCATGGGCGGGCGGATGTCGTTCCCGGGCGTCGGTCCGTACTCGGCGAGCAAGCACGCCCTCGAAGGGCTGACGCTCGCGCTGGCTGACGAGGTGTCCGGGTTCGGCGTCCGGACGATGATCGTGGAGCCGGGCAGCTTCCGGACGTCGTTCGCCGGGCCGAACTCCTTGTCGCAGACCGCCGCGCTGCCGGAGTACGCCGACACCGTCGGGCCGGTCCGCAAGAACCTTCCGGACAGCGACGGCAAGCAGCCGGGTGACCCGGCCAAGGCCGCCGCCGCGATCGTCGCCGCGCTGGACGCGGACGAGACGCCGCTGCGCCTGCCGCTCGGCAACGACGCGGTGGACGCGATCGAGGCGTCCTTCGCCCGCGACCGGGAGGACGCCGCCACCTGGGAGAAGGTCTCCCGCGGCACCGATTTCGAGGACTGATCTCCGTGCGGACGCCGCGTCCCTTCGAGGGGACGCGGCGTCCGTGGGGGTGGACGGGCCGGGCGTCCGGATGCGGACGGGTGGGGCCGGAGGGGCTTGCCGGGGGCTGGTGATCGGCCTACCGTGCGCTTGTTGTCGGGGGCAACAAATCCGACCGCGCGGAGGCATCCTTGCGCACCTTCACACCCCGATCCGCACCCCGATCCACCTCCCGATCCCCTCTGCGGACCCCGCCGCGGGTCCTCGTCCTCGGCCTCGCGACCGCGCTCGGCGCGCTCGGGGCCGCGGCCCTCCCGGCGCACGCGGCGCCCGCCGCCGGACGGCTCCAGGAACGGGCCGCGCCGGCGGACGCGCCCTACCTCGACGCCCGGCGTCCGATCAAGGAACGCGTCGACGACCTGCTGAAACGCATGACGCTCGACGACAAGCTCGGCCAGATGACCCAGGCCGAGCGCGGCGGCGCCACTCCGGCGGACGTCACGGCGTACCGGCTCGGGTCGGTGCTGTCCGGCGGCGGGTCGGTGCCCGCCGAGAACACCCCGCAGGGCTGGGCCGACATGGTCGACGGCTACCAGCGCGGCGCGCTGGCGGCCCCGCTGCGGATCCCGATGATCTACGGCGCGGACGCCGTGCACGGGCACAACAACGTGTACGGCGCGACGATCTTCCCGCACAACATCGGGCTCGGCGCGACCCGCGACCCCGGGCTCGTCCGGAAGATCGGGCGCGCGACCGCCGAGGAGGTCGCGGGCACCGGCGTGCAGTGGACGTTCGCGCCCTGCCTGTGCGTGGAGCGCAACGACCGCTGGGGACGCTCCTACGAGTCGTTCGGCGAGGTGCCGGAGCTGCCGTCCGCGATGACGACCGAGATCGTCGGGCTCCAGGGCGAGCGGCTCGGCGCGGGACCGGCGTCGATCCTGGCGACCGCCAAGCACTACGTCGGCGACGGCGGGACGACCGGCGGCAAGGACCAGGGCGACACCCAGATCTCCGAGGCCGAGCTGCGGAAGATCCACCTGCCGCCGTTCCGCGAGGCGGTGAGGCGCGGCGTCGGCTCGGTGATGATCTCCTACAGCTCGTTCAACGGCGTCAAGATGCACGGGAACCGGTATCTGATCACGGACGTGCTGAAGGGCGAGCTGGGCTTCAAGGGCCTGGTGGTCAGCGACTACAACGGCATCGACCAGATCGGCGGCGGGACGGCCGGCCTGACGCCGGAGCGCGTCACGGCGGCGGTCAACGCGGGCATCGACATGTTCATGCAGCCGTGGGACTGGAAGGAGTTCATCGACACGCTGCGCGGCGAGATCGCGAACGGTCACGTCGCGATGTCGAGGATCGACGACGCCAACCGCAGGATCCTGACGGTCAAGTTCCAGATGGGCCTGTTCGAGCACCCGTTCGCGGACCGGTCGTGGCAGCGCACGTTCGGGTCGGACGCGCACCGCGCGCTGGCACGGCGGGCCGTCGCCGAGTCGCAGGTCGTCCTGAAGAACGCCGGGAACGTGCTGCCGCTGCCGAAGGGCGGCGGGAAGATCTTCGTGGCGGGCAAGAACGCCGACGACATCGGCGACCAGACCGGCGGATGGACGCTGACCTGGCAGGGCTCGTCCGGGCCGATCACCAAGGGCACGACGATCCTGCAGGGCATCCGGCAGGCCGTCCGGCCGGGGACGACCGTGACCTACAGCAAGGACGGCACGGGCGTCGACTCGTCCTACAAGGCCGCCGTGGCGGTGGTGGGGGAGACCCCGTACGCCGAGTTCATGGGAGACCGCCCAGACGGCATGGGCCTTTCCGACCAGGACCTCGCCACCCTCGCCACGCTGCGCGCGTCCGGGGTGCCGGTCGTGGTGGTGCTGGTGTCGGGACGTCCGCTGGACATCGCCGCGCAGCTGCCCGGCTGGAACGCGCTCGTCGAGTCGTGGCTGCCGGGGACCGAGGGGCAGGGCGTCGCGGACGTGCTGTTCGGGAGCGTCCGGCCGACCGGACGGCTGCCCGTCAGCTGGCCGCGCAGCGCGTCCCAGGAGCCGGTGAACAGGGGTGACGGGAAGTCCCCGCTGTTCCCTTACGGGTTCGGGCTCACCTATCGCCACTGATTGGCCGCTTAAGGTCACATGTCCGCTTGACAGTGGTCCCCGGATGAGGTCGCCGGTGATAGTGGAACGGTCGAAGGACAAAAGTGACTGAAGGGGCAGAAGTGATGAAGAAAGTCGTCATCCACCGGACGGGACCGGTCGCGCTGCGTGGCTCGGCGAGCACCAAACACGCGGGCTGACACCCGCTGAACGATACCGGCCCGCCGGACGTGGACCTCGTCCGGCGGGCCGCCGCATGTGATCATTCCGTGCCGGACCGCCGGTGCGCGGGCGCGCTCGAATCGTCGTTCCACGACATCCTGTTTGCGAAAGGTATTTGCCGCTGCTCGGGCGGCTCCGGAGCGTATCGGAGCGTTGAGAAGGGGGTGCCGTCACGTCGGGCGGAAAAAGGGTTGCGGGCGCGGAAGGGGACCGGCATAGTGATCGTTGTCAGCAGCGGACACCGTCCGCCGAACGAGAGGAGAGGGACCATGCGACGTCATAGCCGAATGCCGCACAGTAGTCGTCTCTCCGGTCTCGGGAGCGGTGTCAGACGGACGTGACCAGCGCGTCCTGACGTCCATCGCCGCCCGCGGGCCCGGAGCCCGGCGGGCGGTTTCGTGTTTTCCACGGCCGCCCGGGGAGGGTTGGCCGAGTGGAAAGGCAGCGGCTTGCTAAGCCGTGGTCGGGGTTCGCCCCGCGCGAGTTCGAATCTCGCACCCTCCGCGCAAGGCGGATAGGAGAGCTGGTGCTCTCGGCGGCCTCATAAACCGTTGCAGGCGGGTTCGATTCCCGCATCCGCCACGTGTGTGAAAGGCATGTGCGCACAATTTCTTATGACCAGTCTCCGTGGCGCAGTGGAAAGCGCGTCGGGTTGCGGACCCGAAGGGCGCAGGTTCGAATCCTGCCGGAGACACGGCCTCCATGGTGTGGCGGTCCGCACACCAGGTCGTGGCCCTGGAGGGTCCGGTTCGACTCCGGATGGAGGCCCTGAGGGGGCCGGTCGTGAGCGCGCGATCGGCCCCCGAAACCCGGAAAACTGACCGATACAGGTCACCGTCCGTTCGGACGTTGTGAAGGACGCACCGCACGGGATACGCATGGGTGCATCGGGTTCACACCGGGTGAGGGGCGGACGATGAAGCGGATCCTCGTGCACAGAACCGGGCCGGTCGCCCTGCGCGGCAAGGCCAGCGCCAGGCACGCCGGCCTGTGAGGGCCGAGCGGCGGATCCCGGCCCAGCGGCCGATCTCGGCCGGCCTTCGGATACCGGCCGAACTCCGGATACCGGCGCCGGCGGATCCGCGGACACCCGCCGACATGCGGACACCCGCCGACATGCGGACATCGTCTGACATGCGGACATCGTCTGACGTGCGGATCTCGGCCGACCGGCGGGTCGGCGGGCCGTACACGGCCGGCGCCGCGCTGGTCGGCGCGCTCGCCCGCGAGGCCGCCGCCGCGGAACGTTCCGATCTGCTCGCCGCGTACGACATCGAACTGCTCGCGGTCGCGCCCGACCTGGGCGATCTGGTCCCGGCGCGGCGCATCACGCTGATGGACAGGGTCGAACGCAAGGAACGCGTCCTCGTCCCCGCCGCGCGCCGGACGTTGCGCGTCGCGAACGGCGTGGCCGAGTTCGTCCGCGAGTGGCTGCGCGCGTCCGGGCGTCCGCGCACGGTCGTGCTCGAAGGGTTCGCCGAGGCCGACCCCGCCGACGTCGAGCTGTTCACCGTGCTGGGGCGCCGTGTCGACGAAGAGCTGCTGACCGTCCGGATGGACGACGAGGCCGTGCCGGAGCCGCCCGGCGACGAACTCGACCCCGCCGAGCATGCCGCGCGCGCGGACGAGCTGGAGGCGTCCGGCCTGGTAGGGCCGCGCCTCGGGACCGTCCTGCGGCACCGGGATCACGCGGGCGACCCGGTCCGCGCCGCCGCCTCCTACGCGTACGCGGTCGGCTGGTGCCTCGACCACGGCTGCCACGACGCCGTTGCGGAGCTCGGACGGCGCGGCATCGAGCACGCCGATCCCGAAGAGCACCCGGACGGCGACCCGGCCGTGTGGTGGGAGCTCGTCCACGCGACCGCGATGGCGCTGGCCGCGCTGCGCCGCGAGGACGAGGCCGAACACCTGCTGCACCGCGCCCGCGCGGCCACCGGCTCGGCCGTGTGGCACTCCACGATCGCCTACGCGCTGGCGATGCTGGCCGTCCGCCACCACGATCCCGCGCGCCGCGACCTGACCGCCGCGCTGGCCTGGACGAACACCGCGATCGCGATCTGCGGGCTGCTGCCGGACCGGGCCGAGCGCGCGATCAAGCTCGGCTTCGACCTCAACGGACGCGCGCTGGTCGAGTCCCGCCGCGGACGGGACGACGAGGCGCTGCGGCTCGTCCAGGAGGCGATCGACCTCGCCGACCGCGACCTGCCGCCGGACGCCCAGCCCGTCCACCGGATGGTGCTGCGCGCCAACCGCGCGATGGTCCTGGACCGGCTCGGACGCGCCGACGAGGCGCTCGGCGACTGGACGGCCGTGATCGACGCCGACCCCGTCCACCCCGACTACTACATCGACCGGGGCAACCTGCTGCTGCGCCTCGGCCGCGCGGACGAGGCCGTCGCCGACTACGAGACCGCGATGGCGGTGGGCCCGCCGTTCCCCGAGCCGTACTTCAACCGTTCGGAGGTGCGGTTCGCGGACGGCGACGTCGACGGCGCGCTCGCCGACCTCGACCGCGCGCTCGAACTGGACCCGGGCTTCGCCGAGGCCAGGACGAACCGCGCCGGGCTCCTGGCCTCACTCGACCGCAACGCCGAGGCCCTCGAGGACTGCATGGCCGGTCTCGTCCGCCATCCGGGGGACCCGCACCTGCTCTGCGTCCTCGGCCAGATCAAGGCCGTCGAAGGCGACACCGACAGCGCCCGGGACGCCTTCGACCGGGCCCTGAGCCATGACCCGACGTTCGCCGCGGCGTGGGCGAGCCGGGGCGTCCTCGCCTATGAGACGGGCGATGCCGAGGCCGCCGTCCGCGACCTGACCCGTGCGCTGGACCTGGCCGAGGACGCGGCCGTCCTGTTCAACCGCGCGGTCGTCCTGGTCGCCCTGGGACGTCCGGCCGAAGCCCGTGCGGACCTCGTGCGCGCGCGGGACCTGGCCCCAGGCGACCCCGACATCGAGAAGGCCCTGGACGACCTCGACTGACGGCTCAGTCCTTGAGGAACCCGGCGTTGCGGAGGGTGCGCAGGACGCGGACGGTCTCGTAGCCGCGCCACTCCAGCGCGCCCGCGGGCGAGATCTTGGCGTACTCGACCGTCCAACCGCCGTCCTCCTGCTGGCCCGCCGCGAGGCGGTCCAGGTCGGCGGCGACGACCTCGGGGGCGAACAGGCCGCGCGGCGGGCGGCCCGGGACGGCGGCGAAGTCGAGCGGGTGCAGGTACTCGTCCTCGGTGCCGCCCTCGACCCGGACCCGGCCGTCGTCCGGGACGTGCTTGGAGAGCCATTCGAGCAGCTCGGGGGCCTGCGGATGGACGTCCAGGAGGGCGTCCATCGCCCGCACGGCGAACGCCAGGATGTAGGCGTGGGGAGGGCCGTCCAGGGCGCCGACCGCGCCCACGCAGTAGTTGGCGGCGCGCTCCAGCCACGGGTGCTCGGCCACGCCCGGGTCGACCTCCGCGACCTGGCGCGCGGCGACCAGCGTGAACGCGGTGATCTGCAGGGACGAGACGGACGTGTCGGCCGTCGACCACCACGGCGCGTTGCCCGCCTCGCTGGTCACCGGCAGGGCGAACGGCAGGCCGCCGTCCGCCAGCGACACCGACTCCAGCCAGTCGCACAGCTCGACGGCCCGCGGATGCCCGCCCACCTCGGCGAACACCTCGAACGCGTGCGCGGCGGCGCCGGTCTGGCTCTCCTGCGAGCGCAGGTCGGGCTCCAGGCCCCAGCCGTAGCCGGCGTCGGTGTTGCGGTAGGCGTCGAGGGCCGAGACGACGGACTCGACGTCGTTCCTCTCGCCGCGAAGGAGGTCGAAACGCCGCCGGTCCAGGAGCCGCGCGTGCGTGGCCATGAAGTCGGCGGCCTTGTTCAGGTCGATGCTCATAAACCCATCCTGGACGGCCCTCTCCGGCCGGTCTTGTAGGTTTCGGTCACCCACCGCCGAGGCGGCGGCCGGTGATCTCCTTCGGGGCGAGCCGGATCCGGGCGGGCCGCGACTCGGCCGGCCACGGATCCACGTCCGCGGACTCCTCGTCGTCCTCCAGCTGCCGGGCGCCGCCGCGCAGCAGCACGCTCCAGCCCTCGCGGAGCTCGGGGTCGAGCCGGTCCACCTCGAACGCGATCCGGACCTCCGCGCCGCGCAGCAGCCCGGCGAGGTTCTGGTTGAGCCGCCCGGCCAGCGAGGTGCGGAAGATGATCGCGTCGCCGTCCAGGACGTAGTTGACCGGGGTCACCGTCGGCCCCTCGCCGTCGTCGTAGGCCACCCGGCCCACACCGCCCGGGGCGATCAGCTTCAGGCACTCGTCGCGGTCGAGCACCGACAGCTTCCCGCGTCCCTGGGGTTCGGTCATGGCGACGCCTTTCTCCTGATGGGTCTCGGTTCCAGCCCTACCCGCCCAGGCCGCCGCCACGCCGTGACCTTGATCGCTTCCGGGCCCGGACGGCGCGGCCGGGCCCGGTAGGGTCAAGCACGTCCCAAGGGAGAGACGGGAGCGCCCGGTGGACGATCCGCTGCGCCCCGGACTGCTGCTCGGCGGCAGGTACCGGCTCGAGGCCCGCGTCGGCGACGGCGGCATGGCCTCGGTCTGGCGCGCCTTCGACGGCGTGCTGTCCCGTCCGGTCGCGGTGAAGGTCCCGCGCGCGGACGGCCCGGGCCGGTCCGCGCGGCGGCTGCGCCGGGAGGCCACGGCCGCCGCCCGCCTCACCCACCCCGGCATCACCGGCGTCTACGACTACGGCGAGGCCGACCTTCCCGGCGGCGTCCGCGTTCCGTACGTCGTCATGGAACTGCTGGACGGCGAGACCCTCGCCGCACGGCTCGCGCGCGGGCCGCTGCCGTCCCGCGAGGCCGCCGCCGTGGGCGCCCAGATCGCCCGCGCGCTGGCGGCCGCGCACGCGGCGGGCGTCGTCCACCGCGACGTCAAGCCCGCCAACGTCATGCTCACCTCGGCAGGGGTGAGGGTCGTCGACTTCGGCCTCGCGTTCGGGGCCCGCACCGACGGCGGGGCGCTCCTCGGCACCCCCGCCTACGTCGCGCCTGAAGTCCTCGCCGGAGCTGATCCGGGCCCTGCCGCCGATGTCTACGCCCTTGGCGTCCTGCTGCGTGAGACGCTGCCTACGCCCGTGACGTCTGTTCTGGCGGCCCTTGTGGGGCGTTGCCTGGATGTTGGCTCTGACCGGCGTCCGACCGCCGCAGAGGCGGGCGACATCCTCGCGGACGCCGCTCATCTTCCGCCGATTCCGGCCTCGTTTCCGGATGGCGCTGCTCCGGATGGCGCTGCTCCGGATGGCGCTGCCTCGGACGGCGCTGCCTCGGACGGCGCGGACGAGCCCACCGGGGTGATCGACGACGACGCTCCCGCTCCGGCGAATCCGACGCGCATTCTGGACGAACCGGTCCCGTGCGCGCCGTCCGGCGGTCCCGGGACGTCCCGGCGGACGCTGCTGATCGGCGGTGGAGCGGCCGCCGTGCTGCTCGCCGCCCTCGTGATGCTCGCCGCGCTCTCCGGCAACGGACGGCCCGGCGCGTCGGCCGGACCGTCCACCCGCGCGACCACGGCGCCGCCGTCCACGCCCGCCGGGACGACCTGCGCGGTCGCGTACGCGGTGACCGGGCAGTGGCCCGGCGGATTCCAGGCGAGCGTCCGGATCACCAACCTGGGCGCCAAGGCCCTCGACGGCTGGCGGCTCAGCTGGACGTTCGGCCGGGACGAGCGGATCACCCAGATCTGGAACGGCACCCAGCGGCAGGACGGCGCGGACGTCACCGTCACCACGGCCGACTACAACCGGAGCATCGCCCCGCACGCGAGCGCCGAGTTCGGATTTCTCGGAACGGCCTCCGGCAGCGCCCCCGAACCCCGCCCGGACGCGTTCACGTTGGACGGAACACCCTGTCGTCAGGCGTGAACCGCTTGTCGTCACGCGATTCGGATTGCACGATGAGGCTATGCGGATCTCCTCGGTCGTGCTGCTCCTCTGGCTCGTGATCGGCGCCGTCGCCGCAGGCCAGCGCCATTACTACGACCGTCCCGTCAAGGACCAGGTCAAAGACTGCAGTCGCAGCGGGACGATCGCGGTCACGGTGATCGCCGGGCCGCTCAACTACATCGGCCTCAACCCGAAGATCTCCTGCAGGAAACTGCCCGAGCCCAGCAAATGACGCGGCCCCGCGCCCGACCGGGATCACCGGTGAGGGCACGGGGCCGTATTGCCGCCCCACGGGGTGCGCCATGGGCGGCTGTATTTATTGAGCCTCCGGCTCTGAGGGCTCGCCTGGCGGCTCGCCCTCAGCCCGGATGCTCGTGCGAGCGCGGCATCGCTTCGCGATCAACCGCCCGGGGGCTCGCCTTCGGCGTCGCCCCCGTGCGGTTGGTAACGCGCTCGCGCGGGTTGAGGTGGTCGCGTGGTGGCCGAAGAAATCGGCCATGCCACGTTACGCGACGATCAGGAGTGGGTTCTCCAGGAGCTGGGCCAGGCGGTCGAGGAACTTGGCCGCGGTGGCGCCGTCGGCGGCGCGGTGGTCCACCGAGAGGGTGATCGTCATGCGCTGGCCGGGGACGACCTGGCCGTCCTTGACCACCGGCTCCGCGCGGACGGCGCCGACCGCGAGGATCGCCGCCTCCGGCGGGTTGATCACGGCGGAGAACGAGGACACGCCGAACATCCCGAGGTTGCTGACCGAGAACGTGCCGCCGGACATCTCGGCGGGGGACAGCTTGCCGTCCCGGGCCTTGGTGGCCAGCTCGCGGGTCTCGGCGCCGATCTGGGACACCGACTTGCGGTCCGCGTCCTTGATCACCGGGACCAGCAGGCCGTCCGCGACCGCGACGGCCACGCCGATGTGGACGCGCTTGTGCACGAGCAGGGCGTCCTCGGTGTAGGACGTGTTGACCTGCGGGTGCTCGCGCAGCGCCCGCGCGGACGCCTTGACGATCAGGTCGTTCACGCTGACCTTGACCGGGGCGAGCGCCTCGTTCAGGGTCTTGCGGAACGCGACCAGGGCCTCGGCGTCCACGTCGCGGTTCAGGTAGAAGTGCGGCGCGTTCTGCTTGCTCTCGGTCAGGCGGCGCGCGGCGACCTTGCGGAACCGGTTCAGCGGGACGCGCTCGACGTCCTCGTCCGCGACCTGCGGAGCGGGGGCGGCGGGCTTCGGCGCGGACGCGGTGGCCGGGGCCGGGGCGGCCGGGGCCGGAGCCGGGGCCGCGGCGGGCTGCGCGCCACCGCGGATCGCGGTCTCGATGTCGGCGCGGATGATCCGCCCGCCGGGGCCGGTGCCGGTGATCGTGTGCAGGTCGAGGCCGTGGTCGCGGGCCAGGCGGCGGGCCAGCGGGGACGACGGCGGGCGGGTGCCCGACACGCCGTTCGCCGACGGACGCTCGGCGCCGACGGTCGCCGGGACCTTCGCGGGCTCCGGCTCGGCGGCCGGAGCGGGCGCGGGGGCGGCGGCCGGAGTCGGAGCCTCGGCCGCAGCCGGGGCCGGGGCCTCGGCTTTCGCCTCGGCGGGGGCGTCGCCCTTGCCGCCGATGATCGCGATCGGGGCGCCGATCGCGGCCGTCTCGCCCTCGCCGACGAGGATCTCCGTCAGCACGCCGGCCTCGTAGGCCTCGTACTCCATGACGGCCTTGTCGGTCTCGATCTCGCAGAGCACGTCGCCGACGGCCACCTCGTCGCCGGGCTTCTTCTGCCAGGCGGCGATGACGCCCTCCTCCATGGTGTCGGAGAGGCGGGGCATCAGGATCTCGGTCATCGGACGGTCTCCATGGTGGTACGGCCGGTCGCGCGGAGCGTTTCGCGAACGGCGGTGAGCAGGGAATCGGCGGACGGCAGGGCGGCGGTCTCCAGCGGCTTGCTGTACGGCAGCGGGACCTCGGCCATGGCGACCCGGCGGACCGGGGCGTCCAGCCAGTCGAAGGCGCCCTCCTGGATCGTCGCGGCGATCTCCGCGCCGATCCCGTAGGTCAGCCAGTCGTCCTCGGCGACGACCGCGGAGCCGGTCTTGCGGACCGAGGCCACGATGGTCTCGCGGTCGAGCGGGCGCAGGCTGCGCAGGTCGACGACCTCGGCGGACACGCCCTCCGCCGCCAGCTTCTCGGCCACCTCGGACGCGACGTGCGCCATCCGCGAGTAGCCGATGATCGTGATGTCGGTGCCCTCGCGGGTCACGGCCGCGCGGCCGATCTCCGCGGGCTGGACGTCGTTGATGTCGTCCGGCACCTCGCCCTTGGTGTTGTAGAGCGCGAGGTTCTCCAGGAACAGGACCGGGTCGTTGTCCCGGATCGCGGCCTTGAGCAGCGCGGACGCCTCCAGCGGCGTGGACGGCGCGACGACCTTCAGGCCCGGTACGAACGAGTAGTACAGCTCGACGTTCTGCGAGTGCGTCGCGCCCAGCTGCTGACCGCCGCCGCCGGGCGTGCGGATCACCATCGGGACGGACTTCTGCCCGCCGAACATGCCGTAGATCTTGGCGGCGTGGTTGACGATCTGGTCCAGCGCCAGCAGCGAGAAGTTGATCGTCATGAGCTCCACGACGGGCCGCAGGCCCAGCATGGCCGCGCCGATCGCGGCGCCGACGAAGCCCTCCTCGGCGATCGGGGTGTCGCGCACGCGGCGCTCCCCGAACTCCTTCAGCAGCCCCTCGGTGATCTTGTAGGAGCCCTCGAAGACGCCGATCTCCTCGCCCATGAGCAGGACGTTCTCGTCACGGAGCATCTCGGCCCGCAGCGTGTCGCGCAGGGCCTGGCGGTAGGTGATGGTTGCCATGGAAGTCGAATCCTCAGACGCGGAAGAGCGGGTCGGCGGGAAGACGCGGCAGGTCGTTCGGCACCGGCGTCGCGTAGGTGTAGTCGAACAGGGTCGACACCTCGGGGTGCGGGGACTCGTCGGCGAACGTGTTCGCGTCGGCGACGATCTCGGCCACCTCGGCCTCCAGGCGCTCGACGTCCTCGGCGGACAGCAGCCCGGCCTCCTGCAGGTCCAGCTGGGCCTTGGCGAGGGGGTCGGCGGCCTTGAGGGCCTCCTTCTCCTCCTTGGTGCGGTACTTGGCCGGGTCGACGACCGAGTGCCCGCGCAGCCGGGGGCTGGTCAGCTCCAGCAGGTACGGCTTGCTCTCCTCGCGGGCGCGCTCGACGGCCACGCGGGCCGCGTCGCGGACGGCGATCACGTCCGTACCGTCCACCCGGGCGCTGGCCATCCGGTACGCCGCGCCGCGCTTGTACAGCTCGGGCTCGGCGGCGGAGTGCTCGACCGTGGTGCCCATGCCCAGGCCGTTGTTGATGATCACGAAGACCACCGGCAGGTTCCACAGCGCGGCGATGTTCAGCGACTCGTGGAACGCGCCGATCGCGGCCGTCCCCTCGCCCATCTGGACCATCACGACGTCGTCGCCGCCGCGGTAGGACACGGCCATCGCGGCGCCGGTCGCGAGCGGGAGCTGGCCGCCGACGATGCCGTAGCCGCCCAGTAGGCGGGCCTCGGTGTCGAACATGTGCATCGACCCGCCCCAGCCCTTGGACACACCGGTGGAGCGGCCGAACAGCTCGGCCATCACGCGGCGCGGCTCGATGCCCTTGGCGATCGCGTAGCCGTGCTCGCGGTAGTTGGTGAACAGGTAGTCGGTGGGGCGCAGCGCGGCCATCAGGCCGACGACCGTGGCCTCCTCGCCCAGGTTCAGGTGGCAGTAACCGCCGATCTTGGCCTCGGTGTAGGCCCGGGCGGTCCGCTCCTCGAAGCGGCGCACCAGCAGCATCTGCCGGAAGTACTCAACGCGCGCCGCGT
Organism: Spirillospora sp. NPDC052269; assembly: GCF_040679435.1. Taxonomy (NCBI): domain Bacteria; kingdom Bacillati; phylum Actinomycetota; class Actinomycetes; order Streptosporangiales; family Thermomonosporaceae; genus Spirillospora; species Spirillospora sp. NPDC052269. The sequence continues at coordinate 20,178 of NZ_JBFAUU010000011.1, forward strand.
CGTCGGCCTTGCGGCGGTTGACGGCGCTGGCGCGGTTGTCGGCGGACTTGGGGGTTCCCTTGGCCGCCGTGCCCCTGGTACTCGTCGCGCCGGGGGTCCGGCGGGCGCGGTCCGGGGCTGCCTTCGTGGTCTCAGCCATCGGCGTTCTTCCTCCGTACGGGGAGAGGGTGCCGCGGGGTCGCCGCGCCACTCATCACCGATCATCATTGATCAATGATCGATCATATGCCCTAGGTCAAGAGGTCTGGACCAGTGTTCATTCCCGCGATCCCTCTACCATGGGGAACGTGAACGCCCCGTCCGCCGCTCCGTCCGAGTCCGTCGCCGCCTCCGGCGACCAGCCCGCCCTCCTGCGCCGCACCGGCCTGGTCGACCAGATCCGCGAGTTCATCGTGGACGGCATCTCCAGCGGCCGCTGGCAGCCCGGTGAACGCATCGTCGAACGTCGTGTGGCCACCGAGCTGGGTGTCAGCCAGGGCCCGGTCCGCGAGGCGTTGCGCCTGCTGGAGACGTTGCGGTTGATCGAGACACTGCCCAACCGCGGCGCCCGCGTCCGCCCGTTCGACGAACGCGACCTGGCGGAGATCTTCCCCGTCCGGGCCGGGCTCGAACGCACCGCCGTCGAACTCGCCCTCCCGAGTCTCACCGCCCACCTGGACGAGCTGGAGGCGCAGAACGCCCGGCTCGCCGAGGCCGCCACGGCGGGCGATCTGGACGAGCAGATCCGCGAAAGCATCCACTTTCACCGGCTCGTGGTCGGCTTCAGCGGTAACCAATTGCTTACTTCGGTCTGGGAGGGCCTGGGCATCGAGGTCTGGACGACCCTGTCCCTGCGCCTCCACAAGACCGAGATCTACTCCAAGTCCGCCGAGCACGCCCGCATCATCGAGGCGATCCGCCAGCAGGACCCGGCCGCCCCGCAGATGCTCCATGACCATGTGATGAACTACGCCCCCCTGACCTACCGTCCGTAGCCCCGTCCGTTCAGGCGGGACGCCACAACCGCACCGGCGCGACGGCGTCCCCCACGGCCACCGACGACCCGTCCGGCGTGAACGCGACGGCCCGCGTCCGCTCACTACCCCTCAATGGATCAACGGACGACGCCGCTTCGAGATTCCAGACGGGCGGTGGGCAGGGTTCCGGGTGAACGGGTGAACGGGTGGCGGTCGGCGGTGTCGGTGCCGCGCCGGTTCGGGGCGGGGAGGTCGTGCGCGGCCAGGCGTCGGCGCAGGTGGACGTGCAGATCGCCGAGGGTGAGGGTCTCCGGGCCGTCCTGGACGCCGTCGCGGACGAGCGCGAGGAACCGGCCGGTGAAGGACGTCGGGACCGACGAAGTAGAGGAGCAGGACGTCCTCGCTCTCGCGGGCCAGGCCTCCATGGCCACATGGGAGCACGGAACACGCGTGCGGGCGAGGGGTTCGGGCACAGGAACGCCCCGGCCCGCGAAAAGGGGCCGGGGCGTCCGGGACGCCCGGGATCAGTCGGCGCGGGAGAAGCGGCGGGCCGACCAGGCGAGCGGGACGAGCGCGAGCAGCACGAGCAGCGCCCACTCGGCGACGATCGGCGGGTGCCAGCCGCCGATCGTGAGCGGACGGAACAGGTTCGGCGGCGCGGACGGCAGCCGGGACGCGACCGTGCGGCGCAGCGCGTCCACCGCGTAGGTGAGCGGGTCGGCGAGGGCGAGGGCGCGCAGCCAGGCGGGCAGGCCCGCGAGCGGGAACATCGCGCCGGACAGGAAGGTCAGCGGCGCGATCAGCACCGACATGGCCGTCCCGTAGGTGGGCGGGCGCCGGACGAACGTCGCGGCCAGCACGCCGCAGGCCGTCATCGTCAGCGACGTCAGCGCGAGCTGCGCGGCGAGCATCACGATGAGCGCCGGATCGGCCGGGACGCCGATGAGGGGCCCGGCGACGAGCAGCAGTGTTCCCTGGACGGTCGCGATGGTCGCGCCGCCCAGGCACTTGCCGAGCAGCAGCGACTCGCGCCGGACCGGTCCGGCCAGCATCTCCCGCAGGAACCCCGCCTGCCTCTCCCACAGCAGGGACGCGCCGACCGCCGCGGCGGGGCCGAGCGCGGCCGTGACGAGCGCGCCCGAGAAGACGAACAGCTGGTACGAGCCGCGTCCGCCCCCCGCCATCAGCTGGGACAGCCCGACTCCGAGGATGAACAGGAACAGCAGCGGCTGCACCATCGCCAGCAGCGCCCCGCCACCCTCCCGGCGATAGATGAGCAGGTCGCGCCGCCACACCATGCGGACGGCCCGGAGCTCCGCCGCCAGCCGCCGCGCCGGGGGGAGGGACGTGTCCTCCGGCTTGACCGGCGAGGCCCCTGGGCCGGAGGGCGTTCCGAGCGCCGGGTCGTCGTGCAGCGGACGGCCCGTGTGGTGCAGGAACACCTCGTCCAGGGACGGCGGGTCCGCGCCGGGCGAGGTCAGCTCGGCCTTCAGCTCGGCGGGGGAGCCCTGCGCGACGATCCGCCCGGCGTCGATGATCGCGACCCGGTCGCACTGCTCCGCCTCGTCCAGGTAGTGCGTGGTGAGGAAGATCGTGACGGCCTCGCGCTCCCGGACGGCCCGCAGGTGCTCCCAGACTCGTGCGCGCGCGTGGGGGTCGAGGCCGAGCGTCGGCTCGTCCAGGACGATCAGGCGCGGCCGGTGCAGCAGCGCGCGGGCGATCTCGAGGCGGCGGCGCATCCCGCCGGAGAACGTCCCGACGATCCGGTCGCGCTCCGCGGCCAGGCCGACCAGGTCGAGCGCGCGGTCGACGCGCTCGGGGATCAGCTCCGGCGGCACGTCGTACAGGTCGGCGTGGAAGCGCAGGTTCTCGGCGGCGGTCAGGCCCAGGTCGAGCGTGGACTCCTGGAACACCAGGCCGATCCGGCGGCGCGCCTCCAGTGGGTCGGCGAGCGTGTCGTGCCCGGCGATCGCGACCCGGCCGCCGGTCGGCCGGGTCAGCGCGCACAGCATCGCGATCGTGGTGGACTTGCCCGCGCCGTTCGGGCCGAGGAACGCGAAGCACTCCCCGGCGGCGACCGACAGGTCCACGCCGTCCACGGCGACGACGTCCCCGTACCGCTTGCGCAGCCCGGACGCGGCGATCGCGGGTGGGGCGGCAGCGGCGTCCGCCGGGTCCGCCGCGTCCGGGAGGGCGGGGGGCGCGGTCACGCGGCGGCCTCCAGCGCGGCCTTCCAGTGGTCGGGGACGACGAAGCCGAAGCTCCACCGGTGCCGCTCGGTCGGGTTCACGATGCAGTGCCAGAACAGCCGCTCCGGCTCCTGCTCGATCCGGAAGAACCGCGCCATGCGCGGCCGCTCCCGCAGCGTGACCAGCTCGTCCGTGCCGGGCTTCTGGTACCGGAAGAACGAGGTGCCGGACGGGTCGGCGAAGTCGTCGTCGAAGTCGATCAGGTACATCCGCCAGCCGGGCTGGTCCTCGTTGGTGTGCCAGAGCCGGTAGGACGACGGCGGGTACCACATGCTCCCGGAGAACCGGACCTCCGGACCGAACACCTTCTCCAGGGCCCCGACCAGCCGGACCTTGGCGTCCAGGTAGGACTCGTAGCCGGGGTGGGTCACATGGTCGTCCAGGTTGACCAGGTGGAAGTCGCGCCGGTCGCCGGGCACGGGCCTGACGCCGGCCCGCCAGCGCCGGTACTCCGGGCCGCTCGGCGCCACGTCGGTGGACGCCAGGTCGGCCGGGTCGAACGCGTCCCCGAACCGGTCCAGGTTCACCGACGGCGGACGGATCTTGACCAGCGGCAGCAGTTCGAGCACCTCGGCGAAGCCGGGCAGGTCGTCCAGCATGTACTCGGAGTGCAGCACGGACGTTTCGGCGGACGGACCGCCGGGCCCGCCGTCCGGCTTCTCGGGCCCGTCGACCGAGGCGGTGGACACGGCGGCGAGGTCGGGGACGGAGAACTCGTACCCGTGGCGGCGGCCGAGCCGGATCAGCTCCTCCACCCCGGTCATCGCCCGCATCCGCAGCGCGAGGTCGGGATCGGTTCCGACGGCGTGCATGAACTCCTGGCAGGCGTCTACGGACATTCTCGTCATCACTCCTCAGGGGCGGGTGGGCGGGTCGAGCAGCAGCACCGACGGAACGTGGTCGGGACGGGCCAGCCGCAGGAAGTGCTGGCCGAAGCCCGCCATGCCGAGCATGAGTCCCGGGAAGAACCCCGACTCGGGACCGGGCCGGGCCTCGGCGAGGTTCCGCCACTGGTTCTGCGCGTGCAGGTTGGCCTCCACCCGGTACGCGGGCTCCTCGCACAGCAGGGCGTGCCGCAGCAGCAGTTCGGCGTTCCCGGACCTGCCGTGGCAGAGCGAGTCGTTCATCAGCCGGGGGAAGTTGCGGACGGTCGCGACCAGCCCGCGGGTGGCGCCGCGGAGCACGTCCTCGTCCTCGCGGCCGAGGAGGTCCCAGGTCGCGAGGCGGGCCAGCCCGATCCCGGCCGCGCCGTTGCACCACGCGTTGGCGAAGTGCCGGTCGTTCCAGATCGGGCCGCCGGGCGTGGACCGCAGGTCGTACCAGTCCTGGACGAGCTCGTCGAAGTGCCGGTCCTCGTAGGCGAAGGCTCGGTGGGCGGCCTCGACGTAGGAGTCCTTGCCGAGGCGCGCGCCGAGCATCGCCAGCGCCCAGCCGACGCCGCCCGCGCCGTGCGCGAAGCCGGTGAGGTCGGCCAGCGTCGCGCCGTCGTCGCCCGGCCAGGACAGGGCGTCGCCGTCGGCGTTCGCCGTCTTCAGCAGGTGCTCGGCGCAGCGCTCCGCGAGGTCCGCGCCGTGCCCGCCGGTCGCGTCGGCCAGCCCGAGCAGGACGGGGATGAGGCCCGCGACGCCGAAGTAGACGTCCAGGCGCTCGTCGCGCTCGACGCTCGGGGCGAGGTCGCCCGCGAGGGCCACGGCCTGGTCGAGCAGCTCCCGCTCGTCCCACAGCCGGTGCAGGTGGACGAGCGTGTAGATCAGCCCGCCGATGCCGGGGTACGTGCCGATCCGTCCGGGGTCGGTGTGCTCCAGCGCGTGGGCGAGGGCGAGCCGCGCGGTGCGCTCGTACTCCGGACGCGGGCTCAGGTCGTTGAGGTAGCCGAGGAACAGGGCGACGCCGGCCGACCCGTTGTAGAGGTCGGCCTCGATGTCCACCTCCTCGTGGCCGTCCCGCGTGACGACGAAGGACGTCCAGGGCGCTCCGGTGACCCGCGCCTCCGAGCACAGCCGCATCGCGACGGCCTCGGCCTGCTCCAGGCAGGTCGCGGCGAAGTCCTCGCTGCTCACGTCGCCGCCGGAGAGCCCGGCGGAGATGTACTGGCGCTGCCTGCGGCGGTTCTCCTCGGTCAGCGCCGTGATCCGCTCGGCCGCGATGTCCAGCGGCGCCCCGGCCAGCCGGATCGGGACGGCCGGGCCGTGGTCGTGCGTCACCCGGTCGGCCTCGGCGGCGGTGTCGAACAGCGGGACGTCCAGCCGCCACATGGACTCGGCCTCGCGGTCCGGGCAGGCCAGGTCGTGGTCCCAGACGCGCGGGAAGTGTCGGACGGTGTCGATCAGCAGGTCGACCTCGATCGGGTCCATCAGGCACCGCGGATGCCGGGCGGCCAGCAGCAGCTGCGCGTAGATCTGCGTGCTCCAGTTGAGGAACCGGACGCGCGCCCCGCCGAACAGCTCCCGCACGACCCGGACCGCGTCCTCACCGCCCCGGGCGAACCACTGGTAGACCGCGTCGAACCCGGCGCCGACGTCCTCGGCGAAGTCCTCGGCCCGGGTGATCTCGCCGTCGACGAACACCCGGTTGTTCGCGCCCGGGTCGACCAGCAGGCCGGACACGTGCCGGACGGACGCGGCGAACGACGGGCCCCGGTCGTCCAGCTGCGGGACGCCGACCGGCATCTCGTACGCGCCGCCGCCCGCGTAGCCGGAGAGCCGCATCGAGCCCTCGGCGGCGCCGCGTCCGGACGGCCACTCGATCAGGCCCGTCCGGAACACCGAGTCCATGACGGTGCCCGCCCCGTCCGGACGCTCGCCGGGGACGGCCCCGAGGATCGTCTCGCCGTCGCAGATGAAGGCGTGCCCGCCCGCGACCAGGATGTTCTCGAAGTGCAGGTCACCGCCGCCGAGCACGTAGAACAGCGCCAAGTACCCGCCGAGCTCGGCATGGACGGCGGCCGCGGCGGCCCGGTCCGCGACGTGGTTGCGGCCGGATGGGATGAACGCCTCGTAGCCGTAGCCGTCCCGCGGCAGGACGGGCCGGGAGGCGAAGTCGAGCGCGCCGTCGGTGCGCAGCCGGTCCAGCAGGCCCTGGAGCGCGGCCTCGCCGTGGACGCTGCGCGGCTTGTAGACGAGCTTCTCCGGACCGTCCGCCGTCTCGATGTCGAGGATCACCACGCTGCGCGCGCCGGCGTGGTCGTCGCCCAGGCCGAGGGCCGCGCCCCGCACCGCCGTGACCGGCGTGCCGTAGAACGCCGAACCGACGTCCGCCGCGTCCGCGCGCAGCCGTTCCACCAGCTCGCGGCCGTGTTCGGCGAGCAGCGCGGTCACCAGGGCGAGCCAGCGCCCGAGGACGGGGAAGTCCAGGAAGAACCGGTGATGCCCCTCGGGGCCGGAGAACGTCGAGTCGAGGTGCGCGGTGAAGTCGGCGGCGGACGCGGCCTCCGGGTCGATGCCCTGCTGCGCGCAGTACGCCTTCGCGTCGGTCTCCACCGCCCAGGCCACCGCCAGCCGGAACCGGGCGAGCAGCCGCTCCTGGAACCCGGTCACGAACCGCCGGTCGAACACCGGCGCGCCGCCGCTCTCAGCGAGGACGGCGCTGAGTCGGCGGTCGAGCTCGGCGAGGAAGGGCGCGCAGACGATGGCGTGCCTGCCGTACAGCACCTCGGGATCGCGCCACCAGAGCCCGTCGCCGGACGCCGCGTCGTCGCGCGGGCCGTCGAGCGCCGCCCGGTACGTCGGCAGCCATTCGGCGGCCAGCTCCTCCAGCAACCGGCCGAAGGGCGAGCCGGCGGACGCGAGGAGCAGCTCGTGCCGCCGGTAGGCGGTCAGGAGGGCGGCCAGGTCGTCGCGTTCGTGATCGTCGCGTCCGGGCAGGTCGCGCCGCTTCGCCTGCGCTCCGCGCTCGGCCAGCTTGCGCGCCTGCCGATCGGCCAGCCAGGTGTCGAACTCGCCGAGGGCGGGCGGGTCCGGCGGCGGGCCGAGCGCGTCCACCACCCGCCGCCGTTCGGCCAGGTTGGCTGCGCGGGCTGCGAGGTCGAGGCGGTGCTCCATCACGTACGGGTGCTCCTCGGGAGGGGACGGACGGGCAGGCGGACGGGCGCGGGCGGACGGGGGACGGGGGACGGGGGACGGTGGGCCGACCTCGGTCGGCCCACCGTCAGCACACTCGGCCGGCGGTCAGACCGCGGACCGCATGGACGGGGCCTGGCACATCACCATGGACATGCCGGCCCCGCCGTCAGCCGGCCTTGGTGGTGCCGTCGCAGACGACCGTGAAGGGACCCGAACTGCACGTCGACGCGCAGGCGTAGATGTCCATGGCCGCGACGCCCTCGGTCCAGTACCCGAGCGCGTCGGCGTCCGGCTGCTCGACGCCCTCGGGCACAGCGGTGACACCGAAGTCGGTCGGCCGCTCCAGCAGTTCGCTGCGGAAGTCGGCGTCGGCGGCGGCGTACCGCAGAATGGACGTGGGGGGCATTGAATCCTCCTTGTCGATGTTTCTTGCCTGCAGATTTTCGGCTAGCCGTTCATCTCGGTGGCCAGTCGAATTCCAATGAGCTTCTCGATGGCGTGGATCTCCTCCACGGCGGTCACCATCTCGGTGATGTTGTTCTGCCAGGCGGCAACCTCCACTTCGTCGGGGGTCAGTGCGGCCGGATCCCAGAAGGACTCCAGCCAGTCCTTGGTCTCCTGCGGGTGCACGCTCGGCGCCGGTTCCACACGCACCGCCATCGGGAGGGGGTCGAGCGTCAGAGCGCCGGCCAGCGCCTTCGCCAGTGGCCCGTCCTGCTTGAGCAGTGAGCACAGCACCAGAAGGTGCTGGATCTGCCGGACGGTATGGACGTTCCTGTGCTTGCTGACGTCGCTGGGCGGCTTCGGCCCGGTGCTCCACATCGCGTCTCCCGTGGTCTCCGGTGTCGTTTCCCGCAGGGGTTTTTGGCGGGGTTTTCGGTCCGGTCATCCCCGGCCGAGCGCCAGGTTAACAACGGTAAATGACACGGGTGAAGAGGTGGGTGGGCGAGGGTTTTATCGCGCGGGACGACGTTTGCCCCGCGAATTGTCGAGCAATTCGTGGACCTGTGGATCTGAGGGGTTGGGGCCGATATATCGGCGCCCCGGAGCGCGTGTGCGCAGGTGGCGAGGGGGACGCCGGAGCCCGGCCGGGCAGGGTGGGCCGGGTGGGCCGGGTGGTACGGGTGGGGACGACCGGACCGGGTGGGGCCGGGCGGGTCGGCAGCCCAGGCGGGTCAGCCGGCCGGTCGGCCGGGTGGAGCGGGTCAGCTGGACGCGCGGACGACCAGGTGCGGGGGGAGGATGACGACCGGCTCGTCCATCGGCTCGCCGTTGACCCGGGTCAGCAGCAGCCGGGTCATCTCGCGGCCCATCTCCTCGGCCGACTGGTGCACGGTGGTGAGCGGCGGGTCGGCGAGGGCCGCGGACGGCGAGTCCTCGAAGCCGACGACCGCGACGTCGGCCGGGACGGCCCGTCCGTGCCGCCGCAGCACCCGCATCGCGCCGAGCGCCATCGGGTCGTCCGCCGCGAAGATCGCGTCCAGGCCCGGGTCGAGCGCGAGCAGCTCCTCGGCCGCCGCGATCCCGCTGGCCTCGCTGAAGTCGCCGTGGACGACCAGCTCGGGCAGCCCGGCCTCGGCGAGCGCGGCGCGGTAGCCCGTCAGCCGGTCGATGCCGACGCCCATGTCCTGCGGCCCGGCGATGGTGGCGATGCGGCGGCGGCCCCGGCCGACCAGGTGCTCGACCGCCTGCCGCGCGCCGCTGCGGTTGTCGACGTCCACGTACGACACCGGCTCGAGGCCGGGCGGCCGGCCGCCGAGGACGGTCGGCACGCCGCTCGCCTCCAGCCGTCCGGGCAGCGGGTCCTCGGCGTGCAGGGAGGTGAGCAGCACGCCGTCCACGTGCTGCGGGGTCAGGTACTGCTCCAGCCGCTCGTACTCGGCGGGGGAGCGGGCGAGGGCGAGCAGCAGCTGCAGGCCGGTCTCGTTCAGCGCCGCGCTGACGCCGCGGATCATGCCCGCGAAGAACGGCTCGTCGAACAGCCGCAGCTCGGACTCGGCGACGACCAGCGCGACCGTCTCGGTGCGCCGGGTGACCAGGGCGCGGGCGGCCCGGTTCGGCACGTACCCGAGCTCGTCGATCGCGGCGAGCACCGCGTCCCGGGCGCGCGGGCTGACCCGCGGCGAGCCGTTGATCACCCGGGAGACGGTGCCGCGCCCGACCCCGGCCAGGGCGGCGACCTCCTCCAGGGTGGGGCGTGTTCCCCGTCCGGCCATCCCGCCCGCCCTCCCGTTTCGCCCCGTTTACTCGCGGTCCCCGAGCCCGCCCCGGCGGATCACCTCCGCGTACCAGCGCGCGCTGTCCTTGGGCGCGCGGCGCAACGTGGCGTAGTCGACGTGGACCAGCCCGAAGCGCCGTGAGTACCCCCACGCCCACTCGAAATTATCCAGCAGCGACCACGTGAAGTAGCCGCGAAGCGGGACGCCCGCGGAGATCGCGTCGTGGCAGGCGCGCAGATGGCCGTCCAGGTAGGCGATCCGCTCGGCGTCGTGGACCGTTCCGCCGGCCGGTTCCTCCTGGTAGCCCGCGCCGTTCTCGGTGACGCAGAGATCCACCGCCGGGTACTCCTCGTGCAGCCTGACCAGCACCTCCGTCAGCCCGGACGGGTCGATCTCCCAGCCCATCCCGGTCACCGGCCGCCCGGTGGACGGGAACCGCACGTGCCCGCTGCCGACCCACGGCGAGTGCTCGGCGAACGGCGACGACGCCGCCTGCGGCGCCGAGTCCGGATCGCCGCTGACGGTGTGCCGCGAGTAGTAGTTGACGCCGAGGTGCTCGATCGGCTGGTTGATGACCGCGAGATCGGCGTCCGGCGGCACGAACCCGAACCGCTCCACGTCCGCCAGGACGTCCTCGGGGTAGCGGCCGAGCAGCAGCGGATCCAGGAAGAACCGGTTCTGGAGGCCGTCCACGCGGCGCGCGGCGTCCACGTCGGCCTCCGCCTCGGACGCGGGCGAGATCGCGTACAGGTTCACGGCCGCGCCGAACCTGTTGTCCGGCCGCTGCGCCCGCATCGCCTGGACGGCCAGCCCGTGCCCCAGCATCAGGTGGTGCGCGGCGGACAGCGCGGCGGCCGGTTCACGGCGTCCGGGCGCGTGGTCGCCAGAGGCGTACCCGAGGAACGCCGCGCACCACGGCTCGTTCACCGTCAGCCAGTTCCTCACCCGGTCGCCGAGGACGAGGTGCGCCTGGGCCGCGTAGTCGGCGAAGCGGAACGCGGTGTCGCGGACGGGCCATCCGCCCGCGTCCTCCAGCGTCTGCGGCAGGTCCCAGTGGTAGAGGGTCGGCCAGGGCTCGATCCCGGCGTCCAGCAGCGCGTCCACGAGCCGGTCGTAGAACGCCAGGCCCTTGCCGCCGGGCGCCTCCGCGCGGGGCCAGGCCACCGAGAACCGGTACGCCTTCAGCCCCAGGTCGCGCATGATCGCCACGTCCTCGCGGAACCGGTTGTAGTGGTCGACCGCCACATCCCCGGTGTCGCCGCCCAGCACCGCGCCGGGGCGCCGGACGAAGGTGTCCCAGACCGACGGCACCCGGCCGTCCTCGTCCGTGGCGCCCTCCACCTGGTAGGCGGCCGTCGCCGCGCCCCACCGGAACCCGTCCGGGAAGGCGACGCCCCCGGTCATGTCGTGCCCGCTCATGCCTTGATCGCGCCTTCCATGATTCCTCCGATGATCTGGCGGCCGAACGCCACGAAGACCAGCAGCAGCGGCAGCACCGCGACCGACGTGCCGGCGAACATGAGCGTGTAGTCGTTGAAGTGGGCGTTCGCCAGGTTGTTGATGGACAGCTGGACGGTCGGGTTCTCCGGGTTCAGCACGGCCAGCGGCCACATGAAGTCGTTCCAGGTCTGCATGAACGTGAACAGGCCGAGCACGCCGGCGGCCGGGCGCAGCGCGGGCAGGACGACCCGCCAGTACACGCCGAACGTGGTGCAGCCGTCCACGCGGGCGGCCTCGACCAGCTCGTCCGGGACGGCCTGGGCGGCGTACTGCCGCATCATGAACACCCCGAACCCGGTGACCAGGAACGGGACGACCACCGCCTGGAGGTGGTTCTGCCAGCCCAGCCTCACCATGATCATGTAGAGCGGGATGATGCCCATCTGGACCGGGATCATCATCGTCGCCACGATCATGAGCAGCAGCGCGTTGCGGCCGCGGAAGCGCAGCTTGGCGAACGCGAACCCGGCCAGCGAGGCGAAGAACACCGTCGAGACCGTCACGCAGGACGACACGATCGCCGAGTTGAGCAGGCCCCTGGCGAAGTAGGCGTCCGGGTTGTCGAACAGCCGGTTCAGGTTGGAGCCGAGGTGGCCGCCCGGCACCACCGGCGGCGGGACGTTCGCGACCACGTCGTTGGTCCGCGTCGCGACCACGAACATCCAGTAGATCGGCGCCACCGACAGCACCACCGCCACCAGGAGCGTCAGGTACGTCAGCGGGCTGGCCTCCCAGAGGCCGTGCAGCCGCCGCGCGGTCGTCCGCGCGGGCCGGGACAGGGGAGCGGGGATCGTCATCTGGTGCCTCCCGCACGCCGGACGAACAGGAAGTTCAGCAGCGAGAACACGATGATGAGCAGGAACAGCGCCCAGGCGATCGCCGCGCCGTACCCGTACCGGTCGTGCCCGAACGCGCTGTCGTACATGTACATCGTCAGCGTCTGGAACTGGTGCGTCGCGCCGCCGTCCATCTTGTTGGACGTCCCGCTCCCGAACAGCACCGGCTCGGTGAACAGCTGCAGCCCGCCGATGGTCGAGATGATCACCGTGAACAGGATCGTCGGGCGCAGCAGCGGGACGGTGATCCGCCAGAACTGCCGCGTCCGGGACGCGCCGTCGATCGCGGCGGCCTCGTACAGGTCCTTCGGGATCGCCTGCATCGCGGCCAGGAAGATCAGCGCGTTGTAGCCCGTCCAGCGCCAGTCGACCATCACCGAGATCGCCGTCCACGACCAGGCGCGGTTCGTGTGCCAGTCGACGTGGCTGTGCAGGAGCCAGTTGACGAACCCGTAGTCGGTGTCGAAGAGCTGGCCGAACACGATCGCGACCGCCGCCATCGAGGTGATCAGCGGCGCGACCACCCCGATCCGGAACACCGTCGCGGCCCGCATCCGCCGGTTGAGCGCGTTGGCGAGCAGCAGCGCCAGCAGCAGCTGCGGGACGGTCGAGAGCGCGAAGATCCCGACCGTGTTCACCAGTGCGTGCCAGAACTGCTCGTCGCCGAACAGGTAGGTGTAGTTGCCGAAGCCCGCCCACTTCCGTGTCCCGGACGCCAGCCCCCAGTCGTGCAGCGACACCCACAGCGTGTAGACGAGCGGGTAGCCGCCGAAGACGAGGAAGACGAGGAAGAAGGGCGCGACGAACGCGTACGGGCTCGCCTTGACGTCGAGCCGCGCGAGGCGCGCCCGCCACCGGCCCGCCCGCGGCGCCCCGTCCGCCCGGGAGGCCGGACGGACGGGACGCGTGCCCACACTGGTCATCGGGAAGCCCTCCGCCAGGGGAAGGCGGCGGTCGACAGGGAGAGGGCTGCGGCCAGCCGAGGGAAGGCTGCGCTCGGCCGGGGGAGGGCTGCGCTCGGCCGGTCCGTGTCCACGCAGGTCACCGGGCGGCCTTCTTGGCCGCGTCGACGGCCTTCGCCCAGGCGTCCTCGGGCTTGACCTTGCCCTGGCCGACCGCGATCAGGACGTTCTCCACGGCCTGCCGGACGTCCTCGTTCTTCGGGCCGAGGTGGACCGGCTTCACCGAGGAGACCAGCTGCCCGAAGATCTTCCCGGTCGGCGCGCCGCTGAAGTAGTCGTTCGAGGCGCCGGAGACGGCCGGGTCCTGCTCGGCCTTCACGTTGGACGGGAAGGTGTCCTTGTCCTTGAACGCGCCGACCTGGCTCTGCGCGCTCGTCAGGTACTCGGCGAGCGCCGCGGCCTCCTTCTGGTGCTTGCTCTGCTTCGGGACGGCCAGCCAGGACCCGCCCCAGTAGCCCGCGCCGCCGGGCGTGGTCGCGACGTCCCACTTGCCCTTGCCGAAGTCGCCGGAGAACTGCTTGATGCCGCCGAGCATCCAGGACGGGCAGGGCACGGTCGCGAACGTGTCGCGCTTCAGCGCCGTCTGCCACGGCGGCGTGAAGATCGACATGTCCGCGGTCATCTTGTTCTGCTCGAACTTCAGCGTCGTGTCGAACGCCTGCTTGACGGCCGGGTTCGAGTCGAAGACGAGCTTGTCGTCCTTGTCGAAGAAGCTGTAGCCGGGGCCGCTGCCCGCGCTCTGCAGGACGGTCGCGCGCAGGACGGCGGTCGGGCCGTCCAGCCACTTGGCGCCGGAGACCTTGCCCTGGAACTTCTGGCCGGTGGCGAGGAACTGGTCCCAGGTCGGCCAGAGCTTGCCGACCTCGTCGCGGTCGGTGGGCAGGCCCGCCTTCTTGAACAGGTCCTTGCGGTAGCACATGGCGAGCGGGCCGACGTCGGTTCCGAGGCCGACCAGCTGAGAGCCGTCCGGGCTGAGCCCGTTCTGCCACTTCCAGGGCAGGAAGTCGGCCTGCATCGAGCGCGCGCCGAAGTCGAGGAGGTTGACGAACTTGGCGCGCTGCTGCATGTAGGTGGGCAGGATGCCCTCCTCCAGCGCGACCACGTCGCCCGCCCCGCTGCCGGTCGCGATCCACTGCTGGAGCCGCGGCTTGTAGTCGTCCAGCGAGGACACCTTGCGCTGCTTGACCGTGACGCCGGGATGCGCCTGCTCGAACCCCTTGTAGAGGGTCTCGTAGCCGAACTCGCCGAACACGTCGACGGTCAGCGTGAAGTTCTTGGCGGACGTGGAGTCGCCTCCGCCTCCGCATGCCGCCGCGAGGACGCCGGCCGCCGCCAGCACGGCCACGGCCCTCAGCCGGATACCCCTCATCGCAGGTCCCTCTCGTTCGTTCTGGGTGGGAGTGTGGGAGCGCTCCCACGAAGGAAAGAGCGTGACCCGGCTCACTGTCAATCCTCCGCAACGCAACCGTTACCAACGCGAACGCCCCGGCCTCTCGAGGCCGGGGCGTTCGCGGGGCTAGCCGACGAAGTGCTCCGGATCCGGCGGAGCGGGAACGGCGGGGGCCGGCGCCGGCGCCGTCGAGCTGCGAACGACCAGCTCAGGACGGTAGAGGAGCTCGGTGCGCGGCGGACGTCCGCCCCCGGCCTCCTCCAGCACCGTGCCCACCGCGGCCAGCGCCATCTCCCGCACCGACTGCCGGATCGTGGTGAGCGGCGGGTCCAGGTACGCGGTGAGCGGCGAGTCGTCGAAGCCGATGACCGACACGTCCTCCGGCACCCGCAGCCCGCGCTGGCGGGCGGCCCGGATCGCGCCGAGCGCCATGATGTCGTTGCCGCAGCAGATCGCCGTGCAGCCGCGGTCGAGCAGCTTCTGCGCGGCGGCGTGCCCGCCCTCGACGGTGTACATCGTGTTCACGACCAGGCCCTCGGTGTCCGCGCCCGGCCCGAGCAGCGTCTCCAGCCCGCGCAGGAACCCCTCGGTCTTGCGCCGGGTCGGGACGTACACGTCCTGCCCGATCGCGAGCCCGATCCGCCGGTGCCCGAGCGAGCCGAGGTAGGCGACGGCCGCCTCCAGCGACGCGACGTCGTCGTTGGACACGAACGGCGCGTCGATGTCCGGACGGTATCCGTTGACCAGCACGATCGGCAGGCCGCGCTCGGTCAGCCGCGCGTACCGCGCCGGGTCGGTGTTGGCGTTGGCGTGCAGGCCGTTGACGAAGATGACGCCCGCGACGCCGCGCTCGAGCAGCATCTCCAGGTACTCGTCCTCGTTCACGCCGCCCGGTGTCTGCGAGCAGAGCACCGCCATGTACCCGTGCCGGGCGAGCGCGCTCTCGATCACCTCGGCGAACGCCGGGAAGATCGGGTTGGTCAGCTCCGGGATGATCAGCCCGATCAGCCCGGCCCGCTGCTGCCGCAGCCGCGGCGGACGCTCGTACCCGAGCACGTCCAGCGCGGCGAGCACCGCCTGCCGGGTCGCCGCCGAAACGCCGGGGCGCCCGTTGAGGACGCGGCTGACCGTCGCCTCGCTGACCCCCGCGTGCTCGGCGATATCGGCCAGCCGCGTCGTCATCGGATCCCCCCGTGGATACTCCGCCCTTCAGGGCGGGCTGGTGCGGCCGCGAAGTGATCGTGGCCGACCGCTTCTTCCCTTGTACGAACTGTGCTCCACTCGCGGTGGCCTCGCCGAGGCCATGCCGCCGCGCGCCCGCATCCGGACGTGCGGCCGCGCCTGAGACCCTCCCCCCGAACGGGGGGAGAGCGTCAAGGTCACGAACCTACCTCCACCACACCGCCGTGTCGGAGGGCAGGAGGAGGGAGCCGTCGGCGTCGCGGGTGACGGGGGCGCTGGACAGCAGCGGCTCGCCGGCGGCGGGGATGCGGACCGGCTCGGCGGCGGTGTTGACCGCGCAGTGCACGGACGAGCCGTCGGTCGCCGTGCGGGTGAAGGCGAGGGCGCCGTCCGGGACGTCCAGCCAGGTCAGCGTGCCGTCGCCGAGCGCCGGCTCGGCGTGCCGGATGCGCAGGGCCGCCTTGTAGAGGGAGAGCGTCGAGTCCGGGTCGCCCTCCTCGGCGGCGACGGTCAGCGTGCGCCACGCCGGGGGCATCGGCAGCCAGGTGGACGGGCCGCCCGTGAACCCGAACGGGGGCTCGTCGCCGCTCCACGGGACCGGGACGCGGCAGCCGTCGCGGCCGTCCTCCTCACCGCGTCCGGCCTGCGGGTCCTTGCGGAACTCCGCGGGCAGGTCGAGGACCTCGGGCAGGCCCAGCTCCTCGCCCTGGTAGACGTAGGCGGAGCCGGGCAGCGCGAGCGTGAGCAGCGCGGCGGCGCGGGCGCGGCGCAGGCCGGCCTCGCCGTCGCCGAACCGGGTGACGTGCCGCTTGACGTCGTGGTTCGACAGCACCCAGGTGGCGGGCGCGTCCCCGGCCGCGCGCAGCGTCTCGTCGATGACGTCGCGCAGCTTCGCCGCCTCGAAGGGCGAGCCGAGGTAGTGGAAGTTGAACGCCTGGTGCAGCTCGTCCGGGCGGGTGTACTTCGCGAGCCGGGAGATGTCCGGGGCCCACGCCTCGGCGACGGCCATCCGGTCGCCCGGGTAGGTGTCGAGCAGCTTGCGCCAGGAGCGGTGGATCTCGTGGACGCCGTCCTGGTCGAAGTAGGGCAGGGGAGCGTGGCCGAGCATCGCGGCCTGGCCCGTGTGGCCGACGTCGGGGAGGCCCTCGGCCTTGATCATGGCGTGCGCGACGTCGACCCGGAAGCCGTCCACGCCGAGGTCCAGCCAGAACCGCAGGATGTCCTCGAACTCGGCGCGGACGGCCGGGTTCTCCCAGTTCAGGTCGGGCTGTCCGGGGTCGAACAGGTGCAGGTACCACTGCCCGTCGGGCAGTCGCGTCCATGCCGGGCCGCCGAACACCGACTCCCAGTCGTTCGGCGGCTCGGAGCCGTCCGCGCCGCGTCCGTCGCGGATGACGTAGCGGTCCCGCTCGGGCGAGCCGGGCGCGGCGGCGCGGGCGGCCTGGAACCACGGGTGCAGGTCGGAGCTGTGGTTCGGCACGATGTCGACGATGATGCGCAGGTCGTGCGCGTGCGCGTCGGCGATGAGGGCGCGCGCGTCGTCCAGGGTTCCGAACAGCGGGTCCACGTCGCGGTAGTCGGCGACGTCGTAGCCGAAGTCGGCCATGGGCGAGACGTAGAACGGGGTGACCCACAGCGCGTCCACGCCCAGGTCGGCCAGGTACGGCAGCCGGGAGCGGATGCCCGCCAGGTCGCCGATGCCGTCGCCGTTCGCGTCCGCGAAGCTGCGCACGTACACCTGGTAGATCACCGCGTCGCGCCACCAGGCGGTGGTCGGCGTGTCGGTCATGTCGTCCCTTCGGGTCACGTGAAGCGAAAACGTTGGTGGGGTGCTACTTGACGCTGCCGGCGGTGAGGCCCGCGACGATCTTTCGCTGGAAGATGAGGACGACCAGGATGAGCGGGACGGTCACGACCACGCCCGCCGCCATCTGCGTGCCGAACGGCTGGTCCATGCCGGCCACGCCGCTGAACTTGGAGATCGCGACCGTCGCGGTCTGCATCTCCTTGCGGTTGACCATCGACAGCGCGATGAGGAACTCGTTCCACGCCGCGATGAAGGTCAGGATCGCGGTGGTGAACACGCCGGGCGCTGCCAGCGGGACGATGATCTTCCGGAACGCCTGGCCGCGGGTGCAGCCGTCCACCATCGCGGCGTGCTCCAGCTCGAACGGCAGCTGGCGGAAGAACGCGGTGAGCAGCCACACCGACAGCGGCAGCGCGAAGCCGAGGCTCGGCACGATCATCGCCTGGTAGGTGTTGATCCAGTGGATGTCGGTGAACAGCTTCAGCAGCGGGACGAGCTGGGACACGCTCGGGAACATCGTCGTTCCGATGATCACGCCGAGGACGAGGTTCTTGAACCGGAACTCCAGCCTGGCCAGCGCGTACGCGGTGAACACGCCGACGATCAGCGTGATCACGGTGGTCGTCCCGGCGACGATGACGCTGTTCACCAGCGCCCGGCCGAAGTCGTTGTGCCCGCCGAACACCGCGCTGAAGTTCTTGGTCGAGACCGGCGACGGCACCGCCGAGTTGTCGAACTGGTCCTGGGGGCGCCGGAACGCCGAGACGAGCATCCAGTAGAAGGGCGCCAGGCAGTAGACCGCGACGGCGGCCAGGCCCAGGTAGGAGAGCGCGCGCTTCATCGCTTCGCCGCCTTCCGCACCTGCCGGGCCTCGCCGATGATGTCGGCGCCGAGGAGCTTCACGAACAGGTAGGCGATCAGGACGATGTAGGTGAACAGGATCGTCGAGTACGCCGCCGCGGATCCGTACCGCAGGTTCGTCGCCTCGGTCCAGGCGAGCATGGTCAGGGTCTCCACCGACTTCTGGTTGACGCCGACGAGGACGGCCGGCAGGTCGAACATGCGCAGCACGTCCAGCATCCGGAACAGGACGGCGACCAGGAGGGCGGGCTTGATCAGCGGCAGCGTCACGTAGACGAACCGCTGCCACACGCTCGCGCCGTCCACCTTCGCGGCCTCGTGCACCTCGCGCGGGATCATCTGGAGCCCGGCGAGCACGAGCAGGCCGATGAACGGGGACGTCTTCCAGACCTCGGCGATGATCACCGCGACCTTGGCGCTGAACCCGTCGGCCGTCCACAGCACCTGGTGGCCGATGACGGCGTTGGCCGCGCCGTCCGCCTGGAAGATCCACCGCCACAGCAGTCCGGAGATCGCGGTGGGGATCGCCCACGGGACCAGGATGCTGGCGCGGACGACCGACCGGCCGCGGAACGCCTGATGCATGATCAGTGCCATCCCGACGCCGATCAGCGTCTCCAGGACGACCGTGGTCACGGTGAAGAACGTGGTGTTGAAGAAGGCGTTCCAGAACGCGTCGGCGCTGTCGCCGTCGAAGATGGACGTGTAGTTGTCCACCCCGACGAACTTGCTGCCCTCGACGACGAAGCCGTTCGCGTCCAGTCCGTTGCCGCGCGTGTACAGCGACTCGCGCAGCCCGGAGAGGACCGGGTAGCCGACGACCAGGCCCAGGACGAGCAGGGTGGGGGAGAGCAGCAGCGCGGCCATCCGCCGCTCCCCGCGCCGCGCGCCACCGTGGTGGCGCGGGCGCGAGGAGCGGGCGGTGGCGCGCTGGGAGACTCCGCCGATCTCAGAGCTCACAGCACGGCTCACGGTGCGACTCACTGCCCCGCGGTCAGCGTGGTCAGCTTGCCCTGCAGGTCGGTGAGCGCCTGGTCGACGGGCTTGCCGGCGTTGACCGCGTCGTACACCGAGCTCTGGATGGCGGTCGTGACGTCGCCGTACTTCACCACGACCGGACGCGGCTTGGCGGTGGTGATGGCCTGCTTCAGGGTCGGCAGGTACGGGTACTTCTTGGCCAGCTCAGGGTCGTCGTACAGGGACGCGTTGGTCGGGGCCATCGAGGTGGCCAGCAGGTTCGCGCGCTGCGCGGGCTCACCGGTGAGGTACTTGATGAAGTCGAGCGCGGTGGCCTTGTTCTTGGCGAAAGCGGAGATCGCCAGGTTGTGCCCGCCGAGGTTGGCGACGCCCGGGCCGTTCAGGCCGGGCAGCGGCGCGACGCCGAACTTGCCCGCGACCTTGGACGAGCCGTCGGTCGCGTTGGCCATCGCGTACTGGTACGGCCACTGCCGCTGGAACAGCAGCTTGCCGCCCTGGAAGTAGCGGCGTCCGCCCTCGGTGTCGAGGGTGACGGCCTCCTTCGGCATGCGGTTCTTGCGGGTGTCGACCAGCCACTGGAGGCCGGCCTTGGCCTGCGGCGTGTTCAGCGACGGCTTGCCGCTCGCGTCCATGATCGAGCCGCCCTGGGCCTCGATCGCCTCGACCGCGCTGATCGTCAGGCTCTCGGTCTTGTTGACCTCGGTGAAGAAGCAGTCGACGCCCTTGCCCTCGGGCAGCGCCTTCACCTTGTCGCAGTCGGCCCACATCTCGGCGTAGGTCTTCGGCGGCGCGCTGATGCCGGCCTTGTCGAGCAGGTCCTTGCGGAAGTAGAGCATCCCGGCGTCGGAGGTGACCGGCACGGCGTACTGGGTGTCGCGGTACTTCCCGGTCGCGACCGTCGCGGGCAGCAGCTTCGAGGTGTCGATGTCCTTGGGCAGCGGCGTCAGCCAGCGGTTCGCGGCGAACTCGGCGGTCCAGACGACGTCCAGGTTGATGATGCCGTACGCGTCGGACTTGGTCTGCGCGTTCTGGATGAACTGCTGGCGCTGCTCGTTCGGCTCGTCCGCGATCTCGACGAGCCGGACCTGCTCCTTGGGGTGCCCGGAGTTCCAGCCGTCGAGCTGCTTCTGCAGGTTGCCCGAGCGGTCCTTGCCCGTGACGAACGTGATCGGGCCGCGTCCGTCGAGCGCCGCAGACGGGGCGGAGTCCTTCTTGTCGTCGCCTCCGCCGCAGGCCGTCAGCGCCGCGAGCGCCAGACAGGTCAGCGCTCCGGCCGTGATGGTACGCCGCATGGGGGTCCTCCTCTGTGAAACGGGATTGACGTGGAGGACAACCCGTTTCACCTGTTCCTCGTGGGGGTGGTGCGGTGAAGGTAGCAACGGGCCGTAAGGAACGTAAAGGTCTTGCAGAAAGTTTCTGCAAGGCGACAAACAGGTCGACGAGGGGCGAACAGGTGCGGGACGCTTTCCGTCGTGACCACACCCGAGAGCCTCGTGACCGACCACACCGTCCTCGCGGTGGTCGTGGGCTCGCGCGCCTACGGCCTGGACACCGCCGCCAGCGACACCGACCGCCGCGGCGTCTTCGTCGCGCCGACCGAGCTCTTCTGGCACCTCGACAAGCCGCCGACGCACGTCACCGGCCCGCTCGAGGAGCAGTTCTCCTGGGAGTTCGAGCGCTTCTGCGAGCTGGCGCTCGTCGCGAACCCGACCATCCTCGAGTGCCTCTGGTCGCCGCTGGTCGAGAAGGTCACCCCGCTCGGCCAGGAGCTCCTGGACGCCCGCACGGCGTTCCTCTCACTGCGCGCCCACCGCTCGTTCCTCGGGTACGCCGACAGCCAGTTCCGCAAGATGGAGAACCACGAGGGCCGCAACCCCAAGCACGTCATGCACATGCTGCGGCTCCTGCTCAGCGGGCTTCACCTGCTGGAACACGGCGAGCCGATGGTCCGCGTCGACGAGCACCGGGACCGGCTGATGGCCGTCCGCGCCGGCGCCATGCCCCTGGACGAGGTCACCGCGTGGCGCGCGTCCCTGACCGCCCGCATGGACGACGCGCTCGCCCGCACCCCCCTCCCGGACGAGCCCGACCGCGCCCGCGTCGACGCCCTCCTCCACTCCGTCCGCCGAAGAAGCATCACCCGGGCCTGACCGGCCGGACGGCTGAGAGCGGGCCGATAAGTCCGTTTCGCGGACGTGGGTGGTTGATTCGCGCCAGAATGTCGGCCGTTCGAGTCGATCATGCTGAGCGAGGAGGACAGAATGCGCAAGGTGTTTCCGCTGGTGGTGGCCGCTGTCGCAGTGGGCGCGGCCGCCTGCTCCTCAGGCGGGAGCGATGGCGCGCGGCTCAGTGCGTCGGACGCGAGTGACGCGGCGGCGGCGAGCCCGTTCTACGTGGATCCGGGGACCCAGGCCGCGGCCTGGGTGAAGGCCCACCCGAAGGACGCGCGGACGGCGAAGATCAAGGCGTCGATCGTCGCGCGGCCCGGCGCGCGGTGGTTCGGGAACTGGAGCGGGGACATCACCCGCGCCGTTTCCGGGTACGTCGGCGCGGCGAAGACCAAGGGCAGGACGCCCGTCCTCGTCGCCTACAACATCACCGACCGGGACTGCGGCGGCGCGTCGCACGGCGGGGCCGGCTCGTCGGCCGCGTACAGGACGTGGATCTCCAAGTTCGCGGGGGCGGTCGGTAGTCGTCCGGCGATCGTGGTGATCGAGCCGGACGCGGTCGCGCAGCTCGACTGCCTGCCGAAGGCGGCGCAGGCGAACCGTACGGCGCTGCTGAGGTACGCGACGCAGCAGTTCAAGAGCAAGGCGCCGAAGGCGAAGGTCTATCTGGACGGCGGGAACTCCCACTGGGTGGCCCCCGCGACCATGGCGAGCCGCCTGAACGCGGCCGGGGTGAAGAACGTCCGCGGCTTCTCGGTGAACGTGTCCAACTTCTTCAAGACGGCCGAGTCGGCCGCCTACGCGAAGAAGGTCAACGCGTCGCTGTCGTCGAAGTACCGCTACACGCGCGGGTTCGTCATCGACACCAGCCGGAACGGCAACGGCGGCAAGCCGGGCGTCTGGTGCAACCCCGCGGGCGCCAAGCTCGGGACGGCGCCGCAGGCGGGCGGCTCGGGCGCGGACTACCTGCTGTGGGTCAAGATCCCCGGTGAGTCGGACGGCCCGTGCGGCACCGGCCCGAAGGTCCAGGCGGGGACGTTCGGCCCGGACCTCGCGATGCGGCTGATCAACGGGCGCTAGGGCAGATGCCGAGGGCTCTGCTGGTCGAGGACGACCGCCGGTTCGCGGCGGCGCTGGTCAAGGCGCTGGCCCGGTGCGGTTACGAGGTGGAGCACGCGCCGGACGCCGCGTCCGCGCTCGCCGCGCCGCCGTGCGACATCGTCCTGCTCGACCTCGGGCTGCCCGACCTGGACGGCCTGGAGGTGTGCCGGCGGCTGCGCGAGCGCGGCGAGGTCGGGATCATCGTGCTGACCGCGCGCAGCACCGAGCGCGACCGGGTCACCGGGCTGCGCGCGGGCGCGGACGACTACCTCGTCAAGCCGTTCGGCATGGCCGAACTCCAGGCGCGCATGGAGGCGGTGCTGCGGCGGGCCCGGCCGCGGCACCGCGACGGCGTGCGGGCGCTCGGGCGGCTCACCGTCGACCCGGCCGCCCGCACCCTCACCCTGGACGCCGCGCCGGTCCGGCTGACGCCCAAGGAGTTCACGCTGCTGGCGCGGCTGATCCGGGAGCCCGGCGCGGTGGTGGAGCGCGAGACGCTGCTGCGCGAGGTGTGGGGGACGTCCTGGCAGGGCCGTTCCCGCACCCTCGACGTGCACGTCTCGACGCTGCGCGCCAAGCTCGGCGACGCGGCGCGGATCGAGACGGCGCACGGCGTCGGGTACCGGCTCGTCGCGGGCGGCGGGGGCTGAGCCGGGGATGCGGCGGCGGCTCTACCTGACCTACCTGCCGCTGCTCGGCGCGGCCCTGCTCGCCCTGGCCGTCCCGCTGGCGACCGGGACCGCCGCCCGCGACACCCAGGACATGTACATGGACCGCGCCGGGGACACCGCGCGGTTCGCCTCGCTCGCCGAGACCGCGCTGCGCACCGGGCGCACGTCCGCGCTGCACGGCGAGCTGGAGCAGTACGACGCGCTGTTCGGCATCCCGGCCGTGGTCGTGGACCGGGACGGCGCGGTCGCGATCAGCTCCCGTCCGGACCTGGACCTGAACGCGGGGGACGTCCGGGAGCGGGTGGCCGAGGCGCTGTCCGGCGAGGCGGCCCGCACCACCCCGACCATCTGGCCCTGGCAGGACGGCCCGATGGTGGTCGTCGAGCCGGTCGGCAGCGGCGGCGAGATCATCGGCGTCGCCGTGACCGTGTCGCCGACCGGACGGCTGCGGCAGGGCCTGCTGGACGCCTGGACGCGGCTGTTCGCGGCGCTCCTGCTGGTCGTCCTCGTCGGCGTCGTGGTGGTGGCGATGGTCGCGCGGTGGGTGCTGCGGCCGGTCGCGGAGCTGGACCTCGCCGCGCACGCGCTCAGCGAGGGCCGGTTCGAGGAACGCGTCGCGAGCGGCGCGGGCCCGTCCGAGCTGCGGCGGCTCGCCGAGTCGTTCAACGCGATGGCCGGGCAGACCGCCGCGCTGGTGGAACGGCAGCGGTCGTTCGTGTCCTACGCCAGCCACCAGATGCGCACGCCGCTCGCCGCGCTCCGGCTGTGGCTGGAGAACCTCGAGCCCGAGGTCGGGCCGGACGGCCGGACCGACCACGCGATGGCGCTCGAGGAGGTCGACCGGATGGCGCACCTCTACGACGCGCTGCTCGCCTACGCGTCCGCCGAGGCCAGCGCGGTGAAGGCGGACGAGGCGAAGGTGGACGACGTGGACCTCACCGCGCTCGCCCGCGCCCGCGCCGACGGCTGGCGGGACGTCGCGGACCGCCGGGGCGTCCGCCTGCTCGGCCCCGACTCCGACGACGCCCCCGGCTCGGGCTCGGGCGCCGCCTCCGGCCCCGGCTCAGGCTCGGGCGCCGACTCCGGCGCCGCCGCTGGCTCCTGCTCGGCTGGGTTGCTCGCGCGGGCCGCGCCGGACGCGCTGGAGCAGGCGCTCGACGCGATCATCGACAACGCGGTGAAGTTCTCCGGGGACGGCGGCGAGGTGCGGATCGCGACCGAGGCCGTCCCGCCGGACCGTGCCGCCCTCGTGGTCACCGACAGCGGGCCCGGCATGACCGAGACCGAGGCCCGGGACGCCCTCCAGCCGTTCTGGCGACGTCCCGCCGACCAGAACGTCGAAGGCTCCGGTCTCGGCCTCACGATCGCGAACGCCCTGGTCACGGCCTCGGGTGGACGCCTGCACCTGGCCGCCGCCGACCCGTGCGGGCTCCGCGTCCGCATCGAGGTCCCGGCCGCGGTGGAGCCCGGCCCGTGAGGCGGCGGACGGTGCTGGCGGGGCTGCTGGCGGGGGTGCCGCTGGGAGCGTCCGGGTGCCGGACGGACGGGACGCCGCTGCCGCCGGTCGTGATCGCGACCGGCGGGCGCGGCGGCGTGTACCACGCGCTCGGCGAGGCGTTCGCGGCCACGCTGCACCGCCGGTGGAAGGTCCACGCGACCGTGCTGACCACGGCCGCGTCCATCGAGAACCTGCGCCTGCTCGCCGCCGGACGCGCCGACCTCGCCTTCAGCACCGTCGACTCGGCCGACCTCGCCGCACGCGGCGCCGGACCCTTCGGGGGTCCCGTCCCGGGCGGTGCCGCCGGCGGGATCGCGGCGCTGTCGGGGCTGTACGACGACTACCTGCAGATCGTGGTCCGGGCGGACGCGCCGATCCGGACGGTCGCCGACCTGCGCGGACGTCGCGTGTCGACGGGCGCGGCCGGGTCCGGGACGGAGGTCGTCGCGGGCCGGGTGCTCGCGGCTGCGGGCCTGCGCGGACACGACGCGATCGTCCGGTCCCGCCTGTCGGCGAGCGGGTCGGGGGAGGCGCTGCGCACCGGGCGGATCGACGCGTTCTTCTTCACCGGCGGCCTGCCGACGCCCGCCGTCGCCGACCTCGCCCGGACCGTCCGGGTGCGGCTGCTGCCGGTCGGGGCGCTGGTCGCGGGCCTGCAGCGGTCCTTCGGGGAGGTGTACCTGGCCCGGTCGATCCCGGCCGGGACCTACGGCATGGGACGGGAGGTTCCGACCGTCGCCGTGCCGAACGTGCTGGTCGTCCGGGCCGACATGCCGTCCGGGGAGGCCCGGGAGCTGACCGCGCTGCTGTTCGCGAGCAAGGCGCGGCTCGCCGCCGTCCACGCGCAGGCGCGGCGGCTGGACCGCCGGGCCGCGCTGGCCACCTACCCCCTGCCGCTGCATCCGGGCGCGGCCCGCTACTTTCGCGAGACCAAGGCCTGGGCGGCCTCCCAGCACTGACAGTGCGCGTGCCGGAAATCACCCACGTGCCACAAGGGGGCCTACACGTTGACGGAGTGCTGTGCGCGGGATCGGACGTCACGCGCGTGCGGGGCGGCGGGCGCCTGCGCGTGACGGGGTGTGGGGCCGGGAGGCGTCCTGGGAGGGCGCCTCCCGGCCATCGGGCTCGTCGCGGGGGGCGCGGACGGGCCCGTGAGGCGCGGAAAGGCCGGGGGGAGTGGCCTTTCGCGCCCGCCGGTGGCGCTTCAACCGCTGTGCGCCGCCGGCTCGGTTCGGCACCGACGAGAACGTGCCGTAGCTGCACCCCAACGCTAGGAAGCGCGGGCCGCGCGGGCGAGGGTCCGGCGGTTTCCCTTACAAATCATTTACATGCCCGCGCCAGCTGATGCGGAAGTGAAATACCCGCGTCGGCGGCGGCGCGCGGCAGGGGCTCAGCGGGACGCGGCGAGGATGCGGACGGCCTCCACGACCGCGGCGCGGCGGCGGGCGAGGGCCGCCTTCTCGTCCGACTCGTCCAGGACCATGCGGCACAGCTGCGGGACGGTGAAGTTCCACGCGACCAGGCCGAGCAGGGTGAACAGCCAGTCCTGCGCGGCGCGGGTGCGGGACTCCTCGTCCGGGGCGTCCGCGCCGACACCGGCGGCGACCAGGGCGCCGGCGTGGCCGCGGTAGGCCGCGCGGCGCTCCTCTTCGCCGAGGGTCTCGGGCGCGCGGGACTCCAGCGCCTCCCACATCAGCAGCCGGATGAACTCGGTGTGCTCCTGGTACCAGTCGAACAGGAGGCCCACCGTGTCGGCGACCGCGTTCGTGTCGAGCGGGCCCTCGTGGCAGACCTCGTCCATCTTGGCCCGGACGACGGCGCCGAACAGCGCCTCCTTGTTGCCGAAGTACAGGTAGATCGCCTGCTTGTTGGCCTGCGCGGCGGCGGCGATCCGCTCGACCCGGGCCCCGGCCAGGCCGTGCGTGGCGAACTCGTCGGCGGCCGCCTCGAAGATCCGCTTCCGGGTGGCGTCGGCGTCGTAGCTCATACCGAAATTAAACCACCCGGTTGACAAGCCCGCCCGAACGCGATCATGATCTAAAACAACCGGATGGTTTATTTCGAACGGAGACCCCTCATGTCCCACGTGTCCGACGCCCCCGCCCCGGTCCGCTCGCCGCTGCCCGGCGGTCTCGCCGGATCCACCGTGATCGTCCTCGGCGGCTCGTCCGGCATCGGCCTCGGCGCCGCCGGGCTGCTGCACGGCCTCGGCGCCCGCGTCGTCCTCGTCGGCCGCGACAAGGCCCGGCTGGACGCCGCGGTCGGCTCCGTCACCACCGAGGGCGGCGCCGAGGTGCTCGGCGCGGTCGCCGACGCCGCCGACGAGGACGCCGTCCGCGCCGCGTTCGACCTGGCTGGCGGGGTGGATCACGTCCTGATCACCGCGGGCGGCCTCGGCGGGGCGGCCCCGCTGGCCGAGGTCACGTCCGAGGGCGTGCACGCGGCCTACGACCAGCGGGTCTGGGCCGCGCTGGTCGTCGCCCGCCTCGCCGCCGAGCGGATGCCCGCCGGAGGCTCGCTCACCCTCACCTCCGGCAGCCTCGCCGTCCGCCCGGTGCCCGGCATGGCGGGCGCGATCCCCTCGATCGGCGGAGTCGAGACGCTGACCCGCGCGCTCGCGGTCGAGCTCGCGCCGCGGCGGCTGCGCGTCAACGCCGTCCGCTACGGGGCGTTCGACACCCCGCTGATGCGCTCGGCCATCGGGGCCGACACGGACGAGGCCGTCCGGGACGCCGGGGCGGGCACCCCGCTCGGACGGTTCGGAACCGCGGAGGAGGCGGGCGCCGTGTCGGTGTTCCTCATGGCCAACACCTACATGACCGGCCAGGTCGTCACCGTGGACGGCGGCCAGGGTCTCGTCTGATCATGGCGGCCCCATCCCGTTTACAAGCGGTTGTCATGGGAATGCAAAGCGTGACAACATGCCCGGCGGAAGGGGCCGACATGCTGACACCGTCCGAGGTCGCCCGGAAGGTGTTCACCACCGTGCGGCTGCGGGAGGGGTACGACCCGGTCGAGGTGAACGACTTCCTCGCCGACGTCGAGACCACCCTGACCGCGCTGCAACGAGAGATCGACGCACTGCGGTCCCGGCCGCCCGAGTCGCCGGAGACCGCGGCGGGCGTCATGCGCCTCGCGCAGGAGACCTCCGACCGGCTGCTCGAGGCGGCCAAGCGCGAGGCGTGCGAGATCGTCGAGCGGGCGCGCGGGCGCGCGTCCACGCTGGAGGACGAGGCCCGCGCCTCCGCGGGTGAACTGCTCGCCGACGCGCGCGCCCGGCACTCGGAGGCCGTCCGCTCGGCCGAGGAGGTCGTCCGCTTCGAGGCCGACCTCCGCGCCGGGCTGGACGACCAGGTCAACGGCATCCGCGAGATCCTGCGCGGCCTGGAACGCCAGCGCCGCGCCCTCCCGGGGACCGGAGACCATCCGCGCCAGCTTCTCATCCCCGTCCCGCCGCCGCCGTCCGAGCCCGGGGACGACCACGCCCCGGAGCCGGCGAAGGCGCAGGCGCCGGTGCAGGCCAAGGCGCCGACCGCCCTGGCCAGGGGCCTGAGCCAGGCCAAGGCCCCGGCGAAGCCCCCGGGGCTGGACGTGGAAGCGGAACGGACGTCTGCCTGAGCCTTCCGGCAGGCCAACCCTTCCGGTGGGTCAGGCCTTCCGTGGGTCAGGCCTTCGGGTGGGTTGGGCCTTCGGGTGGGTTAGGCCTTCCGGCGGGCCTTGACGGTGCAGTCGAGGCGGATCACGAGCGTGCCGTCCGGGGCGGTCTGCTCACGCTCGTGCTCGACGGCGCGCTGTACTTCCCACTCGTCCGGGTTCAGGTCGAGGACGGTGACGACCTCGGCGGCCGTCGGGAGGAAGT
Organism: Spirillospora sp. NPDC052269; assembly: GCF_040679435.1. NCBI lineage: Bacteria > Bacillati > Actinomycetota > Actinomycetes > Streptosporangiales > Thermomonosporaceae > Spirillospora > Spirillospora sp. NPDC052269. The sequence continues at coordinate 48,476 of NZ_JBFAUU010000011.1, forward strand.
TGTGGGCGTCCGGGGCCCAGGGCGGCGGGCCCGCGTGCCCTTCGACCAGCAGCGTCCCGCCGGGGGCGACGGCGTCGCGTGCCGCGCGCAGGATCTCCTCGGAGATGGGCGCGGCGGGGGAGTGCAGGAACTGCGTGGTCACCAGGTCGTAAACGCCCTCGGGGAACGACTCGGACAGGTCCCGGCGCTGGAAGTCGATCGCGTCCGCCGTCCCGGTGTCCACGGCGTGCTGCTCGGCGCGTCCGATGGCGACGCCCGAGACGTCCACGGCCGTGACCTTCCAGCCCCGCCGGGCCAGCCAGACGGCGTCCGCGCCCTCGCCGCAGCCGAGGTCGAGCGCCGTCCCGGGGGCGAGTCCGGAGATCTCCTCGACCAGGGCGGCGTTCGGGTTGCCGCTCCAGATGTGCCCGTGGCCGTGGCCGTGCCCATGGCCGCCGTAGCGCTCGTCCCAGAATTCTTCGTTGGTCGGTTCCTCTGCCATGCGCACAGCATCGCCAGCGGCGTCAGGAACAGGCAAACCCCGTTGCCGATTCGGCAACGGGGCAGGGGTGGCCCGCTCGTCCCCTTACTTCATGGGGTCGGCGCCGCTCGCCTGGGTCACGGCATTCCGGATGGTCTGGACGATGCGCTCGTGGTCCGGCCCGAGGTTCCAGGTGTAGCACTGCTGCCCGGAGCCCCGGATGAGGAGCTTGGGCCACCTCGGTCCCCCGGACGAGGGCATCTGGGTCTGCAGGAACGTGATCTCGTTCAGCGGGAACGTGTGGGTCCTGAAGGTCTTGCGCACGACGAGCGACGCCGGATCGAGGATGATCCGGCGTCGGATCGTCGCGGCCACGGGTAGGACGACCAGGAGAAGGAACCACAGGATCCACACCAGGTTCGACGGGGACCCGTCGGTGAGCTCGCCCGGATCTCCGCCGGTCGCCGCGAGGAGGGCGACCACGAAGAGCCCGGTGAGGCCGAGCGGCGGCCAGCGCAGCCCGGTCCAGGTCGTCGTGGGCGGGGCCGGATCAGACACCGAGATTCAGTTTCCGGTTGATCTCGCCGGGCTCCGGGACGTTGCTGTGGTCGTCCTCCTCGCTCTGCCCGAGCCCGGTGCCGATCTTGGTGCCGGCGGCGATGCCGCCGTCCTTCGGGTCGTACTTGAACGGGGTTCTCGCGCCGTCGGCGCCGCGGAGGGCGTTCCGCGCGTCCCGGCCGTCCGAGACCAGGTCGCGGCCGAGGCCGCGGGGGCCGAGCGTGGTGTTGCCGCCCTTGCCGGTCAGCTTCCACACCGCGGAGTTCCGCAGCGCCTTGAGCTTGGTGATGATGTTGCGGACGATCTCGGCCATCTTCCTGAAGACGGCCAGCACCCTCTGGACGATCCGGGCGCCGCGGCTGGTCGCGACGGCGACCTCCGCGGTCGTCGCGCCCGCGGCGGCGGCCTCGCTGGCGCCGAGGGTCGGGATCGCGGCGGCCTGCGCGGCCAGCCAGGTGATGATCAGCCACTCGACGAACTGCGAGATCAGGTCCTTGATCAGGGACATCGCGGTGTCGCAGAGCGAGGCGGTGAACGCGAGCAGGCCCTTGACGTCGCCGATGGCGTTGGCGGTGTCCCGGGCGCCCTGGATGAACTCGCTGATCCGCGTCTTGCCCAGCTCGCTGGCGGGACCGGTCCAGGTCTCCAGATCCCTGGAGAGGTCCTTGTCCATCTGGTCGGCGAGCGAGACGAGGTTCTTGGCGACGCCGTCCCATTCCCCGCGGTGCTCGCTGATCGCGCCGTCGTCGCCGGTGACCCAGGTCAGCATGTCGTGCAGCGGCTTGATGACGTCGACCAGGAAGCCGACGCCCGCGCCCACCAGCGCGCCGAGCGGGTCCATCCACGCGGTGAACCCGGTGTACCCGAGGTCGGCGATGTCGCCGGCGATCGAGGTGTAGTCCTCGTTCTGGTAGTGCTCGATGCCCTTGTCGACCTGGCTCCAGCCGGGGACGTTGCCCTTGGCGGCGTCGTACGGGTCGTCGAAGATCTCCACCATCGCGCGATCAGTCCTTTCTCGCCGGGCCCTGCGAGATCTGCGGGCGGTCGGCCTCCAGCGCGGAGATCTTGGCGAGGATCTTCTCGTTCGCGCCCGCGTAGTTGCGCGCGGTCTGCTCGATCCCGCTCTCGATTCCCTTCAGCGACTGGACCAGCAGGTCAAGGTGCTCGCCGATGTCCTTCGTCGCCCGGTCGTAGTAGGAGCTGAAGCCGATCCCGACGGCACCCCACTCGTGGCCGGAGATGCTGATGCCCTTGGCGTCGCCCTGGATGGACACCGCGGCGTCGCTCAGCCGGTCCGCGCTCTCCGCGGCCGACAGCAGCTTGTCGACGTCGTGCGTCGTCTCGGTCATCGGCGTCCGTCCATGTCGTCGCGCGGCGGGGCGGGGAGCCGGGAGCTGACGAGCGCCTCGATGTCCATCCCGGCCGGGGCGAGCGGCGCGACGGTCGCGGCCATCCGGCGGGAGACGTCGGCGCTGGCCGCCGAGATGGTGCTCATCAGCGTCGCCGAGAGCTGCGAGGCGCTCTGCCGGAGCGCGCGCTCGCTGAGGTTGATGTCGGTGATGGCGCCGCCGGGGGCGACGGTGACCGTGACGTTGCCGTCGGCGGAATGCGCGGTGCCGCGCATGGCGGCGATCTGCTGGCGCATCTCGGCGTAGCGCTCCAGCTTTTCCTGCGCGTCCTTGGTCAGGTTCTCCAAAGCCTTCTGAACGGCTTCGGGAGACTGATCGAACACAGTTCGCCCCCGTGACGGAATTAAGGGATGGGGCGTGAGAGCGTAAACGATGCGTTAAGCCTGTCGCAAGGCGCGGCGAACTTTGGCGGACGTCTGGGCGCAGGGCTCGCCGGCGTGCCGATTACGGCATTCCGAGGGTCGCGGGTCGCTAATTCGCGCCGGACGCGAACGGGGCGGAAAGCCCCAGGGAGTGTGTCGAAGGCCGGTAAACCGAGGGCCGCCAGGGCAAAGGCCGGGCAGGGCAAAAGGCCAGTGGGTTGAAGGCCGGTGGGGCGAAGGGCGTCAGGCGGAGGCCAGGACGGCGTCGATCGCCTCCGGGGCCAGGGTGTGGTCGAGGACCATCGCGGCGCAGCCGGTGAGGCCGGCCAGCTCCCCGAGGCGGCTCGGCTCGATCCGCAGGGTGCGGGTGGCGAGCGCCGTCGCACGCCGGTAGACGACCTCGCGGACGCCCGCGACCAGCGGTTCGTACGCGGCGGTGAGGTCCCCGCCGAGGATGACGACGGCCGGGTTCAGGATGTTCACGGCGGCGGCGATGACCTCGCCGAGGCGGCGGCCCGCGTCCCGGACGATCAGGACGGCCTCCGCGTCCCCCTCCTGCGCGCGCGACACGAGCGTGGGCAGGTCGGGCGCGCTGGACAGGGCGACGAGGGCGGCGCCGCCGGCGACGGCCTCCACGCAGTCGAGGTTGCCGCAGCGGCAGGTGACGCCGGGGCCGTCCGCGACGGGGACGTGCCCGAGCTCCCCGGCCGCGCCCTGCGCGCCGCGTTGGACGCGCCCGCCGGAGACCAGGCCCGCGCCGATGCCGGTGGAGACCTTCACGAACAGCAGGTCCGCGACGTCCGCGTGGTGGACGCGGTGCTCGCCGAGGGCGGCGACGTTGACCTCGTTGTCCAGCAGGACGGGCGCGCCGAGGTGCTCGGCGACCTGGGCGGTGCCCCAGAGGTCGAAGTCGGCCGGGTCGGGCGCGCCGATCCCGGCCCCGCGCACGGCCGACGCGGGCAGGCCGCAGTCGGCGAGCAGGGCCGTCCACTGCTCGACGAGGGCGGGCAGCGCCACCTCGGGCAGCCGTCCGGGCGGCAGGTCGGCGTCGGCGCGGCGCAGGATCGTCCCGGCCAGGTCGCAGACCGCGAGCTGGCCGCGGGACTGGCCGAGGTTGGCGACCAGGACCGCGCCGCCCGCCGCGCCGAACGCCAGCCGCGCGGGCGGGCGGCCGCCGGTGGACGGCCCGTCGGCGTGCTCGACCAGCAGCCCGTGCGCGATCAGCTCGGTCACCCGGGCGGCGACCGCGGGGCGGGACAGCCCGGTGACGCGGGCCAGCTCGGCGCGGGTGGCGATGCCGTCCTCGCGGACGAGGCGCAGCACGTCCCCGCAGGTGGCGGGGCGCCGCGCGGGCGGATAGACGGGCCGGTGGGGCATCGGATCATCCAAGCACGTGGACGGGGTCGGGGCGAGCGGACCGGACAGGCCGGTCGGAGTGTGACGCCGGCGGGCGGCGTCGGTGAGCGCCCCGGCGACTAACGACGCCGAGTTGGCTCTAAGGCGGAAACTTCTGTAAAGATTACTGCGTAAGTCTGATGACTTGCATGACCTATCCCCGCTAAGTTGCGTGTGTGTCGTTGTCCGTCCCCTCGGGTTGGAGTGTCTGATGAGCGCTGTGCCGGTCCCACCGCACCCCGTCGTCGCACGGGTCACCGAGCGGATCGCCGCACGCAGCGCCGACCGCCGCGCCGCCTACCTGGGCCGTATCGCCGACGCGCGCACGGCGGGACCCGCCCGCGGCGGGCTCGGCTGCGCCAACCTGGCGCACGGCTTCGCCGCCTGCGCCCCCGACGTGAAGCTCCAGCTCCGCGGGGACGTGACGCCGAACATCGCGATCGTGTCGTCCTACAACGACATGCTGTCCGCGCACGCGCCGCTCAAGGACTACCCGGACGCGCTCAAGGCCGCCGTCGCCGAGGTGGGCGGCTGCGCGCAGTTCGCCGGGGGCGTGCCCGCGATGTGCGACGGCATCACGCAGGGCCGCGCCGGGATGGAGCTGTCGCTGTTCAGCCGGGACGTCATCGCGATGGCCACGGCGGTCGCGCTGTCCCACGACATGTTCGACGGCGCGCTGCTGCTCGGCGTCTGCGACAAGATCGTCCCGGGCCTGGTGATCGGCGCGCTGGCGTTCGGGCACCTGCCCGTGATCCTCGTCCCGGCCGGGCCGATGGCGTCCGGGCTGCCGAACGCGCAGAAGGCCGCGATCCGCAAGCGGTTCGCCGCCGGGGAGATCGAGCGGGACGAGCTGCTCGCCGCCGAGGCGAGCTCGTACCACTCGTCCGGCACCTGCACGTTCTACGGGACCGCGAACTCCAACCAGCTGCTCATGGAGGTCATGGGCCTGCACCTGCCGGGCGCCAGCTTCGTCCCGCCGCACACCGCCCTGCGCGACGAGCTGACCCGCGCGGCCGGCCGCCGCGTCGTCGAGATCACCGACGTGCGCGGCGCGGGCTACACGCCGATCGGCGAGCTGCTGGACGAGCGCGCGTTCGTCAACGGCGTCGTCGCGCTGCTGGCGACCGGCGGCTCCACCAACCACACGCTCCACCTGGTCGCCATGGCCGCCGCCGCCGGGATCGAGCTGACCTGGGACGACTTCGACGAGCTGTCCCGCGTCACGCCGCTGCTGACCCGGCTGTACCCGAACGGCACCGCCGACGTGAACCACTTCCACGCGGCGGGCGGCACCGGCTTCCTCATCCGCGAGCTGATCGGCGCGGGCCTCGTCCACGGCGACGCCCGGACGGTCGGCGGCGCGTCCCTGGCCGAGTACGCGGTCGTCCCGACCCTGGAGGACGGCGAGCTGACCTGGCAGGACGCGCCCGCGACGTCCGGTGACGCCGAGGTGCTGCGCCCGGCCGCCGAGCCGTTCGACGAGCACGGCGGCCTGCACACGGTCGACGGCAACCTCGGCCGCGCGGTCGTGAAGGTCTCGGCGGTCACGCCCGAGCGCCGCACGATCGAGGCGCCCGCGCGGGTGTTCGGCTCGCAGGACGAGCTCCATGCCGCGTTCGCCGCCGGGGAGCTGGACGGCCGGGACGTCGTCGCGGTCGTCCGGTTCCAGGGGCCCGCCGCGAACGGGATGCCCGAACTGCACAAGCTCACCCCGCCGCTCGGCGTCCTCCAGGACCGCGGGCACCGTGTGGCTCTCGTCACGGACGGCCGGATGTCCGGAGCCTCCGGGTCCGTCCCCGCCGCGATTCACGTGTCCCCCGAGGCCGCCGCCGGTGGTCCGCTCGCGCGCGTGCGCGATGGGGACGTGGTACGGCTGGATGCGGACAAGGGGCTCCTGGAAGTCCTGGTCCCGGACGACGAGTTCGCCGCGCGCGAGCCCGTCGCGCCGCCCTCCGAGGCGGTCCACGGGACCGGACGTGAGCTGTTCGGGGCGTTCCGCCGGGCCGTCGGCCCGGCCGAGCGCGGCGCGGGCGTGTTCGACGGCGTGGCCGGCTGAGCGCCCGCAGGCGAGGAGGAAGAAGACATGACGATGCCGTGGCTGGTCGCCGACGTGGGCGGCACCAACGCGCGGTTCGCGCTGGTGGACGGCCCGGGCGCCGCGCCCGAGCGGGTGGCCGCGCTGCCCACCCGCGGGCACCGGGGCCTGGCCGAGGCCGCGGCCGCCTACCTCGCCGAGCACGGCGGGGGAGCGCGGCCCGCCGCGGCCTGCCTGGCGGTCGCCGGCCCGGTCGTGGACGGCCGGATCCGGCTGACCAACGCGGGCTGGGCGAACGACACGGTCGAGCGCACCCGCGCCCACCTCGGCATCGAGAACCTCAAGGTCATCAACGACTTCGAGGCATTGGCCTGGTCGCTGCCCGGACTCGGGGCGGACGACCTGATGGCCGTCGGCGGGGCGCTTCCGCCCGCCGGCGGACCGCGCGCGGTACTGGGACCCGGCACCGGCATGGGGGTGGCGGGCCTGGTCCCAGTACCGAACAGCGCGGGAGGCGGCTGGATACCTGTTCCCGGCGAGGGCGGCCATGTGGACGTCCCGGCGGGCACCGACCGCGAGATCGAGGTCATGCGGCTGGTGCGCGCCGAACTCGGCGTCGCGAACGCCGAGTACCTGCTCTCCGGCGACGGCCTCGCCCGGCTGTACCGGCTGCTGGCGATGCTGGACGGCGTCCGCGTGGAGCCGCTGGACGCCGCGATGATCGTCGAACGCCGGGACGAGCCCGCCTGCGCCGAGGCGCTCGCGGCCTTCTGCGGGCTGCTCGGCTCGTTCGCGGGGAACGTCGCGCTCACGACCGGCGCGACCGGCGGCGTCTACCTGGCGGGCGGCATCCTGCCCCGCATCCCGGGCGTGCTCCAGTCGAGCGACTTCCGCCGCCGGTTCGAGGACAAGCCGCCGGTCACCGACTACCTCAAGGGCATCCCGACCGCCCTGATCGTCCACCCGTACCCGGCGCTGGTCGGCGCCTCCGTCCTGCTGACGCAGGCGAACGCGTGATCCCTCAGGAGCAGGCATGAACGCGCACGAACTGCTGGACCTCGCCCCGGTCGTCCCCGTCGTCGTCTTGGACGACGCGGACGCGGCCGTCCCGCTCGCCCGCGCGCTGGTCGCGGGTGGGCTGCGCGCGATCGAGGTGACGCTGCGCACGGACGCGGCGATCGGCGCGATCGAGCGGATCGCCGCCGAGGTGCCGGACGCCGTGGTCGGCGCGGGCACGGTCGTCGCGCCGTCCGACGCCGAGCGGTCGCTCAAGGCGGGCGCGAGGTTCCTGGTCAGCCCGGGGTGCACGCCCGCGCTGCGGGACGCGATGACCGCGACCGGGCTGCCGTTCCTGCCCGGGGTGTCCAGCGCGTCCGAGGCGATGGCGCTGCTGGAGCACGGCGTCACCGCGATGAAGTTCTTCCCGGCCGAGGCGGCCGGGGGCGTGCCCTTCCTGAAGGCGCTCGGCGGCCCGCTGCCGCAGGTGCGGTTCTGCCCGACCGGCGGCATCACGCCCGAGTCGGCGCCGCGCTACCTGGCGCTGCCGAACGTCGGCTGCGTCGGCGGGAGCTGGCTCACCCCGGCGGACGCCGTCCGCGCGGGCGACTGGGACCGGATCGCGTCCCTCGCGAAGCAGGCCGCCGCCCTGGCGGCCTGACCCAAGACTCGCGACCTCCCCGTCCCATGGGGGTGAGGACGGGGAGGCCGCGATGACACTCAGCGCGCCGCCGATGGCGTGTGCCGCCGAACGGCGTGTGCCGTTGAGCGGGCGTGCCGTTGAACGGGCGTCAGCGCGGTGCGCCGCGGTGTCGGCGCGTGTGGACGAGCATCGCCAGCATGCGGACGATCCACAGGATCACCACGACGTGGAACACCGTCAGCAGCGCCGAACCCGCGCCCGCGCCCGTGCTCAGCGCCACCGCCGCGAACAGCACGGCGAGCACCGGGAAGAACGGCGGCCGCCGGCGGTGGCCGCGCCACGCCGGATGCCCGGCGCCCGCCCACATGCCCGGATGCCGCTCGTGCGGGCCGCGTCCGCCGTACGGGCCGTGCCCGGAGGACGACGTGACCGCTTCCCGCCCGGACATGGGAAGCCCGTTCGGCTCCGGCAGGTCGCGGACGACGTCGCGCAGGTCGCCCAGGGTCTTGGCGGCCAGCGCCGCGTCGAGCCGCTCGTCCAGCTCGGCCCGGTCGAGACGCCCCGCCGCGAAGTGCTCGTGCAGCGCGAGCGCGACCGCGTCCCGCTCGGCGTCACCGACCCGCAGTCCGTCGGGTGTGCCAGGGGCTCTGGAGTTCGTCATGGCTGCTCCTCGGAGTCGGCCCGGCCGCCCGCTCCGGGGGCGTCGTCGGCCAGGATCCGGTACAGGTCGCGGCGGGCGTCGGTGAGGATCGCGACGGCCCGCTCCACGCCGTCCGGCGTGCCGGAGCGCAGCACCTCCACCGCCGCCGCGCCGGTGCCCGCGATCGCCTTGAACAGCTCCGGGACCCCCTCGGGGGCCCCTTCGTTCATCCGCGCCCACGGCTCGGCGAGCTCGTCGGCGTGCGCCTCGATGTAGGCGCGGCCTTCGTCGGTGAGCCGGTAGACGCGGCGGCCGGCGTCCTCCTCGGACGCGACCAGGCCCTCGTCGGCCAGCTGCTGGAGCGCGGGGTAGACGGCTCCGGGGCTGGGCCGCCACGCGCCGTCGCTGCGCTCGGCGATCTCCTGGATCACCTGGTAGCCGTTGCGCGGCTGCTCGGCGAGCAGCGCGAGGATCGCGGCCCGGACGTCGCCCTTGCGCGCCCGTCCGCCGGGACCGCCCAAGTGGCCGCGCTTCCACGGCGGCCCGCCCGGCCCGAACGGGCCCGGACCGCCCCAGGGCCCGGCGTTCGCCCAGGATCGGGGATCGCCGAACGGCCAGCCGCCCGAGCCGTGGCCGGGTTCGCCCTGCCGTCGGTGCTCGTGTCCCCATCCCATCTTCACCACCGCCTTCTGAGAGATCTCTTTGACCCCTCGCGATACGACAACGATATATCGAAGACGTTCGGCGGTCCAGGACGGTTCCCGGGGCGGTCCGGTTCCGATGTATGTTGATGTCGAGATAAATTCGAGATAGCTTGATGTCGAGAGAAAATCGGCGGAAGTTGGGTGGGGCCGGGTCCCGAGCAGGTATCCGGGTGCGGGAGGATTCTCCTTGGGCGAGTGACAGCGTCCGCCCGGCCCTGACCGGCCCGGGTCGCACTCCACGACCGGCCGCCGCCGAGCGGGACGGCCCGCCCCGACAAGACGAACAGAGATTTCGCCGCGCAGTCGTGTCCCGGACCGGACGCGCGGCGGTGACGGAGGAGGAGTCCGTGTCCGCGAACAGCTTCGGTGCCCGCAGTGAGCTGCGGGTTGGCGAGAAGTCCTACGAGATCTACCGGCTGGACGCCGTCGAGGGCTCGGCCCGTCTCCCGTACAGCCTGAAGGTGCTGCTGGAGAACCTGCTGCGCACCGAGGACGGCGCGAACGTCACCGCCGACCACGTCCGCACCCTCGCCGGCTGGGACAGCAAGGCCCAGCCGAGCCACGAGATCCAGTTCACCCCGGCCCGCGTGATCATGCAGGACTTCACCGGCGTGCCCTGCGTGGTGGACCTGGCGACCATGCGCGAGGCCGTGCGCGACCTCGGCGGCGACCCGACCCGCATCAACCCGCTCGCGCCGGCCGAGATGGTCATCGACCACTCGGTCATCGTCGACTACTTCGGCACCCCCGAGGCGTTCGAGCGCAACGTCCAGGTCGAGTACGAGCGCAACAAGGAGCGCTACCAGTTCCTGCGCTGGGGCCAGACCGCGTTCGACCAGTTCAAGGTCGTCCCCCCGGGCACCGGCATCGTCCACCAGGTGAACATCGAGCACCTGGCCCGCGTGGTCTTCGACACCGAGGGCGTCGCCTACCCCGACACCTGCGTCGGCACCGACTCCCACACCACGATGGAGAACGGCATCGGCGTCCTCGGCTGGGGCGTCGGCGGCATCGAGGCCGAGGCCGCGATGCTCGGCCAGCCGATCTCCATGCTGATCCCGCGGGTCGTCGGCTTCAAGCTGACCGGCCAGCTCCCGGCCGGCACCACCGCCACCGACCTGGTGCTGACCGTCACCGAGATGCTGCGCAAGCACGGCGTCGTCGGCAAGTTCGTCGAGTTCTACGGCGAGGGCGTGGCCGAGCTGCCGCTGGCCAACCGCGCCACGATCGGCAACATGAGCCCCGAGTTCGGCTCCACCTGCGCGATCTTCCCGATCGACGACCAGACCCTGTCCTACCTGCGCCTGACCGGCCGCTCCGACGAGCAGATCGCGCTCGTCGAGGCGTACGCCAAGGAGCAGGGCATGTGGCTCGACCCGGCCGTCGAGCCGGAGTTCTCCGAGTACCTCGAGCTCGACCTGTCGACGGTCGTCCCGTCGCTGGCCGGCCCGAAGCGCCCGCAGGACCGCATCTCCGTCTCGGCCGCCAAGGAGACCTGGCGCCGCGACGTCCAGAACTACGTCACGAACGGCGACGAGGCGGGCATCGAGTCCTTCCCGGCGTCCGACGCCCCGGCCGAGCACGCCAACGGCGACCGCCCGCACCGTCCGACCGTCGTGAAGATGGACGACGGCGCCGAGTTCACGATCGACCACGGCATCGTCGCGGTGGCGGCCATCACGTCCTGCACCAACACCTCCAACCCGTACGTGATGGTCGGCGCGGGCCTGCTCGCCAAGAAGGCCGTCGAGAAGGGCCTGACCCGCAAGCCGTGGGTCAAGACCTCCCTCGCCCCCGGCTCCCAGGCCGTCACCGACTACCTCGAGCGCGCGGGCCTGTCCCCGTACCTCGACAAGATCGGCTACAACCTGGTCGGCTACGGCTGCACCACCTGCATCGGCAACACCGGCCCGCTGCAGCCGGAGATCTCCAAGGCGATCAACGACAACGACCTCGCGGTCACCGCGGTGCTGTCCGGCAACCGCAACTTCGAGGGCCGCATCAGCCCCGACGTGAAGATGAACTACCTGGCCTCGCCGCCGCTGGTCATCGCCTACGCGCTCGCGGGCACGATGGACATCGACATCCTCAACGACGCCATCGCCGAGGACGCCGAGGGCAACCCGGTCTACCTGAAGGACCTCTGGCCCTCGACCGACGAGGTCGCCGAGATCGTCGAGTCCGCCATCGGCCAGGAGATGTACCTGCGCACCTACGCCGACGTCTTCAAGGGCGACGAGCGCTGGCGCGGCCTGGACATCCCGACCGGCGGCACCTTCGAGTGGGACGCCGACTCCACCTACGTCCGCAAGGCCCCGTACTTCGAGGGCATGCAGATGGAGCCGGCCCCGGTCTCCGACATCTCCGGCGCGCGCGTGCTCGCCAAGCTGGGCGACTCGGTCACCACCGACCACATCTCCCCGGCGGGCTCGATCAAGGTCGGCACCCCGGCCGCGCAGTACCTGCAGGAGAACGGCGTCGAGGTCCGCGACTTCAACAGCTACGGCTCGCGCCGCGGCAACCACGAGGTCATGATCCGCGGCACCTTCGCCAACATCCGGCTGCGCAACCAGCTGCTGGACGGCGTGGAGGGCGGCTACACCCGCGACTTCACGAAGGACGGCGCGCCCCAGTCGTTCATCTACGACGCCGCCCAGAACTACGCGGCGCAGGGCACCCCGCTCGTCGTGATCGCGGGCAAGGAGTACGGCTCCGGCTCGTCCCGCGACTGGGCCGCCAAGGGCACCGCGCTGCTCGGCGTCCGCGCCGTCGTCGCCGAGTCCTACGAGCGCATCCACCGCTCGAACCTGATCGGCATGGGCGTGCTGCCGCTGCAGTTCAAGGACGGCGAGTCCGCCGCGTCCCTGGGCCTGACCGGCACCGAGACCTTCGAGATCACCGGCGTGGAGAAGCTCAACGAGGGCGAGACCCCGCGCGAGGTGACCGTGAAGGCGGACGGCAGGGAGTTCCAGGCCGTCGTCCGGATCGACACCCCCGGTGAGGCCGACTACTACCGCAACGGCGGCATCATGCAGTACGTCCTGCGCAACCTGCTCCGCAAGTAGCGGGAACGCGCGTCACGGACGCGCCGCACGACCGACGCACCGCACGACGGACGGGCCGTCCCCTGCTCAGGGGACGGCCCGTTCCGCGTGCCCGGGGTAGGGCCGGGGTCGGCTCTTACGGACGGGGGCGCGACAGGGTACTTTTCTTTTGAGGCCAAACGAGAGTTATGGGGCCTCTTAGTGTGTTTGCTGCCCTTTTCGGCAGTTGGTGTCGGCGGTGTGTCAGCGATGGAGGTGGCATGGGCGGCGGTATGGACCAGGCCCTGGGTTCGCCGTGGGGCGACGAGACGGCCGTGGTGGACGCGCTCCTGGAGTGGGCCCGGGGACGGGTGGTGCGGTCGAGCGACCCCAAGACCACCGCGCGGCCCGCGTCCGAGCTGCGGAACGCGGCGGGGAAGACCGTCACCCCGTCCGGGATCGGCGCCCCCGAGGCGATGCGCGTGTTCGAGGAGGTGCTGCTCCCCGCCACCCGCTCGATGGACGACCCGCTGAACCTGGCCTACATCGCCGCCGCGCCGTCCCGCACGTCCATGGCGTTCGACTGCGTGGTCGGCGCCGCGAACGTGTTCGGCGGGCTCTGGGAGACCGGCGCGGGCGCGATCCACGCCGAGAACGAGGCCATCGCCTGGCTCGTCGAGCTGCTCGGCTGGCCGTCCACCGCGGGCGGGACGTTCGTCTCCGGCGGCACGATGGGCAACCTGTCCGCGCTCGCGACCGCCCGCGAGACCGCCCGGCACCGGCTCGGCGGACGCCCCGAGGGCGGCTGGCGGCTCGCCTGCACCGCCGAGGCGCACTCGTCGATCAAGTCGGCCGTCCGGCTGCTGGACGCCGACGTCGTCGAGGTCCCAGGCGTCCAGGGCCGCCTCACCGGCGACGCCCTGCGGGCCGTCCTCGAGGCCGAGCGCGAGGCGGGCCGGACGGTCTTCGCCGTCGTCGCGACCGCCGGGACGACCAACGGCGGCCTGATCGACGACCTCGAGGGCGTCGCCGCGGCGTGCCGCGAGTTCGGCGCCTGGATGCACGTGGACGGCGCGTACGGAGGGGCCGGGCTCGCCGCTCCCTCGGTCCGGGACCGGTATCGCGGCATCGAGGACGCCGACAGCTTCATCGTGGACCCGCACAAGTGGCTGTTCTCCACCTACGACTGCTGCGCGCTGATCTACCGCGAGCCGCGCCTCGCCCGCGCCGCGCACACTCAGCACGCCGGGTACCTGGACGAGATCGACCGCGAGCAGTGGAACCCCGCCGACCTCGCCGTCCAGCTCACCCGCCGCACCCGCGGCCTCCCCTTCTGGTTCGGCCTCGCCACGCACGGCACCGCCCGGTACACCGAGGCCGTCGAGACGACCCTCGCGACCTCCCGCCGCGTCGCCGACCACATCCGCGAGTCCGCGCACCTGCGGCTGCTCCAGGAGCCGACCCTGTCCGTCCTGCTGTTCGAGCGGGTCGGCTGGACCGAGGAGCAGTACTCGGCCTGGTCGCGGCGGAACGCCGTGGACGGCGTGATCCTCTGCGTCCCCACCAAGTTCGAGGGGCGCACCGTCCTGCGCCTGGCCTTCGTCAACCCGATGACCCGCGCCGACAAGGTCATCCCCATCCTGGACACCCTGATCTGACAGGGAGGTCCGAGCGGATCAGCCCTCCTGGGCGCCGTCCGGGAAGCCGTCCGGCCCCGTGCGGGACGCGGGGTTGCGGCGTCCGACGATGAAGTACAGCACGATCAGCGCGCTCAGCGCGAGGGCGCCGATCGGGCTGACCAGGGCGACCAGCGCCGCGACGAGGTAGCCGACCGGGCCGAGCAGCGACTGCCGCCGCGCCCGGGAGGCCGTCCCGCGCGCGGCCTCGTGCAACAGCTCGGGGTGGCGCGTGAGATGGTGCCAGAACAGCGTGAACCAGGCCGACGACACCGCCATGGACAGCGTGTAGAAGACCGCCGCGTCCGTCGCGTGCGGATGGGTCAGGTGCTCGCCCAGCGTGGCCGTGGGCAGCGGCAGGAAGCTGATCGTCCCCAGCAGGCCGAGGTTGAGGAACAGCAGCGTCCGGTCCACCCGGACGACGCTGTGGAACAGGTTGTGGTGGTGGACCCAGGCGATCCCGATCACCAGGAACGTCACCGCGAAGGAGTCCAGCGCGGGCCACTCGTGGCGCAGGACGGACCAGACCGGTTCGTCCCGTCCGGGCCGGTGGACGTCCAGGATCAGCAGTGTCGCGGCGATCGCGATCACGGCGTCGCTGAACGCCTGCAGCCGGCCGGAACTGATCACGAGATCGGACGCGGCCTGGCCCGGGGGAGCGGGCGGGGTCTCGGGCATGGGGGGCTCCCGGAAAATAAGCGGATTCAAAGTGATTGGATCAAAATATGGCTGACACCACCAAGATCGGATCCCTGACCGTCTTTCCCCTGTCGCTCGGCGGCAACGTGTTCGGATGGACGGCCGACCAGGACGCCTCGTACGCCGTTCTGGACGCCTTCACCGCGGGCGGGGGGAACTTCGTCGACACCGCCGACGGCTACTCGGCGTGGGTGCCGGGGAACCACGGCGGCGAGTCCGAGACGATCATCGGCGAGTGGATGGAGTCGCGGCGCAACCGCGACGCGATGGTCATCGCGACCAAGGTCGGCGCGCACCCCGAGCGCAAGGGGCTGTCCGCCGCCAACATCCGCGCCGCCGCCGAGGACTCGCTCCGCCGCCTCCGCACCGATCACCTCGACCTCTACTACACCCACTTCGACGACGAGTCGGTGCCGGTCGAGGAGATCATCGGTGCGATGGACGAGCTGAAGCGCGCGGGCAAGGTCCGCGAGATCGCCGTCTCCAACATCTCGCCCGAGCGGCTCGAGGCGTCCCTGGCCGTCAGCGACCGGGACGGCCTGGCCAAGTACGTCGCGATCCAGCCGCACTACAACCTCGTCCACCGGGACGGGTACGAGGGCGGGCGGCTGGAGATCGCGCAGCGGCACGGCCTGGTCGCCATGCCGTACTACGCGCTCGCGTCCGGGTTCCTGACCGGCAAGTACCGTCCCGGGCAGACCGTGGACAGCCCCCGCGCGGGGGGCGCGGGCAAGTACCTGGAGACCGAGCGCGGGCAGCGGGTGCTCGCCGCCCTGGACGCGATCGCGGTCGAGCGGGAGGTCCCGGTCGCCACGGTCGCGCTCGCCTGGCTCGCCGGCCGTCCGACCGTCGCCGCGCCGATCGCCAGCGCCCGCTCGGTCGACCAGCTCCCGGCCCTGCTCGCGATCGCCGACCTCACCCTGACCGACGCCGAGGCGGAGCGGCTCACCGAGGCCTCCGCATAGCCGGATCAGGGTGGATGTATCGTTCCAAATCGTGCACTCGGTCGTGTTCCCGTCCACCCTGTTCCTCGTCGCCGGCGGTCTCGCCGTGCTCGTCGGCGCGATCGTCCAGAGCAGCATCGGGTTCGGGGTCGGCGTGGTCGCGACGCCCGTCGTCGCGCTGCTGTTCCCGGACCTGATGCCGGGTTCGCTGCTCATCGCGGCCACCGTGACGCCGATGTTCACGCTGGTCCGCGAGATCCGGCACGCCGACCTCCGGGGCCTCGGCTGGGCCTTCGCCGGACGGCTCGCCGCGACGCCGTTCGGGGTGTGGGTCGTCGCCGTCCTGTCGGCGCGGGGCATGGGCCTGGTGGCCGGCGGCCTGGTGCTCGTCGCGCTCGCGGGGACCGCCTACTCCGGGGTCGTCCCGCGCAACCGGACGACCCTCGCCGCCGCCGGGATGTTCGCCGGGCTGAGCGGCACCGCGACCGCGATCGGCGGCCCGCCGATCGCGCTGCTCTACCAGCGCGAGTCCGGGCCGATGGTCCGCGCCACCCTCGCGATCTTCTTCACGATCGGGACGCTGATCTCGGTGCTGACCCTGACCGCCCTGCACCAGCTGCCGCAGCGCCAGTTCGTCGCCGGGCTCACGCTCACCCCGTTCGTCACCGCCGGGTTCTTCGCCGCCGGGCCGCTGCGCCGCTACCTGGACGGCGGCCGGACGCGGACGGCCGTTCTGGTGCTGGTCGGCGTGTCCGCCACCGCCCTCGTCGTGCGTAACCTGGTCTGATGCCGACCGCCCCTCACCCTCCGAAACCGAAGCCGCCGAAGCCGACGAAGGCCGATCTGGAGGCCGCCCGGGACAGGCTCCTCCCGGACGTCCTGCCGCCCGAGGACGTCCCGCTACGCGTGCTGTTCACCGGCATCAACCCCGGCCTCTACTCGGGCGCGACCGGCCACCACTTCGCCCGCCCCGGCAACCGGTTCTGGCCCGCGCTGCACCGCTCCGGCTTCACCCCGCGCCTGCTGCACCCCTCCGAGCAGGACGATCTGGGCGCGCTCGGCCTCGGCCTCACCAACCTCGCGCCCCGCACCACCGCCCGCGCCGACGAGCTGACCGCCGACGAGCTGCGCGAGGGCGGACGCCGCCTCGCCGAGCTGGTGGAGCGCCGCCGTCCGCGCTTCCTCGCCGTCCAGGGCGTCACCGCGTACCGCACGGCGTTCGGCCGTCCGAAGGCCCGGATCGGCCTCCAGGACGACACGCTCGGCCCGGCCGGGATCTGGGTGCTGCCGAACCCCAGCGGCCTCAACGCGAGCTGGCCCCTGGACCGCATCGCCGCCGAGCTGGCCCGCCTCCGCGAGGCCGCCGGAGCCTGACCCGGGTCAGCCCGCCCTGGACGCCGCGGAGGCCGCGGGCGCCGCGGACAGGCCGGGCGCGCCGGACGCCAGCATCGTCCGGACCTCGGTGACCAGCGTCGCGGACGGTTCCCACAGCCCGACCTGCCCGAGCGCCACCACCGGCCGCGGCAGCGGCGTCACGTTCGCCAGCCGCCAGTGGTGCGCCTCCGCCTCGGCCCAGGGCCCGCAGTCGCACGCTCCATCCAGGACCGCGCCCGAGCAGACGTCCTCGATGCCGGCGACCGCGATCACCGCGCCGACCGTCGCGAGCGGGTCGCCCGGATCCCAGCCCGCCGCGAGGACGAGCGGGGAGTCGCAGGCGCCGAGGTCCACGCGCAACGAGGCGTACACGAGCACCGGGCCCCGGTATCCGGTCGGCGCGGGCTGGTTGAACACGCCCTTGCCGCCCCGCGTCATCGCGAACGCCCACGGCTGCTGGACACTGATCGCCCTCACCCGGTCACCTCCTGTGCTGGCCCCCGCTCCATCCTGTCCGGTGGAGGCGGCGGACGTCGTGCGGTCTCCGTGAGAACCCGGCCATGCCGGACGTATCCGCACCGTCGGGAAAGACGCCGGTGTCCGGCGGGACAGTCGTCCCTGATGCCCGGACAACGAACCACGGGCCCGGATGGTTCAGTTCCTTCAGTCCCGCACCGATTCAGTTCCGCACCAGGCGCGTGTACGCGATGACGTTGTCGACGTAGTGGCCGGTGCCGCGGTCGAAGTCACCACCGCAGGTCACCAGCCGCAGGGCCGCGTAGTCCAGGTCCTCGGCGTAGACCCTCTCACCCGGGAAGGCCGCCTTGGCGACCCGCTCGACGCGCTGCACGGCGAACGCGGCGGTGCGTCCGTCCTTCCGGACGACCAGGACGCGGTCGCCCTCCCGCAGGTCCTTGAGCCGATTGAACACGGCCGCCTTCCCGCGCGCGTCCACGTGCCCGAGGATCACCGACGGCCCCTTCTCACCGGGCGTCGCGCCGTCCTTCCACCAGCCCGCGAGGTTGGGACGGTCCAGGGGCGGCACCTCGATCGTCCCGTCCGGCCTGAGCCCGAGGCCGGTGATCGGCGCGGTCACCCCCAGCCGCGGGATCCTGATCGTCACGGGCTCCGACCGGGCCAGCGCGGACGTCGCATACCGAACCGGCCCCGCGGTGCCGCTGCTCTTACTCGCCCCGGGATCGGTCGGACCGTCCGCATAGGGCCCGTCGTCCCCGCACCCGCTCAGCAACGCACCCGCCAGCACCACCGCGGCGAGGCCGCCGGAGAGCCGCCGGGACGCCGTGGTCAGGACCGCCCCCTCGCGACCCGGCGGCGGCGCAGCGCGAGTCCGGTCCCCGCGAGCGCGAAGGCCGCCGCGCCCGCGCCGACGTACGGCGCGCGGTCGTTCCGGGGGCCGGTGACGGTGCTGCCGTCGCCGGTCTCGGGGGCGCCGCGCGGGATCGTCGGGCCGGGGGACACCTCGTCCCTCCCCGGACGGGTGCTGAACACCACGTGCCCGTACCCGGCGCACCGGATCGTCACCCGGACGACCGAGGGCAGCGACCGCTCGAACGTCCCGGTGGCCTCCCAGGTGTCCTTGTCGGTCTCCTCGAACCGCGGGTCCGAGACGAAGGACGGCGAGGTCGCGCTCGCCTCGGTCGGGCAGTGCACCTTCATCCCGAGGCGTCCGCCGGGGACGACCGTCCGGGTCGACAGGTCCACGTCGTCGAAGCCGAAGTGGAACCGCTTCCCACCGCCGCCTCCGCCGTGCCCGCCGCCCGGCGGAGACGGGAGCGGGAGCGGGGGCGGAGTGGTGTGCTTCTCCGGGACGGTCGCGAACAGCGTGATCGTGCGCGGCCCGGACGCGGTCGTGCAGGTGAACTTGGTGACGTAGGAGTTGCCCGGCTTGAGCCCCGGCAGGGTCGAGGCGACACCCGCCCAGGACGTCGCGCCCGTCTTGTCGAAGCCCGACGGGTCGCCCTGGACGAACACCTCGTTCTGGCCGCCCACGGACGGCTCGCTCGCGCACCCGCTGATCCGCACCGTGACGTTCTCACCCGGCGTGAACCGCGTCGGCTCGATCGACGCCGACGGCGCACCCGACGAGGCCCCGGCCACACCGACTCCGGCCACGCCGACCTCGGACAGACCCGGATCGGCCGCCAGCGCGGGGACGGTCCCGGACGCCAGCGCGCCCACGAGGACGGCCCCGGACGCGGTCCCGGCGGCCGTGATGCGTCGGACGGAACTGCTGCCCATGGGACTCCCTGCGATTCGAGCGTGCCGATAACGCGGCAGTGTAGAGATCGGAACCGCTGCTGTGCGCTCAGTCACAGAAGTGATCACTTATTGTCCGGCCGGGGCCCGTTTCTTGTCAGATTCAGCCCTTGAGCGTCAGCCCTTGAGAGCGCCCGCCATCAGCCCACGCATGAAGAACCGTCCGAGCAGCAGGTAGACCAGCAGCGTCGGCAGTGACGCCAGCAGCGCCTCGGCCATCTGCTGGCTGTAGTTCACCGCCGCCGCGCCCGACCCCGCCGTGTTGTTCAGCAGGACGGTCACGGGCCAGCTGTCCGGCGCCCCGAGGAACACCGCGAACAGGAAGTCGTTCCACGCGGAGGTGAACTGCCAGATCAGCACGACCGCGAACGCCGGACCGGACACCGGCCGCACGACCGACCAGTAGGTGCGCAGCATGCCCGCGCCGTCCACCCGGGCCGCCTCGATCAGCTCGTTCGGGATCGTCACGTAGTAGTTCCGGAAGATCAGCGTGCAGATCGGGATCCCGTACACGACGTGCGCGAGCACCAGGCCCCGGATCGTCCCGACCAGCTGCATCTGGGTGAGCAGCCCGGCGAGCGGGATCATCACCGCCTGGTAGGGGATGAACATCCCGAACAGGAACAGCGTGAACACCGCGTCCGCGCCCGGGAACCGCCACTTGCTCAGCACGTAGCCGTTCAGCGACCCCAGCACCGCCGAGATCAGCGACCCCGACACCGCGATCTTGACGCTGTTCACCAGGCCCGGCTTCAGCGACGACCACGCCGCCCGCCAGCCGTCGAGCCCCCAGTGCTTCGGCAGGTCCCACGCCGTGGACGGGTCCGCCTCCTGGAGCGACTTGAAACTGGTCACCACCAGCACGTACACCGGGAGCAGGAACACCAGGACGAACGCCAGCAGCACCGCGAACCGCAGCGCCCGCATCGCCCGGGCCCGGCCCGACCGCTCCCGGGGCGCCCGCGCCACCATCCCCGCCGCCGCGCTCACAGTCCCGCCTCCATGCCCATCGGGCTTCCGGCGTCCGCCGTCGTGCTCATCGCGTCCGCTCCGTCCGCACC
This sequence comes from Spirillospora sp. NPDC052269, assembly GCF_040679435.1. NCBI lineage: Bacteria > Bacillati > Actinomycetota > Actinomycetes > Streptosporangiales > Thermomonosporaceae > Spirillospora > Spirillospora sp. NPDC052269. Next base: position 68,732 of record NZ_JBFAUU010000011.1, read on the forward strand.
GACCAGACCAGGTAGGGGATGACCAGCACCGCGACCGCCAGCAGCAGGTACGTCGCGATCGTCGCGCCGTTCGCGGGGTCGTGCCGGTCGAAGACCTCGACGTACGTCGCGATCGCCGGGACGTAGGTGATGATCTGCTTGCCCGCGATCGCCATGATCAGGTCGAACACCTTCAGTGAGATGTGCCCGAGGATGATCAGCGCGGACAGCGTCACCGGCCGCAGCTGCGGGAACACCACGTACCGGTAGACCTGCCACTCGGACGCGCCGTCCACGCGGGCCGCCTCGCGCAGGTCGTCCGGGACGCTGCGGAACCCGGCCAGGTACAGCGCCATCACGTACCCGGACATCTGCCAGATCGCGGGGATCGCCATCGCGGCCATGCCCCACGTCTTGTCCTGCCACCACGAGTTCGCCAGGTCGCCGAGGCCGACCTTGTGGAACAGCTGGTTCAGCCCGACCGCCCGGTCGGCGGGCGCCGGGTTCATCAGCCACCGCCACACCACCCCGGACGCGATGAACGAGATCGCCATCGGGAACAGGTAGATGATCCGGAACCCGGCCTCGCCCCGGATGCCCTTCTCCATCAGGAACGCCAGGAACGCGCCGAGCAGCAGCGCGCCCCCGACGAACACGGCGGTGAAGATCAGCGCGTGCCGCACCGCCCCCGGCCAGGACGGCTGGTGCCACAGGTCGATGAAGTTCTTGCCCTTGTCGAACTTGTAGGGCGAGATCTCGTCGTGCTTGCCGCTCACCGCGACCCGCGTGTTCCAGAAGATCAGCCCGTACACGAACAGGCCGATCGCGACGATGGACGGCGAGAGCAGCAGCAGGCCGGGCAGCCATCCCGCCCGGCGGAGCCTCCGCAGCCGTCCGGGTGGGCCGCCTGCCGGCCGTGCCCGCCCGGACGAACCGCGCGCGGATTGGACTCGGGTCACTGCGCGTCGTTCTTGGCCGCGTCCGCCAGCGCCTTCTGGAGCTTCGAGGCGTCCTTGCTCTGGAGGAAGAGGCCGACGGCGGTGTCGATGTCGGTGTGCAACTTGTTGTTGGCGACGACGCCGTGCCACATCGACCCGGCCAGCTTGGTCGCCGGGTTGTTCCACTGCTCGAACGCGTAGGCGAGGTAGCCGGTGTACAGGCTCTTGTCAGCGTCGGTGCGCGCCGGGATGGAGCCCTTCTTCGGGTTGAAGAGGTCCTGGCCCTGCTTGCTGCCCGCCTCCTTCAGCCACGCCATCGCGCCCGCGCGGTGCGGGGCGCCCTTGGGGAGGGTGAAGCTGTCCGACAGCCACATGTACGTGCCGTCCGTGCCCGGCGAGGGCGCGTAGTTGAAGTCCGTGCCGAGCTTCTTGCCGAGCCCGTTCGGGGCGCTGCCGATGAAGTAGCCGTAGGCCCAGTCGCCCATGATGTTGAACGCGGCCTTGCCGTCCACCACGGCCTTGGACGCGCCCTGCCAGTCGGTGGACGCGGCCTCGACCGAGGTGTACTTCACGATCTCGGCGTAGTCGCCCAGCGCCTTGGTCATCTGCGGGCCGGACCAGTCCGCGCCCGGCTTCCACAGCGCGTTGTAGCCGTCCGTGCCGAGATCACCGAGCAGGACGCTCTCCAGCAGGTGGTCCGCGGTCCACTGCGCGCCGAGCGACAGCGGGATCTTCTTGGTCTTGGACTGCACCAGCTTGAGGTCGGCGATGAACTCCGCGACCGTCTTCGGCGGCCCGGCGATGCCCGCCTCCTTGAGCACGCCCGGGTTGAACCAGAGCATGTTCGACCGGTGGATGTTCACCGGCACCGAGTAGATCTTGCCCTGGTAGCTGATCTGGTCGAGCAGTTGCTTGGGATAGACCTTGGTCATCCCGTTCTCGTCGTAGAACGAGTTCAGCGGCTCGATCTGTCCGGCCTTGATGTAGTCCAGCAGCTCCGCGCCCGCGTGCCCCTGGAAGGAGTCCGGCGGCTTGCGGTTCTGCAGGCGGCTGGCGAGCACAGCCTTGGCCTGCGTGCCCGAGCCGCCCGCGATGGCCGCGTTCTCGAACGTGGTGCCGGGGTTGTTCTTCTCGAAGTCGGCCTTCATCGCGGCCAGGCCGTCCGCCTCGCCGGGACCGGTCCACCACGAGAAGACCTCGACCTTGGACTTGTCCGACGACTTCTTGTCACCGCCCCCGCCGCAGCCGGCGAGGACCAGTGCCCCGCCGAGCGCGACGGCCGTCAACGCGGTGAGACCGCCGCGCCCGCGAGCCCGGTGCGCGCGCACTCTTGATCCCAGCATCGCCCGTCCCTTCGGATACCCGAGGCACAAGCGTCCGTTCAAGATGTGATCAGGTCAACACTCCGCCCCGAATAGTGATCTTCCAGTGATCTGAGTCACCGCCTGGGGCTCCTGAGTCGCCGACGTCACCACGCGAGCGCCGGGGGGAGCCCATCGGTCCCCGCGTCCGGCCAGTCGAGGGGCTCGCCGAGCGGCACGAGCTCGGCCATCTGGAGCCTGTACCAGGGGGACGCCTCGGGCCGGCCCACGAGCTCGAGGCACTCCTTCCACGTCCACCACTCGGCGTTCTCGACCTCGCCCGGGGCGGGGGCCGTCGTGGTGTCGGTCACGGTCGCGCGGACGACCGGGCAGCGCTCGTACTCGACCACGCCGTCCTCGGCGACCGCCCGGTATCTGAACCCGGGCAGAACGGACGTGATCGCGTCCGCGGTGATCCCGAGCTCGGCCGACAGCCGCCGCCGCACGGCGTCCCGCAGGCCCTCCCCGGGGGCCGGATGGCCGCAGCAGCTGCCCGTCCAGACGCCCGGGAAGGTCTTCTTGTCCAGCGCCCGCCGGGTGATCAGCACCCGGCCGTCCGGAGCGGCCACGTAACAGGAGAACGCCAGGTGGTAAGGGGTGTCCCGGTGGTGGCTGGCCAGCTTGGGGGCCGTCCCGATCGCCTCGTCGGCGGCGTTCAGCAGCACGATCTCCTCGGTGTGAACGGACACGCGGTTCCTTTCGTTGGGAGTGGTGACCCCGGCCCGCGGCCGTGGGCCGGAGATGGTGGTCCGGTAGGTGGTTGTGGCGATTCGGTGCGGAAATCGTCCCAGGCGCCGGGGCGGGGCACCGGGTCGGTCAAGCCGCACTAAACTCGGAACGGCCCGACGACCAGGGGCCTCCGAAAGCCCCTGATGGAGGAGTTGACAAGCGTGACCCTGCTGGAGTCGATCACGGGTCCTGAAGACCTCAAGCGACTGGACGCCACGCTGCTTCCCCGCCTGGCCGGGGAGGTCCGCGAGTTCCTGGTGGACGCGGTCTCCAAGACCGGCGGGCACCTCGGGCCGAACCTGGGCGTCGTCGAGCTCACCATCGCGCTGCACCGGGTCTTCGACTCGCCCAGCGACCGGATCATGTTCGACACCGGCCACCAGGCGTACGTCCACAAGCTGCTGACCGGACGGCAGGACTTCTCCGCCCTCAAGCGGCGCGGCGGCATCTCCGGGTACCCGAGCCAGGCCGAGTCCGAGCACGACGTGATCGAGAACTCGCACGCCTCGACCGTCCTGTCCTACGCCGACGGCATCGCCAAGGCGTTCCAGCTGCGCGGCGAGTCCGAGCGGGCCGTGGTCGCGGTGGTCGGCGACGGCGCGCTCACCGGCGGCATGTGCTGGGAGGCCCTGAACAACATCGCCGGCGCCCAGGACCGCCCGGTGATCATCGTCGTCAACGACAACGGCCGGTCCTACTCGCCGACGATCGGCGGCCTCGCCAGCCACCTCGCCGACCTGCGCGTCACCCAGGGCTACGAGCGCGCCCTCGACCTGATCAAGCGGACGGTGCCGAAGGCCCCCGTGGTCGGCGCGGTCGCCTACGAGGCGCTGCACGGCATGAAGAAGGGCATCAAGGACGTCCTCCAGCCGCAGGCCATGTTCGAGGACCTCGGCATGAAGTACGTCGGCCCGATCGACGGCCACGACACCGAGGCCGTGGAGCACGCGCTGCGCAAGGCGCGCTCGTACGGCCGCCCGGTGATCGTCCACGCGCTCACCCGCAAGGGCCAGGGCTACGAGCCCGCCCTCGCCAACGACGAGGACCACATGCACGGCGCCGGGGCGTTCGACCCCGCCACCGGCAAGTCCATCGCCAAGCCCGGCGCCGCCCCCGGCTGGACGTCGGTGTTCGGCGAGGAGATGGTCGCGATCGGCGCCGAGCGCCCCGACGTGGTCGCGATCACCGCCGCGATGCTGCACCCGACCGGGCTCGCCCCGTTCGCCGAGGCCTACCCGGACCGCATCTACGACGTCGGCATCGCCGAGCAGCACGCCGCGACCTCGGCCGCCGGGCTCGCGTTCGGCGGCATGCACCCGGTCTTCGCCGTCTACGCGACCTTCCTGAACCGCGCGTTCGACCAGGTCCTGATGGACGTGGCGCTCCACAAACTGCCCGTGACGTTCGCGCTCGACCGGTCCGGCGTGACCGGCGACGACGGCGCGTCCCACAACGGCATGTGGGACCTGTCGATCCTGTCGCTGGTGCCGGGCATGCGCATCGCCGTCCCGCGCGACGGCACCCGGCTGCGCGAGCTGCTCCGCGAGTGCGTCGCCATCGAGGGCGGCCCGTCCGCGATCCGGTACCCGAAGGGCTCGGCCGCCGCCGACGTCCCGGCCGTCGACAAGATCGGCGACATGGACGTCCTGGCCCGGCTCGACGGCGCGAACGGCACCCGCGTGCTGCTCGTGGTCGCCGGATCCCTGGCCGCCACGGCGCTGGAGGCCGCCGAGCTGATCGCCGCGCAGGGCATCGGCGTCACGGTCGTCGACCCGCGCTGGGTCAAGCCGCTCGACCCGGAGCTGGTCGGGCTCGCCGCCGGGCACACCCTGGTCGCGGTCGTGGAGGACAACGGCCGCACCGGCGCGGTCGGCGACGCCGTCGCCCGCGAGCTGCGCGACCACGCCGTGGACGTCCCGGTCCGCACCTACGGCATCACGCAGGAGTTCCTCGACCACGCCTCGCGCGCGCAGATCCTCGCCGACCTCGGCCTCACCCCGCAGGACCTGGCCCGCGAGATCACCGCCGCGACCGCGCACGTCGCCGGGCACGGCAACGCGTCCCACGCCGAACACCACGCCGAGGCCGTCAGCGACTGACGCCCCGCACTCCGGCCGGCCGGGGGCGCTCACGCGCCCTCGGCCGTCGTGCGTCGCTCAGGACCTCCGATCACACACGCACGGTAACTCTTCGCTCACGTGGCCGTCTCCGATTCCCCGCCGCCCGCCCGCGCGGCCCGTCTGAATCGCCCCCCTTGCCCCAGAACGCGACCAGGGCCGCGTCCGCACCGCGTGGGCCACATCCCCCCGGAACCCTGTGAGGCAGGCGCTCAGAGGCTCGTCCGACGCCCGTGGGGCGGCGCGGAGTGCGGCTCAGGTGGGTCGGGCGATGAGCGCGGAGTGAGCGGTCAGGCGCCGTGGCAGGCGGTGCGCATGGCGTCCCAGCGGGCCAGTTTCACGCGTTCGCCGCGGTCCAGGGAGCGGGCGAGGGCGATCTCGGCGGCGTCGAGGTTGAGCCAGTCCTCGTAGCGGACGGCGGGGAGCTCGCAGCGCTCCAGCAGGTTCTCGATCGTCCCGGCGGGTTCGGTGCGGGTGTCGCCGAGGTCGGCGAGCAGGTTCCGGACGGTCTCGGCGGCGTCGGACTTGTTCGTCCCGACCACGCCGGTCGGGCCGCGCTTGACCCAGCCCGCCACGTACTCGCGGGGGAGCGGGGACCCGTCGGGGCCGAGGACGCGCCCGCCGTCGTTCGGGACGACCTTGCTGCGCTCGTCGAACGGCAGCCCCGCCAGCGGGACGCTCTGGTACCCGACCGAGCGCAGCACCATGCCGACGGGCAGGTCCTCGAACTCGCCGGTGCCGGTGACGCGCCCGGTGTCGTCCAGGCGGGTGCGCTCCAGGCGCAGCCCCTCGACCCGGTCGGTGCCGAGGATCTCGGTGGGCGCGCGCCAGAACCGCACGTCGATGCGGCGCGGACGGTCGTTCGGGGCGTCCGTCCAGCCGTTGAGGACCTTGATGTTGCCGCGCACGTGCCGGTCGGCCTCGGCGGCCGCGGCGCTCGCCTCGTCCAGGTCCATGTCCCCGGCCGGGACGTGCACGGACGCCTCGGCGAGCGTGCCCAGCTCGCGCAGCTCCTTGGTGGTGAACTTGGCCTGCGCCGGGCCTCGCCGCCCGATCATGTGGACGCGCCGGACCCGGCTGCGCGACAGCGCGTCCAGGACCTGCTCGGGCACGTCCGTCGGACGCAGCTCGTCCACCGTCCGGGCGAGGATGCGGACGACGTCCACGGCGACGTTCCCGACGCCGATGACGGCGACCTCCTCGGCGTCCAGCGCGAAGCCGTGGTCGGCGGCGTCGGGGTGGCCGCAGTACCAGTTGACGAAGTCGGTGGCGGCGAAGCTGCCGGGCAGGTGCTCGCCGGGGATGCCCAGATGCCGGTCGACCATCGCGCCGGTCGAGTAGATCACGGCGTCGTAGTGGTCGAGCAGCTCGGCGCGCGACACGTCCCGGCCGAGCTCGACGCAGCCGAAGAACCGCACCCCGGGACGCTCCAGGACGCCCTGGAGGTAGTTCGCGATCGACTTGATGGACGGGTGGTCCGGCGCGACCCCGTACCGGACGAGCCCGTACGGCGACGGGAGGCGGTCGAACACGTCCACGCGGACTCCGTCCCCGGCCTGCTTGAGCAGGGCCTCGGCCGCGTACAACCCGGCCGGACCGGAACCGACGACCGCGACCCGCAGGTGTCCCGTCATGGGGGCATTGTGCCCTCGTCGCGGCCGAAAGTGACAGCGTGAGCGCCGTCACACCCCGGATCGGGCCGCCTGGAGCCGGGAGTGGGAGCGGCCGTAGCCGAAGTAGACGATCACGCCGACCGCCATCCAGGCGAAGAACCGGTACCAGGTCTCGACCGGCAGGTTCAGCATGACGAACAGGCAGGCCAGGACGGACAGCACCGGGACGGCCGGGACGAGCGGCGTCCGGAACGCGCGCGGCAGGTCCGGCCGGGTGCGGCGGAGGATCACCACGCCGACGGACACGACCACGAACGCGAACAGCGTGCCGATGTTCACCAGCTCGGCGAGCTTGGCGAGCGGGATCAGCCCGGCGAGGATCGCGACGATGCTGCCCATGATGAGCGTCGACCGGTAGGGCGTGCCGAACCGCGGGTGGACGGCCGAGAGCCAGGCCGGGAGCAGGCCGTCCCGGCTCATCGCGAAGAACACCCGGCTCTGCCCGAGCAGCATGATCAGCACGACCGTCATGAGGCCCGCGACCGCGCCGATGCTGATGATCGTCGCGAACGCCGGATGGCCGACGGCCTTGAACGCGTCCGCCAGCGGCGCCGCGACGCTCAGCTCGGTGTAGTGCTGCATGCCGACCACGACCAGGGAGACCGCCACGTACAGGACGGCCGTGACGACCAGCGAGCCGAGCAGCCCGATCGGCAGGTCGCGCTGCGGATGCCGCGCCTCCTCGGCGGCCGTGGCCACGATGTCGAAGCCGATGTAGGCGAAGAAGACGATGGACAGGGCCGCGAAGATGCCGAGCCAGCCGAAGGACACCGGGCTGATGCCGAACAGCACCTGGAGGAGCGGCGCGGCGGCGCCCGAGACCGACGGGTTCGACTGCGACGGGGGGATGAACGGGTGGTAGTTCGCCCCCTTGATGAAGAACAGCCCCGCGAAGATCACCAGCAGCACGATCGCGACCTTGATCGTCACGACCACCGCGTTCACCCGCGCTGAGACCTTGACGCCCGTGACCAGCAGCCCCGTCACCGCGAGGACGATCAGCACCGCCGGGATGTTCAGCACCCCGCCGTTGTACCCGGGCGGATTCAGGACCGAGGCGGGCAGATGGATCCCGATGCCGCTCAGCAGGGAGGCCAGGTATCCGGACCAGCCGACCGACACCACGGCCGCGCCGAGCGCCAGCTCCAGGATCAGGTCCCAGCCGATGATCCAGGCCGGGAACTCGCCGAGCGTCGCGTAGGAGAAGGTGTAGGCCGATCCCGCCACCGGGACCGTCGAGGAGAACTCGGCGTAGCAGAGCGCCGCCAGGCCGCACACCACGGCGGCCAGCAGGAACGAGATCGCGACCGCCGGCCCGGCCTTGTCCCGCGCGACCTGGCCGGTGAGGACGAAGATGCCGGTCCCGATGATGACGCCGACGCCGAAGATGAGCAGGTCCAGGGGCCCCAGGTCCCGGCGCAGCCGGTGGTCCGGCTCCTCGGTGTCGCTGATCGACTGTTCGACCGACTTCGTCCGGAACAGGTCCACCTGGCGTCCTCTCGGCTGGTGACGGGATGGCTGCAGTGGGTGATACAGAGTTTTTAGGCGGGATCACGGCCACCAAAACTCCGGTTCCGTCCGGGATGCGCAATGAAAACGCGAAAATGCCGTCCCGATGGTTCGGGACGGCATCTCCGTGTTCACGTCGGCGTGGTGACACCGGCGTTCGGGCGCGCGCGCTGTTCACGCGCGCGCCGTTCGCTCGAGCGGGCCCCTGTTCCAGCGGGGCCCGCGTTCAAGCGGGCTGTCGGGTCAGGCGGGCAGGGACGCTACGCCCGGCTCGAGGAACCGGCGGCCGGTCACCTGCTCGGCGATCCCGCTGCGGTCCAGGTACGGGGTGATCCCGCCCAGGTGGAACGGCCAGCCGGCGCCGAGGATCATGCACAGGTCGATGTCCTCGGGGGCGGCCACGACGCCCTCGTCCAGCATGAGCCGGATCTCCTCGGCCAGGGCCTTCAGCGCCCGCTCGAGCACCTGCTCCTCGGTGGACGCCTTGTCGCCGCCGGCGAACAGCTCGACGGCCTCGGGGTCGAGGGTGAAGTCGGGCATGTAGACGCCCCGCTTGCCCTCGGCCACGAACTTGCCGAACTTCTCCGACAGCGGGAACCGCTCCGGGAACGCGCCGTGCAGCGTCTCGTTGACGTGCAGCGCGATCGCCGGGCCGACCAGGCCCATCAGGACGAACGGCGGCATCGGCAGGCCGAGCGGGTTGGCGGCGCGCTCGGCCGTCTCGATCGGGGTGCCCTCGTCCACGGTCTGGATGATCTCCGCCATCAGGCGCAGCAGGATCCGGTTGACCACGAACGCCGGGGCGTCCTTGACCAGCACGCAGGACTTCTTCAGCTGCTTGCCGACCGAGAACGCGGTCGCGAGGGCCGCGTCGTCGGTCTGCTCGCCGCGGACGATCTCCAGCAGCGGCAGGATCGCGACCGGGTTGAAGAAGTGGAAGCCGACGACCCGCTCGGGGTGCTTCAGCTTGCTCGCCATCTCCGACACCGACAGCGAGGAGGTGTTGGTCGCGAGGATCGCCTCGGGGGAGACGTGCTCCTCGACCTCGGCGAACACCTTCTGCTTGACCGACATCTCCTCGAACACGGCCTCGATGACGAAGTCCGCGTCGGCGAAGGCGTCCTTGGTCAGCGAGCCGCTGATCAGGCCCTTGAGCCGGTTGGCCTTGTCGGCCGAGATCCGGCCCTTGCCGAGCAGCTTGTCGATCTCGCCGTGCGCGTAGCCGACGCCCTTGTCCAGGCGCTCCTGGTCGAGGTCGGTCAGCACGACCGGGACCTCCAGGCGGCGCGCGAACAGCAGCGCAAGCTGCGAGGCCATCAGGCCCGCGCCGACGACGCCGACCTTGGTGACCTTGCGGGCCAGCGCCTTGTCCGGCGCGCCCGCGGGACGCTTGGCGCGCTTCTGCACCAGGTCGAACGCGTACAGGCCGGCGCGCAGCTCGTCGCTCATGATGAGGTCGGCGAGCGCCTCGTCCTCGGCGGCGAAGCCCTCGTCGCGGCTGCGGTCCTTGGCGGCGGCGACCAGGTCCAGCGCGCGGACGTAGGACGGGGCGGCGCCGTGCAGCTTGCCCTCGAGCGTCCAGCGGGCCATGTTGACCGCGTCGTCCCAGGCCTTGCCCTTGTCGACCTCGGGGCGCTTGACCTCGATGTCGCCCTGGAGGACGTGGGCGGTCCAGGCCAGCGACTCCTCGAGGAAGTCGGCGGCGTCGAAGATCGCGTCGGCGATGCCGAGGTCGTACGCCTGCTGGCCCTTGAGCTGCTTGTTCTGGGCGAGCGGGTTGTCGATGACGACCTTGAGGGCCTTCTCCACGCCGATCAGGTTCGGCAGCAGGTACGTGCCGCCCCAGCCGGGGACGAGGCCGAGGAACGCCTCGGGCAGGCTCATCGCCGGGACGTTGCGGGAGACCGTCCGGTAGGTGCAGTGCAGGCCGATCTCGACGCCGCCGCCCATCGCCGCGCCGTTGTAGTAGGCGAACGACGGGACGTTCAGCTCGCCGAGGCGGCGGAACACGTCGTGGCCGAGCTTGCCGATGGCCAGCGCGTCCTCGCGCTTCTCCACCAGCGGGACGCCCTTGAGGTCCGCGCCGACGGCGAAGATGAACGGCTTGCCGGTCACGCCGACGGCGACGATGTCGTCGCGTCCGGCGATGGAGTCGATCGCGGCGTTCAGCTCGGTCAGGCCGCCCGGCCCGAACGTGCTCGGCTTGGTGTGGTCGAAGCCGTTGTCCAGCGTGATCAGCGCGAGCGTGCCCGCGCCGAACGGAAGCTGGACGTCGCGGACGCGGGCGTGCGTGACGACCTCGCCGGCGAAGATCTCGGTGATTCCGGCGCTCACTTGTCGCCCTCCCAGTTCACGTTCTCCCAGAGGACGGTTCCGCCCATGCCCATGCCGACGCACATCGTGGTCAGGCCGTAGCGGACGTCGGTCCGCTCCTCGAACAGCCGCGAGAGCTGGGTCATCAGGCGGACGCCGGACGAGGCCAGCGGGTGGCCGAAGGCGATCGCGCCGCCCCACGGGTTCACGCGCGCGTCGTCGTCGGCGATCTTGAAGTGCTCCAGGAACGCCAGCACCTGGACGGCGAACGCCTCGTTGATCTCGATGAGGCCGATGTCGTCCATGGTGAGGGAGTTGCGGGCGAGCAGCTTCTCGGTCGCCGGGACCGGGCCGACGCCCATGACCTCGGGCTCGACGCCCGCGAAGGCGAAGTCGACCAGCCGCATGCGCGGGGTGAGGCCGAGCTCGCGGGCCACGTCCTCGGCGGCGAGCAGGCAGGCCGTCGCGCCGTCGTTCAGGCCCGCGGCGTTCCCGGCGGTGACGTTGCCGTGCACCCGGAACGGGGTCTTCAGCTTGGCGAGGTCCTCCATGGAGGTGCCGGGCCGCGGCGGCTCGTCCTCGGTGGCGAGGCCCCAGCCCTTCTCGGCGGACCGGATCGCGGTCGGTACCAGGTCGGGCTGGATCTTCCCGGCCTCGTACGCGGCGGCGACCTTCTCCTGGCTGCGGACGGCGTAGGCGTCCGCGCGCTCCTTGGTGATCTGCGGGAACCGGTCGTGCAGGTTCTCCGCGGTCGTGCCCATGACCAGCGCCGTCGGGTCGACGAGCTTGTCGGCCAGGAAGCGCGGGTTCGGGTCGACGCCCTCGCCCATCGGGTGCCGGCCCATGTGCTCGACGCCGCCCGCGAGGACGACGTCGTAGGAGCCGAAGGAGATTCCGGCCGCGGTCGTGGTGACCGCGGTCATCCCGCCCGCGCACATGCGGTCGATGGCGTAGCCGGGGACGCTCTTGGGCAGGCCCGCGAGGACGGCGGCGCTGCGGCCGATGGTCAGGCCCTGGTCGCCGGTCTGCGTGGTGGCGGCGACGGCGACCTCGTCCACCCGCTCCGGCGGCAGGGACGGGTTGCGGCGCATCAGCTCGCGGATGGCCCGGACGACCATGTCGTCCGCACGGGTCTCCGCGTACAGGCCCTTGGGGCCCGCCTTGCCGAACGGCGTCCGGACGCCGTCCACGAACACGACGTCACGTGCGGTACGAGGCACGGGTCGCCCTCCCTCGGAAGGTGGTTACTCACTGGTAACTCGCCATCCTACTCGTCGGTAATGCCCCCGCGCGTCACCGACACCGCTCCCCGGTCCGAATCGTGGCCTGAATCTCAGTGTGGCGGATTCGGTGCGGCGCTAGCGCGGGGTGTGGTGGGTGGCCTCCTCACGGACGGCGGCCCGGCGGCGGCGCCGGGTGCGGGCGATGCCCTGGAGGAGGAAGCCGACGAGCGGACTCTCAGCGGGCGGCGGCGTGCGTCCCCGCGCGGCGGGCCGGCGCGACGCGGTCGAGGATCCTGGTCAGCAGGAGGGCGCCGACGGCGGCGACCAGCGCGCCCACCAGGAGGCCGACGGCCACGTCGTGCGGGTAGTGGACGCCGATGTAGACGCGCGAGGCGGCGATGACCAGGGCGTTGACCACGGCGATCGCGGCGAGGAGCCGTCCGGCGGCGAAGCAGACCGCGACCGCGGCGGCCCCGGCCAGGACGGCGTGGTTGCTCGGGAACGAGTAGTCGGACGCGCCGGGGCACGAGGCCGCGATGTGTACCGTGGGCATGGCGCGGCACGGCCGCTGCTCTTGGATCATCAACTTCAGAACGCTGCTCACCACGAACGCCGCGACCATCGCGCCGGGCACCCACAGGGCGGTCAGGGCGGTGCGCAGGCCCCGGTCCCGGGCCGTCCACCAGGCCAGTCCGGCGAGGACGGCGAACAGCGCGAGCCCGTAGTCGCTCCACCAGTTGACCAGGCCGTTCAGGCCGCTCGTGTGGTGGGAGACGCCGACCACCGCGCGGTACAGCCCCGCGTCGAACGCGTCGCGTCCGGCGAGCGTCGCCGCCGCTGCCTTCTCGATCACCCGGAACCCCGTTTCCCTGAGCCTGCGCCGAAGAGATATCTACATCTATGTAGATTTTATGGGACGCCAGCGTAGCCGAGACCGGTCCTGCGGCCCGTCGAAACGATCTAGTCGGCGGCCTGGGCGTGTTCGACCAGCTCGTGCAGGTCGAACGCGGCGTCCTGGGTGGCCAGCAGCGACACCAGCACCAGCCCGACCAGCGCCGCGATCAGCAGCGGACGCCGCGCCGGGGGCGGCCCCAGCAGCGCCGCCACCCGCCGGGGCAGCGGCCCGGGCCGCCGGGTGAGCCGCCGCGGCCCCCGCCCGGCGCGGATGCTCCGCCCGCCGCTCCTTTCGGCGCCGATGCCCTCCCTGCCGCGGATGCCGAGGGCCGCGGCATGGCTGAGGCGGGGACGCCGGCTGTGGGCGAGGGCGGCGCGTCCGATCGCCTGCGCGGTCTGCTCCCGGTCGTCGATGGACGCCGCGGCCCGCTCGTCCGCCCAGCGCTCGGTGGCGAAGACGACCGCGGAGCGCAGCGGCCAGAGCAGCGGGTTCGCCGCGACGGCGACGGTCGTGAGGGCCCGGAAGAGGTGGTGCCGGTCGGCCAGGTGCGCCCGCTCGTGCGCGATCAGCGCGTCGCGCTGCGCCGGGGTCAGGACGTCCAGCATGCCGGTGGTGACGACGACGCGTCCGGGACGCCCGGGTAGGGCGAACGCCTCGGCCTCCGGATCGTCCATGATCGCGATCAGGCCGTCGCCGGGCAGGGACCGGGCCGTCCGCGCGGACGCCGCCAGCCGGTACCCCTGCCGGACCGCCGCGCAGGCCACCGCGACCAGGCACACCGTCAGCAGGACGGCCGCCGCCGTCCCGTACACCGGGTCGGTGATGGGCGCGCGCCGCAGCACGGCCTCGGACATGTGCCCGAGCGCCGCGATCGGCGGCAGCCGCAGCGCGCTGCCCAGCGCCGAGACCGCCAGCGTCGCCAGGCTCGCCACGGCCAGCGCCACGCCCGTCCCGGTCAGCGACCAGACCGCGGTGCGCGGCGAGAGCCGCTCGGACAGCGGCCGCGCCGCCAGGGCCGCCACCACCGGGAGCAGGAGCGCGAGGTAGGTGTCGGGGTCGGTCATCACGGCCCCGGCCGCCCGTCCCCCCGCCGTCCCGGCGTCGGGGTGATCACTCCGGGCGTCCTTCGAGGAGCTCGCGGAGGAGGCGTTCGTCCTGGTCGGAGAGGGTGTCGACGAAGCGGGCCAGCACCATGTGCCGGTCCGGACGCTCCTGGAGGGCCTGGTGCATGCGCCGCGCCACGAGGCCGGGCTCGTCGCTGACCGGCGCGTACCGGAACGCGCGCCCGGTCTTCGCGCGCACGAGCAGGCCCTTGTCGTGCATGCGGGTCAGGATCGTGACGACCGTGGAGTAGGCGAGGTCGTCGGTGAGCAGCCGCTGGACGTCGGTCGTGGAAAGCGGCCGCCCGGCCCGCTGGAGCACCGACATGATCTCGGTTTCCAGCGCGCCCGAAGCGCGCCGTCCGTCCGCACCCGCCAAGGGGCCACCTCCCGGGATCCGGTCGGCCGATCCTGCCGATCAGCCTCGATCCAGTTTGCCACGCGGTCCCGGATGACCGACCTCGGAAAACCGGACGTTCCGTACGGGCGGCCGTCCCGGACGTCCCTTGTTCCCCTCCCTTCCGCCGGTTACCTTGACGGTGACGCACCGAGGAGGACGCCGGTGACGCACGCGAGGCCCGCCTACCGCCCCGGTCTGCGCCGCAGGCTCGGGCACGCGCGCGACCTCACCGGCATGCTGCTCCGCACCGGCCTCGTCGCGGGCCCGCCGCACCGCGTCCTGTCCCAGATCGGCGCGCTCCGCACCTGGGGCACCACCCTGGCCGGGCTCCTGGTGGCCGCCGCCGCCCGCGTCCCCGACCGGCTCGCCCTGACCGACGACGAGGGCGAGCTGACCTTCGCCGAGCTGGACGACCGGTCCGCGCGGCTCGCCGACGGCCTGCCCCTGGCCGGGCCCCGCCCCCGCGTCGGCCTGCTGTGCCGCAACCACCGCGGCCTGGTGCTCTCCCTGGTCGCGTGCAGCCGCCGCGGCGCCGAGGTCGTCCCGCTGAACACCGGCTTCGGGACGGGCCGCCTCCGCGACGTCCTGTCCGAGCTGCGCATGGACCTGATCATCGCGGACGCCGAGTTCGAGCCGCTGCTCTCCGCCGTCCCGGTCGCGCTCCGCCGCCGCGTCCTGTGGGCGGACCACGCCCCGTCCGACCGTGCGTCGGCGCGGCCCCGGGGAGGGCTGGCGACGACCCCGGCGGCGACGATCGGGCGGATCATCGAGGCGACGCCGTCCCGGGCGTCCGGGCCGCCGCAGGTGCAGAGCCGGACGATCATGCTCAGCTCCGGCACCATGGGACGGCCCCGGGGAGCCCGCCGCCCGCCCCGGCCGGGCCTGTGGCCGCTGGCGTCGATGGCGTCCCGGATCCCGCTGCGGTCGCGGCAGACGATGGTCGTCGAGGCTCCGCTGTTCCACATGTGGGGATACTCGGCGCTCCAGATGGCGTGGGCCCTGCGCGCCCCGGTCGTCCTGCACCGGCGGTTCGACCCCGTGCGGACGCTCGCGGCCGTCGCCGGGCAGGGGGACACCGTCCTGTTCGCCGTCCCGGTGATGCTCCAGCGCATCCTGGACCTGCCCGCCGCGACGCGCGCCCGGTACGACGCGTCGTCCACGCTGCGGATCGTCGCCGTCAGCGGTTCCGCCCTTCCGGGCGACCTCGCGGTCCGGTTCATGGACGCGTTCGGCGACCGCCTCTACAACGTGTACGGCTCGACCGAGACGTCCTGGGTGTCCATCGCGACCCCGCGCGACCTGCGGCTCGACCCCCGCACGGCCGGCCGTCCGCCCGCCGGGACGTCGCTGTCGATCCTGGACCCCGGCGGCCGGACGGTCCCGCGCGGCGAGATCGGCCACATCCACGCCGCCAACGAGCTGCTGTTCGAGGGGTACACCGGCGGGGAGCCGCTGCCCGTCCGGGACGGGCTGCTCGCGACCGGCGATCTCGGCCGCGTCGACCGCCGCGGCCTGCTGTTCGTCGCCGGACGGGCCGACGGCGTGATCGTCTCGGGTGGCGAGAACGTCGTCCCGCGTGACGTCGAGGACGCCCTGCTGCGGATGCCCGAGATCCACGAGGTCGCGGTCGTCGGCGTCCCGGACCCCGAGTGGGGCCAGCGCGTCGCCGCCTACGTCGTTCCCAGGCCGGGCGCCCGGATCGACCCCGCGGACGTCCGCGCCCACGTCCACGCCGAGGTCGCCCGGTACGCCGTCCCGCGCGACGTCCACCTCGTCCGGAGCCTGCCGCGCAACGCCACGGGCAAGATCGTCCCGGACCGCCTGAGCCCGCCGGAATCGCCGTCCCGCGCGTGAGCGGCGGGCTTGCGCGACGCGGTGGTCCGGGGGAGCGGAGGACGGGATGATGGGGGAGGCCGGGCTCCCCGGCCGCCCCAGGAGTGTGAAGGGTCGGACGTCGCATGCCGCTGCCGGGTCCGCTGCGCCGGCGCTGCCGGGAGTTCCTCGGCGGCGAGGTGGAGATCCGCTACGCGTTCCCCGCGCTGAGCCGCGGCGGCGGCGCGGGCTTCCTGTTCGTGGTGACCGGCGAGCGGGTCACCGTGCTCTGCACCGGGTCCGGCGGCCGGACGGGCCCGAGCGGCGTGTGGGGCAGCTACCCGCGCGAGCGCCGCATCGGGCCGGTCGAGACGGGCGCGGGCGCGTGCTTCGAGTTCGCCGGGGCGTTCTTCGAGGTGGACGACGAGTACGTGCCGGTGATCAACGCGGCGGACGCCGAGGTGTTCGACCCCGGCATCCTCCCGCGCGACCCCCTCCCCGACCTCTAGGCCGGGAAAAGGGCGCGGAGTTCAGCTCGGCTCAGGAGGAGGCGGCCGGCTCGGAGGCGGGCTTGACCGGGGCGCTCTTCGGGCCGCCCTGCGGGCGCAGGAAGAAGCCCATCACCACGACCAGGTACAGCGCCCACATGATCAGCTGGAGCGCGGTGATCTGCGGCGTGACGTTCAGGACGCCCTGGAAGGCGGTCTGCAGCCAGTCGCCCGCCGAGCCGAACTTGGCGAAGAACACGTGCGGCTCGAGCCAGACGGTGTGCAGGCCGGGCAGGAGATCCGCCTCCTGCAGGTCCTTGAAGCCGTAGCCGAACACCCCGGCCGCGACCACGATCAGCGCGCCGCCCGTCCAGGCGAAGAAGCGCTTGAGGTTCAGCTTCAGCCCGCCCCGGTACAGCAGGTACCCGAGGGCGACCGCGCAGGCCAGGCCGAGCAGCGCGCCGAGGATCGGCTGCGTCGACCCCTCGGACGAGCTGGTGATGTTCGTCCACAGGAACAGCGCGGTCTCCAGGCCCTCCCGGCCGACCGCGAGGAACGCGACCGTCCCGAGCGCGACCGGGCCGACGTCCAGCGCGGCTCCGAGCTTGCCCTCGAGCTCCTTCTTCATGAACCGGGACGTGCGGCGCATCCAGAACACCATCCAGGTGACCAGCCCGACCGCGATGATCGACAGGATCCCGCCGAACAGCTCCTGGGTCTTGAACTGCATCTCCGAGGACGCGGCGGACAGCGCCAGCCCGAACCCGACCGACACCGCGATCGCGACCCCGATGCCCGTCCACACCGGCAGCAGCGCCTCCCGCCGCCCGGTCTTCACCAGGTAGGCGATCAGGATGCTGACCACGAGGGCCGCCTCGAGCCCTTCCCGCAGTCCGATGAGGAAGTTGCCCAGTAGCATCGCCACGCTCCTCGGGGGTCGGGCCACGGGACGGGTTCCCTGCGGCGAAACCAGGATGCTTAGGTAAAGCTAACCTAATTCCCGATTTATCCCAACAGGGGGCGTCTGTGATCTGACCCGGCGGAGAGGTACCCGCGGCGATGCTCCGGCGGCGTGGGCCGGTGAGATCCGGCTAGAGCTCGCTCCAGGCCCTGGCCAGCGGCGGCACCACCAGCCCGATCTGCCACTCGCGCGCGCCGAGGCCGCGCAGGGCGTCCGCGAGCGGCTCGGCGGCGATCGGACCGGGCGGCGGCGACCACGACAGGCGGCGCACCGCGTCCGGCTGCATCAGGTTCTCGGCCGGGACGGTGAACTGCTCCGACAGCGTCGTCACCACCGCGCGGGCGGCGGTGAGCCGCTCGGCGGCGGCCGGGTCGCGCTCGGCCCAGCGGTGCGCGGGCGGCGGGCCGTCCCCGGGGAGGTTCGCCTCGGGCAGCCCGCGCTCGGGAACGCCCCGCGCCCGGGACACCGCGCGCAGCCACGCCGACTGGTGCCGGCGCGCCCCGCGGCCCTTCATGGTCGGCAGCGCGAGCAGTTCGGCGGGGGTCTTCGGCGTCTTCAGCGCCAGCTCGACGATCGCGGCGTCCTGCAGGACGCGCCCGGGGGACAGGTCGCGCTCCTGGGCGATCCGGTCGCGGGTCTCCCAGACCTCGCGGACGATCGCCAGCGCGCGCCGGTTCCGGATCCGGTGGATGCCGGACGTCCGGCGCCACGGGTCGGCGCGCGGCGTCTTCGGCGGCGTCGCCAGGATCGCGGCGAACTCCTCCATCGCCCACGGCAGCTTGCCCGTGCGCTCCAGCTCCTCGTGCAGCGCGTCGCGCAGCTCCACCAGCAGCTCGACGTCCAGCGCCGCGTACTTCAGCCAGTCCTCGGGCAGGGGACGCGTCGACCAGTCCGCCGCCGAGTGGCCCTTCTCCAGCGCGAACCCGAGGACGTTCTCGACGATCGAGCCGAGCCCGACCCTCGGGTAGCCGAGCAGCCGCCCGGCCAGCTCGGTGTCGAACAGCGACGCCGGCTTCAGGCCGACCTCGGACAGGCAGGGAAGGTCCTGGTTGGCGGCGTGCAGCACCATCTCGGTGTCGGCCAGCGCCGCGTTCAGGCCGGTCAGGTCGGGGCACTCGATCGGGTCGATCAGGGCCGTCCCCGCGCCCGCCCGGCGCAGCTGGATCAGGTACGCCCGCTGCCCGTACCGGTAGCCGGACGCGCGCTCGGCGTCCACCGCCACCGGACCGGAGCCGTGCGCGAACGCCTCCACGATCCGGGACAGCCCGGACTCGTCCGCCAGGACCGGCGGGACGCCCTCCCGCGGCTCCAGGAGCGGCGTCGAGTGCCGCTCCTCACCCACCTCGCCCTCGGCGGCGCCCGCCCCGGCGCGACCGCCGGCTCCGGCGGACGCGCCGCCGGACGGCGAGCCGGTGCCCGCGTGCCCGGCGGCCCGGGCGGGCGGGCCCGTCGCGGCTCCCGCGGATCCGGCGTCGTCCGCGCCCACGGGCCCGGTCGTGCCCGCGCGCGCGGCGGTCTGCGGTGTCTCGGACGCTGCCACGGTCTCGGTGTTCTCCCCGGCGGTCTCGGTGCCCGGCGCTCTGCTTCCCACGCCCCTACCGTACGTCGCTCAGCGGCCCGTGCCGCCGGAGCCGTCCGGCAGCGCGGTGACCCCGGCGGGCGGCAGGCCCGCCGTCGTGCTCATGACCTCGCACCATGCGGCCACGTGCCCGGCCATGTCGATGCCCGAACCGGAGTCGGTCGGGGACCAGGACGCGCGCAGCTCCAGCTCGGTCGCGGACGGTTCGTCGCTCTTGTCGCCGAAACTCTCCGACACCGCGCGGGTGATCGTCCCCGACACCGCGGTGTAGCCGGCGGGCTCGAGCGCCTCCAGCAGCCAGCTCCACGCGACCGAGCCGATCAGCTCGTCGGCGGCGAACTCCGGCTCGAGGTCGGCGCGGATGTAGGCGACGACCCGGAAGCCGCCCTCCCATCCGTCCCGGCCCGCGGGGTCGTACAGGACGATCAGCCGTCCGGACGCCACCTCGGTGTCGTCCTCGCGGTAGACCGAGCCGGACAGCGCGGCCGCGTAGGGGGCCAGGCGCTGCGGGGCGGGCATGTCCTCGAGATCGAGTTCAGGGCGCGGCGGCGGGCCGTCCAGGACGGCCTGGAGCGCCTCGCGGGCGCGCTGGAACGCGGCCGGCGGCAGGTCGGCGGCAGGATCGTCGTCGCGGGTCACGGGCACACCGGGAGGTCCGCCGGTCGCGCTGAGCGGCGGGGAGAGCGGGGTTGGGGGCACAGCACAGGTCTCGTCTTCAGTGGCGTCGGGGTCAGGCCACGGCCCGCGCGAGGGCGCGTTCCGCGCGGCCCGGCTCGCCGGACGTGGGGTCGGAAGGGGTGGACGAAGCGGGAGCGGGGGTGGAAGCGGGGGCGGAGGTGGGGGTGGACACGGAAGAGGAGGAGGCCGAGGGGAGGGGGCCGGGGATCTCCGGCCGCGCGGTGGCCCGGGAGGGGGCGGGACGGGACGTTCCGCCGTCACCCGGCGTGCGGTCCGTCCGATCACCGAACGTGACGTCCACCTGGTCACCGGGCGTGACGGCCGGGTGGTCACCCGCCGTGGCGTCCGGTCCGACGAGCACGGCCGCGCCGCACTCGACGCAGGCCCGTTCGGGACAGTCGGCTCCGTGCCCGTCGAGGCACGGCGTCCGCTCGAACCGGCGCTCGTCGCCGCAGGTGGAGCAGTACACGGGGGACCTCCTCGGCTATGACGCGAATCACGTTCGCACGCGGTGGGGACAGAATGCGGGACTTCGCTCGGCGTGTCCGGAACTTCATCCCGCACCGGAACGTTCCGTGCCCGCGCGAGGACGCAGCGCACCGGGCCGGGCGTCCTGCCGCTACGCCCTGGAGCGGCCGGTCGTCGTCCCACGGGGGTTCGGCACCTGAATGCGACGCCCAGGCGCGACGTTTGGACACGCCGTGCCGGGTGTCCGGTGCGGGAGTCAGTGTGCACCGTCCGGGGCGATGCTCCGGCTCGTGCCCCCGGGGCCGTGACGGTGACCCCGCATCCGGGGGCGGCGGGATCCGTGGGACCATCGGCTGGTGGCTGAAGACGCTGTCCAACCGAACGCTGCCGTCCGACCGAGCACCGGTGCGCAACCCGCTCCCGGGCTTGCGGAGAGTCCCTTCCTGCTGGCCTGCCGCCGGCAGCCGGTGCCGCACACGCCCGTGTGGTTCATGCGCCAGGCGGGCCGGTCGCTGCCCGAGTACCTGCGCATCCGCGAGGGCGTGCCGATGCTGGAGGCGTGCACCCGGCCGGACATGATCCACGAGATCACGATGCAGCCGATGCGCCGGTACGCGAACGACGCGGCGATCTTCTTCAGCGACATCATGACGCCGCTCATGGCGATCGGCATCGACCTGGACATCAAGCCGGGCGTCGGCCCGGTGATCGCCGACCCGATCCGGGACGCGTCCGGCCTCGACGCCATCCGCGAGCTGACCCCGGACGACGTCCCCTACGTGACCGAGGCCGTCCAGAGCCTGGTGGGTGAGCTGGGGAGCACGCCGCTGATCGGGTTCGCGGGCGCGCCGTTCACCCTCGCGTCCTACCTGATCGAGGGCGGGCCGTCGAAGACCCACGACCACACCAAGGCCATGATGTACGGCGAGCCGGAGCTGTGGAACCGGCTCATGGAACGTCTCGCCGACCTGACCATCGAGTACCTGAAGGTGCAGGTCGCGGCCGGTGCCAGCGCGCTCCAGCTCTTCGACTCCTGGGTCGGCGCGGTCGCGCCCGAGGACTACCGCGAGTCGGTCTTCCCGCACACCAGCCGGATCTTCCGCGAGATCGAGTCGCTCGGCGTCCCGCGCATCCACTTCGGCGTCGGCACCGGCGAGCTGCTGGGCCTGATGGGCGAGGCCGGCGCGGACGTCGTGGGTGTCGACTGGCGCGTCCCGCTGGACGAGGCCGCCCGGCGCGTCCCGGCGGGCAAGGCCCTCCAGGGCAACCTCGACCCGGCGCTGCTGTTCGCGCCGTGGGAGATCATCGAGCGCCGCGTGAAGGACGTCGTCGACCGCGGCCGGACGGCCGAGGGGCACGTCTTCAACCTCGGACACGGCGTCACGCCGTCGATCGATCCGGACGTCCTCGCGCGGCTCACCGACTTCGTCCACGAGTACTCCGCCCGGTAGCGCCAAGGGCCGTCTGACCTGCGCCGACCGGTGACGTCCTCACCGGTCGGCCTTCGGCTGCCCGGACGCGGTCCGCGGCCGGAGGATCTCGCACGTCACGCGCCGGGGGATCCCCACCGTCCGTGCGAGGCATCTCATACTGCGAGATGGCCACCCCTTGAGCAGGTTTCGGAAGGCATCTGGGAAGGTGGAGGCATGAGCGCCAAACCCACCCCGCATGTGGCGGTCGTCGGTGGCGGCGTCGCGGGACTTGCGGCCGCGTGGCGGCTGCTCGGCGGCGGCGCCAGGGTCACCCTCCTGGAGGGCTCGCCGAAGATCGGCGGCAAGCTCCAGGTCTCCGAGATCGCCGGACTGCCGGTGGACGAGGGCGCCGAGGCGATCCTCGCCCGCCGTCCCGAGGCGGTCGGCCTGGTCCGCGAGCTCGGCCACGGTGACGACCTGGTGCACCCCGGCACCACCTCGGCCTCGATCCTCAGCTTCGGCGCGCTGCGCCCGCTGCCCGCCGGGCAGGTCATGGGCGTCCCGTCCGACCTGCGCGCCCTCGCCGCCTCGCAGGTGCTGTCGCCCGCCGGCCTCGCCCGCGTGCCGCTGGACCTCGTCCTGCCGGAGACGCCGCGCGGGGACGACGTGTCGGTCGCCGACTACATCGGCGCGCGGATGGGCCAGGAGGTCGTGGACCGCCTGGTCGAGCCGCTGCTCGGCGGCGTCTACGCCGGACGCGCCGACCGCCTGTCGTTCGAGTCCACGCTGCCCGGCGTCGCCGCCGCCGCGCGCGGCCAGCGATCCCTGATCAACGCGGTGAAGGGCGTCCGCGAGCACGCGCCCGCCGACTCCGGCCCGGTCTTCGCGACCCTGGACGGCGGCCTCGGCCGGT
The DNA here is from genome assembly GCF_040679435.1 of Spirillospora sp. NPDC052269. Taxonomy (NCBI): domain Bacteria; kingdom Bacillati; phylum Actinomycetota; class Actinomycetes; order Streptosporangiales; family Thermomonosporaceae; genus Spirillospora; species Spirillospora sp. NPDC052269. The sequence goes on from NZ_JBFAUU010000011.1 coordinate 91,280, forward strand.
TCCCGCACCTCATCGCGGACGCGGTGACCGAGGCGGGCGGCGAGATCCGCACCGCCGCGACCGTCCGCGAGCTGCGCCGCACGCCGGACGGCTGGCGCCTCACGATCGGCTCCGCCCGCGACCCCGAGGCCCTGGACGTGGACGCCGTCGTGGTCGCCTGCCCGGCCCCGCCCGCCGCGCGCCTGCTCGCCGCGGAGGTCCCGGCCGCCGCCCGCGAGCTGGAGCGGATCGAGACCGCGTCGATGGCGCTGATCACGCTCGCCTACCCGGCCTCGGCCTTCCGGCGCGCCCCGCACGGCAGCGGCTACCTCGTCCCGTCCGTGGAGGGCCGGCAGGTCAAGGCCGTGACCTTCAGCTCGGTGAAGTGGCCGCACCTGCGCGACCGCGACCCGGGCATCATCGTGGCGCGCGCCTCGATCGGCCGCGTCGGCGAGGAGCACACGCTCCAGCGTTCCGACGAGGAGCTCACCGCCGCCGCGATGACCGAACTGTCGGTGACCTGCGGGGTCGCCGAACTGCCCGTCGAGACGCGGGTGACCCGCTGGGGCGGGGCCCTGCCGCAGTACGACGTGGGACACGCCGACCGGATCGCACGGATCCGGTCCGCGGTCGCCGCGCAGCCGGGGCTCGCCGTCGCGGGCGCCGCCTACGACGGGGTCGGCATCCCCGCGGTGATCGCGAACGCCCGGTCCGCGGCCGGACGCATACTGGAGTTTCTGGAGAGTCGGGGAGACGAGAATGACGGACAAGCCCGCGAAGCCGAAGGCGCGCGACCTTAACCAGGTGATCCGCTACACCATGTGGTCGGTGTTCCGGGTGTCCCAGCCGGGTGCGGTGACCGAGAAGGACGCCGCCGAGGTGCAGGACGTCCTGGACCAGGCCGCCCAGAAGGACGTGGTGACCCGCGGCCTGTACGACGTCGCCGGCCTGCGCGCCGACGCCGACTACATGTTCTGGTGGCACGCGCCGTCCTCCGACGACCTCCAGGAGGTCTACTCCCGGTTCCGGCGCACCGCCCTCGGCCGCGCCAGCGAGCCGGTCTGGTCGCAGATGGCGCTGCACCGGCCCGCCGAGTTCAACAAGAGCCACATCCCGGCGTTCCTCGCCGAGGAGGAGGCTCGCGGGTACGTGTGCGTGTACCCGTTCGTCCGGTCGTACGAGTGGTACCTGCTGCCGGACGAGGAGCGCCGCGCCATGCTCGCCGAGCACGGCAAGATGGCCCGCGGCTACCCGGACGTCCGCGCCAACACGGTGTCGTCGTTCGCGCTCGGCGACTACGAGTGGATGCTCGCGTTCGAGGCGGACGAGCTGCACCGCATCGTGGACCTCATGCGCCACCTGCGCGGCGCCGAGGCCCGCCGCCACACCCGCGAGGAGGTCCCGTTCTACACCGGCCGCCGCAAGCCGGTCGCGGAACTGATCGCCTCCCTGCCGTAGCAGCGCCGAAACGCCTCCGGCCCGTCTCCTTGCGTGGGGACGGGCCGGAGGCGTTTTCTATGGCCTTACTCGGCGGGCTCGAGTTTGAGGCTCACCGAGTTGATGCAGTAGCGGTCGTCGGTCGGGGTGTCGTACCCCTCGCCGTGGAAGACGTGCCCGAGGTGCGAGTCGCAGGTCGCGCAGCGCACCTCGACCCGGACCATGCCGAGCGACCGGTCCTCGATCAGCGTGACGGCGTCGCTCTCCGACGGCTCGAAGAACGAGGGCCAACCGCAGTGCGAGTCGAACTTGGTCTCCGACCGGAACAGCTCGGCGCCGCAGGCGCGGCAGCGGTAGACCCCGACGGTCTTGGTGTCGGTGTACTCGCCGGTGAAGGGGGCCTCGGTGCCCGCCTCGCGGAGCACCCGGAACTCCTCCGGCTTGAGGACGGCCCGCCACTCGTCCTCGGTCCTGCTGATCTTCTCCATGACTTCGAAGGTACCTCGCGGACCAGGTGTTCTGTCGGTGGGCCCGGCTAGGGTGCGGCCTGGAGGAAGTCCGCGGCTGAGGGGGCGTTTCACATGGCCACGTACGTGCTGATCCCGGGAGGCGGGGCCGACCCGTGGTACTGGCACCTGCTGGCGGACGAGCTGCGCCGCCGGGGCCATGACGCGGTGCCCGTCGACCTGCCGTCCGAGGACGACTCGGCGGGCCTGGCCGAGTACGCCGACGCCGCCGTGGACGCCATCGGCGACCGGTCGGACCTCGGTGACCGCGGGGACCTCGTGGTGGTCGCGCACTCCCTGGGCGGTTTCACGGGTCCGCTGATCTGCGAGCGGGTGAAGGTCGACCTGCTGGTGATGCTCCAGGCGATGGTCCCGAAGCCGGGGGAGAGCCCGGGCGAGTGGTGGGGCGCGACGGGGTACGAGCAGGCGCGGCGCGAGCAGGACGAGCGCGACGGACGAGCGCCCGACGACGACGAGACGCTGTTCTACTTCGACACTCCGGCGGAGCTGATCGCCGAGGCGGCGAAGCACCCGCGCGGCCAGTCCGGGACGCCGATGATGAAGCCGTGGCCGCTGCCTGAGTGGCCGGACGTCCCGACGCGGTTCCTGCTGGCCCGCGACGACAGGTTCTTCCCGGCCGATTTCCTGCGCCGTGTCGTCCGGGAGCGCCTGGGGATCGTCCCGGACGAGATGCCGGGCGACCACATGCCCATGCTCAGCCACCCCGCAGAGCTGGCCGACCGCCTGGAGGCCTACCGGGTCGAGGTCACCGAGCACTCCTAGCCCGCAGCCTCTGTTCGGAGCGGCGGGCCTCCCGGATCAGCGGCACGACGAGTCCGGCCCGAGGACGCGTCGCCGGGTCGTTGAGGAAGGCGCTGAGCAGCGCCCGGTCCTGTCGGTGCGCCGCCGGGAACGGCCACGGCCGTCCGATCAGCGTGATCATGAAGCGACGGCGTTCCAGGATGGCGGTGACCAGCCCGGCGGGCACCGGATGCCGTTCCCGATGCTCGCGATACCGGATTGCCAGGGAGTCCTTGCCGGCGATGGACGCGCCGACGGGGAAGTCGTCCGGTTCGCTGATGGACACGATCATGTCCGCGCGCACCCGGGGGTGTTCGAAGAGCTCTCGCATTTCCGCCGTCGCGGCGTTCACGAGGTGAGGTTCGGACGGGACGGCGTAGAGGATGACCTGCGGCAGCCGATCGGCCGGAGTCGGGGCGAGCGGGTCCAACGGGAGGCACCCGGCCACGCCGAGGGAGTAGGGCGCGGGCGTCATCGCGGTGTCGTTCCGTCCGGCTCACAGGGGATGAGCGCGCCGACCCACTTGCCGTGAGGTTCGGTCGAGCGGACCTCCTGCGCGACGGACAGGGATTCGACGATGCCGAGCCCCCATCCGCCGATGAGCTCGTCGCAGGGGAGTTCGTCCAGGTCGTCGAGGGTCTGGACGGCGATGCGCGGGACGGGGTCGGCGTCCTGGTCGTCCCACACCTCGACCCAGACACCATTCCGGACGGGCGACACCCGCACCCTGATCGCCTCCTCCACAGCCGCGCGGACGGCGTTCGACGCGAGCTCGGTCACGACCGTCCCCGCGTTGTCGACGAGCTCCTCGGAGTACCCAGCCACCCGAAGGACATCCCAGACGCCCTTCCGAGCCACCCCCACCGACACCTCCTCAGCGGCCAACGTCACGTCCAGAAGGTGCGTACGAGCAGTGGCGGCAGGGGTCATCGGACCTCCTCCACGGAAGGAATTTGCGTTTCCGGCTACAGAATGGACTTGGTGGGTGTACCTTGACTCCAATTCAACGCTTTCAACTCGAAAATGCCTTGGAGAAGGGATGTCCTACCGCGACAGAATGCTCGACCCGGACGGCGACCCCTTCGACTGGGCGGCGGTTGAGCTGCGAAAACTTCGTGAAGTGCGTGGCCTCACGATCCTGGACGTGGCGGAGATCATTGGGAAGACGAAGTCTCTGGTTTCCAAGGTTGAAAATGGAGTCAGCCCGCTCCAGGAGGAGCATGCAGTCAAGATTGACGAAGCATGCCAGACGGGCGGAACTCTGGCGAGAATCGTGCGCACCGGGAAGGCGCGACATTCCTCCACATGGCGTGCGCAGGTGGATGCGCTCGCGATGGAGTCGACTCAGGCCCGTGTCTGGAGCCTCGGTTGGATACCCACACTCCTCCAGACGCCGGAATACGCTCGCGCGTCTTTTGTCTCAGCTGGACGCACTGACCTGGACCAGGCGGTGCAGCGGAGGGTGAAGCTCCAGGAGAGCATCCTTGCGCGAAAGCCGATGCCCAACGTCCGGATCATCATGGACGAGGGGGCGCTGACCATGCCGGTGGGTGCTCCGGATGTCTGGCGCGAGCAACTCGGCCACCTCATCGCTATGGCTGAGACGGTCACGGTCAGGGTGGTCGAGCTGTCAGCGGGGGCGCACATCGGCAGAGATGGCTCCTTCGTCATCTACACCGCTCCGGACGGCCGGGACTACCCGTTTACGAGCACGGTGGGTCCAGGCAGACTGATCCGGGAACCCGGCGAAGTCGCGACCTACTGCGCGGCTTTCGACCGAGTCAGCGACGTGGCTCTCAGCATGCGGGAGTCGCTGGTTCGATTGCACCGAGCGAGGGAGCAGGCGAATGCCTAGATGGCGAACGTCCAGCTACAGCGAGGGAAGCGTCAACGGCGCATGCGTGGAGCTGGGAAGTCTCAAACCGGGCATGGTGGGCGTCCGAGACAGCAAGGTGCCGGCCGCTGGGCACCTTGTCCTCTCGACGGTCGAGCTGGCGCTGTTGTTGAACTGCGTTCGGCATGGGACATTGCATGCCGCCAGTAGTTGACGACGGGGAGGCCGGTTGATGTCCCCCTGGCGCAAGTCCAGTTGCGGCGACGCTGGTGGTGCCAACTGCGTGGGAGCTTGCTGAGCCCGGTGCGGACAAGATCGGCATTCGGGACAGCAAGCACCCCGAAGACGGCCACTTCACGGTGCGTCCGTCCGAGTTGGCCGTGTTGCTGGCGCGGATTCAGCAGGAAGTCTGACCTCAGGCAGCCGCTCTTCTTGCAGGAAGTTCCGCCGACGACAGAGGTGAGCCAAAGCCCGGGGGCAGGTTCCGCTTCAGTGAGGGCAGCGCGAATGGCGGCATGCGTGGGGCTGGGAAGCCTTGGGCTCGGATAGGTGGGCGTCCGGGGAAGTAAAACCGGGCGCCGGGCTGGAACCGGGCAGTGTCGGCATCCGGGACAGCAAGTGTCCGGAGGGTGGTTGCTTGTCCTTGCGGCCGTCCGAGCTGGGCCAGTTGGTGGCGCGGATTCGGCAGGGCGTCTGATCTCGGGAAACCGCTCTTCTGCGGGAGGGCGTTTCGCTGGCGGGAGGCGGGGCGATGGTCGTGTGGCGGAAGTCCAGTCACTCCGATGGTGAGCAGGGTGCTTGCGTTGAGTTGGCTCGGTTGGGGGCTGGGCTGGTTGGTGTGCGGGACAGTCGGTGTCCGGACGGCGGCTGCTTGTGTTTGCGGGCGTCCGACGTCCGGGCGTTGATGGTGCGGGTTCGGCGGGGCGATCGTTAGCGGCGGCGCCAGGCGGCCCAGCCGCCTACGCTGCTTTCGAGTGCGGTGACGACGTGCCAGCCCGGCTTCGCCGCGGGCCAGCTGTCCTCCACTCGTTGTCTGCGGTTCCAGGGGACGACGATCATTGTGAGTGACGGCGCCGGCGGCTTGCGGGTGAAGCGGTCGAAGGGCACCAGGCCCGAGTGCACCTCGAACGCCTGCGACACCCAGATCCGCCATCCCATGCCTCGGTAGCTCATCGCCACGCGGTCCTGGGGCTTCAGGTCGGCTGCTTTGAGGGAGACCTTCGGGGTCAGCTGTTTCACCCAGTAGGACGAGACGCGGTCGGTTGTGACGACGGCGGCCGTCAGGTTCAGGACGACCAGGGCGGCGAGCAGGCCGCGTCGGGCGTGGAGTTCGCTCACGGAAGCCGACGCGAGTGCCGTGACCATGAGGATCAGCAGCGCGGTCCAGGTCGCCGACCAGAGGTGGAGCTCGGACCAGTTCCAGGTCAGGAAGCAGATCTCCGGAAAGTCGAAGGGGCCGAAGAAGCCCGTCCGGAGCCGGTCGCCGCTCTGCAGGACGACGACCGCGGCCGAGGCGACGGCGATCGCGGTGGCGCCGAGTGTCAGGCGCACCCGGTCGATCGGCTTCGCGCGCAGCAGCGCCGCGCCGCCCGCCAGCACGAAGAAGGGCATCAGGCAGGCGAGGTAGCGGCCGTAGGCGTGGTTGGCGACCGTCCCCTCGTCCGGCACTGCGGCCGAGGTGGCGACCGCGATTCCGGCGAGGGTGAGCAGCGCGACTCCCGCAGTCGCCTTCGTCGCCCTGCTCACCCTGGGGCGGACGATGAGCGCGACGGTCGCCGTCAGGCCGACCCCCGCGAGACCCCAGGTCGAAACGACCAGGTACCAGACCTTTCCGGCCGTCAGTGAGATCGTCCAGAGGATTCCGTCGACGCTGGTGAGCCGGTGCACCAGCAGGTGCCCGACGGACGCGGCGCCCGCGGGATAGAGCTGGTGACGCGTCCAGAGGTTCAGGTTCCAGGCCAGGATCGCGCAGAGCGTCAGGAAGAGTCCGACCAGCGCGACGTCCCGTCCGTTCGTCCGGCGGCTGATGAACGGGAGGACGGTCAGGAGGGCCACCTGGACGAGGAGGACGATCAGGCCCCGGGGGTGGGTGCAGTACGCGAAGGCCGCGAGCCCGGCCGCCGCGATTCCGAAGAGCGCGCCTCCTCGGCGAAGCCACGAATGGATCAGCAGCAGCCAGCACGCCACGAGGGTCGGCAGTATCGCGTCGCTCAGCGCGAACTGCGCGTAGTACAGGACCCCCGGCAGAAGCGCCACGCCCTGGGCGAGCGCATATGAGTGACTTCGCCTCAATCCCATGCGGCGGGCGCCCAGATACGCGGGAAAGAGGAGGGTGGAACTCAGGAGTGCGTTCAGGGCGATGACGAGGTGGTAGACGGTGCCTGGATCGCTGGTGAACCAATACGCGGGCGAGATTAGAAGGGAGTATCCGGCATGGTAGAAAACGCGTCCGGAAAGGTCTCCCAACGCACCGCCGGACAGGAGGCGGGCGGCCAGAAGATATCCCGTTTCGTCGGGAATCAGGACGGGGCCCGTCTGCCCGGCCCCGAGGACCAGTCGGACGAGCACCTGCACGAGGAAGCCCCCGACCAGCAACAAGTGCCATCGGTGTGGGCTCGAGTGCCGCACGACCCTGCGTGAGCGATCGACCAGTCTCGCGCTGATGGATTCCACGGCGGTCATGGCCGGTGAGCGTAGGGCCACTGGTCTCTCAGGACGCGTCGGCGCCGCCGTATTTGGCGTCGGGAAGTCGATCCATTGACGTTCCGTCGGCATTCCTGGAGAACTGGATTGCCCTTCGCTTTGGCGTTAGGGAACCAGATCTTGGACTCGGGTTCGCGGGGTTCGGGTGGATGCGGCTGGGATAATCGCATTCCATCGACCGGACGAGATCGGGACAGTCCTCATGATGCACCGCAAATTGTCGAAGTTGACACTCTTTGCGACGTCCGTTCTTCTACCGGTGTCGGCGGCGGCCATTGCGATGTCGGTGCAGACGTCGGCAGATGCCACGTTGACGGATGGGGGCTGGCCCAGCTGCCACAAGTGGCAATGTCGTCCTAAATGTCCGCGCTGCCACGGGAAGCGGGGGCCCACCGGACCGACGGGCCCCACTGGTCCCAAGGGGCCGAAGGGGCGTCCGGGTGAGAAGGGCGACACCGGCCCGACGGGGCCAACTGGCCCGGGCGGCGGCGGTGGAACCGGCGCGACCGGCCCGACGGGGCCGACAGGTCCGGCCGGAGGTGGGACGGGTACGACCGGCCCGACGGGTCCGGTCGGGCCACAGGGGCCGCAAGGGTTTCCTGGACTGGACGGCGCCACCGGCCCTGTCGGACCGCAGGGGCAGATCGGACCGCAGGGTTTACCTGGCGCGGACGGCGCGCCCGGCCCGACCGGCGCCGCCGGCCCTGCGGGGCCGCAGGGCATACCCGGTCCGACCGGCCCGTCCGGCGGCGGGACCGGCGAGACCGGCCCGACCGGTCCGACGGGACCTGAGGGTCTTCCTGGTTTGGATGGTGCCACCGGCCCGACCGGGCCCGAGGGCTTGCCGGGTTTGGACGGTATGACAGGTCCGACGGGCCCGGAGGGGCTGCCTGGCTTGGACGGCGCGACCGGTCCGACGGGTCCGGAAGGCTTGGCGGGTCTTGATGGCGCGACCGGTCCAACGGGACCAGAAGGCCCGCAAGGTGCTCCTGGCATTGGTTTTACTGGTCCGACGGGGCCGCAAGGGCCGACCGGTCCGGCTGGTGGTGGCGGTGGGGAGACCGGCCCGACCGGTCCGACCGGACCCGAGGGTGTTCCGGGGCTGGACGGTCAGACAGGCCCGACAGGACCGGAGGGGCTGCCTGGGGTGGACGGCGCGCCCGGCCCGGCGGGTCCAACCGGTCCTGAGGGCACACCTGGCTTGGATGGTCCGACCGGTCCCGAGGGTTCGCCGGGCGTGGACGGTTCGACCGGCCCGACAGGACCGGAGGGCATTCCTGGTCTGGATGGTGCCACGGGCCCGACGGGCCCTGAGGGCTTGCCGGGGCTCGACGGCCCGACCGGTCCGGAAGGTAGTCCGGGTCTGGACGGTGCGACGGGGCCCGCGGGTCAGGATGGTGCGACGGGGCCTGCGGGTCTGGATGGCGCGACTGGTCCGACAGGGCCGCAGGGGCCGACCGGTCCGGCTGGTGGTGGCGGTGGGGAGACCGGTCCGACGGGACCGGAGGGTGCGCCGGGCGTGGACGGCGCGACAGGCCCGGCTGGTCTGGACGGTGCTACCGGTCCGACGGGACCCGCAGGTCTCGACGGTGCGACGGGTCCGGCTGGTCTTGATGGTGCTACCGGTCCGACGGGACCTCAGGGGCTTCCGGGTGATCCCGGAGCGACGGGTCCGGCGGGTCCGACAGGGCCGGAGGGTGTGCCAGGAGCGGACGGCGCGACCGGTCCGTCCGGTGCGACGGGGCCGACCGGACCGGAGGGTGTGCCGGGTCTGGATGGCGCGACTGGCCCGACAGGACCGGAGGGTGTGCCGGGTCTGGACGGTGCGACGGGTCCGGCTGGTTTGGACGGTGCTACCGGTCCGACCGGACCCGAGGGACTTCCGGGGCTGGACGGCGTGACGGGACCCGCAGGTCCGACTGGGCCGGAAGGCACGCCGGGCCTGGATGGCGCGACCGGCCCGGCAGGACCGACCGGGCCGACGGGACTACCCGGGGTGGATGGTGTGACAGGACCTGTGGGGCCCACCGGTCCAGAGGGCACACCTGGCCTGGACGGCGCGACCGGCCCGACGGGACCGGAGGGTGTCCCGGGTCTGGACGGTGCTCCCGGCTCGACCGGCCCGGAGGGCATGCCTGGCTTGGACGGTGCGATCGGTCCCACGGGACCGGCGGGCCAACCGGGGGATGCTGGCCTGGACGGTGCGACCGGGCCGACAGGTCCGCAGGGCGTGCCCGGTCCGACCGGCCCGGCCGGCGGTGGCGGCGGCGGTGAAACGGGGCCGACCGGTCCGACAGGGCCGGAGGGAGCGGCAGGGACGACGGGCCCGGCGGGTGTGCCCGGTCAGGACGGTGCGACCGGGCCGACGGGGCCTACGGGGCCGGAGGGCACGGGCGGCGAGCCCGGACCGACCGGGCCGGGTGGCGTCGTCGAGGCGGCCGTGTTCTCCCGGGGTACCACCATCACGATCACCGGCGCCACTCCCGTGACGGTCAATGGGGGTGAGTGCCCGCCGAACTCGGTGGTCATCGGCGGTTACTGGGAGATCCCCGGCCAGACCGTGGAGAACCGCGACAACCGTCCGTCGCCGACGCTCTACAACACCTGGAGCGGCACCTTCTTCCTGACGACGGGCAACTCGGGCACGGTCACCGTGATCTCCACCTGCCTGCCGCAGCAGCACATGGAGTGATCTGTTCAGCGCCCCTGCGGGCGTGAGCACGCGGATGCCGGACGGACCGTGGCGATGGCCACGGTCCGTCCGCCCGCTCCCTGCGCATGTACCGGACATATTCCGGGACGTCCCATAGTCGGCTGTCTGTGGTGTTCCAGCGGACGGAGGGCGACGTGCGGGTTCGGCGGTGGGGTGGCGGCGCGGGGCTTCTGGTTCTCGGGGCGCTGGCCGGGTGCGGTGGTTCCGGGGGCGGGCATCCGGCGGACGCGGCGTCCTCGTCCAGCGCGCCGGTGACCAGCGCGCCGCCCTCGTTCGTGCCGCCGCCCGTGCCGAGCGTCCGGCCGACGACCGCCAAGCCGGGGCTCGGCGACAACGCCGTCACGCTCAAGGTCACCGGCCGCGGACGGGTCGACATCACCTACAGCCTGGGCCACGAGCACGACGAGCTGAAGAACGTCAGGCTGCCGTGGAAGATGACGGGCTATCCGGATTCTCCCGGCGACTGCAACGTCCAGGCGTCCGCGCCCGACATGTCCTCGTCGGTGACCTGCAGGGTCTACCGCGGTTACCGGCAGATCACCTCGAACCGCGGATACATCGCGCTCTGCATGCACATCCCCGGCTGGCAGGGGAAGGGCCCGGCCCTTCGATGCCCGACGTCGCCGAGTTCGGGTGCGGGGCCTTCCGCAGAGCCGTCGCCATCGGAGAATTAGGGTGCCTACCTGCGGAAACTCCCGGGCATCTTCCAGAAGTCCGGAATCGGCGCGGCCCTGCCGTCACGTGGGACGGATGGGCAGCGCGTCGCCGGAAATGCCGTGGGAGCCCAAGGCCGCTTTCCGGGCACGGGTGCGGCGCGCGTTCCGTCAGGGGGCGTGGTGGGTGGTGCTGGGAGGCGGGGCGAGGTTGTCCATGAGTTCGCCCCAGCCCGCGATCAGGCCTCCGTAGGCGATGTTGATGGAGACCAGGGCGGCGACCGCGGCGACGACGTAGTTGGACGTCAGCATGCCCGCCCTGGCCAGCAGCCGGACCGGGCGCGGGCCGCGGACGCGGTTCCAGAGCAGGAGCGTCGCGGCGGTCAGGACGGCGGTGGCGAGGATGGTGAGGAGCTGGAACGTCTGGCCGGTGAGGCTCATGACGGGGTCACCGGTCCGCTCAGCCGCCGGGTGAACCAGCGGAACGCCGTCGGCAGCATCTTCTCCCAGGCGCCCTGGTTGTGGCCGCCGCCGAGGGGCGCGACGTACTCCTGCAGCTCGGTGTCCCGGGCGCCCGTCCTCGCGGCGGCCAGCATGCGGTGGGACTCGGACGGCGGGTCGACGGCGTCCTGCGCGCTCGCCGTCATGAGGATCGAGACGGGCGGGGTGCGGGTGTGGGACACGCGCCAGACCGGGTCGTTCTCGCGGGCGAATTCCGGGTCGGCGGTGACGAGCGGCGATTCGGGGGAGTAGTAGCCCGAAATGGAGACCGCCGCCTTGTAGAGGTCGGGGTGTTTCAGTACCAGGTTCACGGCGGCGAATCCTCCGGCCGAGTATCCCAGGAGCCCCCAGCCGGACGGATCCTCGATGGCGCGAAAACTGCCGATGATCAGATTCCGGACGTCCCGGGTGATCCAGGTCTCTATTCTGTCGTCACTGGAAAGGTCGGTGCACTCCTCGGTGGAACGCGGTGAGGAATGGTCGGGATAGGGGGTGGCGTTCGGTATCACGAGAATGAACGGATGGAATGCTCCGGCGTCCACGCCGCTTTCCAGATGGGACGCCACGCGCATCTGCCTCATCCACGCGCCGGGCGAGTCGGGGACGCCGTGCAGGAGTTCGAGCACCGGATAGTAATGGTCCGGGTGCTGGTCGTATCCGGGTGGGGGCAGGACGTAGACCTGCGACGTCACCCCGGAGGACGGTCCCCTGAGGGTGGTCTTGAGGAAGCCGTCCTCGTCCGGCTCGCCGAAACCCTGCGACTCGATGATCGGACGGGAGGTGACCTTGGCGACCGGGTTCATCGTCACTTTCCCCGGCTGGCCCGCCATGCGCGCGCCTTGGGTGGTCTGCTCTCCCATGAGATCGGCCCAGGTGACCACCAGGCCGCCGTAGGAGATGTTCAGTGTCACCAGCAACGCCACGATTCCGAAGAACTGTCCGGTTAGGAGAAGAATGCCGCGAACCGCCAGACGGATCGTCCGCGGCCCCGGGATTCGGTCCCACAGCAGGAACGTCGCCAAGGCGATGACGGCCACCAGTCCGATCAATAGATTGCGGAACGCGGCGCTGACCAGGGTCATGAATTCCACGCTAGCCCCGGCCTCTTGTGGCGTCTGTGCGCCTTGGGGTTCCTTCTCCTGAGGAATAAGGAAAGCCCAGGGTGGCCGGGTGGTGCGGGGTGGCGGCTGGGGGTGGACGGCCGTCCGGGGGTCGATGGCCTTCAGGGGGACGACGGGGCGGCCGCGGCACGGCACGACGGCACGCCGCGTCGAGGCGGGCGGGGCTCGGGGCCGGGGAGTGTCGGAGGGGTGGGTTAGCGTGCCGGTATGGCCTCGCCTTACATCGAGATCCCCGTCGGGGACCGGATCGTCAAGGTATCCAACCCGGACAAGCCGTACTTTCCGGAATGCGGATACAGCAAGCGGCAGCTGGTGGAGTACTTCATCGCGGTCGGGGACGGCATCCTGCGCGCCACGCGCGACCGTCCGACCACGCTCGAACGCTGGCCGGGCGGCGTGTTCGAGGGCGCGAAGATGGCCACCCGCGAGGACTACGCGCGCGGGCAGGCCGGGGGCGGCGCGGGCAAGTCCGACGCCTTCTACCAGAAGCGCATCCCGAAGGGCGCGCCCGACTGGGTCCGGACGGCCCGGATCGCCTTCCCGAGCGGACGGTCCGCCGACGAGGTCATGCCGACCGAGGTCGCGACCATCGCGTGGGCCGCCAACCTCGGCACCCTGACCTTCCACCCGTGGCCGGTGCGCGGCGCCGACGTCGACCACCCCGACGAGCTGCGCATCGACTTCGACCCGCAGCCCGGCACCGACTTCTCCGACGCCGTCCGGGTCGCACTCGGCCCCGCGCGCGAGCTGCTCGACGAGCTCGGCTTCACCGGCTACGTCAAGACGTCCGGCAAGGGCGGCGTGCACGTCTACGTCCGGATCGAGCCGAACTGGACGTTCACCGAGGTCCGCCGCGCGGCGCTCGCGTTCGGCCGCGAGGTCGAGCGGCGCGCCCCCGCCGACGTCACCACCAAGTGGTGGAAGGAGGAGCGCGGCGAGCAGGTCTTCATCGACTTCAACCAGAACGCGCGCGACCGCACGATCGCGTCCGCCTACAGCGTCCGGCCGCTCCCGTACGCGCCCGTTTCGGCCCCGCTGACCTGGGACGAGCTGCCCGACGCCGACCCGCACGACTTCACCATCGCGACCATGCCCGCCCGGTTCGCGGAGATCGGCGACCCGCACGCCTCGATCGACGACCGCGCGTTCTCGCTGGAGCCGCTCCTGGAGATGGCCGACCGCGACGAGAAGGACCATGACCTCGGCGACGCCCCCTACCCACCGAACTACCCGAAGATGGAGGGCGAGCCCAAGCGCGTCCAGCCCAGCAAGGCCCGCCACGACGACTGATCTGGCGTCGCCCGCGCGCGCTGCCCGCGCGCGGTGATTCGTATGCGCCGAGTCGTCAGTGGGTGGCGGGTTTGGGTGGGGGGATGCGGGCGGTTATGCGTTCGCGGGCGTGGTCGCATTCGGCGAAGCTCAGCGGGCAGGCCAGTGCGTGCTCGATGAGCTCCTTGGCGGCCTGGCTCTGGGCGATGCGGCGTTCCAGCTCGGTGACGTGGCGTCGCAGCAGGTCAGGGTGGTCCATGGGGCTCGGCGTGGACATCAGCGTGCGCATCTCGCGCAGGGTGAGGCCCGCCTCCTTGCCCATGAGAATCAGCGCCACGCGGGCCAGGTCGGACTCGTCGTAGGCGCGCCGGCCCGAGCCGTCCCGGCCGGGTTCGAGCAGTCCCATGGACTCCCAGTAGCGCAGGACGTGCGTGGGCAGCCCGAAGCGTTCCGCGATCTCGCCGATCGTGAGCGACGCCGTTGACTTCATGTATGCATTAACGCTCACGCTCCGGCCATGGACAACAAGAACCTGGCCGTCACCCGCGTGGTGAACTCCTGCGTCCTGCTGGAGCTGGGCGGCCACACCGTGCTCACCGATCCCTGGTTCACCGAGCGGTGGTGGCTGCGCCGGGGCGAGCCGCTCGGGCTGCGGGCGGACGAGCTGCCGCCGCTCACCGCGATCGTCGTCACCAACCTGGCCACCAACCACTGGGACCTGCGCGGGCTCCGCGCCCTGCCGAACAAGGCCACGACACCACTGTTCGTCCCGACCGCCGGGATGGCCCGGCGTGCCCGCAAGCTGGGCTTCCACCGCGCGGAGCGCGTACGGGCGGGGGAGGTTCGCGAGATCGCGCCGGGACTGTCGATGGAGGTCGTCCCGGCCGGGAAGACGCTCGTCTGGCCCAACAACGCCTACGTGCTGAACGCGCCGGGCGGACGGGTGTTCTTCGGCGGCGAGATCGCCGAGGTGGCCCTGCTGGAGCGCTACCGGGCCGAGCGCCCGGAGGTGGACGTCGCGCTCCTGCCGGTCAACGGGCTGCGTCCGCTCCTCGGGCCGCGCCTGGTCATGCGGCCGGCGGACGCGCTGGCCGGGACGTCCGTCCTCGGCGCGCGCGTGCTCGTGCCGATCCACGACGCCCACGGGCACGACCCGCTCTCGTGGTACTTCCGCCCCCACGGGACGACCGCGGACACCGTCCGCCTCGCCGCCGGAAAGCAGGACGTCGCCGCCCTGCCACCCGGCGAACGTCACGACCTCCGGCCTTCCTGACCTCGGAGGTGTTCGTTCCTAGTGGGCGCCGGCGGATTGGAGGAGGGCGGCGATCTCGGGCTGGTTCCTGCGGACGGCGTTCTGGAGGGGGGTCACGCCTTCGCCGTCGGCGAGGTCGACGTTCGCGCCGGCGTCGATGAGGAGCCGGACGATCCGCTGGTAGGGGGTCGATCCGTCGCCGAGGACGATGGCTTCGAGGAGGCCCGTCCAGTTCAGGTTGTTGACGTGGTCGACGTCGATGCCGGTCTTGAGGATCTCGCGGACGTAGTCGACGTGGCCGCGTTCGCAGGCCGGGATGAGGGCGACGCCGCCGAAGCGGTTGGTCAGGGTGAGGTCGGGCTTGGCCGGGAGCAGGGCGTTCAGCATCGCGACGCTGCCGGTCACGCCCGTGACCAGGAACGCGCTGGCGCGCTGGTCGTCCTGGGCGTCCGGGTCGGCTCCGGCGGCGACCAGGACCTTCGCGGCCTCCACGTGGTCGGCGGCGGACGCCAGGAGGAGCGGGGTGCGGCGGTGGGAGTCGCGGGTCTCGACGTCGGCGCCTGCGGTCAGGGCGTCCCGGACGGCGGCGGCGTCGCCCTGGGCGGCCGCTTTCAGCAGGTTCTCGTCAGCGGACAAGGTTCGGCCCTTCGGGGTTCGGATGTGGGGCGGGGCGCCGGGTGTGTTCGGCGCCGGGGGAACATCATGCCCGGATCAGCGGATCGCCTGGCCTGTGGGCGATTCCGACCGGATCGGTGCCGTTGAGCAGGGACGATCCGCTGATTCGCACGTAAGTGGGGCTTGACATGGGAGTTCACGGTTTCCTAGCATCCGGGCATTGTTTGACAGGCACAGACGAAGACCACCTGTCGGTGGCTTCGCCGTGCCCTCAAGCGCTGACGTACCCCCCGACGGGCCTGTACCCCGAAGGACGGTCGTATGGCGCACCACCCCCTCGTCCGCGGCGTCAAAGACGTCGCAGCGCTCATCGACGGACACGGCAGGATCACCGGTCGCGCGCGGCTGGTCTGGATCCTGGTGTTCGGCGGCCTCTTCCTGGACGCCTACTCCAACGCCGCGCTGAGCGCGGGCCTGGCCCCGATGACCAAGCAGATGCACCTGAGCACCGACCAGGTGTCGATCCTGACGGCCACCGCCCCCGCGCTCGCCATCGTGTTCAACCCGGTCGGCGGCTGGCTCGCCGGCCGGATCGGCCGCGTCCCCCCGCTGCTGGCCGCGAAGCTGTTCGCGCTGGGCGGCGCCCTGCTCGCCGCGTTCGCGGGCGACTTCACCACGGTCTGGCTGGGCCGCGTCCTGGTCGGCGTCGCCTACGGCGTCGACTTCGCGGTCGCGATGGCGCTGCTGGCCGAGTACACCCCGGCCAAGCTCGGCGGACGGCTCAACCTCTGGCAGGGCGTCTGGTACATCGCGACCACCGGCAACCTCGCCCTGACCCTGCTGTTCTTCAACCTCGACGCCGGCGCGGACATCTGGCGCTGGTCGGTCGGCTCGGCGGGCGTGTTCGCCGCCGCGCTCTTCCTGCTCCAGCTGAAGTTCCTGATCGAGAGCCCGTCCTGGCTGGCCAGCCGCGGACGGCTCGCGGACGCGGCCCGCAACCTCGGACGGCTCTACGGGATCAAGGCCGAGGCCGGTGAGCCCGAGGACCCGGCGGAGGCCGAGGGAGCCCGTCCGGCGGTCGGGTTCCGGCAGGCGGGCGTGCTGTTCCGCGGGAGGTACCTGCCCCGGACGGTGCTGTCCTCGGTCATCTCGCTCGACCAGGCCATGCAGTACTTCGCGGTCGGCTGGTACCTGCCGGTGATCAGCCTGGCGATCTTCGGGCAGAGCTTCGAGAAGGCCACCGTCGGCTCGATGATCTTCAACGCGTTCGGCATCGCGGGCGGCCTGCTGTCGGCCTACGTCGGACGCCGGATGGGGCTGCGGCTGAGCTCGGCGGCCGGGTTCGCGATCGTCCTGGTCGTGCTCGTCGTCATGGGCCTGACCTTCGGACACGTCCCGACCTGGTTCGCGTTCATCCTCCCGGTGCTGTTCATCTTCGCGCACTCCGCCGGACCCGGCGCGAACGGCAAGTCGATCGCCGCGCTGTCCTACCGCAGCGAGGTGCGCACGCTCGGCACCGGCGTGACCGGCATGATCGGCAGCTTCGGCAGCGTCGTCGGCCTCTACCTGTTCCCGCAGATCAAGGACAACCTCGGACTCGGGCACACCTTCCTGGTCCTCGCCGTGGTGCCGCTCAGCGGGCTGATCACCTGCCTGCTGATCAAGTGGGACCCGACCCGGGCCCCCGCCGAGGACGAGGATCCGCTCCCCGGCGAGGCCGTCCCCGCCCCGGCCGCGGGCTGATCCGGGTATCCCCACCTCTGTCACGCAAGTCCCGCCGGCCCGTCCGGGCCGGCGGGCCCACCCCACGAAGGAGGGGTCCGCACGATGACGCCGAGCACCACCCCCGTTCGGAGCCGCACGCCGCGGCGACCGGGCGTGCTGGCCGTCGACGAGGGCACCACCGGAACCCGGGCGGGCGTCGTCCGGCAGGACGGCTCGGTGGCGCACGTCGTCTACCGGCCGATCGGCGTGGACCATCCCGACCACGACTCGGTCGAGCAGGACGCCGCCGAGATCTGGACGACCACCCTCGCGGTGTGCCGGGAGGCCCTGGCCGCCGCGCACGCCGAGGGCGTCGAGGTCACGGCCGTGGCGCTGTCCACGCAGCGCGCCACCGCCGTCCTCTGGGACCGGGTGACCGGCCGTCCGCTCACCCCGGCCGTCGTCTGGCAGGACCGCCGGCACGCCGGTGACCTGCTCGCCTTCGAGGACGACTGGGACGCCGACCTGCTCGCCCGGACGGGCCGCCCGGTCGGCAGCCGCTCGCCGTTCTACTGGGCGGCGCGGCAGATCGCCGGGAACGCGCGCGTCCGCGAGGCCGCCGAGGACGGCCGCCTGCTCTTCGGGACGGTCGACACCTGGCTCGCCTGGAACCTCACCGGCGGGAAGACGTACGCCACGACTCCCACCAACGCGTGCTCCACCGGCGGCTACCTGCTGCGCGAGCACGCCTGGCACACCGCGTGGATCGAGCGGCTCGGGTTCCCCGCCCGGCTGCTGCCCGAGCTGCGCTCCGACGACGAGGGCATGGGCGTGACCGACGAGGCCGTCCTCGGCCTGGCCGTGCCGATCGCGGCGTCCATGGGCGACCAGCACGCCGCCCTGGTCGCGCTCGGCGGCCTGGAGGCGGGCGACGCCATGTGCATGTACGGCACCGGCACGTTCGCCGACGCCGCGACCGGCACCGACGTCTACCCGCCGGTCCCCGGCGCGGACGGCGTCCTCGCCCACGTCGGACGGCGCGAGGGCGACACCACGCAGTTCAGCCTGGAGGCGTACTGCTCCACGACCGGTTCGGCGCTCCGCTGGTTCTGCGAGGACCTCGGGTTCTTCCAGACCCCGGCGGAGATCGGCCTGCTGGCCGCGAAGGCGGACTCCTCCGGCGGCGCGTGGTTCGTGCCCGCGCTGGCCGGGGTCCGCACCCCGGAGTGGCGTCCGCGCGCGACGGCCGCGCTGTCCGGGCTGACCCTCGCGACCGGGCGCGCCCAGCTCGCGCGCGCCATCCTCGAGGGCATCGCGCACTCGGTGTGCGACCTGGTGGACGGCGTGACCGCCACCACCGGGGAGCCGCTGCGCCGCATCCGGGTCGGCGGCGGCGTCGCGGGCAGCGACACGCTGATGCAGATCCAGTCCGACCTCATCGGGCTGCCGCTGGAGCGCGACGCCGACTCGGCGACCGCGAGCCTGCGCGGCACCGCCTACCTGGCCGGGGCCCGCCTGGGCCTCTGGCCGTCCCTGCAGACCATCGTGGAGGCGCAGCCGATCGGCCGCGTCTTCGAACCGGCGCTCGGCCCGGCGGAGCGCGACGGGAGGCGGGCCGAATGGCGGACCGTCCTCGCGCCGCACCTCGCCGGGGCCGCCGGCGAGCACCAGACCGGCTGACGCGTCTCCCGAGCGTCCCGGCACCCGTGAACCACCCAGGAGTTGATGTCCCTTGATCACCATGCCCGCCCGCAGGCCGAGCCGGAAGGCGGCGGCCACCCGAGCCCGCCCGCTGGCGCTGGACCGCGCGTCGACACGGCGCCGGCTGGCGGCCGAGCGCTTCGACCTGCTGGTCGTCGGCGGCGGCGTGACCGGCGCGTACACCGCGCTGGACGCGGCGTCGCGCGGGCTGAAGGTCGCGCTGGTCGAGAAGGACGACTTCGCCTCGGGCACGTCGTCGAAGTCGTCCAAGATGGTGCACGGCGGACTCCGCTACATCGAGCAGGGCAATCTGGGGCTCGTCCGGCACTCGCTGCTGGAGCGGCAGCGGTTCCGGAAGAACGCGCCGCACCTGGTGCAGCGGCTGCCCTTCCTGTTCCCTCTGCTCAAGCGGGACGGCGTGTTCGACCCGCGGCTGGCCAAGGCGTTCGAGGGCCTGCTGTGGACCTATGACCTGCTCGGCGGCTGGCGGATCGGCAAGCTGCACCAGCGGCTCACCGTGAACCAGGTGCTCGCGCACGCGCCGACGCTGCGCGCCGACCAGCTGACCGGCGGGCTCCTGTACTACGACAGCCGCACCGACGACGCCCGGCTGACGCTGACGATCGTCCGGACGGCGGCGGCGCTCGGCGCGGCCGTCCTGAATGGGACGAAGGTCGAGAACGTCACGACGGACGCGTCCGGCCGGGCGACCGGAGCGCGGGTCGTGTCGGGCGGCGAGGAGTTCGAGATCCGCGCGTCGGCCGTGGTGAACGCGACCGGCGTGTGGACCGACACCCTGGACGCGATGGCCGAGGCCGGGCACTCCCCGCAGGTCAGGCCAGCGAAGGGCGTCCACATCGTGGTGCCGTGGAGCAAGCTGCGCATCGACTGCACCGTGACCGTCCCGATCCCCGGACGGGCCCGCCGCGCGACCTGCACCCGCTGGGGCGACGCGGTCGTCCTCGGGACGACCGACGAGGACTACCAGGGGTCGCTGGAGGACGTCCAGTGCACCAAGGAGGAGATGGACTTCCTCCTTTCGGGCGCGAACACCGCGTTCGACGTGCGCCTCACCCCGGACGACGTCCTCGGCAGCATCGCCGGGCTGCGCCCCCTGGTCGGCGGCAAGGAGGGCGCGACGCTCGACATGAGCCGCGACCACCGGATCACGGTCGGCGCGTCCGGCATGGTCACCGTCACCGGCGGCAAGCTCACCACCAGCCGCCACATGGGCGAGCTGGTCGTGGACAAGGTCATGGAGGTGCTCGGCCGCAAGGGCCGCAGCCGCACCGTGAACCTGCCGCTGCTCGGCGGCGCGGGCTACGACGCCGAGGCGGTCGCCGCGTCCGGCGGGATCGCCGCGCACCTGGGCGAGCGGTACGGCACCGAGGCCCGGTTCGTGCACGACCTGATCGCCGAGGACGCCTCGCTCGCCGGGCCCGTCGTCCCCGGGATGCCCTACACCAAGGCCGAGGTCGTGTACGCGGCCCGCTGCGAGCTGGCCCGGTCGGTGGACGACGTGCTGTCCCGCCGCACCCGTGCCCGGCTGTTCGGCCGGGACGCGTCCGCCGAGGCCGCGCAGGTCGTCGGCGAGCTGCTCGGCGCCGAGCTCGGCCTCACCCCCCAGCAGATCGACGCGCAGGTCGCGGAGTACCGCGCCGCCGTCGCCCACGAGAAGTCCGTCCTGCTCGAAGGAGTCTCCGCATGATCAGCCGTCAGACGATCACCCACCCGTTCAACCGGGGCGACTACGTCGTGGGCGCGCCGAGCCCGTCCCGCTGGGCCCGGAACACCGAGATCGGGGACGGCCCGGCGGCGCTCCAGGGCGAGGTCGTGACCGTCCCGGACGCCGTGGTCGAGGCCCTGCGCGGCGCGGCGAAGGCCGTCCACACCGCGCGGGACGAGATCGTGACCCGCACCCGCGACTGGTGGGCCGGGTCGATGATCGGCGAGACCGACGGGCGCCCCGCCACCCCGGACGCGGTGGTCGTGGAGGCCGCCGACGCCGACCAGGTCGCGGCCGTCCTGCGGATCTGCCACGAGAACGGCATCCCGGTCACGCCGTCCGCCGGACGCAGCAACGTCACCGGCGCGGCCCTGCCCGTCTTCGGCGGCGTCGTCCTGGACCTGTGCGCGCTGAACCAGATCACCTCCTTCGACAAGGAGTCGCTGATCGTCGACGTCCAGGCGGGCATGTTCGGCGACCTGTTCGAGAAGCAGCTCCAGGAGGAGTTCGGCGCGACGACCGGGCACTGGCCGTCCGCGTTCGCGATCTCCACGGTCGGCGGCTGGATCGCCTGCCGCGGCGCCGGGCAGCTGTCCACCCGTTACGGCAAGATCGAGGACATGGTCCTCGGCGTGGACGTCGTGCACGCCGACGGCACCCGCGCCACCTACGGCGACTACCCGCGCGCCGCGATCGGCCCGGACCTGCGGCAGCTGTTCGTCGGGTCCGAGGGCACGCTCGGCGTGATCGTGTCGGCGCGGCTGCGCGTCCACCCGCTGCCCGAGTACGCGAGCGCGCTCGCGTTCGGGTTCGAGACCTTCGCGGAGGGCCTGGACGCCTGCCGCAAGATCCTCCAGCGCGGCGCGACCCCGGCCGTCCTGCGGCTGTACGACACGCTGGAGAGCGGCGTCCACTTCGGGCACCCGGACACGAACCTGCTGCTCATCGCCGACGAGGGCGACCCCGAACTCGTCGACGCCGGGCTGCGGATCAGCGACGCCGTCTGCCGCGAGACCAGCGGCACCGAGCTGGACGGCAAGGCCGTGTTCGAGCGCTGGCTGGACGAGCGGATGCTGGTCGGCAAGTCCGCCGACGGCTTCAAGCCGGGGCCGGGCTTCGTCGCCGACACCCTGGAGATGGCCGCGACCTGGACGGCCCTCCCGGCCGTGTACGACGACGTGGTCGCCGCGATCCAGGGCGTCCCGGGCACCCTCGCCGCGTCCGCGCACCAGTCGCACGCCTACACCGACGGCGCCTGCGTCTACTTCTCGCTGCGCGGGAACGTCGCCCCGGACCAGCGCCGCGAGTGGTACCGCGCGGTCTGGGACGCCGCGAACGGCGTCCTGATCCGGCACGGCAGCGCGATCAGCCACCACCACGGCTGCGGCCTCCTGCGCGGCCCCTACATGGAGGACGCGCTCGGCGCCGGCTTCGCGACGTTCCGCGCGGTCAAGGACGCCCTGGACCCCGCCGGGATCCTCAACCCTGGCAAGCTGGGACTTCCCAGCCGTTTCGGCACGTCACCGCTGTCCTGACGTACTGACCTCACCCGCCACGGGGGCAAGATCATGAACTCCAGCAGGCCGTCCGCCGCGTCCGCCGTCACGCGGATGCTGCCCCGCCTCGCCGCCGCGCTCAACGAGACGCCGGTGATCGGCTCGGTCGTCGGCACCCAGCGGGTGCGCGGCTTCGTGGACTCCCCGGCCCACGTGTGCATCCTCGCGAACGTGGCCGTCGGGCAGCTCGGCGGCGTCCTCGCCACCCTGCGCGGCGCGGACAAGACCGTGTTCGTCAACGTGGACAGCTGCCCCGGTCTCGCCCAGGACCGGGGCGCGCTGGAGTTCCTGCGCGACCACGGCGCGCAGGGCGCCGTGAGCACCCGGCTCTCGCTGGTCGAGAAGGGCCACTCGCTGGACCTGCTGACGATGATGAAGGTCTTCGTCACCGACCGGTCCAACCTGCGGCGCAGCCTGGACGCGGTGTCCCGCGGCCGTCCCGACCTGGTCGAGGTCATGCCCGCGCCGATCGCGGCGCGGCTCGACCCCGAGGCCAAGCGCCTGCTCAGCCCCTACGTCGCCGCCGGTTTCGTCGAGACCGAGCGCGACGCGGCCGCCGCGCTCGCCCAGGGCGCGGCGGCCGTGGCCACCTCCGACCCCCGGCTCTGGCGCCTCCGCCGCTCGGACCTCGTCAGCGCGGCGAGCACGGCCGGGGCCGCCACCACCAAGAAAGGCACGTCATGAGCTTCGTCGTCGTCGCCCGCTACCTCGCCGCCCCGGGTGAGCGGGACGGCCTGCTCCCGCTCCTGGACGAGATGGCCCACGAGTCCCGCAAGGAGCCGGGCAACCGCGTCTACCGCGCCCACCTCGGCTCCGAGGACGACCGGCTCGTCGTCCTGTACGAGGAGTACGACTCGGAGGACGCCTTCAAGGCGCACTGCGAGACCGAGCACTTCCAGCGGATCGTCCTCGGGCAGATCGTCCCGAGGTTGGAGAGCCGCGAGGTGTTCCGGCTGAACCCGCGCGGAGAGCTCTGATGCGGACGACGGCCGCGGTCCTGCGCGACATCGCGCGGCCGCGGCCCTATTCCGACAGCGCTCCGCTCGGCATCGAGGAGATCGAACTCGGCGCGCCGCGCGGGGGAGAGGTGCTCGTCCGCGTCGCCGCCGCCGGGCTGTGCCACTCCGACCTGTCGGTCGTGAACGGCGACCGGGTCCGTCCGCTGCCGATGGCGCTCGGCCACGAGGCCGTCGGCGTCGTCGAGCAGGTCGGGCCGGGCGTGCGCGGGCTGACCGAGGGACAGCACGTCTGCCTGGTGTTCGTGCCGAGCTGCGGACGTTGCAGGCGCTGCGACGAGGGCCGTCCGGCCCTGTGCGCGAACGCGGCGGCGGCGAACGGTTCAGGCGCGCTGCTGCACGGGCCGTCCCTGCTGCGGGACGCGTCGGGCGAACTCGTCCACCACCATCTGGGCGTCTCGGCGTTCGCGCAGTATGCGGTCGTCGCGGAGGAGTCGGCCGTGCCGATCCCGGACGACGTGCCGTTCGAGGTGGCGGCGCTGTTCGGCTGCGCCGTCCTGACGGGCGCGGGCGCGGTCGTGAACACGGCGGCGGTCCGTCCCGGGCAGTCGGTCGCTGTGTACGGGCTCGGCGGCGTCGGCCTGTCGGCGGTGCTCGGCGCGGCCGCGGCCGGGGCCTTCCCGATCATCGCCGTGGACCCGGTGCCCGCCAAGCGCGAGCTGGCCCTGCGGCTCGGCGCGTCCCACGCCCTCGCCCCGGACGAGGCGGAGGCCGCGATCCGCGACCTCACCGGCGGCGGCGCGGACGTCGCGGTCGAGGCCGTCGGCGCCGCGCCCGTCATGGCGGACGCCCTGCGCGCCGTCGACCGCGGCGGCAGGGTCGTGTCCGTCGGCCTGCCCGCCCCGGACCGCACGCTGGACGCCGTCCAGGCGCTCGCGTTCGCCGGGGAGGGCAAGTCGCTGCTCGGCTCCTACATGGGCGACGCGGTGCCGCGCCGCGACATCCCGCGCTTCATCGACCTGTGGCGCGCGGGCCGGATGCCGGTGGACCTGCTGCATTCCGGCACCCTGCCGCTGGCCGACCTCAACCACGCGCTGGAGTCACTGGCCGCGGGTCACGCCGTCCGGCAGCTCGTCCTGCCCTAGCGAACGTGGGCTGGGGGCGCCGCCACCAAACGTTGCACAACTCTCGACGATCAAGCGAGCTCCGGTGGTAACGGCAGGCCGCACCCGCTGTTACTTTCGGTGATCATTCGATCACCGGAGGGATGTGCGATGAGGGTGTGGCGGGTCGGTGCGAGGGGCGGGGAACCAGGTCCCCGGAAATGGCCGGACGGACGGGGACGGGTGTGGCTGTCCGGTCTGACGGCCGTGCTGATGGCGGTGACGTGCCTGGCCGGGAGCCCGGCGGCGGCGGACCGCCGTCCGGTCGCGGCCGCCCCGCCCACCGATCTCGCTCTCGGCACGGGCAACAACAACAACGGCCAGCTGGGTGACGGCACCACCACCAACCGCACGATTCCAGGCCCGGTGCACCTGCCCGCGGGGGTCGCCCTCACCCAGGTCTCCGCCGGGTGGTACCACAGCCTGGGCCTGACGTCGGACGGCCGGGTCCTGGCCTGGGGCGCCAACAACTACGGCCAGCTCGGGGACGGCACCACGACCTCGAGCGACACCCCGGTGGAGACGCATCTGCCCCCGGGCGTCACCGTCACCCAGGTCGTCGCCGCCGGATGGGTCAGCCTGGCGGTCACCGCGGACGGCCGGGTGCTGTCCTGGGGCTACAACAACAACGGTCAGCTGGGTGACGGCACCACGACGACCCGGTACACCCCGGGCGATGTGGACCTGCCCGCGGGCGCCTACGTCACCCAGGTCGCCGCCAAGACCAACCACGTCCTGGCGGTCACCTCGGGCGGCCAGGTCCTGGCCTGGGGCAACAACGTCCACGGTCAGCTGGGGGACAACACCACCACCACGCCCCGCACCCGCCCGGTCCAGACGCAGCTGCCCGCGGGCGTCACCGTCACGCAGGTCGCGGCCACCAGCTTCTCCAGTCTGGCGCTGACCTCGGACCACCAGGTGCTGGGCTGGGGCTTCAACTCCTCCGGGCAGGTGGGGGACGGCACCACCACCAACCGCACCGTCCCGGTCCTGGTGCACGTGCCCGAGGGGGTTTCCGTCACCCAGATCGCCGCCGGGTTCGAGCACGGTCTGGCGTTGACCTCGCAGGGCGGGATGCTGGCCTGGGGGCACAACGGCTACGGGCAGCTGGGGGACGACACGTACACCAACCGCCACACCCCGGTTCCGGTGCAGCTTCCCGAGGGCGTCACCATCACCCAGATGGACGCCGGTTTCCACTCGAACCTGGCGGTGACCTCGCACGGTCATGTGCTGGGCTGGGGCACCAACAGCGACGGCGAGCTGGGGGACGGCACCGTGCTGAGCCGCAGTACCCCGGTTTACATGGAGCTGGGGGCACGGGCGGCGACCGAGGTCGCTCCCGGCGCCTACCACTCCCTGGTGCTGGCCGAGCCGCGGACGAGCGACACGACGCTGGCCGCCGAGCCCACCTATGCGGCTCCGGGGCACGAGGTGCGGCTGACCGCGACGGTGAGCTGCGCCAGGGGGACGCCGACCGGCACGGTGGTGTTCCTGGTCGACGGCACCGAGATCGGGTCCGCCGGGGTGGTCCCCGACGGCATCGCGACCCTCACCACCACCCAGCTGGGTCTGGGGACGCACCAGATCACCGCCCGCTACGGCGGCGACGCGAACTGCCCGGCTTCGGAGTCCGAGCCGGTCTTCGTCCACATCTTCGAGCATCCGCCTGAGCCGTGTGTGGGCAAGCTGGAGGTGACCAAGTCCGCTGAGCCGGTCACGGTTCAGGTGGGGGGCAGGGTCCGGTACGCGATCCGTGTCACCAACCTGTGCGCGTCGGCTCTGCACGCCACCGGGTTCACCGATGATCTGGCCGGTGTGTTGCACCGTGGGCGGCTCGTCGGGTCCTTCCATGCCACCAGCGGTCATGTGACCTATCACCGGCCCTTGCTCCATTGGGTCGGTGACCTGGCTCCCGGTGCGACCGCGACGATCACCTACACCGTGGTCGCGCACAGGATCGGTGCCATGAGGAATCGGGTGACCTGGCACTGTGAGGCACCGCAGCAGCACGCGGACGGCGGGGACGGGCAGGAATGGGGTGAGTGCGCGGCCGCCACCATCGTCTTCGTCGTCGTCGGCCCCGGGCATCACCGCCCCGGGCGTCCTGGCCACAAGCATCACGGTCACCGGTTCCCCGGCTTCAAGTAAGCACCACTGATCCGGCGAACCCCGGCGGGGCCCGTCCAGCCACGGTGGCTGGACGGGCCCCGCCGGCGGTTCGTCCGGCCGTGGTCAGCGGGCCGGACGGTACTGGGCGCTGATGACGCCGGAGCTGTAGGCGCCCGACCCCGTCAGCTCCAGCGCCATCCGGTCGGTGACGTCGTCGAACAGGCGCGGGCCGGAGCCGAGCACGACCGGGAAGATCATCAGGGACAGCTCGTCCAGCACCCCGGCGGCCAGCAGCGACCGCACCAGCCGGGGGCTGCCCGGGACCTGGATGTTCTTCCCCGGCCGTGCCTTCAACTCCCGGACGGCCTCGACGACATCGCCCCGGATCAGCTCCGAGCCGCTCCACTCGACCTTGTCCAGCGTCGCGGACGCGACGTGCTTCGCCGTGTTGTTCAGGAACGCCGCCATCGGGTTGCCGTCGCCCTGCGGCGGCCACAGCTCGGCGAACTCGAGGTAGGTGCGGCGGCCGAGCAGGATCGCGTCGGCGCTCGCGATCCCCTCGGCCATCGCCGCGCCCATCTCCGGCACGAAGTACGGACCGGACCAATTGGACGGCGTGTCCGTCACGCCGTCGAGCGTCATCATCAGTCCGGCGGTGACCTTGCGCATGGCAGCTCCTCTGTCGGCCGACGCGGGGCAGGGCTCCGCAACGCACACGCGTTGCGTACTAGCGGAACGTACTAGCGGCCCTCGCCCTGTTCCAGTGGCCGCCGCCGCGTGGCGAATAGAGCGGCGGTGACGCACGCGGCGGCCAGCAGGATGCCGAACGCGACCGTCAGCGCGTGGGTGTAGCCGTGGACCGAGGACGCCTGCGGCGCGTTCCGGTGGCTCGCGAGGTACGAGGCGGCGGCGCTGGACGCCAGCGTGTTGAGCAGTGCCGTGCCCAACGCGGCCCCCAGTTGCTGGGCCGCGTTGTAGGCGGCGGCGCCGGCGCCGATGTCGTGGCCCTCCATGCCCGCGGTGGCGAGGCTCGCGGTCGGCGGCAGGACGCAGCCGAGGCCCAGGCCCGTGAGGACGAGCGCGGGCAGCAGGTAGAGCGTGAACACGTGCGAGCCGTCCACGGTCAGGCGGGTCAGGATCAGCACCCCGGCGGCCGCCGCGAGCAGGCCGGGGACGACGACCAGCGCGGGCGGGACGCGGCCGTGCAGCCGTCCGGCGACCAGCGTCGACCCGACCAGCGCCGCGACCGCGTTCACCAGCAGCGTCAGCCCGGCCCGGACGGGTGAGTAGCCCAGGACGGCCTGCGTGTAGTAGCTCATGAACAGGTAGAACCCGAACATCGCCACGAACAGCAGCGTGATCGCCACGAACGCCGCGGCGCGCACCCGGTGCCGCAGCACCCGGGGCGGCAGCAGCGGCCGCGCCGCGCGGGACTCGACCGCGACGAACGCGACCAGGAGCGCGGCGCCGCCCGCCAGGAGGCCGGTGACCTCGGCGGAGCCCCAGCCGCGGGCGTCGGCTCGGGCGAAGCCGTAGACCAGCGCGGCGAATCCGCCCAGGCTGAGCAGCGCTCCGGCGACGTCCAGGCGTCCGCGGCCCGCGCCGAGCGGACGGTCCTTCGGGACGACCGCGACACCGGCGGCGGCCGCCAGCGCGAGCGGGACGTTCACGTACAGGCACCAGCGCCAGCTCGCGTACTCGGTCAGCAGGCCGCCCGCGATCAGGCCGACCGCCGACCCGGCCGCGCCGACCGCCGCGAACACCCCGAACGCCCGTCCGCGCTCCTTCGGCCCGGTGAACGTCGTGGTCAGCAGCGCGAGCCCGGCCGGGGCCAGCAGCGCGGCGAACGCGCCCTGGACGGCCCGCGCCGCGAACAGCGTCCCGGGGTTCGGCGCGGCTCCGCCGAGCGCGGACGCGGCGGCGAAGCCGAGCAGCCCGGTCAGGAACGCGCGCCGGTGGCCGAGCGCCCCGCTGACCCGTCCGCCGACCAGGAGGAGGCCGCCGAAGGCGAGCGCGTAGGCGGTGACGGCCCACGGGCGGTCGCCGTCCGATATTCCGAGGGCGCGCTGCGCCGAGGGCAGCGCGATGTTCACGATCGTCCCGTCCAGCACCACCAGGAGCTGCGCGGCGCTGACCACCGCGAGCGTCCACCACACCCGCCGGGACGCCGTGACGGGGGGTTCCACCTGTGTCTTCTCGTCTCGAACATGCATGACTTCCATCGTCACGGTGAACGCGCCCCGGAGACTTCGGCCGTCCGGACGGGCCGCCGACCTCCCGCTCGGGGGCGGCGACCCTCAACGCGCGGTTCATGGCCGGTGGGGCCCGTCACGCCCCGGATCAAGATCTCCACATTTTTCGGTGATCAGAGCAATCACGGACAGTGACGGCCGGTATCTCCCTGGTAGGACCGTCGGAGATCATCACGAGTGAGCGTCATCAGGGGGAATGCGCGATGAGGGTCGGTGTGAGGTTCGGGGCGGAGGGCGCCCGCAGGCGGCCGGAGAGACGGCCGCGGGGACGGGGGCGGGCAGGGGTGGCCGGCCTGATGGCCGTGCTGGCGGCGGTGACGTGTGCGCCCGGGGTCAGCGCGGCGGCCGCGACCCGGGACCTCGGGGCGGGGGACCGCCGTCCGAACACCGGGGTCCCGCCCACCGACCTCGCCTTCGGCTCGGGTGACGACAGCGCCGGGCCGCTGGGAGACGGCGCCGCCAAGAGGGCCGCCACCCCGGTCCGGGCGCACCTGCCCGCGGGCGTCACCGTCACCCAGGCCTCCGCCGGTCAGGGCTTCAGCCTGTGGCTGACCTCGGACGGCCGGGTGCTGTCCGCGGGGGCCAACGACTCCGGGCAGCTGGGGGACGGCACCAACACCCCGAGGAACATCCCGGTATGGGTGGCTCTGCCCCGGGGTGCCCGCGTCACCCAGGTCTCCGCCGGACGGAGCCAGGCGCTGGCGCTGACGGCGGACGGCCACGTGCTGGCCTGGGGCCGCAACAGCCAGGGGGCGCTGGGTGATGGCCGCGTCGTCGACAGCAACGTCCCGGTGCGGACGATGCTGCCCGAAGGCGCCATCGCCACCCACGTCTACTCCGGGCACCTTCACAGCCTGGCGCTGACCTCGGACGGCCGTGTGCTGGCCTGGGGCCACAACGCCAGCGGCCAGCTCGGGGACGGCACCACGACCGACCGCCGCGTCCCGGTCCAGGTGCGCCTGCCCGCGGGCGCCACCGTCACCCGGGTCGGCGCGGGCCGGTTCCACAACCTGGCGCTGACCTCGGACGGCCACGTGCTGGCCTGGGGACAGAACAGCTACGGGAAGCTGGGGGACGGCACGACCGCCGAGCGCCACGTCCCGGTCCAGGTGCGCCTGCCCGCGGGCGCCACCGTCACCCAGCTCGCCGCCGGCTGGGACCACAGCATGGTGCTGACCTCGCGCGGCCGGGTGCTGTCGTGGGGCCGGAACCAGTACGGGCAGCTCGGGGACGGCACCACCACCGACCGCCGCACCCCGGGTGAGGTGCGCCTGGCCAAGGGCGCCACCGCCGTCCAGATCTCCGCCACCAACGGCGGCGTCGCGGTGGGCGAGCACGGCCATGTGCAGGCCTGGGGCCTCAACACCTCGGGGCAGCTGGGTGACGGCAGCACGACCAACCGCCGGACCCCGGTCTTCATGGTCCTGCAGGGACGGAAGGTGACCGCCATCGACGTCGGCAGCGACCACACGTTGGTGCTGACCGAGCCGCGGAGCACCGGGACGGCGCTGACCGCCGCGCCCGTCCAGGCGGTTCCCGGGCACAAGGTGACCCTGGCCGCGACCGTGACCTGCAACGAAGCGCGTCCGAAGGGGACGGCGGCCTTCCTGGACGGCGACCGCGTCATCGGGACCGGCCGCCTCGCCACCGAGACCGGCGAACTGGGCAAGGTCGGCACCGCGACCTTCGACACCAGCGGGCTGCGCGCTGGGCCGCACCACATCATCGCCCGCTATCAGGGCGACGGGACCTGCCCGTCCTCGACGTCCGACTCGGTCACCGCCACCATCACCGATCACCCGCGGCTGCCCGAGCCATGCGTGGGCAAGGTGAAGGTGAACATGGCCGCCGAGGGGAGCAAGGTCCACGTCGGGCAGAGGGTCCGCTACACGATCCGGGTCACCGACACCTGTACGCGTCCCAACCACGACGCCGAGTTCACCAACGATCTGTCCGGCGTGTCGGGCAGCGGGAAGTTCATGGCCGGATCCGCCCAGGCCAGCAGCCCTCATCTCACCTACCGCGCGCCCAAGCTCCACTGGGCCGGTGACCTGGCCTCCGGCGCGAACGCCACGGTCACCTACAGCGTCCTCGCGCGCAAGGCCGGCGCCATGAGGAACCGGGTCACCTGGCACTGCGGTGCGGGGGAGGGACACGCGGCCCGGCGGGACTGCTCCGCCGACAACACCATCACCGTCATCGGGCAGGGTAAGCACCACTAGGCCGATGACCTCGCGCGGGGCCCGTTCAGCCATGGCGGCTGAGCGGGCCCCGCCGGCATTTCGCGCGCCCGAATCCCCGTGGGATGGTGGGAACACGGCAAGCAGGGAGAAGCCGGGCGAGAGGCCGGGGCACAGCATGGGGTGACGGACCCGTCGCGGAGGGGGAGGCCATCGTGCCGGTCATCGGTTCGCTGCGCAGGCTCGTGCTGGCGCCGTCGCTCGAGAAGGTGAGCTTCGCCGGGAGGGGGTTCCCGGTGTCGCCCTCGGAGGCGACCGAACGTCTGGAGGCCATTCCGCAGGCGGTGGTGTGCGGGTTCGAGTGGGGGATCGACCCGCGCAGCCCCTGGGAGCTGGAGCGCAGGCTCGCGCTCGTCGATCCCGAGCAGCGCGGGTTCGCGTACGAGGGGGCGACGATGGCCTGCGCCGTCCTCGACGCGATGGGCCCGAGGCGCGGCCACCGCACCCGCGACCTGCTGCTCGGGCCCGGACGTCCGCACATCTTCCTCGCCTATATCGGCATCGGGTTCGCGATGGCCCGGCTGCCGCGCGTCCTCTGGCGCAAAATCGCGCCGAATCTGCCGGAGGACGGCGGCTACTACCCCGAGATGTCCTGGCTCGCCGTGGACGGCTACGGCTTCGACCTCGCCTATTTCCATACCGAGCGGTGGGTCGACCGGCAGGAACGGCCCGCCGCCTACCCCTGGGAAGGCGACGCGGGCTACTTCCCGCGTGCGGTCGACCAGGGGATCGGACGGGCGCTCTGGTTCATTCGCGGCGGGAATTGCGGCGATGTCGCGGCGGCCGTCCGGGGGTTCGCGCCCGAGCGGCACGCCGACCTGTGGGCGGGCGTCGGCCTCGCCGCGACCTTCGCGGGCGGCACCGGGGACGCGGGCTACGACACGCTCCGCCGCGAGGCGGGCGAGCACTGGCCCGAACTCGCGCAGGGCTCGGTGTTCGCGGTCAAGGCCCGGCACTACTCCGGTTTCGTCCCCGAGCACGCCGAGGCCGCCGCCGGACGGCTCGCCGGGCTCCCGGTCGAGCGGGCCGTCCTCCTCGCCGACGACACCGCGGTGACGGGGGCCGCCGGGGCCGTGCCCGCCTACGAGCGGTGGCGCCGGAATGTGCGCGAGGCACTGGAAACGGCGCCCGCCTCCGGCTGAGCGCATTTCTTTGGACCTGTTTTCTTTGAGATTGCCGGGGTGGCCCGGGAACGGCATTCGCCGTTTCCGGGCCATTTTCCGTCCAGGGGGCCGCGGAGCACACGCGAAGTAGCCGCCGGGTTCCCGACACGTGCAGATTCGTACGGAGAAAAGCCCGACCGGGCACCGAAGCGGGGAGCACATCTTGGCGAATCAGTGGCGCAGGCTCCGCAGCCGGATTCTCACGCCGAAGAAGTCCGAGACGCATCTCGACGTCCGCGGTTTCCATGTGAAGAACCCTGAGGCGCGGGGCCTGCTGGAGACGGTAGGCGGGACCTTCCTGGACGGCTATGCGGGCGCGATGGAGGCGCCCTCGGCGGCCGCCGCGAAGGAACGGCTCGACCAGGTGCCGACGCGCTTCCGCGGGTTCGCCTACGAGGGCGCGACGATGGGTCTCGCCGTCCTGGACGGGCTGCCGTTCGGCGGCGGAGGCCGGACCGAGGAGTTCCTCGCCGGCCCCGGCGCCCCGCACGTCTACATGGCCTACGTGGGGATCGGCTGGGCGATGGCCCGGCTGCCCCGGTTCCGGTGGGGGACGCTGCACGCGCCCGACCCGCTGCTGCGCTGGCTCGTGCTGGACGGCTACGGCTTCCACCAGGCGTACT
Source organism: Spirillospora sp. NPDC052269 (assembly GCF_040679435.1). Classification (NCBI taxonomy): domain Bacteria; kingdom Bacillati; phylum Actinomycetota; class Actinomycetes; order Streptosporangiales; family Thermomonosporaceae; genus Spirillospora; species Spirillospora sp. NPDC052269. The sequence goes on from NZ_JBFAUU010000011.1 coordinate 123,860, forward strand.
TCCACACCGGCAGGTACGTCCGCGAGCAGTTCCGCGAGGCGTCGTTCCCGTGGCCGCGCTCGGGACCGGACGGCTACCCGCTCCGGGTGATCGACCAGGGCATCGGCCGCGCGCTGTGGTTCGTGTGCGGCACCGACGCCGAGCTCGTCGCCGACACCGTCGAGGGCTTCCCCGAGCACCGCCGCGCCGACCTCTACGGCGGCGTCGGCCTGGCCGCCACCTACGCGGGCGGGGTCGAGGAGAAGGAGCTGGTCCGGCTGCGCGACCGCGCCGGGAGGCACCGGCCGATCCTCGCGCAGGGCAGCGCGTTCGGCGCCGAGGCGCGGCTCCGCGCCGACCTGATGGTGCCGCACGTCGGCATGGCCACGCGGGTGTTCTGCGGGACGACCCCGGAGCGCGCCGCCCTGGTCTGCGCCGAGCAGCTGCCGGACGACGCCGAGCACCCTCCCCAGGGGAGGAACGGCCTCGCGCCCGCCTACGAGACGTGGCGGCAGCGCATCGCCGCCGAGTTCGCGTGAGCGCCCGGCGCAGGAGCGCCCCGCGCGCGGGCCCCCCGCGCGAGAGCGCCGTGAGGAGGAGCGCCGCCCCCGAGGGCGGCGTGCCGGACGAGCAGGGAGAACAGGGAAAACGCATGAGCAGGATCGCCGTCGTCGGCCTGGCGTGCCGGTACCCCGACGCCGCCTCGCCGCACGAGCTGTGGGAGAACGTCCTCGCCGGGCGGCGCGCGTTCCGGCGGCTGCCGGACGAGCGGATGCGGCTGGAGGACTACTGGGACCCCGACCCCGCCGCCCCCGACCGCTTCTACGCCAGCAACGCCGCCGTCATCGAGGGCTACGAGTTCGACCGCGTCGGCCACCGGATCGCCGGGAGCACCTACCGCTCCACCGACCTGACCCACTGGCTGGCGCTGGACGTGGCGGGCCGGGCGCTGGTCGACGCGGGGTTCCCGGGCGGCGAGGGCCTGCCGCGCGAGCGGACCGGCGTCGTCGTCGGCAACACCCTCACCGGCGAGTTCGCCCGCGCGAACCTGATGCGGCTGCGCTGGCCGTACGTGCGCCGGACCCTCGCCGCCGCGCTGCGCGACGAGGGCTGGGCGGACGAGCGCCTCGGGACGTTCCTCGCGGAGCTGGAGGAACGCTACAAGGAGCCGTTCCCGGCCATCGACGAGGACAGCCTCGCGGGCGGCCTGTCCAACACGATCGCGGGCCGCGTCTGCAACTACTTCGACCTCAAGGGCGGCGGCTACACCGTCGACGGCGCCTGCTCGTCCTCGCTGCTGTCGGTGGCGACCGGGTGCCGGGCGCTGCTGGAGGACGAGCTGGACGTCGTGGTCGCCGGGGGCGTGGACCTGTCGATCGACCCGTTCGAGATCATCGGGTTCGCCAAGACCGGGGCGCTCGCCCGCCGCGAGATGCGGGTGTACGACCGCGACTCCAACGGCTTCTGGCCCGGCGAGGGCTGCGGCATGGTCGTGCTGATGCGCGAGGAGGACGCCGTCGCGCAGGGCCGCCGCGTCTACGCGACCGTCGCCGGGTGGGGCGTCTCGTCCGACGGCAAGGGCGGCATCACCCGTCCGGAGGTGAGCGGGTACCGGCTGGCGCTCCGGCGCGCGTACGAGAAGGCCGGGTTCGGCGTCGAGACCGTCCCGATGTTCGAGGGGCACGGCACCGGGACCGCCGTCGGCGACACCACCGAGCTGACCGCGCTCTCCGATGCCCGCGCCGACGGCGGCGCGTCCGGCGGGACGCCCGCCGCGATCGGCTCGATCAAGGGGATGATCGGGCACACCAAGGCGGCCGCCGGGGTCGCCGGGTTCATCAAGGCCGTCCTCGCCGTGGACGCCCAGGTGCTGCCCCCGAGCATCGGCAGCGTCGACCCGCACCCGGTCCTGACCGAGGACGGCGCGCTGCTGCGTACGCTCCGCAAGGCCGAACCGTGGCCGCAGGACGCCCCGGTGCGCGCCGGGATCACCGCCATGGGCTTCGGCGGCATCAACACCCACATCGTCGTGGAGGGCGCGGCCGCCCGCGGGTCCGGCCTGGACGCCACGACCCGCGCGCTCGCCGCGTCCCCGCAGGACGCCGAGCTGCTGCTGCTCGACGCCGGGTCCCCGGACGAGCTGCGCGACCGCGTCGCCGAACTCGCCGACTGGGTTCCGTCCCTGTCGTACGCGCAGCTCGCGGACGTGGCCGACGCGGCGCGGCGGCGGCTGGCCGGACGCCCCTACCGGGCGGCGGTCATCGCGCCCTCGCCCGCCGAGGCCGAACGCGGCCTGCGGCGGCTGCTGGAGACGCTGGACGCGGGCGAGACCTCGCTGCTCGCCCCGAACGGCTCGGCGTTCCTCGGCCACGTCACCCGTCCCGCCCGGGTCGGGTACCTGTTCCCCGGCCAGGGCTCGGGGCGCTCGACGACCGGGGGCGCGCTCCGCCGCCGGTTCGCCGAGGCGGACGAGGTGTACTCCCGGGTCCGCCTCCCCGAGACCGGGGACATGACCGCGACCGAGGTCGCGCAGCCCCGCATCGCCACCGGCTCGCTCGCCGGGCTGCGGGTGCTGGCGGGCCTCGGCCTGCGCGCGGACGTCGCCGTCGGGCACAGCCTCGGCGAGATCACCGCGCTGCACTGGGCGGGCGCGGTCGGCGCGGACGCGCTGCCCGAGCTCGCCGCCGCGCGCGGCCGGGCCATGGCCGAGCACAGCACCGGGGCCGGGGCCATGGCGGGCCTCGCCGCCCCGGCGGACGTGGTCGCGCCGCTGCTCGTGGACGCCCCGGTCGTCATCGCCGGGTACAACGGCCCGAACCAGACCGTCGTCGCCGGTCCGGCGGACGCCGTCGACGCGGTCGTCCTCGGCGCGGAGCGCGCCGGGATCGGCTGCACCCGCCTGGCCGTCTCGCACGCCTTCCACTCGCCGCTGGTCGCCCCGGCCGCCGACGCGTTCGAGGCGTGGCTGGCCGGACGGGAGTTCGGCCCGGTCGAGGGCCGGGTGGTCTCCACGGTGACCGGCGAGCCGCTGGCCCCGGGCACCGACCTGCGGGCCCTGCTCCGCCGCCAGATCGCCGACCCGGTCCGGTTCAGCCAGGCGCTCGAGCTGGCGGGCAAGGACGTCGACCTGTTCGTCGAGGTCGGGCCCGGCCGGACCCTCAGCACGCTCGCCGGGACCGTCCTGGACGTCCCGGCCGTCGCCCTGGACACCGACGACGAGTCGATGACCTCGCTGCTGCGCGTGGTCGGTACGGCCTTCGTCCGCGGCGTCCCGGTCGACCACGGCGCGCTGTTCCTCGGACGGCTCGTCCGGCCCGTGGAGATCGGCGCGGAGTTCTCGTTCCTCGCCAGCCCGTGCGAGCGCGCCCCCGAGGTGAGCGTCGCGCCGGTCGCCCGCCCCGCCGGGAGCACAGGGGGCGCCGCGCCGGATGTCGCGCCCGCCGAGGTCGGGGAGGGCGGCGGCCTGGAGATCCTCCGGCGGCTCGCCGCCGAGCGGGCCGAGCTGCCGCCCGAGACCGTCCGCGACGACAGCCGCTTCCTGGACGACCTGCACCTCAGCTCCATCACGGTCGGCCAGATCATGAACCAGGCCGCGGTCGCCCTCGGCGTCCGGCCGGGCAGCGCGCCCACCAACTTCGCCACCGCCACGCTTTCCGAGCTCGCCGAGGTCCTCGAGACCCTCGCCGAGTCGGGCGGCGGCGGCGCGGCGGAGATCCCGGTCGTCGAGGGCGCCGCCTCCTGGGTCCGCGCGTTCTCGATCGACCTCGACGAGACGCCCGTGCCCGTCACAGGTGCGGCGCCCGACGGGACGGCGGGGGAGTGGCGGGTGTTCGCCCCCGACGACCACCCGCTCGCCGCGCCGCTCGCGCGGGCGCTGCGGGAGGCCCGGATCGGCGATGGAGTGCTGGTCTGCCTGCCGCCCGAGTGCGCGGAGGAAGACCTCGGGACGATGCTCGCCGGAGCCAAGGCGGCGCTGGGCGGGGCGCGGCTCGTGCTCGTCCAGCACGACCGGGGCGCGGCGGCGATGGCCAAGACGCTGCGGCTCGAGGACCCGCGGGTCAAGGTCAGCGTCGTGACCGTCCCGCACGATGCCGCGGCGGTTCCGTGGATCGTCGCCGAGGCGGCGGCGACCACCGGGTTCACCGAGGCCCGGTACGACGCGGCGGGGGTGCGGCGCGTGCCGACCCTGCGTCCGCTGCCCGTCCGGGCCGCCCGGACCGTCGCGCCGCTCGGCGCGGAGGACGTCGTGCTGGTCACCGGCGGCGGCAAGGGCATCACCGCCGAGTGCGCGCTGGCGCTCGCCGAGGACACCGGCGCGGCGCTCGCCGTGCTCGGCCGCTCCGCCCCGGACGCGGACGCCGAACTGGCCGGGAACCTCGCCCGGATGACCGAGCGCGGCGTGCGCGTCCACTACGTCCGCGCGGACGTCACCGACGCCGGCCGCGTGCGCGCCGCCGTCGCCGAGGCGGAGCGCGAGCTCGGCCCGGTGACCGGCGTCCTGCACGGCGCCGGGCGCAACGAGCCCGCCGCGCTGGCCGGGCTGGACGAATCGGACCTGCGGGGCGCTCTCGCCCCCAAGGTCGGCGGCCTCCAGGCCGTCCTCTCCGCCGTGGACATGGACCGGCTGCGCCTGCTCGTCACCTTCGGCAGCATCATCGGACGCGCCGGCCTGGCGGGCGAGGCGCACTACGCGCAGGCCAACCAGTGGCTCGCCGACCTCACCGAGTCCGTCGCGGGCCGGTACCCCGGCTGCCGCTCCCTCTGCCTGGAGTGGTCGGTCTGGTCGGGCGTCGGGATGGGCGAGCGGCTGTCGGTCGTCGAGTCCCTCACCCGGGACGGGATCACCCCGATCCCGCCGGACCAGGGCGTTCAGGTGATGCGGCGGCTGCTGGCCGACCCGGACGCCCCGCGCGTGGTCGTGGTCAGCGGACGCACCGGACGCGTCGACACCGTCCGGCGCGCGGAGGAGGAGCTGCCGCTGCTGCGGTTCCTCGGCCGCCCGCTCGTCCACTACCCGGGCGTCGAGCTGGTCACCGAGGTGGAGCTGAACGCGGGCACCGACCACTACCTGGCCGACCACCTCCTGGATGGGAACCTGCTGCTGCCCGCCGTGTTCGGGATGGAGGCGATGGTCCAGGCCGGGACCGCCGCCGCCGGACGGACCGACCTCCCGGTCATCGAGGCCGCCGAGTTCGAGCGCCCGGTCGTCGTCCCGCCGGAGGGCACCACGGTCGTCCGCGTCGCGGCGGCCGTCACGGGCGACGACACCGTCGAGGTCGCGCTGCGCAGCGCCGAGACCGGCTTCGCGACCGACCACTTCCGGGCCCGCCTCCGCTTCTCCGCGGGGGACGCGCCGGACGGGCCGCCGGACCAGGTGGCCGACGGGCTGCCCGCAGTCCCGCTGGACCCGGCCGCCGAGCTGTACGGCGGGGTGCTGTTCCAGGGCGGGCGCTTCCACCGGCTGCGCGGCTACCACCGCGCGGCGGCCCGGCACGTGGACGCGGACGTCGCGATCGAGCCCACCGACTGGTTCGCCGGATTCCTCCCGGACCGCCTTCTGCTCGGCGACCCCGGGATGCGGGACGCCCTGATGCACGGCAACCAGGTCTGCGTCCCCGACGCGACCCTGCTGCCGACCGGCATCGAGCGGCTGTACCCGGCGGGCGACCGGGCGTCCGGGCAGGGCGTCCTGCGGTACTGCGCGACCGAGCGGGAGCGCGACGGCGACACCTTCGTCTACGACATCGCCGTCCGGGACGCCGGCGGACGCACCGTCGAACGCTGGGAGGGCCTGCGGCTGCAGGCCGTCCGCCGCACCGACGGCCGGGGCCCATGGGTGCCTCCGCTACTCGGCTCCTACCTGGAGCGGACCGTCGAGGAACTCCTCGGCCTGAAGGCCGCCGTCGCCGTGGAACCGAACGAGCCGGGCGGCTCGGGCGGGGACGTGGCGGCCCGGCGGGCCCGGACGGCGCGGGCGGCCGGGCGGGCGCTCGGACGTCCGGTCGCGGTGCGGTACCGCGCCGACGGACGGCCTGAGACCGACGAGATCGGCGTCCTGTCCGCCGCGCACGGCGCGGGACTCACGCTGTGCGTCGCGTCCGACACGACGGTGAGCTGCGACGTCGAGGCCGTCGCCGCCCGCTCGGACCGCGACTGGGCCGGGCTCCTCGGCGTCCGCCACGGGCTCGCCGGGGTGCTCGCCCGCGACGGCGAGGAGGAGCCCGACGTCGCGGCGACCCGGGTCTGGGCCGCCGCCGAGTGCCTGCGCAAGGCGGGCCTGCCCGACGACGCGCCGCTGACCGCCGCCGGGCGGCCCCGCGCGGGCTGGGCGGTGTTCGCCTCCGGCGGCTCGCGGGTCGCCACCTTCGCCACGACCCTGCGGGACCGTCCCGGACCGGTCGTGTTCGCCGTCCTGACCGGAGGCAGCCAGTGAGCGACTACTTCGAGTACCGGCACACCGTCGGCTTCGAGGAGACCAACCTCGTCGGCAACGTCTACTACGTCAACTATCTGCGCTGGCAGGGCCGCTGCCGGGAGATGTTCCTCAAGGACCTCGCCCCGGAGGTGCTCGCCGAGCTGTACGCCGACCTCAAGCTCTTCACCCTCAAGGTCGACTGCGAGTTCTTCGCCGAGATCACCGCGTTCGACGAGCTGTCGGTCCGGATGCGGCTGGTCGAGCTGGCCCAGACGCAGCTGGAGTTCGGCTTCGACTACGTCCGGCTGGACCCGGGCGGCGGCGAGACCCTCATCGCCCGGGGACGGCAGCGGGTGGCGTGCATGCGCGGCCCCAACACGCGGACCGTCCCGTCCCGGGTGCCCGAGGCCCTGGTCCGCGCGCTGCGGCCCTTCCGGCCTGCCGCCCTCACCGAGGCGGGTGGGGCGGCATGACCCCGGCCTCCTCCGATCCCGCCCGTTCCTTCTCGTCACCGGAATCGCCGGACGATGAGCTGGACGCGTTCGAGGCGGGGCTCGACACCAAGGAGCTGCGCCGCATGTTCGGCGCGTTCGCGACCGGCGTCACCATCCTGACCTGCGGCGGAGCGCGACCGCACGGGATGACGGCGAACTCGTTCAGCTCGGTGTCGCTCGACCCGCCGCTCGTCCTGGTCTGCGTGGACCGCGAGGCGGTGATGCACGCGGCACTGCTCGACACCGAGTACTTCGGCGTCTCGGTGCTCGCGGCCGACCAGGAGAAGGTCGCGCGGCACTTCGCCGACCGGCGCCGTCCACTCGGCATGGCCCAGTTCGACGCGATCGACTGGGCGCCCGGCGAGTGCACCGGCGTGCCGCTCGTCTCGGACGCGCTCGCGACGTTCGAGTGCCGCAGGTGGCGCGGCTACGACGGCGGCGACCACACCATCTTCGTCGGGCGCCTGCTGGCGGCGAGCCGCCGCGACCCCGACGCCCTGGTGTTCCACGACGGGCGGTTCCGCAGGCTCAGCCCCGAGCCCACGCAGGTGCGGCTGTGACCGGCCCCGGATCCGGATCCGGAAGGAGGAGGGAACCGCGATGACCGTGCACCAGGAGCGGCCCGCCGCGGGGACGGGACGGGTGCCGCCCGGTCCGCCCCGGCGCGCGATGCCGGGGGTGCTGGCCCGGCTCGTCCGGGACCGGCTCGCGCTGATGACCGAGGCGGTGACCGAGTACGGGGACGCCGTGCGGGTCGCCGCCGGCCCCCGGACGATGTACATCTTCAACCACCCCGACCACGCCAAGCACGTCCTCGCCGACAACGCCGCCAACTACCACAAGGGCCTCGGCCTCCAGCAGGCCCGCCGCGCCCTCGGGGACGGGCTGCTGACCAGCGAGGGCGAGCTGTGGCGCAAGCAGCGCCGGACGATCCAGCCCGCCTTCCAGAGCGCCCGGATCGCCGCGCAGGCGGGCGTCGTGGCCGAGGAGGCGGCGGGCCTGGCGGACCGGCTGCGGTCCCGCCGCGGCGGCGGTCCGGTGGACGTGACGGGCGAGCTGACCGGGCTGACCCTCGGCGTGCTCGGCCGCACCCTGCTGGACGCCGACCTCGGCGCGTCGGACGCGTCGGTCGGGCACGCCTTCGAGGCCGTCCAGGACCAGGCGATGTTCGAGATGGTCTCGCTCAGCAAGGTGCCGACCTGGGTGCCGCTGCCCAAGCAGCTCCGGTTCCGCCGGGCCAGGGCCGACCTGCGCCGGGTCGTGGACCGGCTGGTCGCCGAGCGCGGCCCCGGCTGGTCGCCCGCGGCCGACGACGTGGTGTCCCGGCTGGTGGCGTCCACCCGGGCCGAACCGGACCCGGCGGTGGGCGCGCGGCGGCTGCACGACGAGCTGGTCACGCTGCTGCTCGCCGGGCACGAGACCACCGCGAGCACGCTCGGCTGGTCGCTGTACCTGGTGGACCGGCATCCCGAGGTGGCGCGGCGGCTGCGCGACGAGGCCCGCGAGGTGCTCGGCGACCGGCCGCCCGTCCATGACGACCTGCACCGGCTGACCTACACGGCCATGGTCGTCCAGGAGGCGATGCGGCTGTACCCGCCGGTGTGGATCCTCACCCGGCAGGCGCTCCAGGACGACGAGGTCGGCGGCTACCACGTCCCGGCGGGCTCGGACGTGCTGGTCAGCCCCTACACCCTGCACCGGAACGCCGAGTACTGGGACGATCCGGACCGGTTCGACCCCGAGCGGTTCGATCCGGCGCGTCCGAACGAGCGGCCCCGGTACGCCTACATCCCGTTCGGCGCCGGGCCGCGGTTCTGCGTCGGCAACAACCTCGGGATGCTGGAGGCCGTGTTCGTCCTCGCCCTGATCTCCCGCGACCTGCGCCTCAGGACGGTCCCGGAGCGGCCGGTGGTGCCGGAGCCGATGCTGTCGCTCCGCATCCGCGGCGGACTCCACATGACCGTCCACGACGCCTGACCACCTCTGGAACACGCAGCCCCCGGACCGGTCGTCGGTCCGGGGGCTGCGCGCCGTCAGCTCGGGTCTTGCTCGGCGCTCTCCGCGTCGAGGACGGAGGCGAACCACGCCCACGCCATCGCGCTCCGGCGCGCCAGGCCCGCCACCGCCTCCCGGGCGTGGCTCGGCACGGCCTCGGCCAGGCCCGTCCAGTCGTCGGCCGCCAGCGCCTGGGAGTTGAGCACCCGCAGCAGCTCGCGGCCGGGGTCGGTGTGCCGCAGCGCCGGGTCCTTCATCAGCCGGAGCAGGACCTCCCGCACCTGAGCCGGTTCGATCGGCCGCTGCGCGGCGTCCGGCGGCGCGGGCCTGGACATGGAGGACGGGACGTCAGGCGGCGCGGGCCTGGCCGGACGGGAGGTGGCGCCAGTCCGGACGGGCGCGGCGCTCGACCGGACGGAGTCGCCGGGCCGGGCCGCGCCGCCGTCGAGCTGCGGCGTCCTGCCGACTGGTTGAGGCGTGCCGCCGCCTGGTTGAGGCGCTCCGCCGCCGGGCCGGGGCGTGCCGCCGTCCGGGACCGGGTCCCGGCCTTCGCGCAGCCGCCTTCGGACGTCGTGCGCGGTGGACAGTGAGATGCCCGCCGTCCGGGCGACCTCGCGGAGCGACGCCGCCGGGCGGTCGTTGATGATCTGCGCGGCCAGCCGACGTCCGATGGCGCCGCTCACCGGGCGCGCCCGCCCGTCCGCGCCGACGCGGGTGTTCGTCTGCGGAATCCGCGCGGTCGAACGCCGCACCGCCGCGACCGTCCGGGCCGACAGCCCGGTCCGGGCGGCGACCATCCGGTCGGACGCCTGCGGCTCGGCGGCCAGGATGCGCGCGGCGGCGGCCCGCCGGTCGGTCAGGGTGAGCGGGAGGCCGTGCGCGATGTTCAGCTCCACCGCGCGGGCGAACGCCTCGGCGGCGCTGCCGTCGAAGAACACCGCCTCGATCTCGATGTCGCCGCGCAGCTTCGCCACGCGCAGCCGGTGCATCCCGTCGATCACCCGCATCGTCGGGCGGTGCACCAGGATCGGGGGCAGCCGCGCCTCGACGCCGGCCATGCGGAGCACGTGCTCGTGGTCCACGCCCCGCAGTCGCGGGGAGTCGGCCGGGAACAGGGACGCGATCGTCACGCGGACGACCTCGCCCTCGCCCTCGCCCTCGCACACGGCGTCGGGGGCGTCGACGGCGCCGGGGCCGTCGGCAAGGCCAGGGGCGTCGACGCTTTCGGGGCTGTCGGAAGTATCGGGCGAACGCGTTTCTGTCGTCTTCGGTTCGGTCCAACGCGCGGTGCCGCGTGTCATGGATTTCCTCCACGCTTCCGGAACGGAACGGAACGAGCCCCGTGGTGCCCGCACTCGGACGTCTGCCGTGGTCCCGAGTGGGGGTGCACGGGCCATTACAGACCGATTCGCAGGTTTTGCGCAACCCTTCGTCCCGCATGCACGCGACTGTCACCGAAAGTGAGAGTTACTGATCAGTTGTTCTTTTTCAATCAGCGAACATTTACGCAGATGATGCCGGGTTATATCGCGGACATGGCAGGGTGGGTGACGCTGAGTGACGGACTCGTGTCCGGGAATAAATGCGCAGCGTTTCGACAATGGCGGGTCGCGGGGTGCGGATCATGGTCGCCCGGTGGAGGGGGAGCGGTTTCGTCCGGGCGGGGGGTTGCAGGCTATTCAGTCTTTCTTATCCAGTTGGCGGGAAGGTGAAACCGCCGACAAGACGATTCGATGCCGGAGGCCGTGCGACCCGGGCGTCCGGGGTGGTCCGGAGAGGCCTGGGGAACGTCTCCGGCCCGGCGGCACGCAGGCGAGAGCGCTCCCATGGTGATCCACGCCGTCCCGGGGAACGGGTGTGCGCGCCGTCCCCGGGGCCGTGCGCCCCGCCGGTGCGCCCGCCGATCGCGGGGCCGGCCGCAGTGGCGGGATGGCATCAAATTGACACGTCCCACCTAATGCGCATCGCACGTCGCCAACGTAATATCTGATCCCATTGTCGGCCTGATCGCCGTACCACGTTTCCCCGTCTCTGAGAGGGAGCCTGGCATGTATTCCCAGCGAAATCTCGGTTCCAGGGCGCTCTCGGGCGTCCGCAGGCTGCGTATTGCCGTCGGCACGTTTGTCGCCGCCGCCGCCCTGCTCATCGGTTCGACCATCACGGCGGGCGCCTCGCCCACACCGTCGGGCGCTCTTTCGGGGCTGCCGGGCTTCCGTGAGGGATTCGTCAATGTCGACGGCGGATCCCTGCACTATGTGCGGGGCGGCAGCGGGCCCGCACTGGTGCTCCTGCACGGCTGGCCGGAGACCTGGTACGAATGGCATGACGTCATGCCCGACCTCGCCAAGTCGCACACGGTCATCGCCTTCGACCTGCCAGGTCTCGGCGCCTCCGCCGTCTCCACCGATGGGAAGTACGACACGATCAGCGTCGCGGCGAAGGTCCACCAGGGCGTGAAGGCGCTCGGATACCAGAGCGTCGCCCTCCTCGCCCACGACGTCGGCTCGCTGGTCGCCTACCCCTACGCGCGGAACTTCCCCGGCGAGGTCTCCCGCATGGCCGTCCTGGAGGCCCCGCTCAACGGGTTCGGCCTGGAGAACGCCTACGGCCTGAGCTGGCACTTCATGTTCAACATGACGGCCAACCCGGTGCCCGAGCAGCTCATCAACGACAGGGCGCACACCGCGACCTACCTGACGTGGCTGTTCAGCTCGGCCAAGCACGCCGGGTCGATCGCCCAGTCCACCTACATCGACGCGTACGCCGACGCCGCGCACCGCAGCGCGGGCTTCAACTACTACCGGGCCTATCCGACCAACGCGACCGACAACAAGCGGCTCGCCGAGCAGAAGCTGACGATCCCGGTCATGGCCATGGGCGCGTCGGACGTCTTCGGCCCGGCCGTCGGGCAGTCCTTCGCGAACGTCGCGTCCGACGTGCGCACCGTCGTCGCCCCCGACAGCGGCCACTGGATCCCCGAGGAGAACCCGGCCTTCCTCGGCCAGTGCGCCGGCCTGTTCTTCGGCCCGGCGGGCGTCCCGGCCCCCTCGTCCGACCTGGCGAACTGCGTGTCCTGACGGACGCGCCGCACGCCAGAGGCGACCGGTCGTCCCCCGCGACCGCACGCCTGGGACGGCCGGTCGTCCCCGCGACCGCACGCTAGGCGGGCGGCCGGTCGTTCCCCGCGACCGGCCGCCCTCGTCCGTCCCCGGGGCCGGGCGCGCGCCGAAGGCGCAGCGCATTCCGGAGGATGCCGGACACCGGGCGCCTCGCGAGGCTGGGCGCAGGGGCGCGCGCGGGCGCGCCAGGGCCGTCCAACTCCGGGAGCGCCGATGCGAGAAGCCCTCCGAACCTGTCCCATCTGCGACGCGGTCTGCGGACTGAGCATGACCCTCGACGACGGCGGCCGGGTGCTGTCGGTGAGGGGGGACGCCGACGACCCGTTCTCCGGCGGCTACGTGTGCCCCAAGGGCGCCAGCCTCGGGAAGCTGGACGAGGACCCGGACCGGCTGCGGGCGCCCATGGTCCGCACCGGCGACCAGTGGCGCGAGGTGAGCTGGGACGAGGCGTTCCAGGCCGTCGAGCGCGGCCTGACGGGCGTGATCGAGCGCCACGGCCGGGACGCGCTCGCCGCGTACTTCGGCAACCCCACCTTCCACACCATGGGCGGCATCTTCTACCGCGGCCCGCTCGCCGAGGCGCTCGGCACCACCAACCTCTACAGCGCGAGCAGCATCGACCAGCTGCCGAAGCACGTCGCGGTCGGCCTGATGTTCGGCAACTCGCTCGCGATCTCGGTGCCGGACCTGGACCGGACCGACATGCTCCTCGTCATCGGCGCCAACCCCGCCGAGTCGCACGGGTCGCTGTGCGCGGCGCCCGACTTCCCGGGACGGCTGCGGGCGCTGCGCCGGCGCGGCGGCAGGCTGGTGGTGGTCGACCCCAGGCGCACCCGCACCGCCGCCCTCGCCGACCAGCACCTGTTCATCCGTCCGAGCACCGACGCGTACCTGCTGTTCGCCATCGTCCACACCCTGCTGGACGAGGACCTCACCACGATCCGGTCCGAGGTGTCGGGCCTCGCGGAGCTGCGGGAGATGGCGTCCGCCTTCGCCCCGGAGGCGGTGGCGCCGCTGTGCGGGGTGCCCGCCGAGGACATCGTCCGGCTGGCCCGGCAGCTCGCCGAGGCCGACAGCGCCGCCGTCTACACCCGGGTCGGCACGTGCACGTCCGACTTCGGCACCGTGACCCAGTGGCTGGTGGACGTCGTCAACGTCCTGACCGGCAACATGGACCGGCCGGGCGGGGTGATGTTCACCAAGCCCGCCACGCTGGAGGTCCCGTGGGGCCCGAAGCCGTTCGAGTCCGGGCGCTGGCGCAGCCGGGTGCGGGGACTGCCCGAGGTGCTCGGCGAGTTCCCGGTGGGCACGCTCGCCGACGAGATCGAGACCCCCGGGGACGGGCAGGTCAGGGCGCTGGTGACGGTCGCGGGCAACCTGGTGCTCTCGGCGCCGGACGGCCCGCGGCTCGGCCGGGCGCTGGCGGATCTGGACTTCATGGTCTGCGTCGACCCGTACCTGAACGAGACGACCCGGCTCGCCGACGTCATCCTCCCGCCGCCGCGCATGCTCCAGATGCCGCACTACGACCTGCTGCTGCTCATGGTCACCGTGCGGAACTACACCCGGTTCTCCCCGCCCGTTCTGCCGCTGGAGCCGGGGCAGCCCTCCGAGGCCGACATCATGGCCAAGCTGGCGCTGATCGCCTCGGGCCGGGGCGCGCAGGCCGATCCGCGCGAGCTGGACGAGCAGCTCCTCGCGGGGCTGCTCGGCGCGGGCGTCCAGATCCCCGGGTCACCGTTCGAGGGGCTGGACGTGGCGACCGCGCGGGCGAAGCTCTCGGGCGACAGCGGGCCCGAGCTGCTGCTGGACGCGCTGCTCCGCCTCGGGCCGTACGGGCTGTCCCTGGCCGACCTGCGCGCCAAGCCGCACGGCATCGACCTGGGCCCGCTCGAACCGCGGCTCGAGGAGATCGTCTGCACCGACGACGGCCGGATCCGTCTCGCGCCCGCCGAACTCGCCGATGAGGTCGGGCGGCTGCGCGGACGGCTGACCGAGCCGCCCGCCGACACCCTGCTCATCGGACGGCGGCAGCTGCGCTCCAACAACAGCTGGCTGCACAACGTCCCGTCCCTGGTGGGCGGCAGCAACCAGTGCACGCTGCACGTCAACCCGGCCGACGTCGCGCGGCTCGGGCTCGGCGGGCACGCCCGGGTGCGGTCGGCCGTCGGCGAGGTCGTGGTTCCCGTGGAGCCCACCGACGCGATCATGCCGGGGGTCGTGAGCCTGCCGCACGGCTGGGGGCATGAGGGCTCCGCCCAGAAGGTCGCGGCGCAACACGCCGGGGCCAACGCCAACGCGCTGACCGACGGCGCGGTGCTCGACCGCCTGTCCGGCAACGCGGTCTTCAACGGCGTCCCGGTCACGGTCGTCCCGGCCGAAGGGGCGTGACAAGACGCCTGAAGAGGCGCCGCCGTCCCGGCCCACCCGCCGGGACGGCGGCGGCGGAAACCGCAATCTGGGAGCGGGGAGTGACGGCCCGGGTGACTAGCGTGTGAGGCGAATGGTCCTTTGTGCGGCGTTTGGGAGTAATTGTGATGAAGAGCCGGAACGCTGCCCCGGGGACGAGAACGTGAGCCCACGCCGAGCCGACCCCAACGTCCGTCCCGCGCTGATCGACGTCGGCGCGCGGCTGCTGGCGGAGGAGGGGCCCACGGCCCTGTCCGCGCGCCGCGTCGCGGGCGAGGTCGGCTGCTCCACGATGGCGGTCTACACCCACTTCGGCGGGATGAGCGGGCTGGTGCAGGAGATGGTCCACGTCGGGTTCACCCGGCTGAGGGACTGCCTGGACCGGGTCGCCGAGACCGGCGACCCGGTCGCCGACATGGCCCTGCTGGGCCGCGCCTACCGGCACAACGGCCTGGAGAACCCGCACCTGTACGCCGTGATGTTCGGGGCGTCCTCCCTGGCGAGCTTCTCGCTGTCGGAGAGCGACCGCCAGCACGGCCGCTACACCCTGGCGGGCGTCGCCCGGTGCGCCGGGCGCTGCATCGACGTCGGGCGCTTCGAGGACGACGACCCCATGCTGGTGGCGAACCAGATGTGGATCGCCGTGCACGGCGTCGTCGCCCTCGAACTCGGCGGCTACCTGGTCGAGCCGTACGACGCCGACCAGTGCTTCGAGGCCCAGCTCACCGGGCTGATGGTCAGCGCCGGGGACGCCCGGGAGGACGCCGGGCACTCGGTCCGCGTCTCCCGCGAGCGCCTGACCCGGGAAGTCGGGGGACCTCTCGGGGTCCCCTGACCCCCGGGCCGCTACTCGGCGTCTCCTGCCCCCCGGGCCGCTACTCGGCGTCTCCTGCCCCCCGGGCCGCTACTCGGCGTCTCTTGACCCCGGGCCGCTATTCGGCGGCCTTGCGCTGTTTCGCGAGCTTCGCGCGGCCCATGAAGTCCTTGCGCTGCGCGGCGTCCATGTGCTCGATCGCGAAGCGCAGCGTGATGCGCGGCATGGTCTCCGCGTGCCGGTCCAGGAACTCGACCAGGCGCGCCCGGTCGCGCTTCCCGGCCTCCCGCAGGGTGCTGCCGACCACGGTGTTGACGAAGTGCTCGTCGTCGTCGACGAGGATCTCGGCGATCCGGTACGTGTCGTCCAGGTCGCCGCGGGCGATGAACGGGATGGTGGCGAACATCGCGATCCGCCGCTCGTAGAAGTGGGGGGAGCGGGCCAGCTCGTAGAGCACGTCGCGGGGGCGGTCGACCAGGTACCCGCCGACCACCTTGTGGGCGCTGACGTCGACGAGGCCCCAGTCGTTGATCCGGTCGGTGCGCCGCAGGTAGAGCTCGTACAGCTCCTTCCGGCGCTCGTCCGTGGTCCGCTTCCGGACGGCCTGGTGGCCCATCACGCTGACCGCGCCGATCCGGATGTCGTGGACGGTGCTCTCCAGCATCCGCTCGATCTCGGCCGGCGGCAGGTCGATGAACTCCTTCGCCAGGGCGAACATCTTCCCCATCCGGGCGCCCGCCCAGATGTCCTCGTCGCCGTCGTCCTCGCGGACCAGCGCGTTGCGCTCGGCGAGCGCCCGGTTCTCCTCCGGGACGAGGGTCAGGAACCTCGCCACGAACTGGTCGGCGGTCGGCTCGTCGGGCATGCCCGGGATCCCTTCTTCGGCGGTACGACTGCGTAGCGACTCGGCGGATACCGGGCCGAGCGTAGGCGTCCGCGGGTCTCCGGTCGAGCGACGCAGCGTGACGGCCCGCCGCGATGGCGGGCCGTCACGTTCACGACAGGGCCTTCGACCCGTTTCCCTCTAGGCGCGGCGCCGGCGCGACGCCAGGAAGGCGACGAACCCGGCGACGGCCAGGACGGCCAGGGCGATCCCGGTCACCTCGGCGGTGGTCGAGGATCCGCCCGAGTCGTGCTTGGTGCTGGCGGCCGCGGGCGCGGCGGCGGCCGGCTTGGCCGACCCGTCCACCGCGACCGGCGTGGTGGAGATCGGCTTGACGGTGGCGTTGCCGAGCTGGCCGGTGGCGTTCAGGCCCCAGCAGTCGATCGCCCCGTCGGAGTAGGCCGCGCAGGTGTGCAGGCCCCCCGCCACGACCAGCGTCGGACTCGGCCGGAGCCCCTTCACCTGGACGGGCTTGTGGGCGTTCACGTTCGTGCCGTTGCCTACCTGCCCGAAGTTGTTCTGCCCCCAGCACCACATGGTGCCGTCGGCGAACGTCGCGCACGTGTGGTAGCCGCCCGTGACGAGGTGGACGGGGTTGGCGGCCAGTCCCACGACGCGCTCGGGCTTCGTCGCGATCTTGATGGTGCCGTCGCCGAGCTGCCCGTACTTGTTCTCGCCCCAGCACCACGTGGAGCCGTCCGGCTCCACCGCGCACGTGTGGAAGTTCCCGGCCGCGAGCTGGACGGGCGTCGCGGGCAGGCCCTTCACCTGGACGGGCTTGGGGGAGCCCAGGCTCTTGGTGCCGACGCCCAGCTCACCCTCCTCGTTGTGCCCCCAGCACCAGGTGGCCCCGTTCTTGAGGATCGCGCACGTGTGCCACACGCCGGTCGCGAACCTCTCCGGCGGCGAGGGCAGGCCCTTGACCTCGACGGGCTTCTCGGAGCCGGGCGTGAGCTGGCCGTCGCCGAGCTCGCCGTACTTGTTCTGCCCCCAGCACCAGGTGCTGTCGTCCTGGTAGACCACGCAGGTGTGGTCGCCGCCGACCGCCAGGAGGCGGACGCTCTGGCGCAGCGCCTTGACCGTGATGGGGTTCTTGGAGTTGGTGAGGGTGCCGTCCCCGAGCTGGCCGTACTTGTTCATGCCCCAGCACTGCACCGTCGCGTTGTCCAGGAGCGAGCAGTTGTGCACCGCGCGGGACAGCGTGACCGTCGGGGACGCGGCCAGGCCCTGGACGGCGGAGGGCTGCGGTGTGGGGTTGTTCGAGCCGATGCCGAGCTCGCCGTACTGGTTGTCGCCCCAGCAGCGCAGGGTCTTGTCGCCGTACAGCGCGCAGGTGTGCGCCGCGCCCGCGACCAGCGCGGTCACCTGGCCGCCGCCGGCCTGGGCCGCGTGCGCCGCCGCTGCCGCCGTGGCCGGGCCGGACGCCGCGCCCGCCGGGACGAACGATGTCGAGGCCAGCAGGGCCACCAGCAGCCCTGGCCATACGAGAAAGCGCTTCACTTGTCCTCCGGACGTCGTCGGGGTTGTGCTGCTCCAGGAACCGGGGACGGCAGGTCACCCGCACGCGCGGCCGCGGGCGTGCGGCCGCGGCGGCTGAGGCCGATGCCGATCCCCGCGGCCGCGGCGAGGACCGCCGCGATCCCCAGCCAGCCCGGCCATCCCAGGCCGCCGGACCCGTGGTGGTGCGGCAGCGCGGCCGAGGAGGCCGGGGCGGGCGTCGGGTCCGAGGCGGGGGCGGAGCCGGTCGCGGCGGTGTACTGCCGCTCGAAGCGGAAGGTCCCCTCCGCGGGGGTCCGGTCCACCCACGTGAAGGTCACGACGTACCACTCGCCGATGAGGTCGCCGTGGGCGTCGAGGGGGTAGACGTGCCGGCCCTTGGAGGGCTTGGCGCACAGCGCGCCCAGCAGGTAGGTGCCCGACCGCAGCCCGGTGGCGGTGATCGGGACGACGCGCCGGCCGTCCTGCGTCCAGTCCTTGTCCAGGATCATGGGCCCGCCCGCCTTCGTGCTGCCGAGCGTGCGGTACCAGAGCGCCGAGTCGTCCATCATGTTGTGGACGTCGGCGGGGTCGATGGTCCCGTTCGGGGTGCCCGTGGGGATGGTCATCTCGATCGGGACGATCATCGGCGACCATGTCGCCACCCCCTGGGGGCAGTGCAGGGCCGCGCCGTCCACCATGGTCAGGCCCATCTGCGGGACCTTCCCGAACGTGGTCACCGGTTGCACCGCCGGGGACGCCAGGGCCGGAGGCGCGGCGCTCACCAGCGTCACCAGCGCGGCCAGGGCGCTCGCCGCGGCCCCTCGGACGACCCGTCCGGCGGCGTGCGGACGGCACGGGACCGGGGAGGCCGGAGGCTCGACGGGCGGTTCCGCGTTCTCGGTCATGGACACCCCTCAGCTCGGGACCGTCAGCGGACGGCGCCGGCCGTACGGCGCTCAGGAGGCCGACGCGCGTTCGGTCCTCATGGTCGTGGCGGACCCCGCGGCGGCGCTTCTCCCGGAGTGCGGCTCCGGCCTGCGACGGCGATCCGTCCCTGCTGCGGCGGCGATCCGTCCCGGCCTGCGGCGGCGATCCAGTCCGGAGTGCGGCGCTTGCACCCGGAGTGGGCGTTCCTGTGACGGCCGCCGGGGTCGGCGTGGTTTGCTGGGCCCGGCGCCGGTCCGGGCACGGACCGGCGCGCGTGGCGTCCCGCGGACATCCCGAGGACGCCGCGCGTCGCATCACCAGGCGCACCGCCAAGCGCGTCACCCAGCGCATCGCCAAGTGAAAGGACACCCGCCATGGAGCTCAAGCTCGAACTGGTGCCGATCCCGGTCTCCGACCCGGACCGGTCGATCGCCTACTACGAGAAGGCCGGCTTCTCCCTGGACCACGACGTCAACCCGGGCGGCGGCTTCCGGATCGTGCAGATGACGCCGCCCGGCTCCGCGTGCTCGATCGGCTTCGGCTCCGGCTGGGTCGAGACGCCGCCCGGCGCGATCCAGAACCTGCACCTGGTGGTCAAGGACATCCGCGAGGTGCGGAACGCGTTCGTCGAACGAGGTCTGGACATCAGCGAGATCACCGAGATGGGCTCCCCGGGCACGCCCAGCGTCTTCTACGCCTACTTCCAGGACCCGGACGGCAACGGCTGGGCGCTGCAGCAGATGGGCGCCTGACACCCGCAGCTGACATTTGCGGACTGACACCCACGGCTGACACCCACGGCAGACGGCCGCGGATGACATTCGCGGAGGACGGCCGTCCCACGGCGCGTGTGGGACGGCGCGGAAGGGCGGGCCCCTGGCCGGGACGATCCGGCCGGGGGCCCGCCGGGTCTCAGCCGCGCTGCTTGTGCTCGGTGGCCAGCCGCTCCAGGATGGGTACGACGTCGCTCGGGCTCGGGGTGGCGAGCCACTGCTCGTGGACGGACTCCGCGCCCCTGCGGTAGGCGTCGGAGGTCGTGACCTCGAGGATCAGCGCGCGCATCTCCTCGACGGTCTGGGCCCGGTGGTCCAGGCGCGCGCCGGAGCCCTGCGCGATGACGAACTCCGACACCGGGGTGGCCTCGACCTTCTTGGCCGGCAGCTCGAAGACCGGCGGCGGGCCGTCCGCCTCCCGCTCCTCGCGCTTGCCGATCTCCAGGCCGGGCAGGAGCGTGCCGGTCCGCGAGGCGTCGGTGTCCTGGACGGGCTGCAGCATGAGGGACTCGCCCTCGATGTCGCACACCAGGTGCGGCACCTTCGCGGGCACCGCGGCCGAGTAGGTGCCGATGCCGCCGTGGTGGATCATCGCCGAGCAGGTCGGCATCAGGTGGGTGAGGTTCACCCACTCGATCACGCGCACGTTGTCGGGGATCTTCTCCACGTCGTCGAGTTGGAGGCTGTTCAGGGTCGCGACGACCTCGATGTCCAGGCCCTCCAGCGCCTTCATGATCTTGGGTGTGCGGTCCCAGTCGCCGCGGATGAAGCGGCGCGTCGACTCGCCCAGCGACAGCGCCACCCGGGGCCGCTCGGGCTTCTCGTAGAGCCACTTCGGGAAGGTCTGGGCGCCCGCGAAGGGGATGTGGCGCATGTGCACCCGGTTGACCCGGGTGGGCAGCTGCAGCCCGTCCGGGATGGTGTCCACGCTGAACTCGCCGAGCAGGAGCTCCCGGTCGATCTCGACGCCGTACTTGTCGGCCAGCGGACGCATCATGGTCGCGAGCGGGTTCTCGTCCAGGCCCGCCGCCCGGAGGTCCTCGGCGCGCTCGGTGAGCCGGTCCAGGCTGAAGGCGAAGACGTCCTCGCCGTTCACCAGGCGCGCGTGCGCGGCGCCGCAGGCCCGCGCGGCCACCGCGCCGCTCGGCACGGTGACGTCCCACAGGACCAGATCCGGCTTCCAGGAGCGGGCGAACTCGACGAGGTCGGACGCCTCGGAGCGGTCGACCCGGATGTAGTCCGACATCGGGACGAACAGGTACTGGAAGTAGGTGATCCAGTGCTCGCGCTCCCGTTCGGTGAGCCCCAGGATCCGCGCGTACCGGTCGACCTCCTCGGGCGTCTTCGGCGGCTTGGCCTCGTCGGTCAGCCGCACCTCCGCCACGTCGGGGTCGCCGAGCGCGACGGGTGACAGGCCGGTGGTGGTGATCTGCTCCGCGGCGCTGTGGTGCGCCGCCACCCGGACCTCGTGTCCGGCGCTCTGCAGCGCCCACGCGAGCGGCACGACCGGGTAGAGGTGCGCGAGCGAGTTGGGGTAGATCGTGAACAGAACGCGCATCGGTTCTCCTTCGGTCACGGCTCCTCGGCTGCGCACATCGTCCTGCGGGCCGTCCGCCCCGCGCACCTCATGGATTGCTGCGTCCCTCCCGCCGGGGAGGGCGAAGGCCGCGGTGAGTTTCCGGGGGGCGTGCCGTCATACAGAGGAATCCACCCCCTACGTGAGCCTCTCCGAGTGGAGCGTGCATGGACACAGAGAACGGGATCACCCGGTTCGTTTGCGGACGATGGAGCAAGTGGGTCGTCCTGGTGATCTGGCTGCTGCTGACGATGATGGTGGCCGGTCCGCTGGCCGGGAAGCTCACGAGCGCCGAGAACAACGACTACTCCCAGTGGCTCCCGGGGAAGGCGGAGGCCACCCGGGTCCTGGACCTCCAGAAGCGCTTCCAGACCGGCGACGACGTCCCCGCCGTCGTGGTCTACGAGCGGACGTCCGGCATCACCCCGGCCGACCAGGCCAAGGCCGCGGCGGACGCCAAGGCGCTGGCCGGGGCCGACGGCGTGGTCGGACGGGTCACCGGCCCGATCCCCTCGTCCGACGGCAAGGCCCTGCAGACCGTCGTCCCGATCAAGATGGGCAAGGACGGCTCGTCCAAGATCGTCAAGCGGGTCGACGGGGTCGAGAAGATCACCGGCACCGGCGGCGCGGGCATGTCGGTGCACCTCGCGGGCATGGGCACCTACGTGGCCGACACCACCAAGGCGTACTCGGGCCTCAACTCCACGCAGTTGCTGGGCACGATCCTCGTGGTCGTCGTCATCCTGCTGTTCGCGTACCGCAGCCCGGTGCTGTGGATCCTGCCCTTCCTGTGCGCGATGCTCGCGCTGACCGGTTCGCAGGGCTTCATCTACCTCCTGGCCAAGCACGCCGGGCTGACGGTCAACGCCCAGGACACTGCCTTCCTGCTGGTGCTGGTGTTCGGCGCCGGGACCGACTACGCGCTGCTCCTGCTGTCGCGCTACCGCGAGGAGCTGCGGCGGCACGCCGACCGGCACGTGGCGATGGCCGTCGCGCTCCGGCGCGCCGCCCCGCCGATCGTCGCGAGCGCCGCCACCGTCTCGGTCGCCCTCCTCTGCCTGCAGTTCGCGCAGATGAACAACACCGCGGGCCTGGGCCCGGTGCTGGCGATCGGCATCGTCGTCGGCCTGGTCATCTCCCTGACCCTGATGCCGGCCCTGCTGGTCATCCTCGGCCGGTGGATCTTCTGGCCGAGGAAGCCGGAGGTCGGGTCGGCCGAGGTCACCAGCGCCCGGCTGTGGGCGCGGGCCGGGACGCGCATCGCGCGGCGGCCGCGGGCGATCTGGATCGGCACCGCCGTCGTGCTGGGCTTCCTGTCGTTCGGCATCTTCCAGATGCACGCGAGCGGACTGGCGTCCCAGGACGCCTTCCTGGACAAGCCGCGGTCGGTCGTCGGCCAGGAGGTCATCGCCCGGCACTTCGCGGCGGGCCAGAACGGCCAGCCCGTCGTGGTGATCGGCAACGCCTCCGCCGCGACACCGCTGCGGCAGGCGCTGAGCGGCGATCGCGGGATCGCGTCGGTGACCGACCCCGTGGCGAAGGACGGGCTGGTCTACCTGGAGGGCACGCTGAAGGCCCAGCCGGACACGCGGGCGGCGTTCGACACGGTCTCCCGGCTGCGGACGTCCGTGCACGCGATCGGCGGCGCGGACGCCAGGGTCGGCGGCCAGACCGCGCTCACCAAGGACACCAACAGCGCCTACGACCACGACACCCTGCTGCTGATCCCGCTCGTCCTGGTCGCGGTCATGGTGATCCTCACGCTGCTGCTGCGCGCGCTGGTGGCGCCGCTGCTGCTGATCGGGACGGTCGTCCTGTCGTACCTGGCCGCGATCGGGATCAGCTCGGTGCTGTTCCACGACGTGTTCGGGTTCAAGGCGACCGACACCTCGTTCCCGCTGCTGGTGTTCGTGTTCCTCGTGTCGCTCGGCGTGGACTACAACATCTTCCTCATGACACGCGTGCGTGAGGACGCGCGGAAGCTCGGCACCCGGCGCGCGGCCCTGACCGGTCTGACCGCGACCGGTGGCGTCATCACCTCGGCCGGACTGGTGCTGGCGGGCACGTTCGCGGTGCTCACGACCGTGCCGGTGATCTCGTTCATCGAGATGGGCGCGGCGGTCTCGATCGGCATCCTGCTGGACACCTTCGTCGTGCGGTCGGTGCTGGTGACGGCGCTGACGCTCGACATGGGCCGGTTCGTCTGGTTGCCGAGCGGCCTGGCGAAGCGCGAGGACGTCTCCGTCGGCGACGTCGGCGGCGTCGGTGAGATGGACCTGGAGCCCGCCCCCGGAGGGTAGTCGCGCGCCCCGGAAGAGCACCCGGGGCGGCCGTACCCCGCGCGGCCGCCCCGGGTTTCCTCATCCCCGGGGAGTCTTCGTCCGCTCCCCGGGAGCCTTCTATGCGGCGGTTCCCTGGCCGTCCGGACGGGCGGCCGACGGGGCCAGGAGGTCGCGCAGGACGTTCTTGTCGGGCTTGCCCAGTGGGGTGTGCGGGAGGTCGGCGAAGACCTCCAGCCGGTCGGGGTGCTTGAACGCCGCGACGCCCCGCGCGGTCAGGGCCGCGCGGACGTCGGCGAGGCCCATCGAGTGACCCGGGTGGAGCCGGACGACCAGGCACACCCGCTCCCCGAGCACCGGGTCGGGAAGTCCGAGGACGGCGGCCTCGGCCACCGCCGGGATCTCCTGGACGAGCACCTCGACCTCACCCGGTGCGATCTTCTCGCCGCCCCGGTTGACCAGGTCCTTCACCCGGCCGCAGACCACGACCATGCCCTCGGGCGTGATCCGGACCAGGTCGCCGGTGCGGTACCAGCCGTCCGGGGTGAAGGAGACGGCGTTCTGCTCCGGGGCCGCGTAGTACCCGCGCGGCGTGTAGGGGCCGCGGGTCAGCAGCTCGCCGACGCCGCCCTCGGGCACCGGGGTTCCGTCTCGTCCCACCACCATCAGCTCGTCGTACGGGCTGATGGGCGCGCCCTGGGTCGTGTGGGCGACGTCGTCGGGGGCGTCGGCGGGCAGGCAGCAGATCAGTCCCTCGGCCATGCCGTACATCTGCTGGAGCCCGCAGCCGAGCGCGGGTCCGATGCGGGCGGCGACCTCGGGCGACAGCATGGACCCGCCCACCTGGACGTACCGGAGGCTGGACAGGTCGCGCGCCCCGCCCGTCTCCCGTGCCTCCTCCATCCAGCGCAGCGCGATCGCCGGAGTGGCCGAGGTGACGGTCACGCGCTCGGCCTCGATCGCCTCGAACACCGGCGCGGGCCGGGGCGAGGGCAGCAGGACGACCCGTCCGCCCGCCAGCAGCGTGCCGAGGATGCCCGGGTTGGCCAGCGGGAAGTTGTGCCCGGCGGGCAGGGCGGCGAGGTACACGGTCTCCGCGTCGAAGCCGCAGACGCCGGTGATGCGGCGGATGTTGTACTCGTAGTCGTCGTGCGTCCGGCTGATCAGCTTGGGCAGGCCGGTCGTTCCGCCGGACAGCAGGAACAGCGCGGGCTCGGACGACGAGGGCGCCCGCGCGTCCAGCAGGGCCCGGCGCTCGGCGACGCCGCCCCGCCCCTCCATCAGCGGCCGCAGCCCGATGCTCCCCGGTCCGGCCGGCTCGCCCGCTGTCAGCACCAGCGGCGGCGAGGGCAGCCGGGCGGCGACCCGGTGCGCCAGCGCCTCGTGGTCGAAGCCCCGCCACCGGGACGGCACGAACAGCGCCCTGGCCCGGACGTGCCCGGCGATCGAGGTCAGCTCGTACTCGCGGTGCGGCAGCAGCATCATGACCGGGACGAGCCCCAGCCGGAAGCAGGCCATCGTCACGACGACGAACTCCCACGAGTTCGGCAGCTGGACGAGGACGCCGTCGCCCCGCGCGAGCCCGAGACCGGCCAGCCCCTCCGCGAGCCGGTCCGCGCGTTCGGCGACCTCGAGGTAGGTCAGCCGGGTGCCGCCGTCGACCACGGCCGTCCGGTCGGGAAAGCGGTCGGCCGCGTCCCACAGGTAGGCGCCGAGCGGATGTCCGCGCCAGCATCCCGCCTCGCGGTAGGCCGCGGCCACGTCGGCGGGCCACGGAACCATCGGCTCCATCGTCATTGCGTTCCTTCCGGCGCCGGGCCGAGGAGCTCGGCCAGCAGGCCCGCGACGGCGTCGACCGTCGGCCGGTCCCAGAAGAGCGTCGCGGGGAGCGGGACGCGGAACCGCCGCTCGATCCCGCGCCTGATCCGGACGGTCATGACCGAGTCGACCCCCATCTCCGCGACCGGACGGTCGGCGTCCACGTCGTCCACCGAGAGCCGGGTCTCCTCCGCGACCTGCCGCCGCACCTCCTGGACCAGGAACTCGTGCAGCGCGTCCGGTTCGAGGCCCTGCCAGGGGGACTCGGCGGCGGACGGTTCGGACGGCTCCGGCGGCGCGTCGTCGAGGTCGCTCAGCAGCGGCGGCCTGCGGTCGCCCGGCCCGAGCGGGACGGTCCGGAGCACGGCCGCATAGGCCAGCGCGTGCCGGTCGGCCAGCCACCACGCGCTGAACGCCTCGGTGCCGCTGATGTCGGAGGTGCCGCGGGCGGCGAGCTCGGCGTCGATGACGGCCGACGAGGTGGACATGCCCATGCCGCGCCAGGACGTCCAGCCGAAGCTGGTCGTGGCGGTGTCCCCGGCGGCCCGGCGGTGCGCGGCGAGCGCGTCGAGGAAGGCGTTGCCCGCGGCGTAGGCGGCCTGGCCGGGCAGGCCGAGGAGCTGCCCGCAGGAGGAGAACAGGACGAAGTGGTCGAGCGTTCCCGGGGGGAACAGCTCGTGCAGGACGAGCGCCCCCTTCACCTTGGGCCGCATGACGGTGCGCAGCGACTCCTCGTCCAGCGCCCGGAGCGTGCGGTCGTCCAGCACGCCCGCCGCGTGCACGACGCCGCGGATCGGCGGCAGGCCGAGCGCGGCGGGCGACAGCAGCTTCCGCGCGGCCTCGGCGTCGGCGATGTCGAGGGCGACCGTGGCCACGGTGACGCCGAGCCGCTCCATCTCGCGGATCGCCTCGACGCGCGCGGCCTCGGCGGGGTCGGTCAGGTCCGGCCAGGTGTCGCGGGGCGGCAGCGAGCGCCGGCCGACGAGGACGAGCCGCCGCGCGCCCCGGTCGGCGAGCCAGCGGGCGACCTCCAGGCCGAGCGTGCCGAGCCCGCCGGTGATGAGGTAGGTGCCGTCCGGGCGGCAGCTCAGCGGCGGACGCACCGGGTCGCCCTCCAGCAGCCGGAGCCGCGCCACCGACGGCTCGCCGTCGCGGACCACGACCACGTCGTCGCCCGGAGGCGCCGATCCGACGATCTCCACCAGGGCCGGGACGTCCCGGGGCGAGCCGCCGATGTCCACGACCCCGCCCCAGAACTCCGGGTGCTCGCCGCCGATGATCCGGCCGAGTCCCCACAGGGCGCTGTGGCCGAGCGAGCGCTCCTCGTCGCACTCCCGGACGCCCTGGGTCGCGCACCACAGCCGGGCGGGCGCGGCGTGACCGGAGTCCGCCAGCCGCCGGGCCGTCCGGGCGAGCAGCCAGGCGGCGTCGACCGCCGACTCGTCCGGGTCGGCGGACGGGCCGAGCGGCGGGACGACGACGACCGTGTGGCCGCCCGCGAGTTCGGGTCCCCGCAGGTCGTCGGGGGTGGACGCGACCCGGAAGGGGACGCCGGCCGCGCCCAGCCGTTCGCTGATCCGGCCCAGCAGGGCGGTGTCCGGTCCGACGAGGACGACCCGGGTCCGTCCGGTGGCCGGGGTCCGGGGCAGCGGACGCCAGACCAGCTCGTGCACCAGGCGGCGCGGGCTGGTCAGGACGGCGGTGTCGCCCTCCAGGACGCCGTAGCGCAGCCGGTCGAGCCGTCCGACCACGGCGCCGCCGCGGTCCCGGATCTCCACGTCGACCGTGTCCTCGCCCGTCACCCGGACCAGGACCAGGGCCCGCGCGGGACTCGGCCCGTCGAGCGCGACCCGCTGGACGTGCGCGGGCATCCGCAGGACGGGGTCCCCGGAGAAGGCGACCGAGGCGGCCGACAGTGCTGCGTCGAGCAGCGGAGCCCAGGTGGACGGCGCGTCCTCGCCCTCCCCGACCTGGACGGTCACGGCGAGCCGTCCGTCCTCCCGGCGGATCCGCGGCAGCTCCCAGTGGAACCCCATCGCCGCGACGCCCAGCGTGGCGAGCCGGTCGACCACGTACGCGGGCGGCAGCTCCTCACCGGCTTCGGGCGCGGGCCCGCCCGCCGGGAGTGGCTCGGTGCGGGTCTCGACGGTGGCCGTCGTGTGCGTGACCCAGGCCCGGTCGTCGGGGGTGCTGTCGACGATCCGCGACGACAGCCGGAGCATGCCGTCCTGGAGGACGATCTGCACCTCGCGCGGCCGGGTGACCGTGACGGGCACGTGCAGCGCGACACCGGTCAGGGCGACGCCGCTCAGATCGGGCCGTCCGCCCGCGGACGACGCGGCGGTGAGGAAGGTGTTGAGCAGCACCGCGGCGGGCACGATCTCGACCTCGCGCACCGGGTGGTCGCCGGGGTACGGCCGCGTCTCGCGGTCCAGCGAGGTCAGCCAGACCGTGGCGGGCGTGGAGCCGTGGACGTTGGTGCGTCCACCGAGCAGCGTGTGGGACCCGGGGGCGTGCCGCTCGGCCACCCGCGTGACGGCGGCCGTGTCCTCGATCCAGTACGGGCGGTGGCGCCACGGCGACGGGGGCAGGTCGACGGGACGGCCGTCCGGCCACAGCGCCTCCCAGTCGACGGGCGCGCCGTGGCAGTACAGGACGGCGAGGTTCTCCAGCAGGATCCGCCGCTCCGGGCGGCCGCGCCGCATGGTGTGGGCCGTGCAGAGACCGGTCGTGCCGTCCAGCGTCTCGATGATGGAGTGCTCCACCACCGGATGCGGCGCGACCTCCAGGAACATCCGGTAGCCGTCCTCGGCCGCGGCGGCCACGGCCTGCGCGAACCGGACCGTCCCGCGCAGGTTGGCGGCCCAGTAGGCGCCGTCGCGCGGCGCGGTGGAGCGCGGGTCCTCGAGCGCGGTCGTGTACAGCGGGATCTCCGGCGCGCGCGGCGTCAGGTCGGCCGCCGCGGCCGCGAGGTCGGCCAGCAGGGGATCCATGGACGGGCTGTGGAAGGCGACGTCGGAGTCGACCTCGCGCACGGTCACGCCGTCGTCCCGCAGCCGTCCGGCCAGCGCCTCCACCGCCGCCGGGTCCCCGGACACGACCGTCGACCGGGGCGCCGCCGCGACGGCGACGGCCAGGTCCGTCCGGTCGCCGAGTAGTCCGGCGACCTCCTCGGGCGGCAGCGCGACCATGATCATGGCGCCCTGCCCGGCGACCCGCCGCAGCAGCAGCGAGCGGCGGCAGACCAGCCGCGCGCCCTGCTCCAGGGTGAGGACCCCGGCGGTGACGGCGGCGGCGATCTCGCCCACCGAGTGCCCGACGACCGCGTCCGGACGGAGCCCGCCCGCCCGGCAGGACGCGGCCAGCGCGGCCTGCACCGCGTAGATCATCGGCTGCGCGACGTCCACCGGCAGCGGCAGGCTTTGCTCGATGACCTCGGTCGGCGCGAAGCCGATCTCCTCGCGGAAGACGGGGTCGAGGTCGCGCATGACCGCGGCGAAGTCCGGGTCGTTCGCGAGGGACCAGGCGGCCATGCCCAGCCACTGCGAGCCGTGGCCGGAGAACACCCACACCAGTCCCTGCCCGGCCGATCCGGCGGTCCCGGTCGCGGCGGGCGCGCGCAGTCCCTCGGCGAGTCCGGCGCGGTCGGACGCGACCACCGCGGCCCGGTGCGCGAGGTGGGTGCGGCGGCGGGCGAGGGTGTGCCCGAGGTCGCGCAGCGACGCGGACGACGGGTCCTCGACAAGGTCGGCGAGCTCGGCCGTCCGGCGTTCCAGCGTCTCGGCCGACGCGGCCGACACCGGGAACACCCGGAGACCTTCGCCGTCGTCCCCGGTGGAGGCGGGTTCCTCGTCGGCCTCTTCGAGGATGACGTGCGCGATCGTGCCGCCGTACCCGTACCCCGAGACCCCCGCGCGCCTCGGGCCGTCCCCCTCGGACGGCCAGGGCGTCGGCTCGTCCACGACCCGCAGCCCGGCGGTGTCCCAGGGGACGGCCGGGTTGGGATCGGCGAACCCGGGGTTGGGAGGGATCTCGCGATGACGGAGCGCCAGGACGGCCTTGATGAGACCGGCCATGCCCGCACCGGCCTCCAGGTGGCCGACGTTGGGCTTGACCGACCCGATGAGCAGCGGCCGCCCGGCCGGACGGTCCGCGCCGAAGACCTCGGCGAGCGCCGACGCCTCCAGCGGGTCCCCGACGCGCGTCCCGGTGCCGTGGGCCTCCACGAAGTCGACCGTTGCGGGGTCGATGCCCGCGCGCGCGTACGTCCGGCGCAGGAGATGGGCCTGCGCGTGCGCGTCGGGCGCCATGATGCCGTTGGTCCGGCCGTCCTGGTGGACGGCGCTGCCGCGGATGACCGCGAGGACCCGGTCGCCGTCGCGCCGGGCGTCGCTCAGCCGCTTGAGGACGACGACCCCGCCGCCCTCGCCCCGGCCGTACCCGTCGGCGTCCGCCTGGAACGACTTGCTGCGGCCGTCCGGGGAGATCGCGCCCGCCGCGTCCAGGACCCGCGACAGGCCGGGCGCGGCCACCACCAGGACGCCGCCCGCGAGCGCCACCGGGCACTCGCCCGCGCGCAGCGCCTGCGCGGCCAGGTGCACCGCCACCAGCGAGGACGAGCAGGCGGTGTCGATCGCCATGCTCGAACCGCGCAGGTCGAGCACGTGCGAGACCCGGTTGGCGACGGCACAGTACGCGCCGCCGATGCCCGACCACGCCTCGATCCGCGGCAGGTCCTCCAGCAGGCGGCGGCCGTAGTCGTCCGAGCCCACCCCCATGAACACGCCGGCGTCCGTGCCGGCCAGGGAGTGCGGCGGGACGCCCGCGTGCTCCAGCGCCTCCCAGGACAGCTCCAGGATGATCCGCTGCTGGGGGTCCATGAGGGCGGCCTCGCGGGGCGTGATGCCGAAGAAGTCGGCGTCGAAGCCCGCCACGTCGTCGAGGTAGGACCCGCGGCCGGGGGTGTCCCGGACGGCGGCGGCGTGGTCCGGGCCCTGGGCGGCGTACCAGTCCCACCGCCCTTCGGGGAGGTCGCCGGCGGTGACGCGGCCCTCGCGGAGGAGCGTCCAGAACCCGCCCGGCGAGCTCACCCCTCCCGCGAGGCGACAGGCCATCCCGATGACGGCGACGGGTTCGAGTGAGTCCATCAGCCGAGAGCCTTTCCGGACGCTCACCGGGTGGGCCCGGAGAGCGGCCTGAGCACGAACCGGTAGGGGACGATCCCCATGGTCAGTTCGGCCGTTCGGCCCCGGCACCTCGAGAAGTGCGGTGCTCCCGCGGTTCCGGTCGCCGCCTCAGGTGCGGATCATGGGCGGGAGACGGTGAGGGGAGGCGATGTGGGAGTCGGCGAGGTGGCCGCGCCCGGACCGCGGCGGGTGGCGATCGTGGGGGCGGGGCCGGCGGGCCTCTTCGCGGCGCGCATGGCGGGCCTGCTGCTGCCCGGCGCCGAGGTCGAGGTGCACGAGCGCGGCGGGCCGGGGGAGGCGTCCGGCTTCGGCGTCACCCTGTCCGCGCGGACGCTCGGCGGGATCGCCGAGGCCGACCCGGACACGCACCGCCGGATCGTCGCGGCGAGCCGTCCGCTGTCGGGGATCGAGATCGCATTGCCCGGGACGACCCTGCGCTACGACGGCTTCGAGGTGGCGAGCATCTCCCGGCACACGCTGCTGGCGATCCTGCGGGAGCAGGCCGAGGCGGCCGGCGCGCGCGTCCGGTACCGCCGCGCGGTTCCGCCGGACGCGCCGCCCCGCGCGGACGTCGTCGTCCTCGCGGACGGCGCCGCGTCCGCCCACCGCGCCGCCCGCGCGGACGGGTTCGGGACCACGACCCTGACCGGGGCAGCGCGGTTCGTATGGCTGGGGACGGCGGCGCCCTTCGAGGACCGCACGTCCTTCGCCTTCGTCCGGACGCCCCACGGCCCGATGGCCGCGCACTGCTACCCGCACGCCGACGCGGGCGGCACGGTCGTCGCGGAGATGGACGAGGCGACCTGGCGCGCCGCGGGGTTCGCCGAAGGCGCGGACGGCCCGCTCGGCGACGACGAGCTCGGGATGCTCAGCGAGGTGTTCGCCGAGCACCTCGGCGGGCGGAAGCTGGTCGGCGACCGGGCCCGGTGGAGCCGCTTCACCGTGGTGACCAATCGGCGCTGGTCGGACGGCGACACGGTCCTGCTGGGCGACGCCGCGCACACCGCGCACTTCACGGTCGGGTCGGGCACCAAGCTCGCGCTGGAGGACGCGATCGCGCTGGCCTCGGCACTGCGCGCGCACCCGGGCCGGGCGGAGGCGTTCGACGCCTACGAGCGCGCGCGGCGCGGCCCGGTGGAGCGCACCCAGCGGCTGGCCGCGCCGAGTATGCGCTGGTGGGAGACCTTCGGACGGCGACTGGACCTGCCTCCGGAGGAGTTCGGCCTGCACTTCCTGACGCGCACGCCCGCCATGACGTACGGCGCGCTGCGACGCCGGTGCCCGGACCGTCTCGCCGAGGCGGAGACGGCCTTCCGTCGCCGCGCTGGCGACCTCCATCCTGACCACGCCCGGCACGCGGTGGACACGCCGCTCCGCCTTGGCCCGTCCACCCTGCCGAACCGCCTGCTCTCCCTGCCCGCCACGGGCCTGCGCCTGCTCGAACTGCGGTGCCCCGACGACCCGGACTGGAGCGAGAACGACGTCGTCCCGTCCTTCCCGGAAGCGGACGCGATCGTCGTCGGGACGGACGGGCCGTCGTGGGAGGGATGGCACGAGACCGTGCGCTACGCGTCCGCGATCCGGGCCGAGTCCGGGCGGCCGGTCGCGGTCCGAGTGCCGGCCGACTGGCGGGACGGCCCCGGCCTGGAAGCCGACGCGGACTCGTGGTCCGCCCGGATCCACCTGGCGCTGCTCGCGGGCCGCATCGACCTGGTGGCCGTCTCGGGCTGAGCACGCAGGCCGGTGCTATATGGCCCTATGTGGCCGTTCTTCCGGCGCGGATCCGGCGGCGTTGCTAGCGTGCGCGCCATGCGGAGAATGATCACGCCCGGTCTCGCGGCGTGGCTGGCGGCGAGCACCGCCATGACCGGCTGCGTGTCCTTCGCAGGGGCCCAGTCGGGTCTGCTTGCGAAGGGGACCCTGGTCGCCGGGGTACGGCCGGATCTGCCGGGGATCGGCCTGCGCGGGCGGGGCGGCACGTTCGAGGGACTGGACGTGGACGTCGCCACCTACATCGCCAAGGCGCTCGGGAAACGCGTCCGGATCGTCCCGGTGGCGGCGGCCGACCGCGAGCGGCTCCTGCTGAAGGACAGGAGTGTCGACATGATCCTCACGTACTGGGTGCGGGCCGACTGGAAGACGCGGATCACCTTCGCCGGGCCGTACGTGCCGACCTATCAGGACCTCCTGGTCCGCTCCGACGAGCAGCGGATCCGGAACGTGCACGACCTCGCCGGGCGCCGGATCTGCGCGGTGCAGGGCGCGGGCGCGGCCGACCTGGTCGTCAAGGGGCTGCGCGTCCCGGCCGTCCCGGTGCGGACCGACGGGTACGCGACGTGCACCGCGATGCTCCGGGACGGCCGGATCGACGCGATCACCACGAACGACACCATCCTGGCCGGGCTGCGCAACCAGCAGGGCACGGCGTTCCGGCTGCTCGGCGCGCGCTTCGGCGAGCAGCCCACCGGCATCGGCATGCGTCCCGGCGACCCGGACGGCTGCGAGGCCGTCAACAAGGCGATCACCCGGATGTACCAGGACGGCACGATGGCGAAGACCATGCGCCACTGGTTCGGCGGCTCCGGCCTGGACATGTCGGTGGTCGCCGTCCCCCAGTTCGAGGGCTGCCAGTAGGGACGGCGTCCCGTCCAGGCCCTCAGTCCGTGTGTCTCAGGCCGTGGGGGAGAGGAGCACCTTGCCCGCGGCCTCGCGGGACTCGACGGCGCGGTGCGCGGCGGGGGCGTCCGCGAGCGGGTGGACGCCGTGGATCCGGGGCCGCAGCGCGCCCTCGCGCACCAGCCCCAGGACGGCGGCGGCGCGGCGGAGCACCAGGTCAGGGGTGGTGTCGTACCGTCCGAGCGAGGGCTTGGTGAGGAACAGCGTTCCCTGGAGCGCGCCCAGGTCCACCGCCCCGACGGGGCCGCCGGTCTGCCCGTACGACACGAAGGTGCCGCGCGGGCGCAGGCAGGCCAGGCCCTGGTCGAAGGTGTCCCGGCCCACCGCGTCGTAGACCACGTCCACGCCCCGGCCCCCGGTGAGTTCGAGGACGCGTTCGGCGAACCGTCCGTCGGAGTAGTCGACGACGTGCTCGGCGCCCGACTCCGCGGCGGCCTTCGCCTTGGCGGGGCCGGAGGCCGTGCCGATCACCCGGGCCCCGCGGAGCACGGCGATTTGGGAGAGCAGCCCGCCCACGCCACCGCCCGCCGCGAGCACCAGGCAGGTGTCGCCCTCCGCCAGCGGGACGACGTCCGTGGCGAGCATGTGCGCGGTCATCCCCTGGACGAGCGCGGCGACGGCGTCCTCGTCCGTGACGTCGTCCGGAAGAGGAACGAGGCGCCCGGCGGGAACGACGCAGTGCGTGGCGTAGGAGGCCGAGGGCACGGCCCACGCCACACGGAGGCCGGGACGCACGTCCGTGACACCCGGGCCCGTGCGCAGCACCACGCCCGCGCCCTCCATGCCCGGGGTGAAGGGCAGCGCGACCTTGTACGCGCCCGACCGCTGGAAGAGGTCGGTCATGTTGACCCCGGCGACCGTCACCCGCACCAGGACCTCGCCGTCGCCCGGTTCGGGCTCGGCGGCCTCGGCGACGCGCATGACGTCCGGCGCACCCTGCTGCGAGAGGACGATCCGGCGCACGGTCAGCCCCCCGCCATCGGCGCGAGGATGGTGACGGTGCTCCCGGCCCCGACCACCGCGGCGTCGCGCTTGCGCCGGGGGACGAGCTCGTCGTCCACGACGAGGTTGACGTGGAGCAGGGGCGCGCCGTCCGGGCCGAACAGCCGTCCCTTGATCCAGGGGTGGTCGTCGGCGAAGCGCCGGACGACGTCGGGCAGCGGTCCCTCGGCGCCCTCGTAGGCGGTGCGGCCGTCGGGGCTCCACACCGAGGGGATCAGGATCCTGATCATCGGTTCCTCATTTCGGGAAGGGCGCGGGGCGGACGTCAGGTGTCAGGCGTCCTTCGCGCAGCGGAAGCCGTGCGCGAAGGACGACCACCCGGTCGGGTCGCCGTGCATGCGTTCGCTGCACCGGGTCTGGTGCCGGAAGTTCATCCAGGACCCCCCGCGGATGACCCGGTAGCGGCCCATGGCCGCCCGGACGCTGGGGTCGCACTCGGTGGCGTCGTCGTAGAGGTGCGAGAGCGTCGAGGTCCACTCGTAGACGTTCCCGGCCATGTCGGCGCAGCCGAAGGGGCTGTCGCCCTGCTTGGAGAAGGCCCCGACCGGGGTCGTCCGGGGGATCGGACCGTCCTCGGCGCAGGTCGCCTCCCACCACGCCTTCCAGCCGCCGAGCGCGTTGAGCGCCCCCGCGTGGAACTCGGCGGTGTTGGCGTTGCGGACGTCCCACTCGTCGCCCCACGGCCAGAGCCGGAACTCCGCGCCGCCGCGCGCCGCGTACTCCCACTCGGACTCGGTCGGCAGCCGCTTGCCCGCCCACTCGGCGTAGCTCACGCAGTCGAACCAGGAGACATGGACGACCGGGTGGTCGCCCATGCCCGCGGACGAGGTGCCGGGACCGCCCGGCGCGCGCCAGCACACGCCGTCGACCTCCCGCCACCCCTTCTCGGTGTAGACCAGGCCGAACCCGCGTTCCTCGGCGTCGGTGACGTGGCCGGTCCGCTCGGCGAACTCGGCGAACTCGGCCACCGTGACCGGGTGCCGGTCGATCCAGTACGGCCGGACGGTGACGGTGTGCGGGGGCGTCTCGTCGGCGAACCAGACGCGGGGGAGCGGCTGGTCGCTCGCCTCCAGCAGGTCCAGCACCCACGGGGGCGACCCCTGCTGGAACGTCCCTCCCGGGACCGGCACCATTTCCCCCACCGAACTCTCCCTTCCTTCCCGGGTTCCGGCGGCTCAGGCCGCGCCGCTGTCGGACTGCGCCAGCCACCACGGGTTGGCGCGGGCCCATTCGACGGTCCTGGCGAGCCCGTCCCGCAGCGTCGTGGCGCAGTCCCAGCCGAGGACCTTGCGCGCCTTGGTGTTGTCGGGGACGCGCCGGGGCAGGTCCTCGTAGGCCTTGCCGAGCACGCTGGCCGTGTCCACCGGGACGGGCGCCGCGCTCCCGGTCAGGGACGCGATCAGCCGCACGGCCTCCGCGATCGTCGTCTCGGTCATGCTGCCGATGTTGAAGACGTCGCCGACGGCGTCCGGGTGCGTCCCCGCCAGGACGGTCCCGGCGACGACGTCCTCGACGTAGGTGAAGCAGCGGGTCTGCCGGCCCTGGTCGTACACCACCGGGGGGAGGCCGTTGAGCGCCCGGTGCAGGCTGCGGCTGACGAGGTAGGCGGGACGCTGGCGCGGGCCGTACACGTTGAAGTAGCGGACCACGGTCGCGTCCAGCTCGTGCGCGCGCGCGAAGGCGAAGGTCATGTGCTCGGTGAGCGCCTTGCTGGACGAGTACGCCCAGCGGTCGGCGGTGGTCGGGCCGAGGACACGGTCTCCGTCCTCGCGCCAGGGGACGGCCGGGTTCTTGCCGAACACCTCGCTGGTGCTCGCGACCACCACCCGGGCCCCGGCCTTCGCCGCCAGCTCCAGCACGTTGCGGGTCCCGCCGAAGTTGACGTCGATGACCTCCAGCGGCTTGGCGAGGTACTGGTCCACCCCGACCATCGCCGCCAGGTGGTAGACGACGTCCACGCCAGGGCGGATCGCCCTGGCGAGCGCGTCGGGGTCCCGCACGTCCCCGCGGACGTGCTCGACTTGGGCGCCGCCACGGTCGGGCGGCGGCTCGGCCCCGTCGAAGACGGTCACCTCGTGCCCCTGGGCGAGCAGGCTCTCCACCAGGTGGCTCCCGACGAACCCCGAGCCGCCGGTCACGACCGCGCGCGAGACGCTCATCGTCCGATCCCCCGGTAGCGGTAGCCGAGTCCGCGCAGCATCGCGATCTTCTCCTTCGGGTAGTAGGCGCGTCCGTCCAGGACCAGGCACGCCTCGGCGACGGGCAGCGCGGCGAAGTCGATGTCCTCGAACTCCTTGTGCAGGGCGAGGACGGCGACGCAGTCGGCGTCCCGGACGGTCTCGGTCAGGGAATCGCCCGGCCGCAGCCCGAACAGCGCCTCGGCCTGGTCGGGCTCGACCATCGGGTCGTAGGCCCGCAGCGTCACGCCTGCCGCGGCCAGCTCGTCGACCACGCCCTTCACGGGGGTCTCCCGCAGGTCGCCGGTGTTGTTCTTGAACGCCAGGCCGAGTACCGCCACGGTCGCCGCGCCCGGCTCGATGCCACGTTCCGCGAGGTCGTCGAGGACGAGCCGCGCGGTGTAGGCGGGCATCTCGTCGTTGGACAGCCGTCCGACCTGCGGGGTGCGGACCTCCAGGCCGTGCCGCGCGGCGGTCTGCCAGACCATCCACGGGTCCTTGGTCAGGCAGGACCCGCCGACCCCGACGCTGGGCAGCAGGATGTTGACGCTGCCGTTGCCCTTCTTGATGGAGTTGGCCGCGGAGATCACGTCCAGGACGTCCACCTGGAAGAGCGAGCAGAACCGGGCCAGCTCGTTGGCCAGCGCGATGTTCAGGTCGATCCACCAGTTGTCGGCCAGCTTGACGATCTCGGCGGCCTCCAGCGTGTCCTGCGGGATGGCCGGGACGCTCAGCGACGTCCGCCAGAACTCCGCGGCGGCCGCGGTGCTGCGCTCGTCCAGCCCGCCGACCACGATCGGCAGGGCGCGCAGGTCGGCCAGCGCCGTGCCCTCGGCCAGCCGCTCGGGGCAGAAGGCCAGCGAGAAGTCGCGGCCGCCGGTGAGGCCGCCGCGCTCCAGCAGCGGCAGCACCAGGTCCCGGGTCGTCCCCGGCGGGACGGTGCTCTTGCAGATCACCAGCTGTCCGGGGCGCAGGTGCCGGGACAGCTCCGTGCACGCGCCGCGGAGCTGCTCGTCCGCCAGCTTCAGCTCGCCGGTGACCGGGGTCCCGACCGTGATGACGATGACCCCGGCGTCCGCGACGGCCGCGTAGTCCGTCGTCGCGCGCAGGCGTCCCTCCGCCAGCGCGCGCCGCGCGGTCTCGGCCACGCCGGGCTCCCGCGAGCGGACCACGCCCCGGCCCAGGTCGCCGACCAGGGCGGACGCGGTGTCCACGCCGACGACGTCGTACCCCGACTCGGCGAGCGCCGCGGCCACGCACAGGCCCACGTATCCGAGCCCGATCACCGCGATCGGTTGTCGTTCCTGCATGACGCTCCTCACCAGGTGACCGGGAACGCCAGCAGCTTCTGCACGGTGGCGTCGTTGAAGGCCGGGATCTCGGCGACCGGGACGGCCGGACGCAGGCCCGGGAGCCGCTCGGTCAGCGAGCGGAAGACGATCTCCAGTTCCAGGCTCGCCAGGTTGTGGCCCAGGCAGCGGTGCAGCCCGTAGCCGAACGCGAAGTGGTGGTCCGGCGGACGCGTGACGTCGAACTCGCCCGGGTGGGACGTCACGCTCGGGTCCAGGTTGGCCGCGGCGAAGCTCACCAGCAGGCCGTCGCCCGCCTTGACGACCTCCCCGGCGACCTCGACGTCCTCGGTGGCGACCCGGGCGAGCTGCTCGACCAGCGAGGCGTGCCGGAGGATCTCGTCGACCGCCCCCGGGATCAGGTCGGGGTCGGCCCGCAGCGCGTCGTACTGGCCGGGCGTGTCGAGCAGGGCGAGCGTGCCGAGCGCGATGGCGCTGGTGGACGTGACGGTGCCCGCGACCAGGATGGCGAAGGCGAACTGGACGGCCTCGCCGACGGCCATCGCGCCGCCCGCCACCCGGTCGTCCAGCAGGTCGGCCAGCAGGCCGTTCCGCAGGTCGGACCGGCGCTCGCCGACCAGCCGCTCCAGGTAGCCGGTCAGCTCCTCCATCGCCGCGTCCGCCCGGCCCGGGTCGAACAGGTCCCGGGCCGGCTTCTCGAAGTGCTCGCGGTCCTCGTACGGGACGCCGAGGAAGGCGCAGACCACCATCATCGGGATCGGCGCGGCGAAGGCGGGCATCAGGTCGGCGGGCGGGCCCTGGGCGAGCATCGCGTCGATCCGCTCGTCCACGATCCGCTGGATCTCCGGGCCGTGCACGGCGACCCGGCGGGCCGTGAAGTGCGGGATCAGCAGCTGCCGCTGGCGCGTGTGCTCGGGCGGGTCGACGCCGAACAGGGCGCCCGCGAACCCGCCCTCCTCCTCCTGGGCCATCTCCCGGGTCCCGCGCATGTGCAGGTGGCGCTCGTCGAGGACCGGGTAGTCGGGAAAGTCCGACCTGCTGGACATGCGCTTGTCCGACAGCAGCGCGCGCACCTCGGCGGGGCCGGTGGCCAGCCAGGTCGTCCGCCCGTCGTAGAGGCGGACGCGCTGCAGCGGCCCGGCGGCGTGCAGGTCCGCGGTGCCGTCGGGCGCGCGGTACGGGCACTCGCGGGTGAGCGGATAGTCCGGCGCGTCGGCGGGGGTCGTCGGGGCAACGGGGGTTGTCGAGTCGATGGGGTCGACGGGCGTAGCCGCCATGGGGATCCTCCTGGCGGTTGTCAGCGCAGCGCTTCCTGGAAACCGACGTGGGCGTAGTGGTCCGCGATCGCGTGGAAGGACTCCTTCGGCTCCAGCCGGTAGTCGGAGCCGGGGTCGGCGAAGTCGTCGCGGATGGTCTTGACGACGCACATGCTGGCGGTGTCGAGGTCCAGGCGCGGGTCCTCGGAGTGCGGATGGGTCGGGTGCACCAGCTCGGACACCGTCACGCCCCTGACCCGGGCCTGCTCGAAGACGCCGAACATCTTCAGGTGGTAGGCGGCCTGCGCGCTCTCGTCCCGCGTGTAGGCGTCGAGGACGACCGGGGGATCGACGTAGCGGTCGACGATGTCGTAGAAGCGGAACGCCATCTCCTCCGCTCCCCGGTAGGTGGCGGTGCCGAACTCGGCGATGTCGACCGGCTTGCCCCACTCGTGGTAGCGGGCGATCTCGGCCACGTGCTCCGCCGCCGTGGGCAGGTGCACCGGGAGGTACTGGTACATCAGCCCGATGCTGTCGAACAGCGACCAGTCGACCTCCTCGAACAGGGCGGCCGAGTAGCTGAGCGGCCCGCGGAACAGGCCGCGGGCGGTCGCCGCGGCGCGGCCGAGGAAGTCGTTCAGGCGCGGCGCGGCCTCCTTGAAGTCGATCCGGCCGTCCGGCTCGAGGAGGTAGTGGTCGAGGTCGGCGTAGGCGTTGGCCATGCGCTGGTGATACGGCTCGCCGGGGGCGATGCCCGGGGTGAAGATCAGGTGGACGGCCCCGACGGTGAGCTCGACGTCCGCGCCGTCCGCGCGCAGCGACTCGGCCAGCCTGGCGCCCTCGGCGAGGTGGTCGAGGATCTCCTCCTGGGGATGGTCGACCAGCCGCGGCTGCAGCCGCACCCGCAGGTCCAGGTCCGCGGCCGCGCGCGCCGCGGCGGCCAGCCTGCCGTGGTCGCTGCCGTAGACGGTCACGGCGTTGCAGTTCAGCTGGTCGGCGATGAGGGAGATCTCCTCCATCATGTGGGCCTCGCTCCACACGACGCGCGACAGGTCGCCCTGGCCCGTCGAGAAGTTCGTCCCGGTGTCGTAGGCGACGCCCCGGAGGGCCGCGCCCGCGGGCTCCCGCTCGGACATGCCGTTCTCCCTTCGCTCCTCAAATACGGTTCGCTGCTCTGTGGGTTCGCTGGTCAGAGTCGGTCGAGGCGCACGTCCGGGTCGGAGAGGACCCGGCTAAGCACCCGCTGGAATCCGATGACCAGGTCGGTCATGGTCCGGTCGCTGAAGAGGTTGGTGAGGTGGCCGGCGCTCCCGACGATGCCGGGGGCGTTGAGCTCGAGGTTCCACAGCGCGCCGTCGGGGAGCGCCGAGCCGACCGCCTGCGGCAGCAGGCGGCGGCGCATCGCGCTCCAGCGGAGGTCGCCGACGGCCTGGTCGGCCATGATCAGTGGCGACTGGACGACCTGGAAGGCCAGGTCGGCGGCCCGGTCGGCGCTCGCGTCGGCCAGCAGGTCCGGCGCCTCGGCGAGGATGTCGTTGAACGGGAGTTCGTGCGCGTACGCGTCCAGGCAGGTGCGGCGGACCGCGTCCACGACGTCCCTGAACGTGTGGCACCCGGACAGGTCCACTCGCAGCGGGATGAAGTTGTAGAACGACCCGACGGTGTCGAGCATCCGCGACTGCATCCGGCCTGGGGTGAACGTCGGCGCGACGATGTCGTCGCGTCCGGCGAGGTCGCGCAGCATCAGGACGTAGGCGGCCATCAGCACCATGAACGGCGTGCCGCGCGTCGCCCGCGCCACGCGGAGGGCGGAGACACGGAAGTTCTCGGGCAGCATGAAGCGCTGCCAGGCCGTGGACGCCGGGTGTCCGTCGGCGCGCGACAGGTCGGTGCGGATCGGCGTGATCCGGGCGTCGCGCAGGTTCTCGCGCCAGAAGGCGCGCGCCCGCTCGGCCACCGGGCCGCGCTCGTACTCCTGCTGCCACGCCACGAACTCGCGGTACTGGCGCGGCGGGGGGAGCACGGCGGGACGGCCGTACCGCCGCGCCGCGTAGAGCTCGGCCAGGTCCCGGACGACCAGCTGCATCGACCAGCCGTCGACGGCCGTGTGGTGCGCGGTCAGCGCGAGCACCGCGTCGCGTTCGTCGAACCGGCCGAGGACGGCGCCGATCAGCGGTGTCCGGTCCATGCCGAAGGGCGTGGCCTCGACCTCGTTGACCAGTTCCTCGGCCTGGAGGTCGCGCGAGCCCTCGCGCTGCGGGATGTCGTGGACGTCCAGGTGCGCCGGGGTCGGCTCCGTCACCTCCTGGCAGGCGTCCTCTCCCTCGCGGACGAGCGAGGTGCGCAGCGACTCGTGCCGGACGACCAGGTCGTCCAGGGCGTCCTGGAGCGCGTTCACGTCGAGGGGGCCGGTGAGCCGCCACCCGCCGACGATCGTGTACCAGGGGCCGAACGGCCCGGACTCCTCGCCGGAGTCGATGAGCCGCAGGAACTCCTGCTGGAGCGAGAGCGGGAACCGGCCCGGCGGCGCGGCGACGCTTCCTTGCTGGTGTGCCATGCCGATCCTCCGAGCTACCAGGTCACCGGGAAGGAGTAGAGGCGCTGCAGCGTGCCGTCGTTGTTGTTGCTCTCCATCTCGGAGATCGGGACGGCGGGCCGCAGGTCGGGGAAGCGCTGCACCAGCGTCCGGAAGGAGATCTCCAGCTCCAGCCGGGCGAGGTTGTCGCCGGGGCAGCGGTGGATGCCGTGGCTGAAGGAGAAGCTCGGCCGGGCCGGGCGCCGGATGTCGAAGGCGTCGGGGTCGGCCGCCCACGCCTCGTCGAAGTTGACGCCCGCGCAGCTGATGAGGATGCCGTCCCCGGCCTGGATCGTCATGCCGGCGATCTCGATGTCCTCGATCGCGACCCGGGCGAACGCCTCGACCAGCGACACGTACCGCAGGATCTCCTCGACCGCGCCGGGGATCAGGTCGATGTCGTCGCGCAGCGCCTCCCACTGCTCCCGGTTGTCCAGCAGCGCCAGCGTGCCGAGGGAGATGACGTTGGTCGTGGTGTCGGTCCCGGCGACGAGCATCGACATCGCGATGTGGACCAGCTCGTCCCGGGTCAGCTCGCCCTTGTGCAGGTGGCCGGTGATCAGGTCGTCGAGCAGCCCGGTGCGCCCCTGGCCGGGGGCGGCCTCCTTACGCCCGATGAGCCCGTCGAGGTACTCGCCGAGCTCCGCGGTCGCCTCCTCGGCGAGCTCGGGCACGAACAGCTTGTGCGCCGGCACCTCGAACTGCTCGTTCTCCTCGTAGGGGACGCCGAGCAGGAAGCTCATCACCATGGACGGCACCGGCTGGGCGAACATGGTGACCAGGTCGGCCGGCCCGCCGTGCGCCTCCATCGCGTCCAGCTTCTCGTCCACGATCCCCTGGATGTCGGGGCGCAGCCTCGCGGTGCGGCGGAGCGTGAACGGCGGCATGATCATCTGCCGCTGCCGGGTGTGC
This sequence comes from Spirillospora sp. NPDC052269, assembly GCF_040679435.1. NCBI lineage: Bacteria > Bacillati > Actinomycetota > Actinomycetes > Streptosporangiales > Thermomonosporaceae > Spirillospora > Spirillospora sp. NPDC052269. The sequence goes on from NZ_JBFAUU010000011.1 coordinate 165,914, forward strand.
TCGGGCGGGTCCACGCCGAACAGCACGTCCGCGTAGCCGCTGTCGACGACCTTCTCCATCTCCTTGTTGAGGAGCGGGTAGCCCGGCCCCCGGTTGCGGATGGACACGCGGCGGTAGTCCGACAGCAGCGCCCGGGCCTCGGCGACTCCGGTCACCAGCCAGGCGGTGCGGTCGTTGTAGAGCCGGACCCGGGTGAGCGGGCCGGACGCCATCAGCGGATCGTGCGCCGTGGACGGCCGGTAGGGACACTCCCGGGAGATCGGGTAGGTCGGCAGGCTCGCCAGTTCGGCGGGTGTCAGGGTCATGGTCGCTACCCCTTGCTCAGCGGCGGGAGGGCTTCCCCGGAAATCCTGGGCCGGGCCCGCCACCAGCGACATCCTCCAGAATGCGGCCCGCCCGGGCGGTTCCGGCGTCCCGCCGGCGCCCTCCGGACGCGCCCCATACGCCACACGTGTCCCGCTCTGTCAAGGTCCGGCCAGCGGACTGTCACTCCAGGGCCAGAAGCTTTTTGTTTCCCTGAGAATGGCGATCTGATGTGCTTGCGGAAAGGCGGAGACATCGATGTATCTTGTGATCGAAAAATGGCCCGATGGAGTGCTCGTCACTACCGTGCCCTGTTCGTGAATAAGCCGTATATATCACGCTGTAATATTACGATGTGATGTTACGAATAGTGAGGTGGCGATTACCGGTGTTCCATGCCTTTGATTGCCGACCATTCTCCTCCAGCGCCATCGGCGCGCTCCGGCCGCGGGGCGCCCGGTGGCGTTCGAATGCCGGTGTCCCGCGGTCGAACGCGCCTCTGGGCTGGGCTTTCGCCCGCGTCCGCCGGGCCGTGTCGAGCGGGGCGGAAAGCCCCCCGCCCTTGTGGGCGCGGACCTCCGGACTGCCGTAAGGGGCGTGCCCCGGAGGTTCAGATATTTCGGTTCCGAACACACGTGAACCGCAGGCGTAGTGGTCGTGTCGGCCGCCCCGGCTCCGGGTGTCCGTCATGCGGCCGGTCCGGGTTCACCCGATCGGCAAAGGGGAGAGGTGTGGAAGACGCGTTGGAATACGTGATGGATCCGCGCTGGGTTCAGGCAGGTGACGACCCCGTTGACGCCGCGCTGGAACAGGCGGTCGTCCGCGTCATCGAGACCATGCGAGAGAAGCTGGGTGAGCGTTTGACCGTAGACGACATGGCGCGGGCCGCCATGTTCAGCAAGTTCCATTTCTCCAGGGTCTTCCAGCGGATCACCGGGGTGTCGCCCGGGAGGTTCCTCTCCGCGATGCGGCTGCAGGAGGCCAAGCGCCTGCTGCTGACCACCTCGCTCAGCATCACCGAGATCACCTACCTGGTCGGCTACTCGAGCGTCGGCACGTTCAGCACCCGCTTCAAGGAGGCCGTCGGCCTGTCCCCGACCGAGTACCGCAGGCTGGGCGGCTTCACCAGCACGATCCCCCGCGACCGCCGCCGGAGGGGGCCGGCCACGCCCAGCGCGACGGTCGCGGGCCACGTGCGGCCACCCGACGAGGGGTCGGTCGGCCCGGTCTTCGTCGGCCTGTTCCCGGACTGGATCCCCCAGGGGTCGCCGGTCAGCTGCACCGTGCTGCGCAGTCCGGGGCCGTACGAGCTGGACCGGGTCCCGCCGGGCACCTGGCACGTCCTCGCCCACGCGATGCCGCCGGGCCTCGAACGGGCCCTGGACCCGGGGGAGGAGCCGCTCATCGTCGGCGCCAACGGCCCCATCACCATCCGCTCCGGCACCGGCCTGCGCCGAGCCGATCTGCGCCTGCGGCCGATGCGGGTGCTGGACCCGCCCGTCCTGATGGCGCTGTACGACGTCCGCGTGGAGGCGCTGGACGGCTGACCCGCCCTGCTCCCGGCCCCCGCCCGCTCCCTGCTCCCGCTTCTCTGACCTCTGCTCCTCCGTACCGTCCGCCTGAGCATGCGTGCGGCCGGGCCGATGTGGCCCGGCCGCACGGGTCAGCCGGTCTTGGCTAGCAGGTACTGGTCAGCCGGTATCGGTCGTTCGGGGTCACGCGAAGGAGATCAACGCGCCGGCGCCGGTGCCGCCGCTGGTGCCGGTGTCGGAGATGCCGATGAAGCACTGCACGGCGGCGCAGTCCACGGTGCCGTAGACGGTGCCGTTCACGGTCGCGGTGAAGGTCTTGTGGACGGTCACCGAGGCGTTCGCGGAACCGTCCGCCCCGGACGTGGTGCTTCCAAGGGAGGCGCACGCCGCCTCGTTCGCCGGGGTCAGCGTGCACTCCCCGAGGTTCTGGGTGGAGTCGGGGGTGAGGCCCGTCGCCGCCACGGCGACGGTCTGGCCGTCCGAAAGGCCCGTGGAAGGCGTGACGGTCACGGCCGGCGCCGCGGCGGTGGTCGTGGCCGCGCTCGCGGGAGCGCTCCCGAAAGCGGCCGCGAGACCAAGGGTCAGCGCGCCGGCCAGGCCCAGCTTGGTGGCGAGCCTCTTGCCGGCGGTGACTCGGGTCTGCTCGGACATGGGGGTCCTCCTTCAATGCGGGGGGCGACGCCCTTCGCGAAGCCTCAATAGTTGTGACGGTCCAAGGCGGGAAAACTCACCGCACCTGTCACCGACTTTTCCCAGTCAGGTCACCAACGCTCGAGAAGCCGCCGCAGAGACGTGCGAGGGTGGCCGGATGTCTCCGTGGAAACCTCCGGCCACCCTCGCGTTCTGTGGCGTTTCGCCGGTGTCAGCCGGCCTGTTGCCGCAGCATCCGGAAGGCCATCGTGAGCCCGCCCAGGACGAGCAGCATCAGGACGGTTCGGCGCCGCCGCCTTGTCCTCTTGGGGGCGGCATGTTCAGCGTCAGAAGCCATTACCAGGTTTCCTTTCCTTGGCGAACGACCCTGTCGGGCCGTTCATCGGTGAATGGTTTTCAGGCGCCGGCCGGGGCGGTCTGCGCGTCGGTGGCGCCGGCGGCCTTGCGGGCGCGCAGCAGGTGCGCCACCCACCAGCCGAGGCCGCGGAGCCCGCACACGATGGTGGTCGCGTAGAACAGCGTGTAGACCACGTTGCCGACCATCAGCAGCGCGTAGACCACGGCGATCGAGCTGCCGAACATGAACTGGGCGCGGCCCTTGGACGGCGTCGTCCCGGGGTCGGTGACCATGTAGTTGGTGTAGAGGACGAAAGCCACTCCGCTCATCGCGCCGAAGGCGGTGAAAAGGGCGACGTCCCAGATCCAGTGCCGGATGAGCGCCTGGATGGCGAATCCTCCGACCCAGCCCATGATGAGCAGGACCCGCTTGGTGAGGACCGCGTTGATGACGGTTCCCGCCATGAGGATGAGCATCGGGACGGTGACCCGGAAGAAGCTGTTGGCGTATTCGGTGAACTGGTAGGGAGGCGCGATGCTGACCCAGGTCCCGAAGGCGAGCAGCGTCACCGTGATCCCGAAGTTGGACGGGTTCATGAAGTGCCGCCAGCGCCCGTTCACCGGCGCCTTGAGGAAGTGCTTCTGCGCCACCGCCACGATGACGCCGAACATGATCGGCCACCATTGGTCGTTGGCGTACAGCAGCATGTTGACGGCGAGTGCGGTGATGTGCGACGGGAGCATGAACTCCATGAACCCGCGCGCTCCCCGCCCGGTGAAGCGCGGCGTGGAGCGCGTCGCCCAGGCGCTGATGACCTCGAAGACGATCTCCGTCGTGTACCCGGTCGCCAGGGCCAGGAAGGGCCACAGCCAGGGCTGCTCGAACCCGAGCACGGTGTAGCCGAGGATGTTGAAGACCGACAGGGAGATCGCGAAGTTGCGCAGCGCCAGGTAGCGGACGTCCGGCGCCTTCTTGGCGGGCTTCGCGGGTTCCGCCGGGACCGGCGCGTTCACTTGCTCGACGACTGTGGTCATTGGCCCGCCGCCTCCGTTGCGGTGCTGGTCAGGAGTAGGTCGTGGTCCCCCGGCGTGAGCTGGAGGTCCTGCTTGTGGAGCCGGCCCGAGGTGTCGGACCACTGGACGGTCGCGGCGACGGGCCCGTTGTAGGAGCCGAGGCCGAAGTGGAGCCCGAAGCCGCGCTTGCCGCTGTGGCCGCCGCCGCCGTCGAGCTGCTGGATCTGGGTGTGGCCGCCCGGCAGGCGGATCTGCACGGTCGCGCCGTAGGCCGGGACGCCCGGCCCGGTGAGCCCGGTGCCCGGCTTGCCGCCGCCCTCCGCCGGACGGTAGAGCCGCAGGCCGAGGTGGCCGCCCAGGGAGGGCGCGTTGTTGGCGTAGAAGTTGGGGGCGCCCCACTGCCGGGCGATGGCGAAGTCCAGGGTGCCGTTGCCGCGCGTGTCGGCGATGGCGATGCCGCGCGAGGGGACCGGCTCGTCCAGGCCGAGCTCCTTGCTCAGGTCCACGTAGCGGCCGTCGTCGGTCTTCTTGCCGTAGAACGCGATCGGCTGGCTGCCGTCGATGTCGTCGCCGGGCTGCATGTTCGGCCACATGGCGGGGTTGGTGTAGATCGTGTCGTTGGTCATGGCCATCTCCTGCAGCCACGGCCAGCGGTTGATCTTGCCCTTGACGAACCCCTCGGCCTGGACGATGTCCTGGCGGCCGCTGTTGAGGAAGTCGCCGGTCTTGATGTCCCAGCCCCAGCCCTTCCAGGCGATGCCGAGCTGCTGGGCCTGCTGGTCGAACGGCGCCTTCCCGCCGTCCATCCGCTTGGCCATGTCCGCGGTGCCGGACGACTTGTTCATGAAGGCGAAGTTGCTCTCCTCCAGGCCCCAGGCGACCGTGATGTTGCTGACGAGGATGTCGAACCGGCCCTTGTTCGCCACGTCGCTGAAGTCCACGCCCATGCCCTTGAAGGAGTCGTGGCCGAGGACGAACGACTTGGGCGTGGTGGCCTTGCGGTCGCCGGTCACCTCGGTGAAGCGGATCCGGTCGGGGGTGGACCGGTTGTAGAACAGGTGGTCCTTGCCGAAGTCGTTGGCGACGTACGCCTCGGGCTTGCCGTCACCGGTGAGGTCGGCGCTGGACATGGCGAGCGTCCAGCCGCTGGAGGAGTGGAAGGGCACCGCGGCCGCGTCCTCGGTGTACCGGACGGTCGGCTGCGCCCCCGAGGACGCGCCGACCCACCGCAGCGCGTGCGTCCCGCCGGCGTTCCTGGCGTCCGACATCGAGGAGTTCATGACCACGTTCGGCTGGCCGTGCGGGTCCAGCACGTCGGAGTCCGGGAAGTAGTTCGCGAGCAGGATGTCCGGGTGCCCGGTGCCGCGCAGGTCCGCGACGTTCACGGCGTTGGTGTTCCAGCGCGGCCCGTGGTAGCGCCCGTCGGTGGCCGCCTGCGGGACGACCTCGACCGGCTGGTAGGCGGACGCGGAGAGCGCCGTCGCGTCGGGCTTGGCGAGGAACGCCACCGGCGTGCGGCCCCAGTAGTAGACGAGCAGGTCCATCCGCCCGTCGCCGTTGAGGTCGCCCGGGACGCACCCCATCGGCGCCATCTGGTCGTCCATCGGCAGCGGCGCGGCGTTCAGCGCGAACGGCGTGAACCGGTCGGACGCCGGGGCGGTCGGCGCGTAGGTGACCACGACCTGGTCGGTCCTCGGGTCGACGACGCACATCCCGTCGTCCCGGCCCTTCCCGGCGAGGTCGTTGAGGGCGATGCCCGCGCCGACCGAGGAGATCCAGGACCGCAGGTGGTGGTACTTCGGATTCACCTTCCGCACGGTCTGCGTGGGCTGGTACCCCGGCGGCATGGCGATCGGCATCTCGGTGAACCGGTAGCGGTCGGCGAGCTGCGTCCCCGAGGCCGACGGGATTCTGGCGACGAAGAACATCACCAGGATCAGCGCGAGCGCCGCGACTCCTGGGATCGATCTTCTCGCCCAACTGGTGGAGGAGGACATGGTCTCCGCTTTCCCTTGAGCTGGGTGGAACCCGTATCTGACGGCCGGAACCCGACCGGTGGAAAACCGTCGTTCCGCCTTGCCGGACTTGCACGAGTTCTCTTCGTCCGGCGGCATGTCCGCAGTTGTTCGGCAATCCTTTTTGAAACTAGACAGGTGTTATGCCTCGGACTACTCCGATCGTGCGGAGGGGCCGGGACGCCCGCTCATTCGGCCGGTGATTCCGCCGCCGGTTCGCCCGGCCGCTCGCTCTGGTGCAGCACGCCGGTCAGCGTCTCGGCGAACTCGTGGGGGTGCGTCACGTAGCCCAGGTGCCCGCCGGGGAAGTCGACGACCCCGAGGCCCAGCCGTTCGGCGAGGACGAGGTTGGGCCGGTAGTTCACGTCGTCGCGGGACGCGGTCCCGCCGGCGAGGACGAGCCGGTCGGCCGCGGGCTTCAGCGCGTCCACGTCCAGCTCGTGGTTGGTGAAGGTGCGCAGCTCGTGCTCGAACCAGAACACCTGGTTGACCCGGAGCCGGTCCAGCATCTCGGCGAGCCGGTCGGGCGGCAGCTCGGCGCCCTTGGGCGGCCGTGTCTCGCCCAGGCCCATCGTGTCCTTGAAGATCTCCTTCGCGGTGTCCACGCCCTCGGTGCGGTAGACGTCGTAGAGGTCGTCGTAGAACGCGGCCCACTCGCCGGAGTCGGGAAGCAGGGAGGTCAGCGGCGGCTCGTGGGTGACGACCGTCCGGACCCGCTCGGGCGACGCGGCGAGCAGCGCCAGCGCGGTGACGCCGCCGGAGCAGGTGCCGAGCACGTGGGCGGGCCCGTCGGTGAGGTGGTCGAGGAGGGCCTTGGCGTCCTGGACGTCGACCTCGACCCGTTGCTCGTCCGGCACCGCCTCGTGCTGGGGGCTGCGGGAGAAGCCGCGCCGGTCGTAGGTGATGACCGTGAAGCGGTCGGCGAGCAGGTCGGCCATGTAGCCGAACGGGGCGGCGTCGCCATTGCCCGTGGCGATGATGAGCAGGGCCGGCCCGGTGCCCCTGACCTCGTGGTAGAGGTGGGCGCCGGGGACGCCCAGGATTCCGTTCGCAGGAGTGTGCCCAGGCACGTTCCCACCCTTTCCGTCGGCTCCTGCCGCCGGAGGGACGGCAGGCGGACGAAGCGACAGTCCAGCCGCAGGGTAGGACCGCGGAACGCGCCCGCACATCCTCCCGAATGCCCTGTTGACCGCCGCTGTCAAGAGCATTTCCGGAGATGGGGGAATGGGCGTCCCGGCCAATACTGAGGTCGGGCGGGGACGGCATTCGGAACCGCCGCGGGATTCAGTGGAGGACCACCGCACCGGAAGGCGGAAAGATGTCGATCGACCTCATGAAAGTGCAGCAGGTGCCCAACCGCATCGTCGCCGCGTGGGCCAAGAACGACGCCAAGGCCTTCGCCGAGGTCTTCACCGAGGACGGGACGCTGATCCTGCCCGGCGGTGTCTTCCTCAAGGGCCGCGAGGAGATCCGGAACTTCATGGCCGAGATGTACGCGGGCCCCCTCAAGGGGACGACCGTCACCGGGGCCCCGCAGATGGTCAAGCCGCTGTCCGACACCGCGGTCGTGCTGATCAGCAAGGGCGGCGTGGTCGCCGCGGGCGCGACGGAGCCGTCGGCGGAGGAGGCGATCCGGGCGACCTGGCTGCTGGTCGAGAAGGACGGCCAGTGGCTCATCACCGCTTACCAGAACACCCCCCTCGGGCCCTCCTACCAGGGCTGACGGGAGCCGGGCCCACGCCCGTCGCCCTCAAGGACCGGCCGTCGGACCGGCGGCCGGTCCTCCCGTCTCCGGCCTCCTTCCCGCCCTCCTCTCCCGTCTTCTTCATCCTTAGCGAGGACTCCGTGGCACAAGCAGCACCGGCCGCCGGACGCGGCTACGACGTGGAGCGGCTGCGGGCCGACTTCCCCAACCTGCGGCGGCGGGTCAACGGACGCGCGCTGGTCTACCTCGACTCGGCCAACACCTCCCAGACGCCCGACCAGGTGGTGGCGGCGATGGCCAGGCACCACCGCCGGCACACCTCCAACGTGGGACGGTCGGTCAACACGCTCGGCCTCGAGGCGACCGCGGCCTACGAGGAGGCCCGCTCCCGCGTGGCCGCGTTCGTCGGCGCGGGCTCCTCCGGCGAGGTGGTGTTCGCCAAGAACTCCACCGAGGCGATCAACCTGGTCGCGCACGCCCTCGGGACGAGCGGCGCCGACGGGTTCGACGACCCGCGCCTGCGCCTCGGGCCGGGCGACGAGATCCTGGTCACCGAGATGGAGCACCACTCCAACCTCGTCCCGTGGCAGCTGCTCTGCCGGCGCACGGGCGCCACGCTGCGGTGGATCCCGCTCACCGAGGACGGCCTGCTGGACCTGTCCGGGCTGGACGGACTCCTCAACGAACGCACCCGGCTCGTGTCCTTCGTGCACGTGTCGAACATCCTCGGCACGGTGAACCCGGTCGGGCCGATCGTCCGCCGCGCCCGCGAGGTCGGCGCGCTGGTGATGCTGGACGCGTCCCAGTCCGTCCCGCACATGCCGGTCGACCTGACCGCCCTGGGCGTGGACCTCGCCGCGTTCACCGGGCACAAGATGTGCGGGCCGACCGGGATCGGGGTGCTGTGGGGCCGCCGCGAGCTGCTGCGGGCCATGCCGCCCTTCCTCGGCGGCGGCTCGATGATCGACGCGGTGTCGATGACCGGGGCGACCTACGCCCCGCCGCCCGCCCGCTTCGAGGCCGGAACCCCGCCGATCGTGCAGGCCGTGGGCCTCGGGACCGCGGCGGACTACCTGAGCGCGGCCGGCATGGACGCCGTCCGCGACCACGGCCGCGAGCTGACGGAGCGGGCACTCGCCGGGCTGGCGGACGTCCCGGGCCTGCGTGTCTTCGGCCCGGCGGGCGCCGCGCGCCGGGGCGGCCTGGTCTCCTTCGCGCTCGACGGCATCGGCCACGACGACGCGGGCAAGGTGCTCGACGCCGAGGGCGTGCAGGTCCGGGTCGGACGGCACTGCGCCACGCCCGTCTGCACCCGGTACGGCGTGCCCTCGATGATCCGCGCCTCGTTCCACCTCTACACGACCGCCGAGGAGGTCGACGCGCTCGTGGCCGCCGTCCGGAAGGTCCGCCACGTCCTCGGGTGAGCCTTGCTTTCGCGCCGGACGAAAGCTCGCGGCGAGCGCCCCTCCTTCCGGGGCGCCCGCCGCGAACCTTTCCGTCAGGTGACGGTGACCGTCGGCACGTAGCGGATCCAGCGCCCGCCCGCGCGCCGGAAGTCCCGCTCCTTCGCCATGATCTCCTCGGCGTGGTTCCAGGCGAACAGCAGCGCGTAGTCCGGGTAGGGGCGCGAGAAGTCCTCCGGCGGACGGACCGGAAGGTGCGACCCGGGCACCAGCCTGCCCTGCTTGTCCGGGGTGGAGTCGCACACGAAGGGGACCAGCTCGGGGCCGATCCCGCAGAGGTTGGTGACGGTGGTGGCCTTGCCGGGCGCGCCGTACCCGACCACCCGCTTGCCGTCGTCCCGCAGGCGGGTCAGCAGGGCCACCAGGTCTTCCCGGACGCGCCGGACGTTCTCCCCGAAGCGCTCCAGCGCGTCCGGCGAGGACAGCCCGCGGGCCCGCTCCTCGGCGATCAGGTTCCCCACCGACGGACGGACCGGACGCTCCCCGGCCCGCGCCAGCGTGTACCGGATCTCCCCGCCGTGCAGCGGGATGCGCTCGGCGTCGACCAGCTCGAAGCCGAACCTCGCGGCCATCTCCCGCACCGAGGTCACGCTGAAGTAGAAGACGTGCTCGTCGTAGATCTGGTCGAACGCGCCCTGCTCCAGCACCGTCCCGAGGTACGGCTCCTCGAACACGAAGATCCCGCCCGGGCCGAGCAGGCCGTCCACGCCGCGCAGGACCGAGTCGATGTGGGCGATGTGGCAGATCGTGTTCGCGCCGAACACGACCCGGGCGGGGCCGCGCTCGGCGCGGATCTCCGCCGCGGTCGTCTCGTCGAAGAACGCCTCGCGGACGTCGACACCCTTGGCCCTGGCCTCCTCCGCGACGTTCGAGGACGGTTCGACGCCCAGGTGCCGGACGCCCGCCTCCGCGACGGTCGAGAGCATGACGCCGTCGTTGCAGCCGATCTCGACGATGAACCCGTCCTTGCCGGTGAGCTCGTCCCGCAGGAACCGGCGTGCGTTCTCCTCGAAGTGGCGGCGGTGCCCCGCGGATCCGGAGGCCCGGTACCGGTAGCCCTCGTGGTAGCGGACGGTCTGCGGCACCTCCTCCAGCAGCTGCACCATCGAGCACCGCTCGCAGGCGCCCGCGGCGAGCCGGAAGAAGAACTCCTCATCCACCTCGGACGGGAGGAGGAAGGCGTTCGCGGACGGCTGCCGTCCGAGGTCGATGAACTCCCTGACCGCGCCGCCGCACACCCTGCACTTACCGTTCATGATCCGGTCCTTTCGGTCGTCGTGCCGTCGTGCCGTCGTGCCGTCGATGGGGGCACGCCGGCCGTCAGTAGGTCACGACCGCGCGGAACCGCGCCTCGCCCTTCGCCACCCGGTCGAAGGCGTCGGCGACGTCCCGGTGGCCGTACGTCTCGACGCGCGGGGTGACCTGGCCGGACGCGACGATCTCGAGCGCCTCGCGCAGGACGTCCGGGCCCTCGTGGGTGGCGCCGAGCACGCGCTGCCCGCGCGCGAAGAACGGCTGGGCCATGTCGGGGGCGATGGTGAAGGGCGACATCCCGTCGATCCCGGCCAGGACGATCCGCCCGCCGGGACGCAGTCCGCGCATCGCGTCCGAGGCGGCGGTGTAGGACGGCGCGGTGACGAGGATGACGTCGGCGCCGCCCGCGGCCTGGAGTCCCTCGCCGTCCGCGACGATCGTCTCCGCCCCGAGCTCGCGGGCGGCCTCGTGCTTGTCGGGCGACCGGGTGATGGCGATGGTCTCGTGGCCCGCCGCCGCGGCGAACTGGAGCGCCATGTGGCCGAGGCCGCCGATGCCGAGCACCGCGACGCGGTCGAACGGCCGGGGTTCGGCGTTGCGCAGCGCGCCCCAGGCCGTGTTGCCCGCGCAGAGCACCGGGGCGGCCAGCTCGTAGTCCAGCCCGGACGGCAGGAGCACGGTTCCCGACGCCTCCGCCACCACGTACTCGGCCTGGCCGCCCGGCACGGTGATGCCGGTCATCCGGGGCATCCGGCACGCGAAGGCCGCGTGCCCGGACAGCGGCCGGTTCTGCGCGCAGTAGTCGCAGCGTCCGCAGGTGCCCTGGATCCAGGGCACGCCGACGCGGTCGCCCTCCTGCCGCGAGGTGACCCCCGCGCCGACCCGGACGACCTCGCCTGCGCCCTCGTGCCCGAGGACGGCGGGGGAGAACGGCGGGAACGGGATGATGCCCCGCGTCGTCAGCACATCGTTGAAGCAGATGCCCGAGGCGCGCACCCTGACCAGCACCTCACCGGGCCCCGGCTCCGGCGTGGGCACCTCCTGGATCCGCCACGTGGCGTTGACCTCGGGAATGACGGCTGCCTTCATATCGACCACCTTGCTCGGCATGGACGGCTTGACGGACGGACGGAGCAGAAAGAACGGACGGGCGAGCGAAGCCCGTGACGGGCGGGACGGGAGTGAACCGTCCGTCACGGGCGCAGAGGGATCGCCGATCGGGCGTGGAGCCCGTCAGCGGGGGGCGATGACGCCGGACTCGACGTCCACCCGGCCCAGGACCTCGACGATCGCGGAGGTCGTCCGCTCGGCCTCGGAGCGCTCGAAGACCAGCGGCGGGGAGAGCACCAGCGTGGGCCCGTAGTTGCGGGTGATGACGCCGTGCGTCTCGTAGAGGTCGTCGGCCACGGCCAGGGCGAGCGCCTCGGGGACCGGCTCGCGCGTCTCCTTGTTCGCCACCAGCTCGATCCCGGCCATGGCCCCCTCGACGCGGACGTCGCCGACCGGCGGCAGCGCGGCGGCCGGGGCGAGGCCCGTGCGGAACCACTCGGAGATCGCCAGCGACCGGGCGAGCAGGCTCTCCTTCTCGATGATCTCCAGGTTGGCCAGCGCCACGGCCGCGGCGACCGGGTGGCCGGAGTAGGTGTGGCCGTGGAAGAAGTCGCGCTCGCCTCCCGCCACCGCCGCGGCGATCCCCTCGCCCATGAGCACCGCGCCCATGGGGAGGTAACCGCTGGTCAGGCCCTTGGCGGTGGTGATGATGTCGGCGTCCATGCCGCGCGGCGCCGAGTCGAACCAGCTGCCGATCCGGCCGTAGCCGGTGATGACCTCGTCGGCGATGAGCAGGATGCCGTGCGAGCGCAGCAGCTCCCGCACGCGCGGCCAGTAGTCGGCCGGGGGCGCGATCACGCCGCCGCCGCCCAGCACCGGCTCGCCGATCATCGCGGCGATGTTCCCGGCGCCCAGCCGCTCGATGGTCTCCGACAGCTCGTTCAGCAGGAACCCGGTGACGTCCTGGCCGCCGTACATCTCCGGGTGGTACGGGTAGGGCGGGAGGACCTTCTCGACGTGCGGGAGGTTCGGGCCGACGGCGACCTGCATGTTGGGGATGCCGGTCGCGGTGCCGCTGCCGTACGTCGTGCCGTGGTAGCCGTAGTGCCGGGCGATGATCCAGTTGCGGTCGGGCTCGCCGCGGTGGTGGTGGTAGAGGCGGGCCAGCTTCATCGCCGTCTCGACGGCCTCGGAGCCGCTGGAGGTGAAGAACGCCCGGTCCATCCCGGCGGGCGCGAGGTCGACCAGCCTCTCGGCGAGCAGGGCGCCCTTGTCGGTGCCGTATTCGAAGAAGCTGGTGAAGTGGGCGAGCTCGGACATCTGCCGGGCCGCCGCGTCCGCCAGCTCCCGGCGGCCGTGGCCGACCTGGGCCACCCAGATGCCGCCGCCGAGGGCGTCGAGGAACTCGCGGCCCGACGCGTCCCACACCGTGCTGCCCTCGCCGCGCACCATGACGCGACGTTCGTCGCGGTGCCCGCGTTCGTGCGGATGGAGGACATGACGCCGGTCCAGGTCTTCGAGGAGGGCGGCCGAGCGCGCCGATGGTGTCGAGGAGATCGTCACGTTCACTCCCGGTCTCGGTGGGTTCCCCGAAACGATCGCACCCGCTCCGCGGCCCGGACTTCTTCCAGCGTGCGCGGCCCTCGGCACGTGCGGCGTGGTGCCCGTGAGCATTCGGGAGGATGCCGGGCCCCGGCCCGCGGTGGGAGCGTCGGGCAGGTGACGGTCCTGATCGGCTTCCGGAGGTGGACGCGATGGTGACGACGGACGTTCCGACGCACGACGAACTGGTGGAGCGCGCGGCGCGGGCGGCGAAGGCCGCCCGCGACCACGTGGCGTGGTCCGAGCAGAACCGGCGGCTCGCCGACGAGCAGATCGACGCGCTCGCCGACGCGGGCCTGTTCAAGCTCCGCACCCCCGTCCGGTACGGCGGGTACGAGGTCGGCGCCCGGACGCTGGTGAGCGTGGCGTCGGAGCTCGCCGCCGTCGACGGCTCCCTGGCCTGGACGGCGCAGGTGTACTGGATCCCGACCTGGATGGCCGGCCTGTTCCCCGACGAGGTGCAGGACGAGGTGTTCTCGACGCCGGACGTCCGCGTGTGCGGGACGCTCAGCCCGTCCGGCATGGCCACCGAGGCGGACGGCGGCATCGTCGTCAACGGGAAGTGGGGCTTCATCACCGGTGCGCACCACGCGCACTGGCAGGAGATCATCGCCGTGGTGCTGAGCGCCGACAAGGAGCCGCAGCCGGTCATGGCGCTGGTCCCGATGTCGGACCTGACGATCATCGACGACTGGGACACCTCCGGGCTGCGCGGCACCGGCAGTGTCAGCACGGCGGCCACGGACCTGTTCGTCCCCGCCGCCCGGGTGCTGCCGCTCGGCGCCGCGCTCAACGGCCAGGCCGTCTCCGCGAAGAGCGCCGAGCGCCCGATGTACCGCGCGCCGCTGGTGCCGGTGGCGTCGGCGTCGTCGGTGGGCGTCACCGTCGGCCTCACCCGGGCCGCCCGCGACGTCTTCTACGACCGGCTGCCCAGCCGGAAGATCACCTACAGCGGCTACGACCGGCAGGACGAGGCCCCCGTCACCCACCTGCAGGCCGCGAAGGCCGCGCAGCTCGCGGACGAGGCGGGGTTCCACGCGGAGCGGCTGGCCGGGCTGGTCGACGACAAGGCCGCCGCCGGCGAGGAGTGGTCGGTCGCCGACCGCGTGCTCGCCCGCGGCGAGCTGGGCGCGGCCTGCGGCCGGGCCCGCGAGGCCGTGGAGGTCTACGCCCGCGCGAGCGGCGGCTCCTCGATCTACCGCGACGTCCCGATCGCCCGGATCCTCGCCGACGTCCAGTCGGTCAACCTGCACGCGCTGATGAACCCCGACACCAACGCCGAGCTGTACGGCCGGATCCTCACGGGCCAGGAGCCCGACTCGCTCTACATCTGACCGGCCACACCCGAGCGGGAGGAGACACCGTGAACGGCAGCACGCCACCCCCTGCGGTCAAGCACGTTCCGATCAGCGAGGCCATGGGGGCCTATCTCGTGCGGTCGTGCAGCCCGGCCGACCCGGTGCTGACGGGCCTGGCCGAGCGGACGGCCGCGCTCGGCGCCGAGGGCGGCATGATGGTCCCGCTCGAACAGGCCGCCCTGCTCACCCTGCTCGCCAGGACCGCCGGCGCCAGGACCGTCGTGGACGTGGGAACGTTCACCGGCCTGTCAGCGCTGGCGTTCGCCCTGGGGGTCGGGCCGGGCGGCACGGTCATCACCTGCGACGTGTCCGACACCCACCTCGGCCTGGCGCGCGAGCACTGGGAGAAGGCCGGGGTGGCGGACCGCGTCGACTTCCGCCTCGGCGCGGCGGGACGGACGCTGGCCGCGCTGCCCGCCGACCCGGCCCTCCCCGGCGGGACCGCCGACATCGTCTTCATCGACGCCGACAAGATGAACTACCCGAACTACCTCCCCCTGGCCGTGCCGCTGCTGCGGCCGGGGGGACTGCTGATCGCCGACAACGTCCTGCTCGACGGGTACGTCCTGGACCCGGGCCTCGCGGGCGACGCCCTCATGCGCGCCAGCGCCCGCCAGGTCCGCGACTTCAACGCGGCGCTCGCGGCGGACGACCGGCTCGACACGGTGATGCTCCCCATCGCCGACGGCCTGACCATCGCCCGCAGACGCTGACCTTCCCAAGCGCCGGTCCGCACCGGCGCTGATCGTCTCCCGCCGGTGTGGACCGGCGGGAGACCCAGAAACGCGGGCGGTCCGGATCCCCCACCGCCAGCTCGGCACCGGCAACGCACCGGCACCCGGGATCCGGACCGCCCGCCTTCTGCTGTCCTGAGCGGTTTCTGTCGGGTCAGGGCCGCCGCTCGGTGGCCATCACCTCGCGGGTCAGCATGGCGACGTCGCAGTCGCGGAACAGGACGCCGATGTCCACCGCCACCCCGAACTCGTCCTCGATCCGGGCGATGATGCGGGCCGCGGAGATCGACTGCCCGTGCAGCTCGAAGAACGTGGCGTCCTCCTCGCCCTCTCCCGCGTTCAGCACGCCGGCCCAGATCTCCCTGACCCGATCCTCGATCTCCTGCGGACTCCAGTCGGCCATCATTCGGCTCCTTGCGTTTCGGGGCCTGTTCGGTGGCGTCCATCGTCCGGTCCGGGGGAATGCCCGCGCATCCTGGCGATTGCCTTTCGACGTCCGCACCACCCCGGTCACCTGGGCAATCGCCGCGCAATTCACGAGAAGCAGCCGCGTTCGGGAGCGTGTGAGGATTCGGAGCGTCGAAGGAGGTGTGAATGGCCGTATCGAATTTCCCGGCGCAGTGGCGACCGGCCATTTCCCTCGCCCAGGAGGGGATCTGGTTCCTCGACCGGATCGGCTCCGACACGTCCGCGCTCGTCCTGAGGCGCGGCTTCCGGGTGACCGGAGACCTCGACGCGGGCGGACTGCGCGCGGCGTGGCGGCGCGTCCTCGCCCGGAACGAGGTCCTCCGGACGAGGATCCCGCTGGAGGCCGGAGTCCCGACGCCGCGCGCCGACCTCGATCTCGGCGACGGCCCGATCGACCTGTCCACCGGCCCGGTCGCCGCCCTCACCGTCACGCGGTCCGGGGCTCGCGAACACCGCGTCGTGCTGGCCGTCCATCGCGCCGTCGCCGATCGCGTCTCGCTGTCCCTGCTGGTCGAGGAGCTGTCCGAGACCTACGGCCGGGCCGCGCGCGAAGAGTCGCGGCATGCCGGAGGCCCGGAACGGTCGCGACCCTACGCCCACTACGTGGAGTGGGAGCGGGACGCGCGGGACGCGCCGTGGTGGCAGGACGCGCGCCGGTACTGGAGCGGCGTGCTCACCGTCCCGCCGCCCGTGCTGCCCTTCGAACGCGACCCCGAACCTGCCGGGCCGCCGTCCGCGCTGCCCTTCGACTGGGGACCTGGGACCGCCGTGCGCGTCGCCTCGCTCGCCCGCGCGTGCGAAACGACGCCCGCGATCGTGCTCCTCGCGGCCTTCCAGAGTCTGCTGCACCGCTACGGCGGCGGCGTCATCCCGGTCACCGTGCCGATGGACGCGCGCCCGGCGGGGTTCGAACGCACGGTCGGGCCACTGGAGAACCCGGTCGTGGTGTGCGGCGGCCCGGAGGGCGAGCCGACCTTCGCCGCGATGGTCGCCGCGGTCCACCGCGCCCACGCCGACGCCCGCGAACACCGTTTCCTACCGTTCACCGAGGTCGTCCGCACAGTCGGCGCGGAACGCGACCGGGTCCCGTGGAGCGACGCAACGTTCGTCCCCCCGGTTCCGGAGGCCCGGCTCGTCCTCGGGGACGCGCGGGTCGAACCCGACCCGGTGGCCGACGCGGAGCTCGCCGACCTGTGCCTGAGCCTCGACGACCTGGACGCATCGGTGCGCGGACGGCTGAGCCACCGCGCGGATCCGGCCTATCCCGCACCGGCGGCGATGCTCAGCCACCTGCGGACGCTTCTGCGAGCGGCCGCCGACCGTCCCGACACCCTTATTAGCGACCTGCCACTTGAGGACAAGACGCGGATCGAGGCCGCTCCGCACTCGGGCTCCGTGCTCGACGCGGACGCCCCGCGCGAGCCGGTCCACGCGCTGCTCGGACGGCACCCCGGCCGGGACGCGATGACCTGGCCGGGCGGACGCCTGAACTACCGCGCTCTGCTGGAGGACGCCACGGCGTTCGCCGCCCGGCTGCGCGACGCCGGAGCCGACGGGGCCCCCGTGGCCGTCCGCATGGCGCACGGTCCCGCGCAGCTCACCGCCTCCGTGGCTGCTCACCTCGCCGGCGCCCACGTGGTCTGGTTCGGGTCCGGGGACGCGGGGGAGCGCGGCCGTTCGGTGCTCACCGAGCTGAAGCCCGCGTGCCTGGTCACCGAGACCCCCGACGCGCCCTTGGAACGCTGGTACGCCGACCACCTCGGCGGCACCCTCCTCGCCCCTGAACCCGGTGAGGACGCCGTCCAGCCGCTGCCGCCCGTCCTCGATCCGGACCTTGACCTGGACCGGCTCGCGTACGTCGCGTACACGTCGGGATCGACCGGCAAGCCCAAGGGCATCGCGCAGACGCACGGCGCTCTCGCGCAGTTCGCCGCCTGGATGACCGGCGCGTGGGGCATCGACCGAGGCTCGCGGGTGGCCCTGTGGGTCACGCCCGAGCACGACCCGAGCCTGTGCGAGGTCTTCGCGACCCTGGCGGTGGGTGGCACGCTGTGCGTGATCCCCGAGCGGATCAGGCTGAACCCCGAGGCGCTGCTCGCATGGCTGGCGGACGAGGGCGTCACGTTCCTCCAGACCGTCCCCAGCTTCGCGGCCGAACTGCTGCGGGCCGCGCGCGACCGCGAGGACGGCTGGCCCCGGAAGCTGGACCGCGTCGTCCTGATGGGCGAGGCGCTGTCCGGAGCGCTGGTGAACGACCTGCGCGAGGCGGCCCCGCACGCGCGGATCTTCAACGCCTACGGCCCCACCGAGACCATCGCGGCCACCTGGTACGAGGTGACCGGGCCCGTCCCGGCGACCGTCCCGATCGGACGCCCCATCCCCGGCCGCCGGATCCTCGTCCTCGACGAGCGAGGCCGCTCCTGCCCGGCGGGCGTCACCGGCGAGATCGTGATCCTCAGCCCGTACACGGCCGGGGGATACGTCGGCGGCGACGACGCGAGCGCCTTCCGCCCGCTGCCGGAACCGCACGGCCAGGACGACGGGATCGGCTGCTACCGGACCGGTGACCTGGGCCGATGGCGCTGGGACGGTCGGCTGGAGTTCCGTGGGCGCCGCGACCACCAGGTGAAGGTCGGCGGCAACCGGGTCGAACTCGCCGACGTCGAGACCGAGCTGGCCGCGCACCCGTCGGTCCGCGAGTGCGCGGTCGTCCCCGTGACCGGCGCCCACGGCCTGGTCACCCACCTGCTGGCCCACGTCGTCCCGGTGGACGCCGCCGCACCCGACCCCGACGCGTGGCGCGCGCACCTCCACCGGAGGTTCGGGGCCTCGATGCGGCTGATCGCCTTCCACACCCTGGAGGCGGGCCTCCCGCGGAACATCGCGGGGAAGGTGGACCGCCTCCGCCTGCCGGATCCGGCCCGGGTGCTCGCCCGTCGCGGCCGTCCGCCGAGGACGGCCGCCGAGCGGGAGCTCGCCGGGATCTGGCGGGACCTGCTGGGCGCGGCCCCGGCCACCGTCGAGGAGGACTTCTTCGCGGCCGGCGGCCACTCGCTGCTCCTCCCCATGCTCGCCGAGCGGATCCGTGAACGGCTCGGCGCGGCGGTCTCCCTGCGGGACTGCCTGTCGCATTCCTCGCTGGCCGGGATGGCGGCTCTCGCCGAGCCCGATCCCGTCCGCGGCAGCCCACGAAACGAGTGAGAGGTCGATCCGGTTGGACACCACAGCGACCGTCGAATTCGACGGCCACAACCTGAGCATCCCGGACGTGCGGCGCGTCGCCGAGGACCGGGCGCGGTGCGAGGTCGCGCCGGCCGCACTGGAACGCGTCGCCAAGAGCCGTGCCCAGTTCGAGGACCTGGTCAACGCCGGCACCCCGGTCTACGGGGTGACCACCGGCTACGGCGAGATGATCTACATGCTGGTCGACCCGTCCAACGAGGTCGAACTGCAGACCAACCTGGTCCGCAGCCACAGTGCGGGCGTGGGGCCGCTGTTCGCCGAGGACGAGGCCAGGGCGATCGTCTCGGCCCGGCTCAACGCCCTCGCCAAGGGGCACTCGGCCGTCCGGCCGGAGATCGTCGAGCGGCTCGCCCTCTACCTGAACCTGGGCGTCATCCCGGCCATCCCCGAGCAGGGCTCCCTGGGCGCCAGCGGCGACCTCGCGCCGCTGTCGCACATCGCCACCACCGTCATCGGCGAGGGCTACGTGCTCCGCGACGGCCGCAAGGTCCCGACCGGCCCCGTCCTGCGGGAGCTGGGCATCGAGCCGCTGGAGCTGCGGTTCAAGGAGGGGCTGGCGCTCATCAACGGGACGGCCGGCATGACCGGGCTCGGCGCGCTGGTCGTCGGACGGGCGCTGGAGCAGGTCCGGCAGGCCGAGATCGCCACCGCCCTGGTCGTGGAGGCGCTGCGCGGCTCCACCGGCCCCTTCCAGCCGGAGGGGCATGACATCGCCCGCCCGCACCCGGGGCAGATCGACACCGCCGCGAACCTGCGCACGCTGATGGCCGACAGCGGCCTGACGGTCGCGCACTCCGAGCTGCGGGGCCAGGTGCAGGCCGTCAAGGAGGCCGGGACGAGCGTCCAGCGCACCGACGTCTACATGCAGAAGGCGTACTCGATGCGCTGCATCCCGCAGGTGCTCGGCGCCGTGCGGGACACGCTCTACCACGCCAGGACCAAGGTCGAGATCGAGCTGAACTCGGCCAACGACAACCCGCTCTTCTTCGAGGGCATGGAGATCTTCCACGGTGCGAACTTCCACGGCCAGCCCGTCGCGTTCGCCATGGACTTCGTGACGATCGCCCTCACCCAGCTCGGCGTGCTGTCCGAGCGACGCACCAACCGGATGCTCAACCGGCACCTCAGCTACGGGCTGCCCGAGTTCCTCGTCACCGGCGACCCGGGCCTGAACAGCGGGTTCGCAGGAGCGCAGTACCCGGCGACGGCGCTGGTCGCCGAGAACCGGACGATCGGCCCGGCCAGCACGCAGAGCATCCCGTCCAACGGCGACAACCAGGACATCGTCAGCATGGGCCTGATCGCCGCGCGGAACGCCCGCCGCGTGCTGCGCAACAACGACAGCATCCTGGCCGTGGAACTCCTCGCGGCCGCGCAGGCGGTCGACATCGCGGGCCGCCGCGACGGGCTCGGCGGCGCGAGCCGGGCCGCCTACGACCTGATCCGGAACGTGGTGCCGACGCTCGACCACGACCGGTACATGGCCGACGAGATCGAGGAGGTGGCCGGCATGGTCGCGCGCGGCGACTTCCTGACCGCGGTCGCGGAGACCGGCGCCGTCCTGAGCTGAGGGGAGACCTGGAATGACCGACACGAACGAGTTCGACAGCGAGTACGACGTGGTGGTCGTCGGCGGCGGCCCCTGCGGGTCGACGGTCTCGACCCTGGTCGCCAAGCAGGGGCACCGCGTGCTGCTGCTGGAGCGCGAGAGCTTCCCCCGGTACCAGATCGGCGAGTCGCTGCTGCCCGCGACCGTCCACGGAGTCTGCCGCCTGCTGGGGGTGACCGAGGAGCTGGAGAGGGCGGCGTTCATGGTCAAACGCGGTGGCACCTTCCGCTGGGGCAGCAATCCGGAGCCGTGGACGTTCGCCTTCTCCTCCTCGCCGCAGTTCGCCGGGCCGTCCTCCACCGCCTACCAGGTGGAGCGGATGCGCTTCGACAAGATCCTGCTCGACAACGCCCGCGCCAACGGCGTGGACGTCCGGGAGGAGTCGCCGGTCTCCGACGTCATCGAGGACGCGGACGGGCGGGTGACCGGCGTGACCTGGCAGGACTCCAAGGGCGCGCGGCACCGGACCTCGGCCAGGATCGTCGTGGACGCCTCCGGGAACGGCAGCCGCATCCACACCAGGACCGGCGGCAACCGCAAGTACTCGGAGTTCTTCCGCAACGTCGCGCTCTTCGGGTACTTCCGCGGCGGCAAGAGGCTGCCCGCGCCCAACCGGGGCAACATCCTGGCCGTCGCGTTCTCCGCGGGCTGGTTCTGGTACATCCCGCTCACCGACGAGCTGACCAGCGTCGGCGTCGTCCTGATGCCCGAGGCCCTGGACCGGGTGCGCGGCGACCGCGCGGAGGCGCTGCTGAGCCTCGTCCGGGAATGCCCGATGATCGCCGAGTTCCTGTCCGACGCCGAGCGGGTCACCGAGGGGCCGTACGGCAAGGTCCGGGTCCGCAAGGACTACTCCTACATCCAGGACGCCTTCCACAAGCCGGGCCTCGTCCTGGCCGGGGACGCGGCGTGCTTCATCGACCCGGTGTTCTCCTCGGGCGTCCACCTGGCCACCTACTCGGGCCTGCTGGCGGCCCGGTCGATCAACACGACGCTGTCGGGGGACGTCCCCGAGCAGCTCTGCTTCGAAGAGTTCGAGGCGCGGTACCGGCAGGAGTACGCCCGGTTCCACGACTTCCTCGTCGCCTTCTACGACATGCACCAGGACGAGCAGTCCTACTTCTGGCGGGCCAAGAAGGTCACCGACGGCCTGGGCACCGAGCTGGAGTCCTTCGTGGAACTGGTGGGCGGCGGCTCGTCCCACGAGGGCGCGCTGGTCTCCGGGGACCGGAGCGCGGCCATCCAGGAGCTGTCGGACTTCGTCCACCGGCCGGTGGTCGAGTCGGGCGAGGACCGCGACCTGCTGAAGACCTCGCTGGCCCGCTCGGTGTCGCGTGAGGGCGTCCGCATCCAGGTCCAGGCGGCGCTCGGCGAGAACGCCGACGAGTACGCCCCGGTGCGCGAGGGCGGCCTGGTGCCCTCGGCCGACGGGATGCACTGGGCCCACCCGGCCCCCCGCCCGTCCTGACCGAAAGCGCGAGGCCGCACGTCATGCGACGTGCGGCCTCTCCGCTTCGACTAGAAGGTCTTCAGGTCGGGCACGGTCCAGCCGTCCAGGTCGTACTCGGCGAGGCACTGGTCGACCAGGTCCTTGTACGACGAGAGCTGTCCGCCGAGCGTCTGGGCCGCGAGCAGCTCGACGCGGGTGTTCTCGTGGTTGCCCGCGTAGTTGCGCTCGTAGAGCTCGTGCCGGCCGCCGAACTCGGTGCCGACCGCGTCCCACAGCAGCTTCATCACCTTGACCCGCTCGACGGAGTCGGCGCCGCCCGAGCCGCGCAGGTACCGGTCGAGGTACGGGCGGATCGCGGGGCTGCCGAAGTCGGCCGCGCTGGAGTTGACGAAGATCAGGCCGCTGGCGACGTCCTGCAGCACGATCTCGCGGATCCGCGGGTAGCCGATCTGCATGAACCAGCGGTACGCCATCCCGTACTCGGGGTTGGGCAGGACGGCCCCGTTCCGCCACGGGACGGGGTTGCGGGCGGCGGCGTCCGACAGGCCCCAGAACAGGTTCCGCCAGGCCAGGACCTCACCGAGCCTGGTCTGGACGCCGCGGAAGTCGGCGGTGCCCGTCAGCTCCAGCGCCTTGGCGAGCAGCCCCGCGATGAACTCCAGCTTGACCGCCAGGCGGGTGCAGCCGTGGAAGGTGAAGCGCTCGACGAACCCCGACTGGCCCGTGAAGGTCTGCGCCTTCGCGAGGTCGCCGTAGACGAACACGTTCTCCCAGGGGATGAGCACCTTGTCGAGGACGAGGATGGAGTCGTTCTCGTCCATGCGGGACGACAGCGGATAGTCGAAGGGACCGCCCGCCGACGCGCCCGCGTTCGCCGTGTACGAGGGACGGCAGATGAGCTTCACCCCCGGCGCGCCGGTCGGGATCGTGGCGATCAGCGCGAACTCCTTGCGCTTGACCGGGACCCCGTAGTGCGCGATGAAGGTGTGGTGGGTCAGCGCCGAGCCCGTGGCCACGACCTTGGCGCCGCTGACCACCAGGCCCGCGTCGGTCTCCCGCTCGACGTGGACGTAGACGTCGGCGACCTCGTCCGGCGGCCTGCTCCGGTCGACGGGCGGGTGGACGATCGCGTGGTTCCAGTACAGGACGCGCTCCTGGGCCTTCCGGTACCAGGCGCGCGCGTTGCCCGCGTACTCCCCGTAGAAGTCGGCGTTGGCGCCGAGCGTGCCCAGGAACGATCCCTTGTAGTCGGGGCCGCGGCCCATCCACCCGTAGCTCATCCGCGCCCAGTGGGCGATGGCGGCCTGGTCGCCGACCAGGTCCTCGGCGCTGTGCGGGGTGGTGAAGAACCGGTGGGTGTAGCCCTCGCCGTCCTCCCTCGGGACGGTCAGCAACGGACGGGTCTTCTCGTCGTGCAGCGAGTCGTAGAGCCGCGCGGTCATGGCGACCGGGTTGCTGAAGGCGGGGTGGACGGTGACGTCCTTGATCCGCTCGCCGTCCAGGTACACCTCGCGGTCGTCGCGCAGGCTCTCGGTGTACTCCGCTCCCGTGTAGGGCCTCGTCTCAGGGGTGTCGGGCATCGTCGGCAGTCCTCCTCGGCTCGGTGGGCCAGGCGCGGGTGAACCGGCCACGAGCCAGAATTCAGCATGTCGTGATATGGAGACATCTCGCCAAGTGCTCACCTTTTCGATGAGAATCGTCGCTATGAGTGAAGATCAGTCCCTCGTCGTCGACGAGGCCGCGTTCACGGATCTGGCTGAGAAGCACCGCCGCGAGCTCCAGGTGCACTGCTACCGGATGCTCGGCTCCATCGAGGACTCCGAAGACCTGGTGCAGGAGACCTTCCTCCGCGCGTGGAAGAAGCGCGACACCTACCAGGGACGGGCCACCTTCCGCGCCTGGCTGTACCGCATCGCCACCAACGCCTGCCTGGACTTCCTCTCCGCCAACCCCCGCCGTCCCGTCCCGCGCAAGGTCGTCGGCGGGACGACCCGACACGACTTCCCCGACGAGATCCCCTGGCTCCAGCCCATCCCGGGCGGCCTGATCGAGCCCCCGACGGAGGGCTCCGCCGGGCCGGACGCCGTCGTCGTCGCCAAGGAGACCATCGAGCTGGCGTTCATCGCCGCCATCCAGTACCTGCCGCCCAAGCAGCGCTCGGTGCTGCTCCTGCGCGACGTGCTGGGATACCCGGCCAAGGACACCTCCGACATCCTGGGCACCAGCGTCATCTCGGTGAACAGCGCGCTGCAGCGCGCCCGCGCCACGCTGAAGCAGCGGCTGCCCTCGCGCCGCGCCGAGTGGCAGGCGGGGGAGGACCCGAGCGCCGCCGAGCGCCGCCTCGTCAAGCGCTACATCGACGTCATGGAGCGCGGCGACCTCACCACGGTGGCCCAGGCCATGGCCGACCTGATGGCCGAGGACGTCCGGGTGACCATGCCTCCGCTCCCGCTCTTCTACGCCGACCGGCAGGAGTTCTACACCGGCGTCAGCGCGTACCTCGACCCGGCGTCCCCCCTCTACGCCGGGCAGTGGCGCAGCGTGCCGACCCGCGCCAACCTCCAGCCCGCCGTCGCGCACTACGTCCGGCCGCCCGGCGCCGCCGCGTTCGAGGCGCAGGTCCTGGACGTGCTGCGCGTCGAGGACGGCCTGATCGTGGAGATCACCGCGTTCGACCCGCACCTGTTCCCGCGGTTCGGGCTGCCGCTCGTCCTGCCGAACCGGCCGCTCACCCTCGCGGAGGCCACGCTCGTCGTCCCGGAGAGACCGTGAGGAGGGTCGTGCTCGCGATGGCCGTCTCGGTCGACGGCTTCGTCGCGACCGAGGACGGCGGAATCGACTGGATCTTCCCGCACCTGGACGAGGAGGTGGAGCGCCGGATCATCGACTACGTGTCGGAGACCGACGTCCAGCTCATCGGGCGGGTCAACTTCCAGGAGCAGGCGCGGTACTGGCCGACCGCGCCGGACGCCCAGGCCCCGCTCATCAACCGGGCCGAGAAGGTCGTCTTCTCCTCGACGCTCAAGGAGGCCCGCTGGTCCAACGCGCGGATCGCCGAGCACGACGTCGTCACGGAGATCGACCGGCTCAAGGGCCTGCCGGGCCGGGACATCCTGGTCCCCGGCGGCGCGCGGTTCGCCCGCCACGTCGCCGAGCAGGGCCTCGTCGACCTCTACCGCCTGATGGTCTACCCGGTCGCGCTCGGCTCCGGGATCCCCCTGTTCACCTCCCGCGTCCCGCTGCGGCTCGTGGAGAGCAGGACCTTCGCCACCGGCGCCGTCTCCCTCGTCTACCGGCCGGGCGACTGAGCACGCGCCGGCGGACGTCCGGCCGGGGCGTCGCGCGCCGGCGCCCCGGCCGGGCCGACCGCCTTGGACGGGGGTTCAGGAGGGGGCGGGCATGCCGCCCGTCCTCTCCTCGTACCTCAGGACGCGCAGGCACGCCTCCGCGACCGACCGGGTCGCGCCGTCGCGTCCGTCGCCCTGGGAGACCATGAGGTTGACGAGCTGGGACTCGAAGCAGGTGTCGGCGTCGTAGGGCGGCACGAGGTAGTCGCCGAGTTCGAGGGTGACGAGGCCGTGCACGGCCGTCCACATGTGGTGGGCGATCAGGTCGGGGTCCGCGGTGGTGAAGCGGCCTAAGGCGATGCAGCGGTCGGCGGTGCGGATGACCCGTGCGAGCGTGTGGCGTCCGTACTGGCGGTCCGGCTCGGTCAGGCGGAACCCGGTGTGGGTCGTCGTGCCGAACATGATCGCGTACAGGTGCGGGTTGCGGGCGGCGTTCCGCCGGTAGGCGTGGCCGAGCAGGGCCATGTCGGTGACGGGGTCGGGGGAGTCGCCGACGCGGGCGAAGTGGGTCTGGAGGCGGTCGAAGCCCTCGTGGACCATCTCGCGGACGAGCCCGGTCATGCCGCCGAAATGGGTGTAGACGGCCTGGGTGGAGCAGCCCGCCTCGGCCGCCACGCGGCGCGTGGACAGGGCGGGCGGACCGCCTTCCGACAGCAGCCGGGCGCCGATGTCGATCAGCGCGAGGCGCAGCTCGGGATCAGCCCGCCGTGGCGACACGGCCACCGTCGCGTTCAGGTCGGCACGCTTCCCCGGCCATGGACCCATCCCCCCTGATCACGGAAAGGCAGGATTTCTCCCCGGAGGCTAGCCCCTTCCGCGTTGCGGACCCACTCCATCCCCGGGCGTGTCCCACGCTGGCCGGGACCGGCCGTCGTTCACGGCTTCGTCCACGCCGTCGTTCGTGTCGTCGTCCATGCCGCTCTCGAGGGCCTTGTCGAGGGCGTCGCCGAGGGCGATCTCGGCGGCGACCTCGTCCAGCAGCGCCACCAGCTCGTCCGGCGCCGACACCATCGGCCACAGGCCGGTGTCCAGCGTGCGGAACCGCCAGGTGGGGGCGGACCGCATCCGCTCCACGTCCGCGGCGAGCCGCCCGTGGAAGTGCTCCAGCTCGCACACGACGTAGGTCGCGCGCTGCTCCTCCAGCGGACGGGTCAGCCGGACGGGCTCGGTGAGCGGGCGTCCCGGGTGGTCGCGGAGGCGGTCCGTCAGCCACCTCGCCTGCTCGGGGGTCAGCCCCTGGTCGTCGGCCACCACCTCCACGTCCGGGACCGGCCACCGCCCGCCGTTCTCCTCGATCAGCCGCAGCTCGGCGCCGCGCAGCGGCTCGCCGAACGCGTCGATCGCCGACCTCCCGTCGTGCGGGAGCGACGCCTCCACGTAGACCGTCCGGTCGACGCGGCCCGGCTCGCGGTCGGCGACCGCCCCGGCGACGATCCCCGAGGTGCCGTGGCCGACCAGGACGACCCGCTCGGGGGCCAGGTCGCGCAGGACCGCGTGGACGTCCTCGATGTGGGTGTCCAGGCCGATGCGGGAGACGTCCTCGCCGCCGCTCCGGTCCAGTCCTGACAGCGTGACGAGGTGGACCGAGTGGCCGCGGTCCCGCAGGCCCTCGGCGACCTTCTTCCAAATCCAGGGACCCATCCAGGTCCCCGGGACCAACACGAACGCCTGCACGCGATCCCCGCCGTTCCGTCGCTTCATCTCAGGGCGGACTGACTCACCCTGTCATCGTCCAGAAATGATCACATCCGCGGGGCGGGCCGCGTCGAGCTTCGGGGGGATTTCTCATCCACGTGGTCACCTCCGTCCCGTCCCTCCCACGATCATGAGACCCGTCCGGCGTCCGAAACTCACCGCTGTCGCTCGGGGACCGCCTGCGACGGCGTCCCCTCCGGTGCCCTCTCCGCACGGCAATTCCGAGGATGTGCGGCGCGACGGCCGCCCCGGACGATGAATCCGTGCGGAGCCCGGCGCCCGAGGGCCGGGGCCGCCGACCGACGACGGAGGCGATGCTCATGGCAGGCCGGTCACCGGAGGCGACGATGACGCTGGAGGCGTTCGCGGACACCATCGTCCCCGGCGAGAAACGCTTCCCCGAGGACCGCGCGGTCGCGGGGGCGGCGGACGGCCCCGGCGCCGTCGCCGCGGGGGCCCTGGAACTGCTGGACTGGTCCGCGACCGGCGTCACCCCGATGCTCGGCGACCTGGTCACCCGGCTCGGCGAGCACGCGGAGGCGTACGCCGCCGAGGAGGGGCTGGCGCCCGACCCGTCCGTCCCGCCCTTCGTCGCGCTCACCCACCTCCAGCGCACGGCGCTCGTGCGCCGGCTGCTCGCGCCCGGCCACCCGGAGAAGGAGTTCTGGGTGCTGTTGACGCTCTTCTGCAACATGGCCTACGACTCGGCCGCCCACCGGGAGACCGCGGACGCGATGGCGGACGGGCATCCAGGGCTGCTCGCCATGGGGTTCGCCCAGCCCGACCCCGATGGGCTGTGGCGCTTCCCCCGCTACTCCTACGGCAGGCCGCTGGCCCGCCTCCACCCCGCCACGACGCCCTCGGGGAGCCCGGCATGAGCGCCACGGAACAGACCGACGTCCTGGTCATCGGCAGCGGCTTCGGCGGCGCGATCACCGCCTACCACCTCGCCGCCGGCGGCGCGAAGGTCGTGGTGCTGGAGCGCGGGCCGTGGCTCGGCAGCGACGAGTTCGAGCACGACTTCAAGCTCGGCTCGTCCTACACCCGGATCTTCGACTTCACCGTCGGCGACGGCATGAGCCTGCTGGGCGGCAACTGCGTCGGCGGCGGGAGCGTCGTCTACTTCGCGGCGATGCCCCGCGCGCCCCGCTTCATCTTCGAGCGGCACGGCAGCATCGGCCGCCGGATGTGGCCGCGCGCGATCGACCGCGACACGCTCGACCCCTGGTACGACCGGGTCGCCGAGGCGCTGCCCGTCCACACGCAGGACTGGAACGACGTGACCTACGCGGGCGGCCTGTGGGGCGCGATGTGCTCGCACGCGGGCCGCACCGCCAACCCGGTCCCGGTCGCCATCGACAACGAGAAGTGCACCAACTGCAACTGGATGATGGCGGGCTGCAAGTTCGACGCCAAGCGGTCGCTGCTGCTCAACTACCTGCCCGCCGCCCTCGCCCACGGCGCCGAGATCCGGCCGCTGCACGAGGTGCAGCACCTCACGCGCACCGGCGACGGCGGCTACGAGGTCCACTACGACGTCGTCGACGACGAGGACTACCGGATCCACACCGGCAGCGGGACGATCGCCGCGAAGATGGTGATCCTGGCCGCCGGCGCCGGGGCCACCCCGGTGATCCTCCAGCGCAGCGAGCCGCACCTGGGGAAGATGCCGCACGCCGTCGGCCGGTACTTCTCCGGCAACGGGGAACGCCTCAACACCGCCGTCATCGACGAGGACCGCGTCCGCGAGGTGCTGGGCCTCGGCCGCCAGGACGGCCTGCCGTACGGCTCCAACCAGATCGGCAAGGGCCCGTGCGTGGCCAACTGGGACCGGCTGGACGCCTCGCTCCCCGAATACTCCCGCTACTCGCTCGAACAGCTCTACTTCCCGCCCGGCCTGGGGACCATCCTCGCGCAGGTCCCGGGCGGCGCGGACCCGACGTGGTTCGGCGCGGAGAAGAAGGAGCTGCTCGGGAAGTGGTCGTCCTGGCTGACCATCTTCCAGATGATCGAGGACGACAACGAGGGCGTCTTCGGGCCGCCTCCCCCGACGGGCAACGCCACCCGGATCTCCCAGCAGATGCTCGGCCGCGGCGCCCTCCGGTACAACCCCACGGCCAACACGCTGCGCGCGTGGGCCATGGCCGACGCCGAGGTCAAGGACATCGTGGAGCGCGACGGGCTGGCCGAGGTCGCGGCCTGGACCAACGACGTCGTCGGCGCCTACACCGTCCACCCGCTGGCGTCCTGCCGGATCGGCGACGACCCGTCCACCTCCGCGCTGGACGACCGGCACGAGCTCCGCGACCACCCGGGCATCTTCGTCACCGACGGATCCGCGGTGCCGTGCGCCCTGACCGTCAACCCGGCCATGACCATCGCGGCGCTGGCCGAGCGGGCCGTCCCCGGCATCGTCGCCGCGGCGCGGGAGCGCGGGATCGACGTCCGCTACGGCGCGCCGTCGCCCGAGGGCGAGACCAGCGCGCGGCGCGGCACGGCCGGGCTCGCGCGCGACCTCGCGGGCTGACCCGTGAGGAGGCTGCTACGAAGGTCGGTGCGGCAGGTCAGGCATGTGCGGCCGGTTCCCGCCGGATCGGCGGACGGGCTGGTGGCGGAGGTCTACGAGCAGCTCGAGGCGGACTTCGGCATGCTCGCGCCGCCCGTCGCGCTGCACTCCCCGGCGCCCGAGGCGCTGGCCGCCTCGTGGATGACGCTGCGCGAGTCCCTGCTGGTCGGCGCCACCCGCCGGGTGGACCGGGAGGCGGTGGCCGCCGCGGTCTCGGCGTCCAACTCCTGCCCGTACTGCGTGGAGGTGCACACCTCGACGCTGCGCACGCTGTCCCCTGAACGGGACTCCGCCGCGACCGCGGGGAAGGAGCGTCCGGCCGCCGCGTGGGCGCTCCAGGACGAACCGATGCCGTGCACCGCGGAGACGGCGGCCGAGCTGGCCGGGGTGGCGGTCACGTTCCACTACCTCAACCGGATGGTCAACGTCTTCCTCGAGGACTCGGTGCTGCCGAGCGAGGTGCCCCGCGTCCTGCGCGGCCCGCTGACCGACCGGATCGGACGGTTCCTGCGGCCGAACGCGGTCCTTCCCCAAGGGCGGTCGCTGCGGCTGCTGCCCGAGGCCGTCCTGCCCGTGGACATGGCCTGGGCGGCGGGCAGCCCCACGGTCGCCGACGCGTTCGCCCGGTCGGCCGCGGCGATCGACGCGGCGGGCCGCCGCGCGGTGCCCGAACCGGTCCGCGAGCTCGTCGGCGGCGTCCTCTCCGACTGGGACGGACGGCCGCCCG
This sequence comes from Spirillospora sp. NPDC052269, assembly GCF_040679435.1. NCBI lineage: Bacteria > Bacillati > Actinomycetota > Actinomycetes > Streptosporangiales > Thermomonosporaceae > Spirillospora > Spirillospora sp. NPDC052269. The sequence continues at coordinate 196,036 of NZ_JBFAUU010000011.1, forward strand.
GCATGAGCCGCGCCTGGGTCGGTGAGGCGACCGCCGGGCTGGACGAGGACCTGGCGCCCGTCGCCGTCCTCACCCTGCTGACCGCCATGGCCTCCTACCAGGTCGTCCCGTCGGACGTCGCGGCCTTCCGCGCGACCCGTCCAGGCGACCGGGCGCTCGTCGAGGCCACGGCCTGGGCGAGCATGACCGCGGCCCGCCGCCTCGGCGCGCGGCTGTGGGACTGGCACCTGTCCTCTACCGAAAGGCACCTCTCGTGAAGGCCCTGGTGCTGGCGGGCGGCTCCGGCTCCCGCCTCAGGCCCCTCAGCCACTCCATGCCCAAGCAGCTGATCCCCGTCGCCGGACGTCCGGTGCTGGAGCACGTGATCGACGACATCAGGAACGTCGGCGTGACGGACGTCGCCGTCGTCGTGGGGACCTGGGCGGGGCAGATCGAGCGGGTCCTCGGCGACGGGTCCCGCCTCGGCGTGCGCATCACCTACCTGCGGCAGGACCGGCCGCTCGGGCTCGCGCACGCGCTGCGCCTGGGCCGGTCCTTCCTGGGCGAGGACGACTTCGTGATGTACCTTGGCGACAACGTCCTGCGGGAGGGCGTCGCGGAGATCGCCGAGGAGTTCCGCCGGACGCGCCCGGCGGCGCAGCTCGTGGTCCGCAAGGTCGCCGACCCGCGCGCGTACGGGGTCGCCGAGGTGGACGCGGACGGCGAGGTCGTCCGGCTGGTGGAGAAGCCCGAGCATCCGGTCGGCGACCTCGCGGTGGTCGGCGTGTACTTCTTCACCGCGGCGATCCACGAGGCCGTCGCCGCCATCGCGCCGAGCGCCCGCGGCGAACTGGAGATCACCGACGCCGTGCAGTGGCTCGTGGACGCGGGGGCGCGGGTCCGGGCGCGGGAGTACGGGGGCTTCTGGCGGGACGTGGGCGAGATCGAGCACGTCCTGGACTGCAACCGCCGCCTCCTGGAAGACCTGATCCCACGGGTCGCGGGCACGGTGGACGCGGCCAGCGAGCTGCACGGCCCGGTCGTGGTGGAGGAGGGGGCCACGGTGGTGCGCTCCCGGATCCGCGGGCCGGTCGTCATCGGCGCCGGCACGCGGGTCGTGGACAGCGTGGTCGGCCCCGGCACGTCCGTGGGGGCGGGCTGCCTGCTGCGCTCGGCCTCCCTGGCCGACTCGATCGTCCTGGACGGCGCGTCGATCGCCTTCACCGGCACGTTCCGCCGCTCGGTGATCGGCCGCTCCGCGGTGATCGGCCCCGGCGCGGGCGGCCGGGACGCGCACGAGATCGTCGTGGGCGACCACGCCCGCGTCGAGCTGGGCTCCTGACCTGGCCTCCGATCGTCCCCGGCTCCCGGTGCGTGCCGCACCGGGGGCCTGACCCGTCCGGGACCGGTCGCCGATTCCGCAATCGGGGAGATGCTCCGGTGAGTTTCGTCCCGCACCGTCGTCACATAACCGAGCCGTACATGACCGAGCCGGTGACCTAGCCGTGCCGCCGTCGCGGCCCCGACGACGAGAGGACGAGCATGACCGCAGAGGTGGAATCCGCGCCCCGGGCGGGCGCGCGGCAATGGGTGGCGCTGGCGATGCTCTGCCTGCCCACGATGCTGGCGACCCTCGACATCAACGTGACGATCCTGGCGCTCCCGCACATCGCGAAGGACCTGGGCTCAAGCAGCATCCAGCAGCTCTGGATCACCGACATCTACGGGTTCGTCATCGCCAGCTTCCTCATCACGATGGGGACGCTCGGCGACCGGATCGGACGCCGCACCGTCCTGTTCGCGGGGGCGGCGCTGTTCATCGTCGCGTCCGTGCTGGCGGCCACGGCCGAGTCCACCGCGACGCTCATCGCGGCGCGCGCCGTCATCGGCCTCGCCGGGGCGACGATCATGCCGTCGGTGCTCGCGATCATCACCGACATGTTCCGCAACCCCAAGGAGCTCGCGGCCGCCATGGGCGCCTGGGGATCGTCGATCATGCTGGGCCTGATCGGCGGCCCGATCATCGGCGGCCTGCTGCTCGGGTCGTTCTACTGGGGGTCGGTCTTCCTCATCGCGATCCCGGTCATGGCGCTGCTGCTGATCACCGGGCCGTTCCTCATCCCCGAGTCGCGCAACCCGCGGGCGGGCTCGTTCGACCTGATCAGCGTGGTGCTGTCGCTCGGCGCCGTCATGCCGACCGTGTACGGCATCAAGGAGCTCGGCCGCAACGGCTGGGGCGTGTGGCCGGTCGTCGCCGTCGTGGCGGGCCTGACGCTCGGCGCCCTGTTCGTCCGGCGGCAGCGGACGATCGAGCACCCGCTCCTCGACCTCGGCCTGTTCCGGATCCGCTCGCTGAGCACGGGCGTCGCGCTCGGCCTGGTGGTCGCCATGGTGATGGGCGGCGTCGGCCTCACGGTCACGCTGTACATGCAGCTCGTCAAGGGGATCAGCCCGACGCACGTGGCGCTGTGGCTGATCGCCCCGTCGGTGGCCATGGTGATCTTCGGGAACATGTCCCTCGGCATGGCCCAGAAGATCAAGCCCGCGGTCATCCTGGTCGTCGGCTCGGTGGTCGCGATCGCCGGCCTGGTGGTCATCACGCAGGTGACGGCCACCGCCGGCATCTCCACCCTGATGACCGGGCTGATCCTGGTCTACGTCGGCGGCAGCCCCGTCGGCATGATGAACAGCCTCCTGGTCATGTCGGCGGCCCCGCAGGAGAAGTCCGGGTCGGCGGGGTCGATCTCCTCGGCGTCCGGTGAGCTGGGCGCGGCCCTCGGCGTCGCCGTCCTCGGCATCGTCGGCACCTCCGTCTACCGCCACGACCTGGTGATCCCGGCCGGGACGCCCGGCCCGGTCGCGGACGCGTCGAAGAACGGCCTCGCGGGCGCGGTCTACGGCGCGCCCAACGTGCCGGGCAAGGTCGGGACCGACCTGCTGTCGTCCGCCAAGGACTCGTTCACCAGCGGCCTGCACGTGGTCGCCGTGGTCACGATGGTCCTGTACGTGGTGCTCGCCGTCATCGCCTTCGTGGGCCTGCGGAACCAGCCCCCGTTCGGCGCCCAGAAGGCCGCGGCCGAGGCCGACGCCGAGGCGGCCGAGACCGTGGAGCAGCCCGCCACCTGACGTCCGGGCAGCGGAGAGGGGGCGGGCGCCGCGGCGCCCGCCCCCTCTGTCGTACTGCCGGAGTCAGCTCATGCCGGCCGGCCGTCCACCGCCCTGCCAGGACGGTCCGGGCGCCGGCCGCCGGACGGCGTGCCGCAGGACGCGGGCCAGCATCGCGGGCTTCATGAGCGCCTGCGGCGGGTCGATGAGCCCCGCGACCCGCATGAACCCCTCGGTGACCTTCGCGTCCTTCGTCGCCGCGTACTGCAGCCGGGACATGTAGGCGTTGCCCATCTTGACCTTGAGGGTGCGGCGGCCCTCGACGCCGGGGAAGTCCAGGTCCCCGCCCGCCGAGATCTCCCACGGCACGTCCACGACCTTGGCGATGTCGGCCTGGAACGGCCCGGGCGCGGGGACGCCCCGGCGCAGGTGCTCGCGCAGCGTCATCGCCTCCAGTGCGGCGACGCTCATCCCTTGGCCGTAGACGGGATTGAAGCTGCACACCGCGTCGCCCATGACCAGGAGCCGGTCCGGCAGGCGGGTCAGCCGCTCGTAGTGGCGGCGCACGCTGGCCGGGAAGCGGAAGGAGACGGCGTCGTCGAGCGGCACCGCGTCGCGGACCGCCTCGTACACGTCCGGCACCGGCAGCGAGCGGACGAACTCCAGGAACGCCTCGTCCTCGGTGGGCGGGTGGTCGCCCAGGAGCCCGGTCAGCGACAGGATGCAGGTGTCCGGCCCCACCTGGCCGAAGAACGCGCCGCGCGGGTGGGCGGGCGAGGCCACCGGGTTGATGGACTGCACCCCGTCGAACCACTCGGGCTTCGTCCGGTAGTGCCGGGTGGTGTAGGCGAGCCCGACCTTGACCTTCTCCTCCGGCGGACGGTCGTAGCCCATCTCCGAGAGCCAGGCGGGAGTGCGCGAGCCGCGCCCGGTGGCGTCCACCACCAGGTCGGCGTCCAGCAGCTGCTCCTCGGCCCCCTCGTCCCGCGGCCGGACCCGCACCCCGACCACCCGGCCGCGCGCCGTGTCGGCCACCAGCCCGTCGATGTCGTGCCGCTGCAGGACCAGGACGTTCGGCAGCGCCGCCACCCGCTCCCGCACGTGGTACTCCAGCACGGGACGGGGCGCGGTCACCGAGACGAGCCCGGTGTGCGCCGGACGCAGCTTGCGCGCGTTGAAGAACCAGCGCATCTCGCCGAGGTCCCCGGCCGGGACGCCCGCGTCGGTCAGCTCGTCGGTGAAGCCCGGGAACAGCTCCTCCATGATGAGGTGACCCCGGGCGTGCAGCCCGTGCGCGTGGACCGTGTGCGGCGCTCCCCGCCGCGACTCCCGCACGCCGAGCACCTCGTCCCGGTCGACGACCACCACCTGTTCGTACGCCTCGGAGAGCACCCGTGCGGCCAGCAGGCCCGCGATGCTCCCCCCGAGGACGACCGCCCGTTCACCGAGATCGCCGCTCATCGGCCACCACCTCCACGGAAAAGAAGGGTTCGCCTGGCCGTTCCGGCCACAGCAGAAGGGTCACACCCGGGCTTTCCGGCCACATCCTCCCGATTGCGCATTCCCGGTCCCGCGCGTCACCGGCCTGGGCGGACGAAGATCGCACGATGGCGGATGTGGCGCGGACCCCGCCTCCTTAGCGTCGTGTGCGGATCCGGCACCACTCCTAGAAGGGAAGCTCCGTGGCTAACGAGCACCTGAGGCGACGCCACGTCGTCGCCGCGGCCGTCGGCATCGCCGCGCTGGCCGTGCCCGCCGCCGCCAACGCGGCCAACGCGGCCAACGCGGCCACCGCGTCCGACGCCGGGCGACCGGGCGTCACCCAGCACAACGGGACGTCCTGCAGTCCAGTGGAGCGGTATATGACCCTCGCCGCGGAACAGCGGCGGGTGTCGAAGCTGTTGAAGGGCTTCACCGTGCTGCGGAACCAGGCCGACGTGGACCGCCTCGCGAAGCCGAACTCCGCGACGGGCACGCAGTTCGCGGCCCTGGCGCACATGTACAACAGCATGAAGGGCGTCGGGATGACCATCGTCAACGTCGGCATGCAGGGAGCGGGCATGCCGACGCTGCTGTTCTACCGTCCCGACCCGAAGGCGACGAACGTCACGCAGCCCTACGTGCCCAACTTCCCCTACCGGCTCGCGGGCTGGGGGTACGTCTGGCCGTACACCCCGGGGAAGGCGCCGTCCTATCCCGGGGACACGGGCCTGCGGTGCGTCAAGCCGACCGAGTGGTTCGTCCACGAGCGCAGCGTCCACCCGGCCGACACCTGGCAGAACATCCCGGTGCCGCCGGCCGAGGACTGGAAGGGCGAGGCCGCCGGCTCGACCGCGCCGACGGCGGAGGAGTGCGGCTGCAAGGTCGGCGAGGCCCACCCCCGGTTCTGGGACCTGCACGTCTTCCTGACCCGCACGCCGTTCCCGCAGGTGTCGATGTTCAACCCGGGCAAGCCCATCCCCGGTTTCGACGCCGTCGCGGGCAAGGGCTTCTTCTACCCGGCCAAGCCGCCGGTCTGAGCCCGCCGCGAGCGCGTCACGACGTGAGACGGACGCGGCGTCCGGCCGGTGCCCATCGGGGGCCACCGGCCGGACGCCGCGCTGACGCGTGCCCGGCCCCTTCCGAGCCGCCCGAGCCGCCCGAGCCGCCCGAGCTGCCTGAGCGGCCTCCGGGTTCGGGTCGACGGACGCGCGTGAGCCGGATCCGGGGCAGGCCCGGACCCGGCTCACGGTGCGGCGGGAGAGGAGGTTCCCGCCGTCCCGGATCACCCCTTCGCCGCGGCCATCACACGGCTTGAGGTGCGGAGCACCCGCATCATGAAGGCGGGCTTCATGAGCGCCTGGGGCAGGTCGACCAGGCCCGCCGACCGCATGAACGCCTCGGTGACGCTGGGGTCCGCGGTCGCGGCGATGATGACCCGTGTCATGTACGCCTGCATCATCTTCAGCTTCGCGCCCCGGTGCCCCTCGACCCCGGGGAAGCTGAGGTCGATGGCGTGGGTCATCTCCCAGGCGGGGTCGATGATCCGTCCGACCTCGCGCTGGAAGTCCAGCGACGACGGCAGCTTCCCGGCGCGGACGTGCGCCAGCAGCGCCTTGGCCTCCAACACCGCCAGCGTCTGGGCCTGCGCGAAGACGGGGTTGGGCGTGCAGACCGCGTCGCCGATGATGAGGAAGCCCTCGGGGAAGCGGCCGAGCTTCTCGTACCGGCGCCGCAGCGTGGTCGGGAACTTGTAGAGGACGGGGTCGTCGATCGGCTCCGCGTCCACGATGGCCTCGTAGACCTCCGGAGCGGCGAGGGTCTTGGCGAAGGCGGTGAAACCCTCGGGGTCGGTCGGCGGGTGGTCGCCGAGGATGCCGTAGATCGTCAGCTCGACGGTCTCGTGGTCGGTCTTGGTGAAGATGCAGCCGCGCGGACGGTCCGGCGACGCCACGGCGATGATGGAGTGGTCCTTGCCGAACGGGTCGGACTTCAGGACGTAGTGGCGGCTGGCGTAGCCGAGGCCGATCTTCGTCGCGTCCTCCTCCACCCGGCCGTACCCGAGTTCGGTGAGCCAGCCCGCGGCGCGCGAGCCGCGGCCGGTGACGTCGACGACGAGGTCGGCGTCCAGCACGATCTCCTCGCCGTCCCGCCCGTGCGGCTGGATCCGGGCCCCGACGATCCGGGAGTTGTCGTCGTTCGCCACCAGGCCGAGGACGTCGTACTTCTCCATGAAGGTGACGTTGTCGTACGCCTGGACGCGCTCCCGGACGTGCCACTCCATCAGCGGCCGCCGGGCCGCCACGTTGGTGAGGCCGGCGCGGGTCTGCTGGAGGGGGATCCCGTTGAAGTACCAGCGGACCGTGCCCGCCAGGTCCGTCAGCGGGCAGCCGTTCCGGACCATCTCCGCGGTGATCTCGGGGAACAGCTCCTCCATGGTCCGGGAGCCGGCGGCCAGCAGGCCGTTGATGTGGCGCCCCTGCGGCGCCCCCCGCCGGGCCTCCCGGACGCCGACCAGCTCGTCCCGGTCGACCAGGACGACCTCCTCGTATCCCTCGGCCAGTGCCCGCGCCGCGAACAGGGCCGCGATGCTTCCACCGAGCAGTACCGCGCGCTTGCCTAGCTTGGCGCCCACCCGATCATCTCCTTCAGTCGCTGTCCGCACTGGCATTCACCGTCGCAGTCCGCGCGGGCCCCGGCACCTTCTGGATTGCGGCCCGGCACGACGTCCGGCCGTGGGCGCCCGCCGTCCCGCCCGACGTTCGATCGGCGGACCGCCGGGCGGGTGATCGGGACGGCAATCGAGAGGAAGCCCGCCGCGCGGAGCCTGTTCGAGGATGGGCGCCGCCGGTTCGGAGCCGGTCCCGCGCGGGACCGGAAGCGCGGCGGTCCCGTCGCAGGTGGGAGAGGTGGGAAGGTGACCGACACCCAGATCCTCAGGTTTCTGCTGGCCCTGGCGTTCGTCGTCGTGCTGGCCAGGGTCGCGGGCCGGGTGGCGCGCAGGCTGGGCCAGCCCGACGTCATCGGCGAGATGGCCGTCGGCATCCTCGTCGGCCCCACGCTGATGAACGGACGCGTCGCCGACCTGCTGTTCCCCGCGACCGTGCGCCCGTATCTGACCGCCGTCGCCAACCTCGGCCTGGTGGTGTTCATGTTCGTCGTCGGCCTGGAACTGGACCGCCGGACGGTCCGGGAGGTCGGCCGGGCCACGGTCGGCGCGGCGGTGGGCTCCACGCTGGTGCCGCTCGGGCTCGGCGCGCTGCTCGGCCTGTACCTCGCGCCCCGCCACGCGGGCGGGCACCAGACCGGATTCGTCCTGTTCATGGCGGTGGCGACGTCGGTGACCGCGTTTCCGGTCCTCGCGCGGATCATCGGCGACCGGGGGATGGGCGGGACGCTCCTCGGCACGGTCGCGCTGAGCACCGCCGCCATCTGCGACGTGGTGGCCTGGACGCTGCTCGCCGCCGTCCAGGCCATGGTCGGCGACGCGACGGCCTGGCAGATCGCGCTGACCGTCCCCTACGTCGTGGCGATGTTCCTCGTCGTGGGGCCGCTGCTGCGCCGGTCGCCCCTGGCGGACGCCCTGGCCGCCCGCTCGCCCGCCGCGCTCGCGGTGGTCCTGATCGGGGTGCTGCTGTCGGCGGCGGCCACGCAGGCGCTCGGCCTGCACTTCATCTTCGGCGCGTTCCTGTTCGGCCTGGTCATGCCGCGCGGCGAGGGGAACAGGGCGCGCACCGCCATGCTGGACGGCGTCCAGCTGAGCACGGTTTTGCTGCTGCCCGCCTACTTCGTCCTCGTCGGGCTGAAGGTGAACCTGGCGAAGACCAGCATGACCGATCTGCTCGACTTCGGCCTGATCCTGCTCACCGCCATCGCGGCCAAGTTCGGCGGCGCCTTCCTCGGCGCGCGGCTCCAGGGGCTGCCCACGCGGACGTCCGCGCTGCTGGCGGTGCTGATGAACACCCGGGGCCTGACCGAGCTGGTCGCGCTCGGCGTCGGCCTGAGCATGGGTGTCCTCGACAAGGACCTGTACGGGCTGATGGTGGTCATGGCGCTGGTCACGACCGCGATGACCGGTCCCGCGCTGAAGCTCATGGGCGTCGACCGCAAGGACCACCAGACCCTCGGCCCGCCCTGGCCGGAACCCGCCGAGCCCGCCGTCTCCGGCGAGTTCGGCAAAGGCTGACCCCTCAGCCGACCCCTCAGCCGGCCCCTCGGGTGAGGCACCGCACGTTCGCATAGCGCACCCCTGGTCCCACCAGGTGATGCTGAAGTCGGTTTCCCAGGAGAGGACGCTGCTCGTGACGGACCTGAAGACAGTCATCGCAGACCTGACCGCCGAGAGCGAGCAGATCGACCGGCTGGTGGCCGATCTCGACGACGCGGGCTGGCGCCTGCCCACGGCGGCCCCCGGCTGGACGATCGCCGACCAGGTGGCGCACCTGGCGTTCATCTACAAACTGGCCGGGACCGCCGCGTCCGACGCCGCCGGGTTCCAGGCGCTCGTGGAGGGCGCGAAGGGCGACTTCGACGGCGCGGTCAACGCCGCGCTGAACCTGTACCCGCGCCAGTCGCCGCGCGAGCTGGTCGAGAGCTGGAACGCCGACCGCTCCATGGGCATCGACGCGCTCGCCGCCTTCCCCGAGGACGGCGCGGTGCCGTGGCTGGTCAACCCGCTGCCCCCGGCGATCCTCGCCTGCGCCGGGATCATGGAGACGTTCGCGCACGGCCAGGACATCGCCGACGCCCTCGGCGTCCGGCCGGAGCGCACCGACCGGCTGATCCACCTGGTCGGGTTCGCGATCCTGACCCGCGACTTCGGCTACCAGGCGCACGGCCTGACCCCGCCCGCCGAGGAGTTCCGCTACGAGATCACCGCGCCGTCCGGGCGGCTCTGGGGGTTCGGCCCCGCGGACGCCGCGCAGCGGGTCAGCGGCCCCGCCGAGGACTTCTGCCTGCTGGTCACCAAGCGGCGGCACCGCGACGACCTGGCCGTCACCGCGTCCGGCGCGGAGGCCGACCGCTGGCTCGGCATCGCGCAGGCGTACCGGGGACCGGCCGGGGAGGGCCGCACTCCGGGGCAGTTCACGTCCGGCCGGGACGGTCGCCCATGAGCGAGGTCGACTTCGTCCCGATACCCGTTCCGCGCCCGGGCAACGGCAACGGGAACGGGAACGGGAAGGGCGCGGGGCTGCGGGTGAACGGCCACCCGGTCACGCCGGTCCCGCCCGCCGACACGGCGCTCCCGGCCATGGACGCGCTGCGGGAGCGCCGCGACCGGCTGCGGAAGGAGATCGTCCAGGGCCGGGCGCCGGCGGTCGAGCGGCAGCACCGGCAGGGCAAGCGGACGGCGCGCGAACGCCTCGACCTGCTCCTGGACGAGGGCTCCTTCCTCGAACTGGACCTGTTCCGGCGGCACCGGGCGCAGGGCCCGAAGATGGACGGCGTCCGGCCCGCGACCGACGGCGTCATCACCGGCTCCGGCACGATCGGCGGCCGCCGCGTGTTCGTCTACGCCCAGGACTTCACCGTGTTCGGCGGCTCGCTCGGCGAGGCGCACGCCGCGAAGATCCACAAGGTGATGGACCTGGCCGTGGCGAACGGCGCGCCGCTGATCGGGCTGAACGACGGCGGCGGCGCCCGGATCCAGGAGGGCGTCATGGCGCTGGACGGCTACGGCGGGATCTTCCGCCGCAACGTCCGCGCGTCCGGGGTGATCCCGCAGATCAGCGTGGTGCTCGGGCCGTGCGCCGGGGGAGCGGCGTACTCGCCCGCGCTGACCGACGCCACCTTCATGGTCCGCGGCACCGCGCAGATGTACCTGACCGGGCCGGACGTCATCGAGGCGGTCAGCGGCGAGCGGGTCACGCACGCCGAGCTCGGCGGCGCGCACGTGCACGGCGGCCGCACCGGCGTCGCCACGTTCGTCCACGACGACGAGGAGAGCTGCCTCGCCGACGTCCGCTACCTGGTCTCGCTGCTGCCGTCCAACTATCTGGAGGCCCCGCCGTCCGGTGGGCCGCGCGGCGCGGAGGACGACCTGCGCCCGGAGCTCGCCGAGATCGTCCCGGCCGAGCCGCACCGGCCCTACGACACCCGCCTGGTGATCTCCGAGCTCGTGGACGACGCGGAGTTCATGGAGTTCCACGAGGACTGGGCGCGCAACGTCGTCTGCGCGCTCGCCCGGATCGACGGGCACGTGGTCGGCGTCGTGGCCAACCAGCCGACCGTCCTCGCCGGGGTCCTGGACGCGGCCGCGGCGCAGAAGGCGGCCCGGTTCGTCCGGTTCTGTGACGCGTTCGGCATCCCGCTCGTGACGCTCGTGGACGTGCCGGGCTTCCTCCCCGGCACCGAGCAGGAGTACGCGGGCGTCATCCGGCACGGCGCGAAGCTGCTGTACGCGTACTGCGAGGCGACCGTCCCGCGCGTCCAGGTCATCCTGCGCAAGGCCTACGGCGGCGCGTACATCGTGATGGACTCGCGCTCGATCGGCGCGGACGTCTCGCTCGCCTGGCCCACCAACGAGATCGCCGTGATGGGCGCGGAGGCCGCCGTGAACGTCGTGTACCGCCGCGAACTGGCCGCCGCCGACGATCCCGCGCCGCTCCGCGCCAAGTACGTCACCGAGTACCGCGACGAGCTCATGCACCCCTACTACGCCGCCGAGCGCGGCCTCGTCGACGACGTCATCGACCCCGCGCGCACCCGCGCCGAGGTGGCCCGCGCTCTCGCCATGCTCCGCGCGAAGGCCGTCGCCCCGACGCCCCGCAAGCACGGCAACATCCCCCTCTGAGACACTCCTGTCCCTTTGACCTTGCCTCCGCCGCGGAACCGTGGTCATCTCGCCTCATGGCCCACGAGAAGTGGCACGAGATCCGCGCGTCGCTCCACGAGACCGGCGAGCGCTTCGCCGCCCTGGTCACCTCCGCCCCTGACCCGTCCGCCCTGGCCACCGACACATGGACGATCGCCGACACGGTCGCCCACGTCACCGCCATCGCCTGGATGGACGCCGTCCTCATCGGCCCGGACGCCCCGCCGGCGCCCGTCCCCGACCTGATCGAACGCCTGCCCGACATGACCGTGGACGGGGTGCACGCGTTCAACGTCGTCGTCCTGGACGCCTTCGCCGAGCGCGACGTCAAGGCCCTGCTCGACCGCCTCGCCGAGTGCCTGCGGTTCATGCTCGACCGGACCACGGGCCGGGACCCGTCCGAGACCGTCTCCTGGATCGGCGGGGCGCGGCTCCCGATCGCCGGGCTCGTCGGCCACATGATCAACGAGCTGCTGCTGCACGGCCACGACATCGCCGCCTCCCTCGGACGCCCCTGGGAGATCCCGTCCCGCGACGCGTCCTACTTCTTCGGCGAGTTCATCGTCGGCATGGCGAGCAACGGGGTCGGCGCCCTGCTCGACGGAGGCGGCGCCCCCCGCGCGCGCCCGATCACGGTGGAGTTCCGATCGGCCCACACCGACCCCGTCGTCCTGCGCCTCCAGAACGGCGAGATCACCGCCCACGAGCCGGACGGCACTCCGGACGTCCGCGTCACCTTCGACCCGGCCGCCTTCAACCTCATGATGTTCGGCCGCATGTCCAAACCCCGGGCCGCGCTCACCCGCAAGGTCGTCATCGGCGGCCGCCGCCCCTGGCTGCTCCCGGTCTTCCTCAAGACCGTCCGCGTCCCCTCCTGACCCCCGGCAGGCCGAAGCCCCGGGGACCGGAACCGGTCCCCGGGGCTTCGGCCCGACCGCTCAGGCGGTCAGAAGAACTCCCTCTGGAAGAACGTCCTTAGAAGAACTTCCGCTCCTGGCGGGGCAGGTTCACCTTGGACGGTCCGCGCCACGGGGCCGTGGGCGCCGGGGCGACCTGCGAGGTCACACCGTCCGGAGCCAGGACGACCGGGACGCTGATGGAGCTGCCCGAGAGGTCCACGGTCACGTTCGCGCCCGTGGGGGTCTCGGTGGTGTTGTCGTAGTCGGTGCCCGCGATGACCAGGCCGAGGCGGTGGCCCTGCTTGAGCACGTAGTCCTGGCTGAGCGTCTTCCAGTCGATCGTGTAGTACTTCCCGGACGTCAGCGGCGTCGGGTCGCTCAGCGAGGTGCGGTTCTGGGCGTCCATCCAGCCGCGGGCCACGACGTTCAGCGGGGCCGTGGTCGTGGTCGTCTGGGTGTCCAGGTAGCAGGCGCTGTCGTCGGCGGTGCTCTCACCGAAGCAGCTGCGCGTGGTCAGCGTCTTGATGCCCGAGCCGTCGCCCAGGTAGTCGACGCGGGTGTCGGTGCCGTAGTCGACCAGCAGGACGGTCAGGTTCGAGGTCGGCTTGTCCATCTTGACGCGCAGCCTCGCCTCCGGTGTGCCGGAGATGCGGAGGGACTTCGGCGTCGGTCCCGACACGTACGCGGCCCGGTACGGCTTGGCGGTCGTCGGGTCGGACGCCAGGTCCGACTCGGTGTACCCGCCGTTGTCCGGTCCCGGCAGGTCGGTGAAGGACCCCGTCGAGTTGCCCGTGGCGGGCTTCAGGCCGAGCGAGCCGTCCGCGGCGGGACGCAGCGCGACCGACTTGGCGGCGGGCGCGGGCCAGTCGGACTGCGTGATCCACTTGTCCGGCCCGACCTCGATGTCCGCGCGCGGCCGGCTCATCACGTCGTTCGGGATCTTCTGCAGCTCGTGGTCGAACCACTTGTGCAGCGTGTTCACCCAGTCCTGGCGGCGGATGTCGAACGGGTCGACGTGGCCGCGCTGGTGCAGCCACACCTTCCGCGCGACGCCCTGCTTCTTCAGCCCCTGCCACCACTCGGCGAACTGGTTGTCCTTGACGTTGAAGTCGTTCACGCCGTGGATCGCGAACACACTGGCGTGGACGTTCCGGACGTTGGTGATCGCGCCCGTCCGGTAGTTCGTGGTGTTCCAGTAGGCGTTGTAGTTGCCGGTCTCGTCGTCCTGCGCCTTGCCGAGGTAGGCGCGCACGTCGGCGCACTTGGTCTTGTAGCGGGTGTCGACGGTCTCGGCCAGGCCGTCCTGCTCGCCCGTCCAGTACTTGACGCCGTTCATCCGGCTGTAGTCGTACCAGCTGCTGATCGCCGAGATCGGGACGATGGTGTCGAGGCCCTTCACGCCGGTCGACGCGACGCCGTTGGCGAGCGTGCCGTCGTAGGACTTGCCGATCATGCCGGTGTGCCCGGTCGTCCAGGACGCCGCGACCGGTTTGCCGTCCGGCGTGAACGCCTTCGCCCGGCCGTTCAGCCAGTCGACGACGGCCTTGCCGCCGAGCACGTCGGTCGGCCCGCCGCTGGTCGGGCAGCCGTCCGAGCGGGTCGTCCCGACCATGTCCACGGCGAGGTAGGCGTACCCGCGCGGCACGAAGTAGTTGTCGTAGAAGAGCGGGAACGCGCTCGGGTTCCCGTTCGCGTCGTACTTCTTGCGCTGGCCCTCGTTGCCGCGCCCGATGTTGTCGTAGTACGGCGACTCGTCCATGATGACCGGCACCTTCAGGCCGCGCTCGGTCTCGCGCGGCCGGATGATGTCGACGTTCACCCGGTCGGGCTTGCCGTCATGGTCGGAGTCGAGGTTCGTCTGGACGTAGACGTGCTCGCGGATCGCGTCCTGGTAGGAGAAGACGGGCTGCGTCACGCCGTCCTTCACCACGATCTTCGGCGTGGTCGCGGGCGCCGCGTTCGCGGCGGGCATCGCGCCCGCCGCCGCCACGACGGCGAGGCCGGTCAGCGCCGCGAGCGTCGCGCTTCTGCGCGTTCTTGCGAGGGGCCGCCTGGTCAAAACCGCACCTCCGTGATCATCAACGGTGATCTCTAGGTGCCACACGCTCCTCGCGCGCGCAGGTGCCGGTCATCGTCGCCGTCCGACGAACTCTTCCGGCTTTTGGGCACAAGTTGCCCTTGCGCGAAAACCGTTTGCCGCTGGCCAGGGGGCATCACCTAGGGTGATGCGCATGGCAACGCGCCGCATGGACTAGAGGACGACACCGCTTCCACGCCACACGTGTGTCCTCATCCAGTCTCGGAGCGTCCTTCCCATGATCACCCTTCGTGGTGTCGACGTGCGCGTCGCCGCCCGCCCCCTGCTCACCGGCGTCACCGCCCACATCTCTCCCGGCGACCGGATCGGCCTGGTCGGCCGCAACGGCGCGGGCAAGACCACCCTGCTCAAGGCCCTCGCCGGGGCCGCCGCCCCCGCCGCCGGATCGATCACCCGCACCGGCCCGGTCGGCTACCTCCCGCAGGACCCGTCCGCCGCCGATCCCGCCCAGACCGTCACCGACCGTGTCCTGTCCGCGCGGCGCCTGGACGAGGCCGTCCGCGCCCTGCGCGCCGCCGAGGCCGCCATGGCGTCCGGAGACCCGAAGGCCCTCGACCGGTATGCGCGTGCCGAGGCCGAGTTCGTCGCGCGCGGCGGCTACGCGGCCGAGGCCGAGGCGGCGCGGATCGCCGCCGGGCTCGGCCTGCCCGACCGGCTGATGCGGCAGCCGCTCGGCACCCTGTCCGGAGGCCAGCGCCGCCGCGCCGAACTCGCCCGCGTGCTGTTCGGCGAGACCGGCGTCCTCCTCCTGGACGAGCCGACCAACCACCTCGACGCCGACTCGGTGGCCTGGCTGCGCGGGTTCCTGGCGTCCCACGCGGGCGGCCTGGTCGTGATCAGCCACGACGCCGGCCTGCTCGCCGCGACGGTCAACCGCGTCTGGCACCTCGATCCGGACACCGCGTCCCTGGACGTCCACAACACCGGCTGGGACACCTACCTCGCCGACCGCTCCGCCGAGGACCGGCGCCGCGCCCGGCACCGCGCCGCCGCCGAACGCAAGGCCGCCGCACTGCACGCCCAGGCCGACCGGATGCGCGCCCGCAACTCCACGGCCACCCGCGCGAAGGACATGGCCCGCCGCGCCGACCGGATGCTCGCCGCCACCGAGCCCGTCCGGCGCACCGCGCGCGTCGCCCGGATCAGGCTGCCCGAGCCCGCGCCGTCCGGCCGGACGCCGCTCGGCGCGATCAGCCTGACCAAGTCCTACGCCGGCCACGACGTCCTGACCGGCGTCGACCTGGCCGTCGACCGGGGGAGCAGGCTGGTCGTCCTCGGCCTGAACGGCGCGGGCAAGACGACGCTGCTGAAGATCCTCGCCGGGGTGGAGAGCCCCGACTCCGGACGCGTCGTCCACGGCCACGGCCTGCGGCTCGGCTACTTCGCGCAGGAGCACGACACCCTGGACCCGGAGCGCTCCGTCGCGGCCAACCTCGCCGCCGCCGCGCCCCACCTCGCGGACGCCGAGGCGCGCGGGATCCTCGGATCGTTCCTGTTCGGCGGCGACGACGTCGACAAGCCGGCCGGTGTGCTGTCGGGCGGCGAGAAGACCCGGCTGGCGCTGGCGGGGCTGGTCGCCTCGTCCGCGAACGTGCTGCTGCTGGACGAGCCGACCAACAACCTCGACCCGGCGTCCCGCGCCGAGGTGCTGCGCGCCGTCGCCGAGTACCGGGGCGCGATCGTCATGGTCACCCACGACGAGGCGGCCGTCGAGGCCCTCCGCCCGGACCGGGTCCTGATCCTCCCGGACGCCACCGAGGACCTCTGGAACGCCGGCCACGCCGACCTGATCACCCTCGCCTGACCCTGTTTCCCGAGCGTGCGCGGGACGACGTCGCGGACGGCGGCCACGACGTCGTCCCGCTCATACTCGGCGGAGTGACGCGGCTCAGGTGAAGGTCCGGACCAGACGCTCCTTGAGGGCGGTGAACGGCGGGTAGACGACCCGCATCGTGTCGGGGGAGAGCGGTTTGTCGAGCACGGCCTTCGCGTGGCTGAACGTCTCGAACGAGCGGTGCCCGTGGTAGGCGCCCATCCCGCTCTCCCCGACGCCGCCGAACGGCAGCCCCGGGACGGTCAGGTGCGCGTTCGGCAGCCCGAACCCGACCGCGCCCGAGGACGTCTCGGTCAGCACCCGCCGCTTGGACTCCGGGTCGCCGGTGAAGGCGTAGAGCGCGAGCGGCTTGTCGCGTTCGTTGACGAAGGCGAGCGCCGCGTCCAGGTCCGGGACGCGCAGGACCGGCAGGATCGGCCCGAAGATCTCCTCGGCCATCACCGGCGCGTCCGCCTTCACGTCGCCGAGGACGGTCGGCGCGATGTACCGCGACGTCCGGTCGTGCTCGCCGCCGGTGACGACGCGTCCGCCGCCGAGGAGCGCGGTGAGCCGGTCGAAGTGGCGCTCGTTGACGATCCGCCCGTAGTCGGGGCTGCCGGACGGGTCGTCCCCGTACATCGCGTGGATCGCGTCGGTGAGGTGCCGTTCGAGTTCGTCGGCCGTCCCGTCGCCCACGGCGAGGACGTAGTCGGGCGCGGTGCAGCTCTGCCCGGCGTTGAAGAACTTGCCCCACGCCAGCCGCCGCGCCGTCGCGGCCAGGTCGACGCCGGACTCGACGATCGCCGGGCTCTTCCCGCCGAGTTCGAGCGTCACCGGCGTGAGGTGCTCGGCGGCGGCCCGCATGACGATCCGCCCGACGTGCCCGTTCCCGGTGTAGAAGATGTGGTCGAACCGCTGCTCCAGCAGCGCGGACGTCTCCTCGACGGCGCCCTCCATGACGGTGACCGCCTGGTCGTCCAGGTAGAAGGGGATCAGCCGGGCCAGCGCGGACGACGTCGCCGGGGCCAGCTCGGACGGCTTGAGCACCACGCAGTTCCCGGCCGCCAGCGCCCCGACCATCGGCGCCAGCGCCAGCATCACGGGGTAGTTCCAGGGGCTGATGACGAGGACGACCCCGAGCGGCTCCCGCACCGTCCGGGCCCGCCCGGGCATCAGCGAGCGGGGCACCGAGACCCGCTCCGGCCGAGTCCAGCGCTCCAGGTGCTTCAGCGCGTGGTCGATCTCGTTGACGACGAACCCCAGCTCAGAGGCGTAGGACTCCACCGCTCCCTTGCCGAGGTCGGCGCGCAGCGCCTCCGCGAGCTCCGCCTCCCGCTCGGTCAGTAGCGCCCGCAGCTCACGCAGCTGCTCCCGCCGCCACGCGAGCCCCTTCGTCCGCCCGCTCCCGAAAACCCCGCGCAACCGCCCCACCACATCCGCGGCCGCCCGGCCCGTCTCCGCGCTCATCCCCGCGTCCTCCCTCCAGGGCGCGACGCAGCGTCGTGCCCCCTATGAAGGTAGCCCGCCGCACGTCGAGGGCCTCGTCCGGCTCGTCACCGGGGGACGAGCCGGACGGCGCGGCCCACGCACCGTCGCCGTTGTCCTCGACGGCTGAGGGATCAGAACTCGATCAGGCCCGCCTTCTCGCGCGTGTACGCGAGGACGGAGTCGTGCCCGTAGCCGCTGTCCTTCACGCCCTCCAGCGGGAACACGACCTTGCGGAAGGTGTTGACCCAGACCGTCCCGGCCTCCAGGCGGCGGAACATCCGCTGCGCCGTGCCGAGGTCCGCCGTCCACACCCCGGCCGCCAGCCCGTAGGACGAGTCGTTGGCGATCGCGACGGCCTCGTCCTCGGTGTCGAACGGCAGGACGACCGCGACCGGCCCGAAGATCTCCTCCTGGCAGATCCGCAGCCCGTTGTCCTCGGTCGCGAACAGCGTCGGCTCGACCCAGTAGCCGTCCGCGAACCGCTCGTCCCCGACGGCCTCGGCCCCAGAGCGTCCGCCGAACACCAGCTCGGCGCCCTCCTTCTGCCCGATCTCCAGGTAGGACGTGACGCGCTCGAACTGCTCCTTGGACACGATCGGCCCCATCGTCGTCTCGGCCGACATCGGGTCGCCCAGCCGGATCGTGGCCGCGATCCCCTTCATCCGGTGCAGCATCTCGTCGTAGACCGGACGCTGGATCAGGACGCGCGACCCGCCGTAGCAGATCTGCCCCGCGTTCGCCGTGAAGATCGCCTGCGTGGTGACGCCGACGGCGGCCCTGTCCAGGTCGGCGTCGGCGAACACGATGTTCGGAGACTTGCCGCCGAGTTCGAGCGCGAGCGGCTTCAGCGCGTCCGCCGAGGCCTTGGTGATGAGCCTCGCCGTCTCCACCGACCCGGTCAGGCTGATCTTGTTGACCCCGCGGTGCCGGACGAGCGGGTCGCCGACCTCCTCGCCGAGCCCCGACACCACGTTCAGCACCCCGGCGGGCAGGACGTCCTTGAGCAGCTCGGCGAGCCGCAGCGACGACACGGTCGCCTGCTCCGCCGGCTTGATGATCACGGTGTTCCCCGCCGCCAGCGCGAACGCCGCCTTCGCCGAGAACGTCGAGATGGGGGAGTTCCACGGGATGATCCCGAGCGTCACCCCGTACGGCTCGCGCCGCGTCAGCCCGAGGCTCCCCGGGCCGAAGTCGACCGTCCGCCCCTCAACGGCGGCGGCGCACTCGGCCGCCGCGTTCGTCCACAGGTAGGTCATGCCGGGAAGGTCGCGCTTGGCGGTCTCGTTGATCGTCCGGCCGTTGTCGCGCGTCTCCAGCTCGGCCAGCTCCTGCGCGTGCTTGGCGAACACCCCCGCGACCTTCCGCAGGTAGTGCGCCCGCCCGGCCGCGGGCATCCCCGACCACTTGGGGAACGCCGCGCGCGCCGCGACGACGGCCGCGTCCGCGTCCCGGGCCCCGCTCCGCGGGATCCGCGCCCACACCTCGCCCGTCGCCGGATCCACGCTGTCGAGCGTTCCGCCGCCCTCCGCCGCCCGCAGCTCCCCGCCGATCAGGTTCCGGTACTCGTGCATGCGCCGTCCCTCCGGTTCGTCCGGCAAACAAGCGTACGCTTGGTATCGCCCGGACGAAAGGCCGGTGCGGAAACCCCGCACCGGCCTCCCGGAAATCAGCTCGCGATGCAGAACGGGTGCCCCGCGGGGTCGATCAGCACGATCCACTCGCCGTCGCCGGGCTGGTCGTCGGCCCGCTTGGCGCCCAGTGCGACCAGTTCCTCCGCCGCGGCCTCCATGTCCGCGACGCTGAAGTCCAGGTGCGCCTGCTTGGCGGGTCCGGGCCACATCGGAGCCTCGTACCCCTCGATCCGCTGGAACGCCAGCTGCGGACCCGACCCGTCCCCGATGTAGATGACGTCGTCGTCGCTGTAGGTGACCTCCCAGCCGGTGGCCTTCCGGTAGAAGTCGGCAAGGGCGGCGGGGTCGGCGCAGTCGATGATGACCGTGCCGACCTTGGTGAGGACGGACATGGTGAGAACTCCTAGAATCGAACATCAGAACGAGTAGCGAGGCCAACGCCCCGCACCCGAACCAGCCTGCCGACCCCGGCGGCCCCCGTCTTGAACATCCTTGCGCGCCCGAAATGACCGAGATGCTCACCATCGATTCCCTGGCCATCCGTCCCGACTTCACGGTCAGCGCCGTGACCTGCCGCGCCGACCACGCGCACTGGTCGCCCGCCGAGGTGCACGACGCCTACCGCCTCGTCCTCGTCCGCACCGGCCGCTTCCGCCGCCGCGCGTCCGGCGACCACACCGACCTCGACACGACCCGCGCCTACCTCGGCGCCCCCGACGACGAGGAGCAGTTCGCCCACCCGTCCGGCGGCGACGTCTGCACGTCCATCACCGTGACCCCGCGCCTCTGGCGGACCCTCGCCGGCGACACCACGACCCCGGACCGCCACACCCTCTACGTCGACGCCCGCACCGACCTGACCCACCGCCGCGTCCTCGCCTCGGCCCGCACCGGCGACATCGACTACGCCCTCTGCGAGGACCTGCTCACCCTCCTCGCGACCGCCCTCCGCGACACCGTCGACGCCTCCACCCCGTCCCGAACCCGCCCGCGCCCCGCCGACCGCCGCCTGGTCGCCGCCGCCCGCGACGCCATCCTCGAAGGCCACCCCGCCTCCGACACCCTCATCTCCCTGGCCGCCCTGCTGGACGCGTCCCCCTACCGCCTCAGCCGAGCCTTCCCCCGCGAACTGGGCGTCACCATCACCCGCTTCCGCCACCGCGTCCGCATGGCCCAGGCCCTCGACCGCCTCGAATCCGGCGAGACCAACCTCAGCGTCCTGGCCGCCGACCTCGGCTACGCCGACCAGGCCCACCTCACCCGAACCGTCCGCCAACACCTCAACCAAACCCCCACAACCCTCCGCCGCCTCCTGGCGTCCTAGCGGCCGGAAACGGGCCGTGCCGCGTCCCGGATCGCGGGGGCGCGGCACGGCGGCTGGGGGGTGGGGTTACTTCTTGAGGCGGGAGAGGCTTTCGGGGAGGTCGTCGTCGTGAACGACGGTCATGCTGCGGGTCGCGCGGGTGACGGCGACGTAGAGGTCGTGGCCGCCGCGGGGGCGTTCGGTGGTGATGCCGGACGGGTCGACCACGATCACCGCGTCGAACTCCAGGCCCTTGGACTCCTCGGCGGTGAGGACGACGACGGGGGCGTCCAGGGCCTCCGGCGTCGCACCGGCGGGGGCGTCCGGGAGGACGGCGCGGACGGCGGCGTGGTGCGACAGCGACGAGATCACCGCGAGGCGTCCCTCGCCGTCGCGGCCGGTGGCGACGGCCGCGAAGTCCTCCGCGACCAGGTCCGCCAGGCCCGTGAGAGAGCCGGAGAGGTCGAGCCGGACGGCCCGGGGCGGCGGGCCGTCGTCGCGGACGGGCTCGGGCGGCGTCTGGGACGGGTCGACGGCGGCCAGGACGTCCTCGGCGACCCTCATGATGGCGGCCGGCGTGCGGTAGTTGACCATCAGGCGCTGTTCACGCCAGCGCCCGGGGACGTACCGGTCGAGCATCTGCCCCCAGCCTCGCGCGCCCGCGGGGCTGCCGGTCTGCGCGGTGTCGCCGACGACCGTCATCGAACGCGTCGGGACGCGCCGCATCACCATCCGCCACGCCATCTCGGACAGCTCCTGCGCCTCGTCCACGATGACGTGGCCGTACGCCCACTCGCGGTCGGCGGCGGCGCGGTCGGCGGTGGTGCGGGCCGGGCCGTCGTCGTGGTGGCGGCCGGCGATGTCGGACGCGTCCATCAGGGACGTCCACCAGCCCTCGGTCATCTTGATGACCTCGGCCGCGTACCGCTCCTCCTCGGCGCGCTCGGCCGCGGCGGCGCGCTGCCGGGCCCGCGCGGCCGGGTCGTCCTGCCCGAGCCACTCGGCGGCCTCGTCCAGGAGCGGGACGTCCTCGACCGTCCAGTCCGCACCGGGCTCGCGGTGCAGCGCCATCGCCTCGTCCGCGGTGAGGCCGGCCGTCGCGCCCAGCCGGACGAGCGCCTCGGCGTCGGCGAGCAGCTCGGTGAGCAGGGTCTGCGGCGTCAGCTCCGGCCACAGCTCGTCGAGCGCCTTGCGGACGGGCGGCAGCTGCCACAGCTCCGCCTTCGCGAGCCGCAGGTCCGTCTCGTCCAGGAGCGGGGTCTCCTCCGCGTCCTCCTCCAGCTCCAGCAGCCACTTGGGCTTCTTGCCGCCGCTGTCGGCGATCAGCGCCTCCAGCGGCTCCTCGATCATCCGCTCGTACTGCTCGGCGCGGTCGGTCGCGAGCGCCTCCAGCAGCTCGTGGACGAACACCCGCCGCTGGACGTTGTGCGGCGCGCGCAGCACCTTCGCCCGCTGCCTCGCCTGGGCGCAGACCTCGGCGTCCACGTTCAGGGTCAGGTCGTCCAGCGGGACCGACAAACCGCCCTCCGGCGCCCGCTCCCGGTCCTCGACGGCCGCCTCGACGAGGTCGGCCATGCGGTGGTCGCCCTTGACGACCGCGACGTCCGGGACGTCGTGCACGGTCGCGCGGACCCCCGGGTACAGGTCGCCGGCCGTGGTCAGGACGACGTCGGTCTCGCCGAGCCCGGGCAGCACCTGCTCGATGTACCGCAGGAACGTCGGGTTCGGCCCGACGACCAGGATGCCGCGGCGTTCCAGCACGTCACGGTGGGTGTAGAGGAGGTAGGCGGCGCGGTGCAGCGCCGCGACCGTCTTGCCGGTGCCCGGTCCGCCCTGCACGACCAGGACGCCGTGCAGCCCGGAGCGGATCACCTCGTCCTGCTCCTGCTGGATGGTGGAGACGACGTCGCTCATCCGGCCCGTCCGGCCGCGCCGCAGCGTCGCGAGCAGCGCCGCCTCGCCGACGACCGAGCGGCGCGCGTCCTCGCCGAGGCCGTCGAGGTCGAACACCTCGTCGTCGACGCGGACCACTTCGCGGCGACGTGTGTGCAGGTGGCGGCGTCGCGCGAGCGTCCCGGGGGAGGACGGCGTGGCCGTGTAGAACGGACGCGCCGCCGCGGCACGCCAGTCGATCAGCAGGGGCTCGCGGTCCTCGTCGCGCAGCCCGATCCGTCCGATGTAGAACGTGTCGCCCTGCTCACCGGGGACGTCGGGACGGTGGTCGACGCGCCCGAAGCACAGCCCGTGCTCGACGCCGAGCAGCCGGGACAGCGTGCGCGCCGCCTCGTCCGTCGCGACCGTCTTCTCCACGTGCGCCTGCAGTACGGAGCCGCCTCCGCTGAGCGGCCCCTCGCGCAGCGCCCGCTCGGCCCCGTCGCGCTCCGCGTCCAGCCGCGCGTACATGTACCCGACCCGCGCCGCCTCCTCGCGCAACGCCATCCGGACGGCATCCTCAGCCCCCGCGCCAGTCACGACCACGTCCTCCGCTCCCACGTCCACCGCTTCCGTGTTCTCCGTGTTCACCGGCCTCGCCCCACCCTCGTCCTGGAAGGACACGCCGTCCGGCTTGACGGGACGAGGTTGACGTGTCTCCATGTCGTTTGCTATCCTTGTTTTCAGGCTGGGTTTATTGTCTGTAGTTGAGCCAAGGTTCCCGAGTTTAACACTCCCTCCGGCTCCTGCGTCCCGCTTCGCAAGATCATTTTTCGTTTCCCCCGTGTACCTCCGCACGTCACGCGCAGGCCGCGGCGGGGACACGGCCGCTCGGAACGCTGTCCGACGATCACCCGTCGGATCCCCCCGAGAGGTCTCCATGCCCGAAGCTCCTCACACCCCCGCCGCGGCTTCCCCCACCCCTGTTCTCGGACGCCGATCCGTGCTCGCCGGTTCGCTCGCGCTCGGCGCGGCGGGCGCGCTGACCGTGTCCGGCGCCCCGTCCGCCACGGCCGCCGCGAAGCCGGGACGCGGCCTGCCCGGCGACCCGTTCACGCTGGGCGTCGCGTCCGGCGACCCCGACCACGACGGCTTCGTCCTCTGGACGCGCCTGGCCGTCGACCCGCACGCCGAAGACGGCCTCGGCGGCATGCCCGCACGTGCCTGCCAGGTCGAATGGGAGGTCGCGGCGGACGAGGGGTTCCGCAGGATCGTCCGGCGCGGGACGACGCAGGCGCGCCCCGCGTCCGCGCACAGCGTCCACGTCGAGCTGAACGGCCTGGCCGCCGGACACGAGTACTGGTACCGGTTCCGCGTCGACGCCCACGTGTCACCCGCCGGACGCGCCCGCACCGCGCCGCACCCGCACAGCTTCGGCGGCGCCCTCGCGATGGCCTTCGTCTCCTGCTCCCAGTACGAGCACGGCTACTTCACGTCGTACCGCCGCCTGGCCGAGGACGAACCGGACCTCGTCCTCCACCTCGGCGACTACCAGTACGAGTACAAGAAGGGCGACTACACGATCCCGGGCGGCAACGTCCGCGACCACGAGGGCCCGGAGACCGTCTCGCTCGCCGACTACCGGCACCGGTACGCGCAGTACAAGAGCGACCTCGACCTCCAGGCCGCGCACGCCGCCGCGCCCTGGCTGGTCGTCTTCGACGACCACGAGGTCGAGAACAACTGGGCCGGGGCCGTCCCCGAGGAGGACTCCGACACCCCGGACACGGCCGGCTTCCTCAAGCGCCGCGCCGCCGCGTTCCAGGCGTACTACGAGAACATGCCGCTGCGTCGCAGCTCACTGCCGCAGGGGCCGGGCATGCAGCTCTTCCGCCGCGTCCGCTGGGGCCGCCTCGCCAACTTCCACATGCTCGACACCCGCCAGTTCCGCGACGACCAGGCGTGCGGCGACGGCTACAAGAACTGCGCCGCCGCGGACGACCCGTCCCGGACGATCACCGGCGGCGTCCAGGAGAGGTGGCTGATCGAGGGGTTCCGCCGGTCCGCCGCGCGCTGGGACGTCCTCGGCCAGCAGGTGTTCTTCGGCCAGCGCGACCGCGACGCCGGCCCTCTCAAGGTCACCAGCATGGACGCCTGGGACGGCTACACCGCGTCCCGCGAGCGCATCACCCGCGGCTGGACGGACGCGAACGTCCGCAACGCCGTCGTCCTGACCGGCGACGTCCACGCGCACTGGGCGGGCGACCTCAAGCTCGACTACGACGACCCGTCCGCCCCGGCCGTCGGCAGCGAACTGGTCTGCTCGTCCATCACCACCGGCGGCGACGGCACGGACGGCGACGGCACGCACCCCTGGTTCAAGAACAACCCGGCGCTGAAGTTCTACTCGAACCAGCGCGGCTACGTCCTGACCCGCATCGGCCGCGACGAGATGAAGGCCGACTTCAAGACCGTCCCGACCGTCCGGACTCCGGGCGCGGCGGCCACCACCAAGGCCACGTACGTGATCGAGGACCGCGTCCCCGGCCTCAAGCAGACCTACCTCCGCCCCTACACCCCGCCCAAGGGCTTCGCCCGCACCGACGCCGACCTCGACCGCCAGACCGTCGAAGCCGAAACCGCCCAACCCTGACCCGCGTTTCCCGGCGTCCGCCTCACCGGGCGGACGCCGGTCCGGTCATGCGGTGTGGTGCTCCCTGACCGCGTCGAGAACCTCGCCGAGCTGCCCGCGAGCCCGAGCGGAACGCAGGTGGTCCAGGTAGTCGCGGGACTCGACGATCTTCCCGTCGCGGACGCGCATGACGAAGATCCCCGGAAAGGCGAACGCCTCGCCGGTCTCCGCCACGGTCCCCTCGTACCGGAACTCGGCCACGATGACCTCGGGATCCGCGGTCTCGTGAACGACGATCCCGGCCGGCCGCCGCAGCAACGTGTGCCCCGCGGGGGCGCCGGCCGGAGAACGGACCCCGAAGTGCGCGCGCAGCTCCTCGACGGACCGCAGTGGGGGAGCCTCGAGCGGATGGAACGGGTGCTCCACGTGGGTCTGCTCGGCGTACAGCCCGAGCACCTCTTCCTCACGCCCTTCACACACGCCGTACACGAGCTTCAGGAACACCTCGCGCGGACTCAGGACTTCGGCCACGAGACCTCTCCCTCGAAGATCACCGTCGGCGAGGCCATCCGTGCATCAAGGCGGCCCGGACGAGGATCCGGTCGCCCCAGGACGAGGGCGACCGCCGCCGCTCTGAACGTGAGCCGCAATATAGTTCGTCAAAGAATTATTCGTCAACGAACTATCTGTGCCTCGCGCTCACCGCGATGACCGGCCGCGGGCACACGACCCGCCCGCCAGCCGGACCCTCATCGACGCGGACGGTGCCCCGATCCCGGCCCACCGCGAGCGGGCTTGGCCGTTGGTTCAGCCGATCTTCACGTTGATCCCGAAGTCGCGCCAGGCCGTGCCGAAGTCCTGGTAGTACATCGTGGAGCCGTCGTGAGCGGTGACCGTCCCCTTGGCCACGACGTCGCCGCTGCCGCTGACGGCGAAGACCGGTCCACCGCTGTCGCCACCCTGGCTCGGCAGTCCGCCGTTGGTACGACGAGCGACGACCAAGTCGTAGTAGAACTCATAGTTGCCGTAGAGGTCGTCCCACCAGCCGGCATAGGTGAAGTTGTCCGTGTTCTGGATTCCGCAGACGGCGCCGCTGGTCGAGCCGGACTGGCAGATCCATTCGTTGGCGTAGGCCCAGTCCCAGCCGGCGACGCGCTTGGTGAAGTCGCCCCAACTACTGCCGTCCCAGATACGTCCCTGCGAATCGGCGTTGATGAGGAGCAGGTCGTGCCCGACGTGCTCCCGGGAAGCCGTCCCGATCCACTCGCCCGTCCCACCCCCCGACCATTCGCCGTTGTGCCAGCCGCCTCCGGGGCGACCGCAGTGACCGGCGGTCAGGAGGAAACTGTTGCCGTAGACGTCGATGACGCCCCACCCGGCAGTGCAACGCCTTTGGTTGTCGTCGTTGAGGATGGCGCCACCCCCCTTGTAGGGCGGTGAGTCGTTGTACCGGCCGTCGAGGCTGGGGACGCCGCCGTCGACATAGCTCACCGGGACGCCGGAGATGGTTTTGGCCTGTGCCGCGAGTGCCTTGGTCTTGTCCTTGGTGGTGAGGACGAGTCCGTCTCCTCTGAGTGAGCCGGCGACCTGGGTGATCGGATACTCCGGGTCCTTTTCCATATCGGCGATCAGCCCGGCGGCGGCCGCCTTGAGTTCGGCTTGGGAGTAGCGGGCGGGCTTCACCTCGACTGGCGCGATGCCGCGCGCCTGACCGAGGGCCTTGCTGACGGCGGCGGGGAGCTTGCCCTTCCACCACACCTCGACCGACTTGGGCTGCAGGGCGATGCCCGCGAGCCCGCTGTGTTCGCGTCCCGACTTTTCCACCGCCCAGGAGATCTTGGACGCGGCCTTCTTCAGTGGTTCCTGGTCATGCATCTTCTGTCGGATGTCGGCGGGAATGTGGCTGAACGGAACCGCCTCGACGGCGTCTTTGCCGCCGCCGGATGCCTTGTCCGCCGCCGCGGGCACCATGCCCGACAGCGTCACGCTCAGCACCGCCACACCCAGAACCCCGACGAACCGCGCCGGGCCGTGCTTGAAACCCATGAGTTCCCCTCGCGTTGACCTGCAGCCAAGCGAGAGTATTGATCAACTTCTCGGAGCGAAGGTATGCACTGCGTGCGGTTCGGCTGTGCGATGCGTGCAGCGATTCCCGGGAGAAATGGACTTCCACGTCGCGACGCGACCTTTTGTATCGAGCACGGCCCATAGGTCCTGGCGGGTGGAGATGCGCGAAGAACGCTGGCGCATCCTCCCACCGCCCGGCCGGATGGCGCCCCGGGTCCTTCAACAGCAAAGACACATCGTTGATCAGAATCTCGCGTCGAACGAAGCCTGAGCAGATGCGCATCGCTTTCGCCGTGCGCCGGCATGGGAGGCATCGCCCTGAACTATGGACATGTCGGCAGTCGGCCAGCACGAACTCGGGGGAACTCGGCGGCGGCTCGGATGAGGGGCACTACTGGCAGCGGAACAAATCCGGGCGATCGCCGGTAATCCGCCGCCGGTGAGTGTCGCGGCGTCGGACGGCCGTGACCACAGGGAACTGACGGTGCCGAGGGCGTTAGTCGTCGGCTGCGACGAGGAGGGTGAGCGTCGCTGCCGGACGGTTGATGAGGAGTAGCTCGTGGAAATCGATGTGGATGGGGCCGTAGTCGTGGAATGCATCCTCTGGAAGCCGTCCCAGAAGGTACCTGCTGGTCGCCTCGCGGATCGGGGCGTAGATCTCCTGGCGCAGGCGTGATGCGAGTGGTTCTGGGACGGCGCCATGCTGGTCGGCCCACGAGCGGATGCTGTCGACGGCTGTAGCGGCATCGACGGCCTCGTACGTCCCAGGGGCGATGCGGTCGAGCCACCACTGACCGTGCCGCGGCCAGTCCTGGACGCCGGATCCGTCGTAGGTGTCCCGAAACTGAGGATGCGCGATCAAGGCGGCCAGCACGTCTCGGTCGTCCAACGCCTCGGGCGACAGCCGGAAACGCTTGAGGTCGACCCAGCGGAAGCCGTGGGAGCCCTCGCCGAAGTCGAAGTCTCGGAAGTTGATGAAGGGACTGTCCAGATGGACGACGGCGGGGACCGGTTCCATGGTGGTCATCGTAGATCTCGCCCGTAGACCCCTCGTCGGCGAGATCGGTGTGTCCCGCGCAGAGCGCCGGGTGAGTCCCTTGCCAATGGGGTCCGATGCTCGAATCGACCACGGCCGTGGTGGTCGGCCTGACCGTTGTGCCTCCCGGGACGGCCACCGAAGCGACTGTCCCGGGTTGCCATGTCATCGAAACCGACGTGTTGAGGACGACCGTTGTCAGCCCATCTTCGCGTTGATCCCGAAGTCGCGCCAGGCCGTGCCGAAGTCCTGGTAGTAGAGCGTGGAGCCGCCGTCGATACCGGTGACCGTCCCCTTGGCCACGACGTCGTAGGTCCCGCTGGTGGAGAAGACCGGTCCGCCACTGTCGCCAAGGTGGGCCGGCTGTCCGCCGTCGGTACGACGGGCGACGACCAAGTCGGTGTACCACTCGGAGTTGCCGTAGGCGTCGGGCTTGAACCAGCCGACGTAGGTGAAGTTGGTCGTGTTCTGGATTCCGCAGACGGCGCCGCTGGTCGAGCCGGACTGGCAGACCCACTCGTTCGCGTAGGCCCAGTCCCAGCCGATGACGCCCTTGGTGAAGTCGCCCCGCCAACTGCCGTCCCACATACGTCCCTGTGAGTCGGCGTCGATGAGGAGCAGGTCATGCTCGACGTTCTCCCGGACGGCCCGCCCGATCCACCGGCCGGTCCCGTCCGTAGTCCAGGCGCCGTTGTGCCAGCCGCCTCCGACGCGGCCACAGTGACCGGCGGTCAAGAGGTAGCTGTGTCCGCTGCCATCGGAGACCGCCCACCCCGCAGTGCACCGGTACTTGTTGTCGCCCTTGATGTCGTCGTTGAGGATGGCGCCACCCCCGTAGTAGGACGGTGAGTCGTCGTACCGGCCGGCGACGCTGGGGACGTCACCCTCGACATAGCTCACCGGGACACCGGAGATGGTCTTGGCCTGTGCCGCGAGTGCCTTGGTCTTGTTATTGGTGGTGAGGACGAGTCCGTCTCCCCTGAGCGAGCCGGCGACTTGGCTGATGGGATAGGCCGGGTCCTTCTTCATGTCGGCGATCAGTCCGGCGGCCGCTGCCTTGAGTTCGGCCTGGGAGTAGCGGGCGGGCTTCACCTCGACCGGTGCCGTGCCGCGTGCCTGGCCGACGGCCTTGCTCACCGCGGCGGGGAGCTTGCCCTTCCACCACAATTCGACCGACTTGGGTTGCAGGACGATACCCGCGAACCCGCCGTGTCCGTTCTTTTCCATCGCCCAGGAGATCTTGGACGCGGCCTTCTTCAGTGGCTCCTGGTCATGCATCTTCTGCCGGATGTCGGCGGGAATGTGGCTGAACGGAACCGACTCGACGGCATCCTTACCCCCGCCCGACGCCTGGTCCGCTGCCGCGGGCATCATGCCCGACAGCGTCACGCTCAGCGCCGCCACACCCAGAACCCCGGCGAACCGCGCCGAGCCGTGCTTGAAACCCATGTGCTTCCCTCGCGTTGACCTGCAGCTAAGCGAGAGTATTGATCAACTTCTCGGAGCAATGGTATGCACGGCGTGCGGTTTGGCTGTGCAATGCGTGCAGCGATACCCGGGAGAAAGGGAACGCCGCATCTCGGGGCGACCGACCGTGCACGGCGTGCATGGGGCTTGACGGAAAAGGGCGGTCGCGAGGCCTGTTCGGAAGATCAAGGCCGGCTGACCGTGTGGTGGCGTGAGCTTTGGTTCGGGTCGGTTCCTTGGGGGACCGGCCCGAACTGTTTTGTGATGGGTCGCGCGGCGGTTTCGGACAGGGCCGGGTGGTGACGGCGGAATGGATGGGTGGAGCGGGCCGCTGTTTCGCTTGACCACTGTCGGCGAGGGGAGTGCGGCGTGACGCGGGTGATGACGGTGGACGAGCGGGAGCGGTTCCTCGCAGAGGAGCGGGTCGGGGTGCTGAGCGTGGCGGCGGAGGACGGGCGGGCGCCGCTGGCCATGCCGGTCTGGTACCTGTACGAGCCGGGCGGCGAGATCCAGTTCATCACTGGGGGAGACAGCCGGAAGATGCGGCTGATCCGAGCCGCGGGACGGGTCACGTTGACCATCCAGGACGAGGCGCCGCCGTATCGGTACGTGACCGTGGAGGGGGACGTGTCCGGATACGAGGAGCCCGCCGACCCGGAGGACCGGCAGGCCGTCGCCGAGCGGTACCTCGGGGTCGAGGGCGGCGCGGCGTACATCGCGTCCACCACGGATTTCGCGCCGAAGGCCGTTCTCGTGCGGGTGCGTCCGACGCGCTGGCTGTCGCGCGCGACGTCGATGGGGTGACGGTCAGTTCTTGCGGAGGGTGGTGTTGTTCTCCGCTGTGTGCGGCGTGTGGAAGATGGCGTCGAGGTCGTAGTCGACGGGGACTTCCAGTTGCTCGTAGGTGCAGGACTCGGGGGTGCGGTCGGGGCGCCAGCGGCGGAACTGGCCCATGTGGCGGAAACGGTCGCCTTCCATGGCCTGGTAGGCGACCTCCACGACCAGTTCGGGACGCAGCGGGACCCAGGAGAGGTCCTTCTTGCCCGTCCAGCGGGAGACGGCGCCGGGCATGCGGTCGACGGTGGCCTCGTCCTGTTCGGCCCAGCCCGCCCAGGGGTGCTCGGACAGGTCGTCCAGGTTGTAGGGCTTCAGCTCCTCGACCAGCTCGGCGCGGCGTTTCATGGGGAAGGAGCCCACGACGCCGACGTGCTGGAGGCGGCCCTCGCTGTTGTAGAGGCCGAGCAGGAGGGAGCCGACGATCGGGCCGGTCTTGTGCCAGCGGAAGCCCGCGACGACGCAGTCGGCGGTGCGCTCGTGCTTCACCTTGAACAGGGCGCGCTTGTCCGGCTGGTAGGGGGTGGCGAGGGGCTTGGCGATCACGCCGTCCAGCCCGGCGCCCTCGAACTCGGTGAACCAGCGCCGGGCCACGTCGCTCGACTCCGTCGCGGGGGTCACGTGGATGGGCGGCTTCGAGTCGGCGAGCGCCTCCAGGAGCCGGCGGCGGCGTTCGCCGAGGGGGAGGTCCATCAGGGACTCGTCGCCGAGGGCCATCAGGTCGAACGCCACGAAGGACGCGGGCGTCTCCTCCGACAGGAGTTTGATGCGCGACGCGGCCGGGTGGATGCGCTGCTGCAGCTTGTCGAAGTCGAGCCGCGTGCCGAGGCGCAGGACGATCTCGCCGTCCACGACGCAGCGGGTGGGCAGCTCCGCCTTCACGGCCTCGACCAGCTCGGGGAAGTACCTGGTCAGCGGCTTCTCGCCGCGGCTGGACAGCTCCACCTCGTCGCCGTCGCGGAAGATGATGCAGCGGAAGCCGTCCCACTTCGGCTCGTACAGCAGGTCGCCCTCGGGCATGGTCTTGACGGCCTTGGCCAGCATCGGCTTCAGCGGCGGGCTGATCGGCAGGTCCATGCGCACCATCATGGCCCCCGGCACCGACAGAACGGCCCGCCGGGGCTCCCGCTAGGGTGCTCGGCATGCGCCGACTGCTGCCCGAACCCGCAGGACAGAGCGATCCCTATGACGCATACGCGGATGTTCCGGCGATGCGCGTCGGGATGGTGGTGAGCGCGGACGGCTCGGTCGCCGACCCCGACGGCTGGACGGACGGCCTCGGCGGCGACGCCGACTTCCGCGTGTTCCGGACGCTCCGGGCCCTCGCCGACGCGATCCTGGTCGGCGCCGCGACCGCCCGCACCGGACGCCTCGGCCCCGCCCGCCTCCGGTCCGACCTGCGGGAACGCCGGGGCGGGCCACCCGCGCCGATCGTCGTGGTCAGCCGCTCCCTCGACCTGCCCTGGGACCTGCCGCTGTTCACCGCCGCCGAGACCCCGACGATCGTGGTCACGCCGTCCGGCGGGGACGTGCCGTCCGGGATCCGCGTCGTCCGCGCGCCTGACCTGCGGACGGCCGTCACCGAGCTGCGCGACGGCCTCGGCCTGCGCCGCCTGCTCTGCGAGGGCGGGCCCGCGCTCACCACGGCGCTGCTCCGCGAGGGCCTGGTGGACGAGCTGTGCCTCAACATCGCGCCGTCGCTGCTCGGCTCCCGCTTCCACACCCGCCTGCTGACCGGCCTGGACGCGCCCGTCGACCTCGGCCTGACCGCCGTGTACGAGGACGAGGGCGTCCTGTTCCTCCGCTACCAGGTGGAACGTTCCGCGTCCTGATCACGGGCGGTGCCGCGATCTTCACGAAACGGTCGTCAACGGAAGGGGAACGCGCGACACTCGAGGCGGGGGAACGACCCACGGAGGGGAGCCGGGGTGGAGTTCGCCGCGCTCGGAGCATGGATCCTTGCGGCGCTTGCCGGGGCGTACCTGCTGGTGCGCTGGCTGGCGGCGGGCGGCCTGCGCGATCAGCCGGCCAAGGTGACGCGTTTCCCTGTCGCCGTCCTGGTCGGGCACCCGCTGTCGGCGCTCACCGGCCTGTGCGCCTGGATCCTCTTCTGCGTCACCGGACGGCCCTGGTCCGCCTGGCTGGCCTTCGCGATCCTGCTCGCCGTCGTGTTCCAGGGGGTGCTCCTGTTCACCCGCTGGCTCGTCGGCGTGAACGGCGGCGGACGCCACGCCCGCGGTGCCGACCAGCCCTTCCCCATAGCCGCCGTGACACTGCACGGCCTCGTCGCCGTCATCACCTTCGTCCTCGTCCTCCTCACCGCCCTCGCCACGACCCACAGCTAGCAACGGCGGAGGACGGTCAGGGAGTGTTCGACGATCTCCAGTTCGTCGTGGGGCTTCACGCGGGGGCGTTCGCCGACGGTCCCGGGGGCCGCGGTGTCGAGGGCGACGTCCCAGCGCTCGCCGTACTCGGGGCCGGGGACGGTGAAGTCGACGGCGGACGAGCCCGCGTTGATGAGCAGCAGGAAGGAATCGTCCTGGACGCGTCGTCCGCGCGCGTCCGGTTCGGTGATCGCCTCGCCGTTCAGGTAGACGCCGAGTGACTTGGCGAACCCGACGTTCCAGTCCTCGTCGGTCATCGGCTCGCCGGACGGGGTGAGCCACGCGATGTCGGCGTCGTGGCCGTCCGAGCCGGGGCCGGCGCCCCGGAAGAACCGCCGCCGCCGGAACACCGGGTGCTCGAGCCGCAGCCGCGCCGCGATCCGGACGAACTCCAGGTCGCCCGCGGCGTCCTCCGCGGCGTCCCAGTCGATCCAGGTCAGCTCGTTGTCCTGACAGTAGGCGTTGTTGTTGCCCCGCTGCGTCCGGCCGAGCTCGTCGCCGTGCGACAGCATCGGGACGCCCTGGGACAGGAACAGCGTCGCGAGCAGGTTCCGCCGCTGCCGCGCCCGCAGGTCGAGCACCGCCGGGTCGTCGCTCGGGCCCTCGACACCGCAGTTCCAGGAGCGGTTGTCGTCCGTCCCGTCCCGGTTGTCCTCGCCGTTCGCCTCGTTGTGCTTGCCCTCGTAGGCGACGAGGTCGGCGAGCGAGAATCCGTCGTGGCAGGTCACGAAGTTGACCGACGCGAACGGCCGCCGCGCGCTGTGCTCGTACAGGTCGGACGACCCGGTCAGCCGGGACGCGAACTCCGGCAGCGTCGAGGACGACCCGCGCCAGAAGTCCCGCACCGTGTCGCGGTACTTGCCGTTCCACTCGCTCCACAGCGGCGGGAAGTTCCCGACCTGGTAGCCGCCCTCCCCGACGTCCCACGGCTCGGCGATCAGCTTGACCTGCGACACCACCGGATCCTGCTGGACGAGGTCGAAGAACGCCGCGAGCCGGTCCACGTCGTGCAGCTCCCGCGCGAGCGCGCTCGCGAGGTCGAACCGGAAACCGTCCACGTGCATTTCGAGAATCCAGTACCGCAGCGAGTCCATGATGAGCTGCAACGCGTGCGGACTCCGCACGTTCAGCGAATTCCCGCACCCCGTGTAGTCGAGGTGATAGCGGCGGTCGTCGTCCCGCAGCCTGTAGTAGGACGAGTTGTCGATTCCCCGGTACGACAACGTCGGCCCCAGATGGTCGCCCTCCGCCGTGTGGTTGTACACGACGTCGAGAATGACCTCGATCCCCGCCTGGTGCAGCGTCCGCACCATCGCCTTGAATTCGAGGACCTGCTCACCGCACTGCCCGGACGCCGAATACGCGTTGTGCGGCGCGAGGAACCCGATCGTGTTGTAACCCCAGTAATTGGTCAGCCCCCGGGCCACCGTGCCGTGCTCCGGCACGAACTGGTGCACCGGCATCAGCTCGACCGCCGTTACCCCGAGCCCGACCAGGTGGTCGATCACCACCGGATGCGCCAGACCCGCGTACGTCCCGCGCTGCTCCTCGGGGACCCCCGGATGCCGCATCGTCAGCCCGCGCACGTGCGTCTCGTACACGACCGTCCGGTGGTACGGCGTCCGCGGCGGACGGTCGTCCGCCCAGTCGAAGAACGGATTGATCACCACGTTCTTCGGCATGAACGGCGCCGAGTCCGCCGCGTTCAGCTCATCCGGGTCCCCGAACCGGTACGAGAACAGCGCCTCATGCCACCGCACCCCGCCCTCGACGGCCTTCCCGTATGGATCGAGCAGCAGCTTCGCCGGATTGCACCGGTCCCCGGCCTCCGGCGCGTACGGGCCGTCCACGCGGTACCCGTACCGTTGCCCCGGCCCGACACCCGGCAGGTACCCGTGCCACACGAACCCGTCCACCTCGGGCAGGACGATCCGCTCCTCCCGCCCGTCCGCCCCGAACAGGCAGACCTCCACCCGCCGCGCGACCTCGGAGAACAGCGCGAACCCGGTGCCCGACCCGTCCCAGGTCGCCCCCAGCGGATAAGCGTCCCCCGGCCAGACCTCCCGCATCGCCGTCCCCTTCGTCGCCCGCGACCCGCGCGTTTCCGTTCATCCACACTTACCCACCCAAACCCGCAACGTTCACGCCCTCCGACCGATCCGCGAGCGTCCGGCCGGTTCGATCATTGCCCCCACGGGCTCGGTGCGTTGCTACGGTGGCCGACGTACGCCCCGGGTCCGCCTCTGCATCGCATGCCGCCCGGGGCACAGTTTTCTTCTGCCGCTGGGGAATGGCGAAAGCGGTGCCGGCTGAGCAAGATCAGTCGGGCAGGATCAACCGGGGCCGCTGAGCGAGGACCTCAGGAACGCGGTCGAGGGAGCGGGCCTGCGTGACCAACTCGGCATCGATGCACCCGAGCAGCCAGTAGAGGGTCTCGTGGCGCTTCTCCAACGGACGGTCGTGGATCGGCTCGTAATGCATGATCCGGTTACGGAACAGCACCATGCTCAGGAAGGGCTTGTGCAGGTCGCGGCGCGGTCCGTGGTAGCCGGGGAACGCGCTGTGGAGCACCGGCACCCAGAAACCCCGGTCGGACGCCCTGCTCAGCAGCTCCACCCAGAAACCAAAGGTCAGCTCTGCGACCACATCGTCGCAGGTGACAGGTCTGTTGTGGTCGCGTGCAACCTTGCGGCGCGCCTTGCGTTTGGCGTCGTCGACCTTGAGTCGAGACTCCGGGAGGAGCGGAGCCACCCGCCACCAGTCGTGGCACCCGTGATGCTCGCGGAGCCGGTCGTTGAGCGAGTTGCGGAGCGAGACCTCCAGCCAGTGCAGCGGGCTGTAGAAGGCCGCGGAGACCTCCACGTTCCACGCGTACAGCTGCAGCACGGCGTCGACCTGTGCGCTCGTCGCGAGGAGGTAGGGGTTGAGGCGGGAGCGGGACAGGGCCCGGCAGAGCCACTCGGGCGGAGGGGACGTGTTCATTGAGAACTCCGGGGGGAAGCCGCTGAGGGAACGGCGCTTCGGTGGTAGTCTTCCTTTTGGAAGCCCCGGGTCCGCCTCTGCATCGCATGCCGCCCGGGGCACAGTTTTTCCACGGCGAGACCGTCACACGGTCTCGCCGTTTTCTTTCTGCTGGGAAAACCCTACAGTCGCCGGAGTTGTGCTGACGAAAGGACAAATCCCCCTCTAATTGTTTAAAGGGGGAGTTGCCAGACGGTTTCGGTGCCGGAGGTTCTTTCGGTGGGGTGCATGCCGAGTTTGGCGGCGACGGACTCGGACGGGGTGTTGTCCGGGTGGATGGCGGCGACGATCGTGCGGACGCTGTGGGCGCGGAGCCAGGTGACGAGGGCGCCCGCGGCCTCGGTGGCGAAGCCGAAGCCCTGGTACGGCATGCCGATGGTCCAGGCGATCCAGGTCTCGGTGGGGGTGACGGTGGCCTGGACGGTGCCGACGGGGCGGTCGTCGCGGACGCGGCGGACGATCCAGTTGAGCCAGCCCTCCTGGTGGAAGGGGGAGGGGCCCTCGGCCAGGCGGGCGTAGCGGGCGCGCAGGTCGGGGAGGGAGAGGGGCTCGCCGCCGATGTGGGTGTGCAGGCGCGGGTCGTTCAGGACCTCGGCCATTTCGTCCGCGTGGTGGACGGTCAGGGGTTCCAGGGCGAGGCGCTGGGTGCGGAGGGGCTCCGCCAGGGGACCGAACACGCGGACGAGCTTAGGGGGTCACCGGGCGTGTCCGGCGCTTCAGGGCGCGGGGCGCAGGCGCCCGGCGCCTCAGGGGGCGGGGCGCAGGCGCTGGGACCAGACGCCGTCGGGGTGCTCGCGCGGGGGGAGCCAGAGCCAGGGCTGGGTGCGGCGGAAGTCGAGGGTGGTGCCGGGCTGCCAGGGGAACAGGTCGCCGCCGTCCGGCCAGACGATCTGGAGGAAGGGGAGGGGCGGGCGGCGGTAGAAGGAGACGGCGCCGGGGAAGGCGGCGCGGTACCAGGTGGGCTCGACGGTGCGGAAGGACGCGGGGTGGCCGCGGGCGACCTCGGGGGCGACCTCGCCGTCCTTGGACGGGGAGCCCTCGGCGGCGCGGCGGCCGAGGGTGTTGAGGGTCTCCTCCATCTCGTACACGTCGCCGCCGAACATCGCGAGCTCCGGGGCGCGGAAGCTGTGCCAGAGGCCGATGCTGTAGACCCAGCCGGGGGTCTGCTCCTCGGGCTGGACGAGGACGACGCTGAAGCCGTACTGGGAGATGTGCACGATCGTCCGGAGGTTGAAGGTGTCCAGGCGTTCGCGGTCACCGTAGTCGTGGTCCAGTACGCAGAGGCACTCGGAGCGGCCGTCGGACATGTCGCAAGCTTACGATCATTTCCGGTCGGTGGTCGTGCGTGTGCGGTGGGTTCCCAGGACGGTCGCCCACGGCACGCCGCCAATCGGCTGAGCGCGCGTGTCGATCTCTGGAAGACGCGCGAAAAGGGGGCGATGGGAGTCAGGGCCGTCCCGTCCCTGGTCGGAGCACTGATCACGGATCCCCCTGGCGGGTGGCGTCCCCGCGCTGACAGACCGGTACACCGACCGATTGGCCGGACTTGACGCGCCACCGGCCCAATGTGCGCTACCGTACGCGCGCGGGTTGCTGGCCGCCGCCGTCGGCGCGTGGTCACACGCGGGCGTCGCATGCGCGGCGGCCGCCGACGCGAACGAAGGACTCCCCGCGCCGCACGAGTCGGCGCGGGCGTGAGAGCACGCGGCCGGGGCGCTACGTGGGGTGGACGCCCCGGCCGCGTCCACTTCCTGCGCCGGGCGACGTCCGCCACTGATCTGATCTCCCCGAGAAGCGCCCGAGCCCCCTGCTCGGGCGCTTCTTCCTGTCATGCGAAGGGGTTGGTGGTCTGCTGGTTCTGCGGAAGGACGGTCGCCTTGCCGACACGGCTGACGAAGTCGTCCGCCATGGACGTCCCGTCCGGGGGCCCGTCGACGAGGACCTGGACTCTGTACGCGCCTACGGTCACCTCCGAATAGTTGCCGAGCGATTCCTTTCCCAGCGTGGGGACCGTGTGCCGCTTCATGGTGGCCGGGTAGACGTCGACCCAGACGGTCTCCTTCCCCTTCGGGTGCTTGAAGACCAAGGTGCCGCCGAAACCCGGTGCGCCGGACTCGGTCGTGTAGGTGTGCAGCTCGGTCGTGTCGAACCGCTGGGACGTGCTGCGGAAACGCAGGGGGAAGCGAACCGGTTCCGGGTTGCGGGCGAAACGGGCGTTCGCGGCGATCTTCACGATCGTCTGCGCGTCCCGCGTCACGTCGGGCTGGACCGTGAGGACCGCCCAGACGTTCGGCACGGACTGAAAAGCGAGCTGAGCGGCGCCCTTGCCTCCGGGCTGGGCCATCCAGATCGTCTGCCCCCCGTTCACGGTGGGGCCCCTGGGGACGGTCACCCCACCGGAGGCGCCGTGCGTGTCGGTCGCCTTCGCTTTCCCCTTCACGGGGGGCCCACGGGGACGACCACCGCTGAGAAGGTGCTGTGCGGGTCGGCCGTCAGCTGGATGGGCGCGTTGGCCTGCAGGTCGGTGTAGCCGGGCTTGGCCGCCGAGAGGGTCGTGGCAGGGCTGTCGTCAGGGGATGCCAGGGCGCGGGTGCCGTAGGTGCGGTAGCCGCCTGGAAGCCATCCGAACGAGGCCGTGATCGTCAGCACTCGCACCTCTCCCTGGCGACCGGACCGTGCGCTCTCGGCCGCCGGGGAGTGGACGGTCTTGGTGCCCCCGTCGGCCTGGACGGAGTACGAGACGCCCGCGACGGCGACGCAGGCCGCGGTCACGGCCGCGACCGCTCCGGCCCGGCGGACGCGGCGGGTCCGGGCGCCGCGGGCTCGCGCTTCGGCGATGCGGACGCGGTCGGACGCGGGCGGGGGAGCGTTCACCAGGTCGTGGAGTTCGTCGCGGAGGTGCGTCTCCAGGGTCTCGTTCATCGTTCCTCCAAGTGGCGGCGCAAGGTGGTGAGGGCGCGGGAGGTCTGGCTCTTGACGTTGCCCTCCGAGCAGCCGAGGACCGCGGCGGTGTCGGCGACCGAGAGGTCGCAGTAGTAGCGGAGGACCACCGCGGCGCGCTGGCGGGGCGCGAGGGACGTCAGCGCGTCCCGCAGGTCGAGCCCGCTCTCCGGGTCGCCGGACTCGGCCGGACGGTCGGGTGCCGCGACCAGGGAGGTCCGCCGCCACCACGCCTTGCGGCGCTCCGCGAGGAACTCCCGGACGAGCACGACCCGCGTGTACGCGTCCAGGCTCTCGGCCCGCCGGGCCTTCGCCCAGTGCACGTACAGCCGGTAGACGGTCTGCTGCGTCAGGTCGTCGGCCGCGTTCCAGTCCCCGCAGAGCAGGTAGGCCGTGCGGCGGATCCAGTCGACGCGCCCCGACACGTAGTCCGTGTAAGCGCCGTCGCCCGTGTCCTCGGCGGCCGGCAACGCGGCGACCCCGTTCCCGGACACGGCCTGGGCCGTCATGACGCCGTCTTTCTCGAACATCGCTTCACACCCCCTTGATGCTCTCCGGCCCCGAGAGGGTTGCATGGGTCGGCACGCCGATCTGCGGGGGCTGTGTCGCTCGCTGTTGCCGAAGGCACCCGCGGTGGCCGGTGGGAGGATGGGGCGTATGACGAGTAGGGCGACGCGCCGCCGGGGCGCGGCGCTGGAGGACGCGATCCTCGGCGCGGCCGTGGACGAGCTGACCGAGTCCGGGTACGCGGGGCTGACCATGGACAAGGTCGCCGCCCGCGCGGGCACCAACAAGAACGCGATCTACCGGCGCTGGCCGAACCGGCTCGAGCTCGGCGTCGCGGCCTACCAGCGGCTCACCACGACGGTGCCGGTCCCGGACACCGGCGACCTGCGCGCGGACGCGCTGGAGCTGATGCGCGGCGCGAACCGGCACTGGAGTTCGCCGCTCGGCGCGATCCTGCGCGAGCTGATCGCCGCCGCCGGGGGCGCGTCCGAGCTGGTCGCGCGGCTGCAGGACCGGTCCGCCGTCGCCGCGCCCTGGCTGACCGTCCTCGGCCGGGCGGTGGCGCGGGGCGAGGTCGCGCCCGAGGCGCTGCACCCGCGCGTCGCGACGGTCGCGATCGTCCTGCTGCGGAACGAGTTCGTGGTGCGGGGCGCGCCGTCCGCGCCGGACGACGTCCTCGTCGAGATCGTGGACGAGGTGTTCCTGCCGCTCGTCAGGAGCCGCGGGCCGCGCTGATCCGGGCGGCGACGCGGTCGACGTCGAAGCGCTCGGCGGACGGCAGGGGAGCGCCCACGGACGTCCGGATCGCGTCGGCCTCGGTGAGCAGCCGGGCCGCCTCCGCGAGGTCGCCGTCGAGGGAGCGCGCCCCGGCCAGGCCCTCCAGCGCGAGCGCGACCGCGCGCGGGTCGTCGGTCTCGCGCGCGGCCTCCAGGGCCGTGGTGTGCAGGCCGGCGGCGGACGCCGCGTCGCCGCGCTGTTCGGCGACGAAACCGAGCTGGGTGTGGATGAACGCGATGCCCGCCGTCCCGCCGATGCCGCGCAGCCACGGCAGCCGACTGCGGAGGTGCTCCTCGGCGGTGTCCAGGTCGCCGCGCCGCCGGGCGACCAGCGCGAGGCCGATCGCGGCGAACTCCTCGGCCGACCGGGACGACCGGTCCCGGGCGAGGCCGAGGGCGCGTTCGTGCAGGTCATGGGCCTCGTCCAGGTCGCCTTCGAGCAGGGCCGTCCGGCCGAGCCCGGACAGCGCGAACGACACCTCCGCCCACATGCCGAGGCGTTCGGCGCGGCGCATCACCTCGCGCCGCATGCGGACGGCCCGCCCGTAGTCGCCGACGATCTCGGCGTGCCGGGCGACGGCGTCGGCGGCCTCGAGCTCGCCCCACGCGTCGCCGAGCTCGCCGAACAACCGGAGGCTGCGTTCGGCGTCGTCCTGCATGTCGGACAGGTCCCCGCCGACCATGCGCACCTTCGCGCGCGTGCTCAGGACGGCCGCCACGCCCCACCGGTCACCCTCGTTCTCGAACATTTCGAGCGCGCGTTCTAGGCGGGCGTGGCTGGCGGGCAGGTCCCCATAGGGCCAGTGGACGAACGTCAGGAACCACAGTGACCAGGCGTCCGCGTCTGGGCCGAGGGCGGCCGTCCGCAGGGATTCGGACTTGTCGCCTTCTCCCGACAGCATCGTCAGGCCGTTCAGCCACACGCGCGTGCGGCGTAGTACGTGCGCGGGCGCGTCCTGGGCGAGGGCCAGTGTCAGGTAGCGGCGGGCCTCGTTGAGCCGTCCGCGGAGGAACCAGTACCAGCCGAGCGCGTTGGTCAAGACCGGGTCAGCCCGGTAGTCCAGCGCGGCGCGGAAGTTGGCGCCCTCGCGATCGAGCCGTTGAAGCCAGCGCTCCTGATCGGGCCCGCGCAGGTGCGGGACGGCCCGTTCGGCGAGTGCCGTGTAGTACCGGGCATGACGCGCGCGCACGAGGTCTTCCTCGCCCGCCTCCCGAAGCCGTTCGAGGCAGTAGTCGGAGACGGACTCCAGCAGACGGTACC
Organism: Spirillospora sp. NPDC052269; assembly: GCF_040679435.1. Classification (NCBI taxonomy): domain Bacteria; kingdom Bacillati; phylum Actinomycetota; class Actinomycetes; order Streptosporangiales; family Thermomonosporaceae; genus Spirillospora; species Spirillospora sp. NPDC052269. The sequence continues at coordinate 237,442 of NZ_JBFAUU010000011.1, forward strand.
GCCGGTCCTCGGTGAACACGACGAGCGAGCGGTCGACGAGCCGCGCGAGGACGTCGATGTCCGGATCGCCGCACACCTCCTCGGCCGCTTCGAGCGTGCAACCGTCCGAGTGGACGGCCAGCCTGCGCAGCGCGACCCGCTCCGGAGCGCTCAGCAGCTCCCAGCTCCAGTCGATGACGGCCCGCAGCGTCTGCTGCCGCGCGGGCCCGCCGCGCCGCGTGAGCAGCCGGAACCGGTCGTCCAGCCGCTCGGCGAGCGCGTCCACGCCGAGCGCCCGGACGCGCGTCGCGGCGAGTTCCAGCGCCAGCGGCAGGCCGTCCAGGCGGCGGCAGACGGCCGCGACCGCCGCCGCGTTCTCGCCGGTCAGCGCGAAGCCCGGCACCGCCGCGGCGGCGCGGGCGGCGAACAGCCGCTCGGCGTTCCCCGGCTCCAGGGGCGGGACGGCCCGCACCCGCTCGCCCGCGACGCCCAGCGGCTCCCGCGACGTCGCGAGGACGGTCAGGCCCGGCGCCGCCGCCAGCAGCCGTCCGGCCAGGTCGGCGACGGCGTCCACGACGTGCTCGCAGTTGTCGAGGACGAGCAGCGCCCGGTGCGGGCGCAGCGCGTCCGCCAGCCGGTCGACCGGCGAGGACAGGTCGGTCTCGTCCCGGTGCCCGAGCGCCCCGGCGACCAGGTCGGCCAGCTCGGCCGTGTCGCGCGGACGGCCTCCGGCCAGCTCCACCAGCCACGTCCCGTCCGGGAAATCGTGCGGGGACCGCGCCGCGACCTCCAGGGCCAGGCGCGTCTTGCCAACCCCGCCCGGCCCGGTGAGCGTGACCAGCCGCTCGCCGCGCAGCGCCGCCCGCGCCTGCGCGACGTCCCGCTCCCGCCCGATCAGGTCGCCGATGACGGCGGGCAGGTTGGACGTGGGGCACGCGGGTTTCAGCTCGTCCGACTGGCGCAGGATCGACTGGTGCAGGGCGACCAGCTCGGGGCTCGGATCGACGCCCAGCTCGTCCGCGAGGAGCCGCCGCAGCGCCTCGTAGTCGACGAGGGCCTCGGCCTGCCGTCCGGCGCGGTACAGCCCGAGGATGTGCGCCGCGCGTAGCCGCTCCCTCAGCGGATGCTGTGCGACGAGCCCGCCGAGCGCCGGAACCTCACCGACCTCCAGCCGCGCCTCTGCCTGCTCCTCGATCGCGCTGAGCCGAGCCTCTTCTAAGGCCGTCCCACCGGCGATGTCGAAATCGGCGAACGCCGACCCGCGCCATAGGGCCAGTCCTTCGTCGAACAGCTTCACTCGTGCGCGCACGTCCCGTTCTTCTCGTGCGCGCGCGACCAGCCCGGTGAACTCGTCCGCGTCCGTTGTAGCGGCCAGCGCATAGCCGGGCGGCTGCGAGCGGACGAGCCCGCGCCCACCCGGTTCGGCGTCCTCCAACACCTTGCGCAGTTGGGACACGCGCGCCTGCAACGTTCCAGAGGGATTTCGCGGCGGACGGTCTCCCCACAGCTCCTCGACAAGGCGATCGGACGAAACGACACCGCCCTCCGCGGCCAGCAACACCGCGAGCAGCAGCCGCACCTTGGCCTCGGGCACCCGGACGGCCTCGCCACCGTCCGTCCACACCGCGAGCGGCCCGAGCACCCCGAAACGCATGAACCCCACCCTACGGACGAATCCGTAGTGCTCCCGAAGGGATTCCGTAGCGCCCCGCCCGAAGCTGAGGGCCACACAACGAGAACAAGGAGAAACACCATGTCGGTGACTGTCATCGGGCTCGGCTCCATGGGCACGCGCATGGCCGAGGTCTTCATGGAGAAGGGCCACGAGGTCACGGTCTGGAACCGCACGGCGAGCAGGGCCGAACCCCTCGCCGCCAAGGGCGCGACCGTCGCGGCGGACGCCGCCGAGGCCCTCGCCGCCAACGAGCTCGTCGTCCTCAGCCAGACCCACTACCAGGCGATGTACGCCTCGCTGGAGGGCGCCGAGCACGCGCTGAAGGGACGCGTCCTGGTGAACCTCAGCTCCGGCAGCCCGGAGGAGGTGCGCGAGGCCGCGAAGTGGGCCGAGTCCCACGGCGCGCAGCTGCTGCCCGGCGGGATCATGGTCCCGGTCCCCGGCATCGGGACGCCCGCCGCCGAGACCTACATCGCCGGGCCCGAGGCCGCCCTCGAACGGCACCGCGCGACCCTCGCCGCGATCACCGACACGTCCTACGTCGGCGCGGACCCGGGCCTCGCGGCGCTCTACTACCTCGCCGGGTTCTACCTGTTCGTCGCGGTCATGAACGGGTTCATGCAGGCCACGGCCCTGGTCGCGAGCGCGGGCGTCTCGCCGCGCGACTACGCGCCGGTCGCCGCCGCGATCGTCCGTAGCATCGGCGAGGACGGCCCGATGGGCTTCGTGAAGATCTGCGCCGAGCAGATGGCGAAGGGCGACTACCCGGGCGTCGCCGACACCGTCCTCATGGAGGCGATCAGCGTCGGCCACGTCATCGAGGCCGCCCGCGCGGCCGGTGTCGACGCGTCCGTCCCGGAGGCCACCAAGGCGCTCTTCGACCGCGCCATCGCCGAGGGCCACACCGATGACGGCCTGGCCGCCCTCTACGAGATCATCCGCGCCACCAAGGCCTGACCCGCCCCGACCGTTCGCCCCGCTTCCGCACCGGCTCGCGGCCGTTGCGGAAGCGGGGCGAACGCGGTTCGGGAGGTGTCCGACCGATGTCAGCGGTGATGTACACGCGTGGGATGGTTTGCGAAACTCGGGGGCCGGTGTCCAGTCGATCGGAGTGATGATGGCCGCTTCCTACCGGTTCTCTCCCGAGCAGTTCCTGGTCGACGCGAAGGTGGCGGCGGACGCCATCGGCGCGCCCTTTTCCGAAAAGGTGACACGCGGCGTTCTCGACGCCTATCCGAAGGAATTCCGGGACGGCGCGGTGCTCTGGCGCACCACCGACCGTCCCGGCGCTCCGCTGAACTACCGCTTCTACGAACGGCGTCCCAGTGACTCGGTCGGCACGGCCGTCCGGGCCGGGCTCCTGGACGCCGGCCATCCGATGATCGGCCTGATCTCGTCCTGGAGTTCCCTGTACGGCGACGTGTCCACCGAACTCGCCGACTTCGACGCCGAACGCGGAATCGCGAAGACCTGGGTTTTCCTGGGTGGGAGACGTCCCGTCGGGGAAGTGCTCCGCGCGCCCGACGTTCCGGAGGTCTTCCGAAGGCACGAGGAACGTTTTCGCGCGCTGGGGCTGACGTCCGTCCGGCATGTGGCGGTCGACTACCACTCGAACACCGCGAACCTGTACTTCAGGACGTCCAGGAGAATCACCCAGGATGTCGCCGGGGATCTCGTCTCCCTCGCCGGCGGGAACGCGCCCTCTCCGGAACTCGTCGCGGACATGGTGGAGTTCACCCCGCGCGACGGCCACACCGTCAACGTCACGATGCGGGCGTCCGACGGCGAGATCGAGCGGATCGGGATCTACGCGCTCAAGCTCCCGAAGGGCCGTTACCCCGCCCTCAACGACCGCCTGGCCACGTTCTTCCGCACCTCCCCGTCCCGCGACGACGAGGAGATGAACGCCGTGGCCTGGTCGTTCGGCCGCGGCGGGCGCGACTATGTCAAGGCCGAGCACAGCTACAGCGGCGGGCTGGTCGCGCTCATGGCGTCCTGGAACAGCCCGATGACGGCCGTCGGGTGACCGCCGTCGGGTGACCGCCGCCGGTGACCGCCGTCCGGGGATCGGCGGTCCCTGGTTGAACCGCTCGCCGCGCGGCACACTCGAATCATGATCAACACGACTTCGGGTCTTCTGACGGGAAAGGTCGCCTTCATCACCGGTGCGGGACGCGGCATCGGGGCGGCCTCGGCACGGCTGTTCGCCCGGGAGGGCGCCCATGTCATGCTCGCCGCGCGCACCGAGAGCCAGCTCAAGGACGTGACGGGTGAGATCCGCGCGGACGGCGGCGTGGCCGAGCACGTCGTCTGCGACATGACCGACCCGGCGAGCGTCCGCGCCGCCGTCGACCGCACCGTGGAGGTGTTCGGACGGCTCGACGTCGCCTTCAACAACGCCGCGACGACCACCCCGACAGCGTCCTTCGAGGACACCACCGACGCCGACTTCGACGCCCTCTACACCGTCAATCTCAAGGGCCAGTGGCACGCCATGAAGGCCGAGGTCGCGGCCATGCGCGCGACCGCCGGACGCGGCGCGATCGTCAACAACTCCAGCGCCGGGAGCCTGCGCGGCAACCCCGTCCTCCCGGCCTACGGAGCGCTGAAGAGCGCGCTCAACCGCCTCACCGAGACGGCCTCGGTCACCTACGGCCCGGAGGGCGTCCGCGTCAACGCGATCGCGCCCGGGACGACCCTCACCGACCTGGTCGTCGCGTGGGACGAACGGTCCCCGGGCGTCATCGAGGGCCTCAACGCCCGGACCCCGCTGGGCCGCGCGGCCGACCCCGGCGAGATCGCCGAGGCGGCCGCCTGGCTGCTCAGCGACCGCGCCTCCTACGTCACCGGCGTGATCCTCCCCGTCGACGGCGGCCGCCTCGCCTGACCGCCCCCGTGGCGTGACCGTCCCGCAGTCCACCGGACGCGTCGCTCGGCCGCGCGGACTCGTCCACGCGGCCGAGCCGCCCTGATGTTCCGCCCAGTGGGGCCGGATCGGGATCAGCGGGCCGGACGCCTCCGGGAGCGCACCCCCAGGGCCAGGACCAGCGCGAACCCGAGCGTGACGGCCGCCATGCGGGGCACGGGCACGGGCGTCCAGGGCGCGAGGTCGAACAGCAGCGGCGTGACGAGCAGCGCGGCCACGCGCCGTCCGTACGCGGTGCGAAAGCCGTTCAGCACCAGGACGGCCATGGTGATCACCAACGCCTCCTCGTAGTAGGGCATCTCGCCCGAGATCACCTGCAGGTGCAGCGGATGCTGGAGCCCGGCCAGCCCCTGGGCCGCGAACGAGAGCCCCGCGACGGTGGCCATGGCGATCGCGACGGGCCGTCCGAGCACCTGCGCGCCACGGCGCGGACCGTCGGAGAACGCCAGCCCGGCCAGCGCCAGGACGGGCACCACCAGCCCCAGCGTGATGGCCTTGGCGTCGGACGTGGTGAGCCGGTCGCTGCCGACGTACATGAAGACGCAGAGCGCCAGGATCACCGCGATTCCGAACCGCCGCCCGAAGATCCCGCCCCACCACGCGGCGGCGAGCGCCAGGGCTCCGACTCCCCAGACGGGCGCGACCCCGAAGAGGCCCGACAGGTACCCGGGACCCGTCGTCATCTCGCCCGTGAGGTGTCTGACGCCCGAGTCGACGAACCACACCGCCGGGATGGTCATCAGCAGCGGCGCCACCAGGCTGACCACGGCGAGGGCGTCCCGCCACTCGGGGGTCGTCCAGGGGGCGCCGAGCCCGTCCAGCCGCATCCTCAGCCCGCTGACGACCAGGTCCGCCGACTCCCGGGGGCCGCCGCCGCACTCGGTGAGGACGTCCAGCATCTCCTCGCCGTACTCGTCGCGGTGGTGCTTCGGGTAGGCGAGCAGCAGCCGCCGGTTCCACGTCCCGTTCACGCCAGGCCTCCCGCGGCGCCGAGTCGGAGGGCCGCGGTCTCGGCGCCGCGGCGCATGCGCTGGACCTCGGCCGCGAGCGCGTCCGCGCCGGCGGCGGTGATCCGGTAGTACCGGCGCATCCGGGTGTCCACGACCTCCTCGCGGTCCACCTCGATCAGCCCCTCGCCGCGCAGCCGGTCCAGCGCCGTGTACAGCGTCCCGGTGCGCAGCCGCACCCGGCCCTCGGAGATCTCCCCGGCGTCCGTGATGATCCCGTACCCGTGCTGAGGCCCGGCGGCCAGCGCGGTCAGGATCAGGAACGTCGGCTCCTGCATCGCCCGCTCGCTCATATGATCAACATATGTCGATGATCTACCTATGTACAAGGGGTCGCGTCAGGTCGCCTCGGGCTTCTCGCCGGACGGCTCCGAGTCCGGCCGCCCCGTGCTTGGCGGCTCTGCGCTTGGCGGCTCTGCGCTTGGCGGCTCTGCGCCTGGCGGTGGCTCCGCGCCCGGTGGTGGCTCCGGGCTGTGCGGTGGGGCGAGGGGGAGGCGCATGACGAGGCGCGCGCCGCGCGGGCTGTCGGCCGCGTAGACGTCCCCGTGGTAGATGCGGGCGATCTCGCGCGCGATGGGGAGGCCGAGGCCGGTGCCCGCCGGGTCGCGGCGCTGGGACTCGGCGAGCCGGGCGAACCGCTCGAAGACGCGTTCGCGCGCGTCCTCCGGGATGCCGGACCCGTCGTCGAGGACCTCCAGGTAGGCGTCGTCGCCGTCCCGCCTCACGACGACCTCGATGCCCGTCTCGGCGTGCCGCTCGGCGTTGTTGAGCAGGTTCCCGAGGACGCGGCTCAGCCGGATGGGCGCGCCCATCACCTCCACGTCCTCCTCGAGCCGGGCCGTGACCGGGACCCGCCACGGGCGGACGCCGATCTCCCGCCGGACCAGCGAGGCGAGGTCGATCCGATGCCAGGCGGCGGGGGAGCGGGCGTCCAGCCGGGACAGTTCCAGCAGGTCGTTGACGATGTCGTTCAGCCGTCCGGCGTCGCGCAGCGCGCCCCGGACCATCGGCTTCCAGTCGTAGTCGTCCGGCTCGTCCAGCGCGACCTCCAGCCGGGTGTGCAGCCCGGCGATCGGGTTGCGCAGGTCGTGGGACGCCTCGGAGACGAACCGCCGCTCCCGGTTGGTGGACTGCTCCAGCCGCTCCAGGGCGTCGTTGACGGTGACGGCCAGGTCCTGGATCTCGCCGCCGGTTCGCGGGACCGGCACCCGCCGGCCGATCGTCCGCAGCCCCGCGCTGGTGATCTCGGCCAGCTGCCGCCGGATCTCCTCGACCGGACGGAACGCGTCCCCGATCGTCTTCCACGTCCACCACGACATCAGCAGCAGCAGTGCCAGCGCCACCGCGCCCACCTCGAGGAACAGCCGCTGCCTGGTCAGCGACGCGGTCACCGCGTCGGCGACGTACACGACCGCGGTGCGCGGGAACTGCGTCCCGCCCACCCGCAGGCCCACCAGCTCGACGCAGGACGGCAGGAAGTCCGGGCACACGGTCTTGCCGATCAGCAGGTCCGCCATCTGCGGCGGGGCCGGGTTCAGCGGCGGTTTGCCCCGCAGGTCCGGTGACGCGGCGAGGATCCGCGCGCCCGGCTCGACGATCTGGATCAGCGGCGCCTCACCCGGTTCCGGGGTCACCGCCGCCACGCCGTGGCCGGTGGTGATGTCGTAGACGACGCGCTGCAGCGTGACCGACGCGTCCTGCCGCGCCGAGGAGCGCCCCGCGTACGCCAGGATCTCCACGGTCAGGACGGTCGACAGCGCCAGCACCGACCCCGTCATCACGACGGTGATCACCGTCGCGCGGCCGCGCACCGAGATGAACGCGCGCCTCAGCCACCGCAGCAGCCGGCTGTCGTCGGCGTCCTTGCCCACGCGTCCTCCGCACTGTGGCAGGGCGTCCCAGCGAACGACCACGGGTGATTGCCAGAACGGTGACCCCCTCTCTCTAGCCGACCGGGAGGCGGTGCTTCGAGCCGTCCGCAGGCCACATTGCGGAACCATTGGGACGGGTTGACCGGACTCCACCGGCGTGCGCTTCGCGGCTGCCGTGGCGCAGGGGGGACGGTCCTATAGCCTGACGCGGACGGAGGCCGGGCGCCCGTCGTTCCGTCCGGCCGGGGGAGACATGGTGAGCGGTCAGCCGGACGAACTCGTTTCCCGGGACGCCGAGCGTTTCGGGACGTTCGCCGCCGCCGGGGGCTGGACGTTCGGGCTCCTGGTGGCCAGAAGCGTCACCAAGGACGCCGAGGACGAGCCCGCCGCCGACGGCAAGGTCTCGGCGAAGGCGTTCGCCGAGCGCGCCGGATGCGCGACCGGACGCGTCGACCGCCACTGGAAGGCCTGGCAGGCCGCCGCCGCGGACGGCCTCGTCCCGGACGCCGCGACCCTGACCCCGGGCGCCGCGGTCGAACTCCCCGAAGCGGACGTCTGGCCCGGCTACTACGCCGCGCCCGGATCGTCCGGCGAGAAGGGGCAGCGGGTCGTCGCGGAGGCCGAGGCGATCGGCGCGAGCCATAAGAAGGCCCTGGAGATCACGGGCCATCGCCCGGCGATGAGGGCCGCGATCCTCGGCGACCGGCTCACCGCCGAGGCCGCCCGGGAGGCGCTGCTCTCCCGGCCCGAGGAACGCGCGGCGACCCTGGCGAAGGCCCTCGCCGACCCGGAGGCGGTCAAGGCCGTGAAGGCCGAGCAGCGCCGCGCCGACCACCTCGAGTACGTCTCCCGCGTCCTTTCCGAGGGGACGGCGAAGACCCCCGCCGGGCAGGTCGTGTCGCTCGCCCTGTCGTCCGCCCAGCTCTCCGACGAGCGCCTCGCCCGCGTCCGCTCGGACGAAACGGACGAACCCGACGGCGACGCCGTCGAGGACGCCTACGGGTTCGTGCGGGAGCTCGTCGACCGGGCCGTCCAGGCCGATCCGGACACGTTCGTCCGCGAGCAGCGGGCGAAGTTCGCCAAGACGCTGTCCGCGACGTCCAGGAACATCCTGGCCATCGACCCGGACGACCTGCTCGCCGTCGCCGACGAGACCCTCGTGGAGCGGCTCGTCGAGCTGCAGACCCGCGTCAACGACCTGGCCGCCACCCTCCGCTCGGTCTGCGTCTGACTACGGGGACAGGAACATCAGCACGGCCAGCGCCAGGCCCACGACGACCATCACCACCATGAGCGCGAACGGCAGGTAGTGCCGGGGGAGCTCCCGGTCCGCCCGGATGGCGTGCTCGGTCGTGCGCCAGTGCAGGAAGGCGAGCGGCGTCAGCACGATGCCGGACGCGATGATCATCACGACGATCGTCATCCGCAGCCATTCCAGCCCGGGCCGGACGGTCAGGTGTCCGAGCGCGACGCCCCCGACCAGGAACGCCAGGCACGTGCGCATCCAGGCCAGGTAGGTGCGCTCGTTCGCGAGCAGGAACCTGGTGTCCGGCCTGGTCCCGGCCTTGGTGCCCGGCACAAGGCCCGGCTTGGCGTCCGGCGTCGGGTCGGGCTTGGCACCCAGCGCCGGGTCGGGTTCGGCGTCCGGCGTCGGGTCGGGCTTGGCGTCCGGCGCGGGGTCCGGCTTCCGCTCCACCGCCCCGGCATTCCCGCCCCGCCGCCGGACGACGCGCCGACCGGCGAAGGCTTGGCCCACGCTTGAGCCCGCGTTGCCGAACCCGGACCTATCCTCCGGCTCCCGCGTCGCGCGCCGCGCCTTCCCCTCCCGTCGCCCCCTTCACTTCACCCCGCAGTGCGTCAACGCTCACCCTTGGTGATATTCGTGGTCTGGGTCGTCGTGCCGCCGGAGCTGGAGGGATGCGGGTCATGCCGATCAGTCGTCGAGACGCACTCAGGCTGGGGGGACTGGCGGCGCTGGCGGGGAGCGGCGCCGGTTCGGCTTCCGGCTGTGGCCCGGCGCAGCTCGTCTCGCCCGGCGTCTCGCCCAGCGCCTCGCCCGGCGCCTCGGGTCGGGCGGACCACACCGTGCGGATCGCGACGGGACGTGTCGAGCTCGCACCGGGAACGGTCGTCTCCACCACGACCTACAACGGCAGGTTTCCCGGTCCGCTGCTGCGGTTCACCGAGGGCCGTCCGGTCGTGGTCGACGTCCACAACGACACCGGGACCCCTGAGCTGCTGCACTGGCACGGCCAGCGGGTGCCGGCGGACGTGGACGGGGCCTCGGAGGAGGGAACCCCGTTCATCCCGCCACACGGGATGCGGCGCTTGTCGTTCACGCCCGGCCCGTCCGGTTTCCGCTTCTACCACTCCCACGTGGCCGCCCACGGTGACCTGGCCCGCGGCACCTACAGCGGTCAGGCGGGCCCCGTGTACATCGAGCCGAAGGCGGCCCCTGGCGCCTACGACCAGGAGGTGTTCCTGACGCTGAAGGAGTTCGGGCCGTCCCTCGCCCACGGCGGTGACATGGCGGTGAACTTCCTGGCGGGTCCGATGGTGCCGGAGCTGAAACGCCGGGGCGAGAAGGCGATGGCCGACTCGCTGGCGCGGGGCATGCCGCGAGGCTTCGAGGTCGGGTACCGCGATTTCAGCGTCAACGGCCGCAAACTGGGGCATGGCGAGCCGATCAAGGTCAGGACGGGGCAGCGCGTGCTGCTCCACGTCCTGAACGCCAGCGCCACCGAGATCCGCAGCCTCGCGCTGCCGGGGCACACCTTCACGGTGGTCGCGCTCGACGGCAATCCCGTGCCCCGCCCGGCCGCCGTGCCTGTGCTGTGGATCGGCACCGGCGAACGCGTCTCAGCCCTGGTGGAGATGAACCATCCGGGCGTGTGGGTGCTGGGGGACCTCGCAGACAGCGACCGGAACGCGGGCATGGGCACCGTGGTGGAGTACGCCGGGCGTAGCGGCACCCCCCAATGGAGCGCGCCGCCCCACTTCCTCTGGGACTACCGCGCGTTCGCCCACACCGGCTCCGCCGCCCAGCGGCCCGACCACGTGATCGACCTGCTGGTGGAGAAACGCAACGCCGCAGGCCAGGGGTTCAATATCTGGACCCTCAACGGCGTGCCCTTCTCCATGGACGCGGGCAAGCCGGTCATGGACCTCGAACGCGGCGGGCGCTACAGGATGCGCTTCCGCAACGCCTCCGACGACGTCCACCCCGTCCACCTGCACCGGCACACCTTCGAGGTCACCCACATCGCCGGCACCCCCACGCACGGCCTGCGCAAGGACGTCGTCATGCTCGGCGGCTACCAGGCCCTCGACTTCGACTTCACCGCCGACCAGCCGGGCCTGTCCCTGATGCACTGCCACCAGCAGCTCCACATGGACTACGGGTTCATGCTCCTGCTGCGCCGTTCCTGAGCCCCATGAAGCGACGGAGAAGGCCCCGGACCGTGCTGTCACGGTCCAGGGCCTTGGAGCGAGGTCAGTGCTCGGGCTTCTCCTGGCCGACGTCGTGCCAGACGGCCTTGGCGCCGCTGTGACCGATCCGGACGACCTGGACGCCCGTGGCGGCGGCCGCGCCAACGGTGAGGACGGCGGCGACCACGGTGACCGCGGTGGCCCAGCGGGGCGCGCTGGTGGCGCGGCGCGAGTACCAGGCGACCGCCACGATGACGGCCAGGGCCAGCCAGACCCCCGCGACGAGCGGGAGCAGCCCGTCGGCCAGTTCGGCGTGCTTCTCCACGAGCGCCGAGTGCGGGACGCGCTTCTCCAGCCCCTCACCGCTGGACGTGGCCATCGGGACGGACACGACGCCGATCGTGGCGAGGCCCAGCACCCAGGGCGCGGCGACCTTCCGCGCCCTCGGCCAGACCGCCACCACGAGCGCGGCGACGGTGACCAGCGGGATGAGGAACACGACCAGGTGGACGACGAGGGGGTGGACGGGGAGTCCCCAGACGGTGGCGGGCATCAGGATCCTTACGAGTCGATGTCGCCCAGCAGTCAACACTTCGGACCACCCCTCGCGCCTCCCTTCAGGAGGCATTCAGAGGATCTTCATAGGGGCGGCCCGCTGCTCCGACACCTCTACACGCTTGTAGAAATAGCCATGCCCCCGCGCTCTCTCATCGCTAGTCTCGGTCGCCGTACGTAGTCGCGACAACTCATGGCGTGATGGTGACCGACGATGGGAGTGCGCATGCCCGCAAGGACGGCCGAGGCCCTGGACGCCAGGCGAGAACACCTCGTGACACGGAGGCTTCCGCAGGTCACGGCCCTGTTCTGGGCCCTCAAGATCGTCGCCGTCACGCTGGGGGAGACGGCCGGGGACCTGGTCGGCATCACCCTGGGGCTCGGCTATGTCGCCACCGAGGCGCTCTTCCTCGGGGGCTTCCTGGTCGTCCTGGCGATCCAGCTCAGGACGACCCGGTTCCGTCCGGCCGTGTTCTGGACGGTGGTGCTCGGCACCAGCCTCGTCGGCACCGAGATGTCCGACCTCCTTGACCGCGGACCCGGCCACGGCGGCGTCGCCCACGGCCTCGGATACGGGTGGGGCGCCCTCGTCCTGTCCGGGCTCCTGGCCCTCGTCTTCCTCGTCTGGTGGCGCACCGGCCAGAGCCGCGACGTCGAGAACATCTCCAGTCGCACCGGCGAAGCCCTCTACTGGACGGCGATCCTGGTGTCGAACTCGCTCGGCACCGCCGGCCGCGACGTCCGGCGCCGTCCGCCCGCGCCGCGGCCCCCCCGGTGTCGTCCCCACTTCGTCGGCGGCGTGGACGTCCTGACCCTGGACGCCGACGGGCGGATCCGCACCGACCACCAGTACCTCGAGGCGAGCTGAAACCTGCCGGAAAATCCGGATCTGCCGAGATCGGCGACATCCCTTGCGGGGGCGCGCGTCCGTAAGGGCGGCGGACGGTGAGCCTCCGGCTCTTCTCGTTCAGGAGGGTTTAAAACCCGCGTTTCGGTCGGACTACACAAGGGGGGAGGTAGGGCGGTGCGGCGAGTGGGGAGATCGGATCATGTCCATCACTCGGTGGCCGGCGGCCGTGGCCGCCGCCGCGGCGATCATGGCGGCGGGGGCGGCCTGCGGGGCGTACCAGGAGCACAGGAAGGCCGCCCCGCCCTCGGTGAACCCCTCGCCCTCCAACCTCTCCGGGCAGGACAAGAACTGGCTCGGCCAGATCCACCAGGGCAACCTCGCCGAGATCCAGGCGGCGCAGCTCGCCCAGGACAAGAGCGGCAGCTCGCAGATCCAGTCGGAGGCGGGCGTCCTGGTGACCGACCACACCCGGCAGGACCAGACGATCGTCACCACGGCGGAGCGGTTCCACGTCAACCTGCCGACCTCTCCCTCGTCCGACCAGGCCGCGCAGCAGGAGGTGCTCGGCGGCCTCACCGGAGCGGCCTTCGACAACCAGTTCGTCGCCGACCAGATCACCGCCCACGAGGGGGCCCTGGCGGCGACCCGCAACGAGGTCGACCACGGCTCGGACCCGACCGTCGTCGGGGAGGCCCGGCAGGCCCTCCCCGTGCTGCAGAAGCACCTGGCCATGCTGAAGCAGGGCCAGCACTGACCCCGGGGACGCCGTCGACGGTCGCGCGCTCAGCTCGTGTGGCTCTCGCTCCAGGTCACGGTCAGTGGGGCGCGGCGGCTGAACCGGTCGAGGTCACGGCTGATCACGTCCTTGATCCGGGCCAGCTCGGCCGGGCCGGACGCCTCGACGCGCACCGTCAGCCGGCCGGGCTCCGCGGCCAGTTCGCACCGGCCCCAGGGGACGAAGGTCACCGTTCCGGACGATTCGGTCCACTCGGCCTCCACCTGAAGGTCGTGTCCGGCGGACGGTCCGTGCCGGTGCCCGCCCGTCGCGTGCCCACGGGCGCCGATCGCGGACGCGTGTTTGCAGAACTGCACGAGGTACCTGCTCGCGCGGCCGGTCTCGATCACGGCTTCCAGGGACGGCATCGCGGCCTCCATCTCGAGGGGCTTCCAGATTTATCGAGACAGACTGTCTTGTCAACGGACACTCTGTCTCCACCCGGGACGCGATGTACGCTCTGCGTGTGCCGAAGTTGTGGGACGAGACGATCGACGCGCACCGTTCAGCGGTCCGCGACGCGGCCCTGGACGCCACGGCCGCGCTGGTGGCCGAGCACGGGCTGGTCATGCTGACGATGTCGCAGATCGCCGAGCGGGCGGGCATCGGGCGCGCGACGCTCTACAAGTACTTCCCGGACGTCCAGGCGGTCCTGAGCGCCTGGCATGAACGGCAGGTCAACGCCCATCTCCGGCAGGTGGACGAGGTCGCCGACCCGAACCTGCCGCCCGGTGCCCGCCTGGAGGCGGCGCTCCTGGCGTACGCGCTGACCCCGCAGGGCGCGCACGGGCGCCACGACGACGGCCTGGCCGTCCTGCTGCACGGCGGCGAGCACGTCCAGCAGGCGCTGCACCGCCTGCACGCCTTCTTCCGGGATCTGATCGACGAGGCCGCCCGCGCGGACGAGGTCCGTGACGACATGGACCCCGGCCAGCTCGCGACCTACTGCCTCCATGCCCTCACCGCGGCCCGCGGCACCTCCGACCAGGCCGCCGTCCAACTGGTGAGCCTCACCATGTCCGCCCTCCGCCCCCAGGCCCCGCCCGCCTGACGCCCGGGACGGCCGGCAGGACGACGACCGGCGCGAGCGCGAGATACCCCCACCCGAGGGTGAGGGCCGCCGCGACCGCGGCCACCAGCAGCGGGCCTCCGGCGTCGCCGAGCTCCCGTCCGAGTTCGGCCGTCCCCATCGTCCGGCCGAGGTGTTCCGGTGGGGTCGAGGCGGCCAGCGCGGTGAACCCGAGCGGCGTGACCAGGCCCGTCCCGACCCCGATGAGGACGGCGGCGGGCAGGAGCGGGACGGCCCCGGGCAGCGCCGCGACCGCGAGCCCCGCACCGGTGATCCCGAGCCCGGCGGACAGGCCGGCGCGCATGGTGATCCGGCCCGCGTCCAGAGCCCGTCCCGCCCAGGGCTGCACGACCGCGGCGGACGCGGCGAGCACCGAGATCACCGCCCCTGTGACCAGCGGTGTCAGCCCGACGGACGCGCCCGACAGGGGGAGGAACCCGACGCCCGCCGACAGTGCCGCCGTCGCCGCGGCCAGCGCCGCCACCGGCCTGAGGAACGCGCCGTTCCCCAGTCCCCGGACCAGGTCGACCACGGTCTGCCGCGCCCTCGGCAGCGGCGGAACGGACGGCACCGCCAGCGCGGCCCAGACCGTCACGCCGACCGACAGCCCGGCCAGCACGCCGAACAACAGCGTCAGCCCGCCAAGCCAGACCAGGACGCCTCCGAGCAGCGGCCCGGCGGTGTACCCGATGCTCTTGAAGAACCCGTAGGACCCGAACGCCCTGCCGTGCCCGGTCCGCGGATGCAGCCGCGCGACCAGCGCGGACGCGGCGGGCGAGAACGCCGAGGCCGCCGCCCCCTGCCCCAGCCGCGCCGCCCACAGCCACCCGGGATCGCGCACCACCACGAACAGCGCCGACGCCACGGCGAACGCGGCCAGCCCGCCCAGCAGCACCGGACGGGCCCCGACCCGATCCGACAGCGTCCCGAAGACCGGCTTGAGCACGACCTCGGCGCCGTCGTACAGCGCCAGCAGCAACCCCAGGTACAGCACGGACCCCTTCAGATCCGGATCGCCCTGCCCCAGGTTGGCCGCGATGCCGTGCGCACCGAACGCGGTGGTGAACCCCGCCGCGTACAGCGGCCATGTCCGTCGTGCCGTCCTGCGCGGAGGGGGCTGATCGGTCATGCAGCCGTTTCTACTACCCCTCCGACGAGCCGTCCCGGCGAGAGCGTCAGTGTTCTGTGCGCGCCTCACGTCCTGAACTCGGAAGCAGGTCCGGGCATCGCCGCTTCGCCAGGCGCCAGAGGGCGACCCCGGCGACGACGGTTCCGGCCACCCGGAGCTTCTTGCGAAGGTTCAGGGCCTCGCTGATGCCGGGCTCGCCCTTCTGGCGGAGATACCCCATGCGGACGGTGAACTCGCGGTTGGTGACGTCCCGGAGGAAGGCGCGCAGCTGCTCGGGCGCCACCGTCGTGCCCATGAGCAGGTCGAGCGTCGTGCGCGCCGCCGCGATCTCGGAGAGGGAGGAGCGGACCTGGTCGAACATGATGTTGCGGACCTCCTCCTCGAAGATCTCGGTGGCGCTGAGCTCGGGGGCCAGGTAGCGGACGGAGCCCTCGAGGTTGGCGAAGGACTTGCCGAGCAGCGCGATGAGGGGGCTGGTCTGGATGCCCCGGCGCGCCGCGTACCGGAGCATGTTCGTCAGGGCCACGCCGAAGTTCAGCTCCGCCAGGGACGCCGACGCGATCTTCGGGATCAGCGCCGAGGCGTCCCCGCAGAAGGCCGGGACGTCCGCCCAGGGGGTGGCCTTGCCGAGTTCGAGCCAGGCGCGGGCCACGCCGGCCCCGTCCTCGTGCGCCATCGCCAGCAGGATGGACATCAGGGTCATGCTCATCCGCCGGTCGATGCGGCCGACCATCCCCCAGTCGATCAGGGACGCCTTGTGCCCGGAGGCCACGAAGATGTTCCCGGGATGCGGGTCGGCGTGGAAGAACCGGTCGGTGAGGTAGCCGCGGTAGCCGAAGGCCAGCAGGTCGCGGCCGATCCCCAGGCGCTCCTCCTCGGTGAGGGTCGCCGGGTCCACGTCCCGGATGGAGCAGCCGGGCGCGAGCGTCTGCGCCATGACCCGGGGCGTCGCGAAGATCACCTCGGGGACCTCCAGGTGCTCGAACCCGGCGATGAGCTCCTGGGCGCGTTCCATGTTGGCGGCCTCGACGGTGAAGTCCAGCTCCGACTCCATCGCGTCGAAGACGACGTTCAGGGTGGCCTCGAGGTCCATCACGGTGTTGAGGTCGCGCGCGGCCCGGGCCACCCAGCGGACGAGCCTGCGCGCCATCGCCATGTCGTCGAGGACCAGGGCGCGGATGTCGGGCCGCTGGATCTTCAGGACGCCGCGGGTCCCGTCCTGCAGGATCACCTCGTAGACCTGGGCCAGCGAGGCGGAGCCCAGCGGCTCGCCGTCGGCGACCTTGGCGAAGCGGCTGCTCCAGTCGGGGCCCAGCGCGTCCACCAGCACCGGCTCGAACACCGAGAAGGGCGCCGGGGACACCGTGTCCTGCAGGTGGGCGAACTCGGCCATCATCTCGGGGGAGACGATGTCGGGCCGCGTCGACAGCATCTGCCCGAGCTTGATGTAGAAGGGGCCCAGCCGCTCCAGGGCCAGCCGGATCGTCCTGGCGCGCCGCTGTTTGACCTCGCTGGGGGACGCGCCGCGTTCGCCGCGCGAGGTCAGCCGGGAACCCTCCTCCGCGACGATCTGGAACAGGACCTTGCCGACGGCGCGCATGCGTCGTGTGGTCACCGGCTCTCCATCGGATCTCCCTGGGCGGCCGGCCCGCGTCGCCCGTCCGGCCGGCTCGACATGGTGGCGCGATCAGTGCTTCCGGCGGGCGCCCGCGCCTCCGAGGAAATCGGTGGCCCCCGACAGGATCTGGCGGGCGGTCGCGAACAGGTCGCCGCCCGAGGCGGACAGGGTCTGCGGGGGCAGCGACGTGCGGAGCACCTCCAGCAGCACCTCGTGGGTGCAGTCGGTGCCCGTCTCGCCGTGCCGGACGCGGAACTGGCGTCCGGCCTTCACCTCGTCGCCCAGCTCCTTCAGGGCGATCCGGCGCCGCTCGTCCAGGTCGTACAGATCTCCGTCCGGCTCGAGGCGCAGCCGCCGGACGTGCGGGCGCCTCCGGTCGGACGTCGCCTCCCGTTCCCGGGGACGCCCCGCCTCCTCGGGCATCTCAAGGTCCCTCTCGTGCCGAACCGCCGGCCTGCCGGCCCCCGTTCAGGGGCCGGGGAGAGCCGGACGGTCGTCGTCAGCCGTTCCCCGATCGGGACACGGCCTTCTTGCGCTCGCCGGCGACGGCGGTGCCCGGGGAGGCGTGCTCCGCCAGGGCCCGGACCTGCTTGGCGAGTTCGAGGAGGTCCTCGTGCAGGTCGCTGACCATGTCCACGAGGTCGTCCACGTCGTCGTCGCGGTCGTCCCGGTCGCGGTCGCGGTCCCGGTCGTCCCAGTCGCGGTCGTCGCGGCGGCGTCGCCGCCCGCGGCGCGAGCTGTCGGAGCGGTCCTCGACGAGCCTGGTCAGGGCGTCGCGCGTGGAGTTCTCCACGTCCCGGGTGCGGTCGAGGTTGTCGTCCATGTAGTCCTTGACGTCGTCGAGGACGTCCTGGACGAGGCTGGTCATCCCGGTGCGCCTTCGGGAGCGGCCGGAACGGCTCCGCCGGTTGTCGTCGCGATAGGTGGGCATTGGACTCTCCCTTGTGCGGCCGCGCCGCGGGTGTCGCCTGTCGGACCGGCGCCGCGTGCTCTGCGAGAGAAGCGCGGTCGCTGTTCTTGTGGCTTCGCTCGCCGCTCATCGTCGTCGACGAGTTCTTTTGTCCGGTGATGGGCCGAGATTTATTTTTGCGAGGCCGGTCCGGCTTTGCCGGATTCCGGAGGGTGGCCCTCGGTGCCGCTTCCGAGGATAGGGTGGCCGGGCGTCAACATGGCATGACCAGGGACGATGCAAGATGCTTACCGTCGGACCATATTCGGCGGTGTCCCGACAGGGTCGTGTGTTGCCCATGATCTCCCTTCTTTGGGCGACCGGGATGGGAATTTGAGTGTCCCGTGACCCGAATGCGGTTTCCGTCAGCCGCAAGAGATCTCGATCATCTCGAAGTCGGCCTTTTCCGTGCCGCAGTCGGGGCAGCGCCAATCGTCCGGGACGTCCTCCCAGCGGGTGCCGGGGGCGATGCCTTCGTCGGGCCAGCCACTGGCTTCTTCATAAATGAAGCCGCACATCACGCATTGCCAGGTTCTCATGATGGTTCACGGCCCAGATTCACCGGTGGCTCCCCGGTCGTTTCGCCGAGTGACCCTCCGACCGTCTCGGCGAAGTCGACCTTTTCGCGGACGCCGCAGTCGGGGCAGCACCAGGTGTCCGGCACTCCGGCCCAGGCGGTTCCGGGAGGGAAGCCTTCCCGTGGTTCACCTGCGCGTTCGTCGTAGGTGTACTCGCAGACGGGGCACTGGAAGCGGCTCATGCGCGGTACCTGCCGTGGAGGCCGGGCTGGATATTGGCGAGGTCGGGATCGCCGCCGTAATGCGCGAGGACGCGTTCGTCCATGATTCTGCGCCAGAGCGGCGGAATCCATGCCAGCAGCGTCATCGTGGGATATCCGGCGGGCAGTTCGGGGGCTTCGTCGACGTGCCGGAGCGCCTGGTATCGGCGGGTCGGATTGGCATGGTGGTCGCTGTGTCGCTGCAGGTGATAAAGGAGCACGTTGGACGCGAGGTTGTTGCAGTTCCAGCTGTGCCGCGGCGCGCAGCGCTCGTAGCGTTCGCCGCCGGCCTTCTGCCGTAGCAGCCCGTAATGCTCGATGTAGTTGATCGTTTCGAGCAGCGAGAATCCCACGACCGCCTGCAGAAGAAGGTAGGGCAGGATTCCCGGGCCGAACACGGCCATGAGCGTTCCGAAGAGGACGAGCGTCATCGCCCAGGCGTTCAGGACGTCATTGCGCACGGTCCAGGGACTTCGTCCCGTACGCGCGAGGCGCCGCGACTCCAGGCCCCACGCGGAACGCAGGCTTCCCCACACCGTGCGCGGCCAGAACCGCCAGTACGTCTCACCGAGCCGGGCACTCGCCGGGTCCTGCGGCGTGGCGACGCGGACGTGGTGGCCGCGGTTGTGCTCGATGAAGAAATGGCCGTACGCGGTCTGCGCCAGCGCCACCTTCGACAGCCAGCGCTCCACCGAGTCCTTCTTGTGTCCGAGTTCGTGCGCGGCGTTGATGCCGTTGCCGCTGACGAACCCGGTGGTGAACGCGAGCCCGAGCTTGTCGGCGGTCGAGAGGCCGCCGCGGGACCACAGGTAGCAGGCCATGACCAGGCCCGCGTACTGGAGCGGGAGATAGAGGTAGGTGCACCAGCGGTAGTAGCGCTGCTGCTCCAGCCAGGCCAGGAGGGCGTCGGGCGGATTGCCCGGGTCCTTGCCGACCGCGTGGTCGATCCACGGGAAGGCCGAGTACAGCAGGAGGAGCTCGGACCACCAGAAGAAGCCCATCCCGGTCGCGTTCGCCAGTGCCCAGGCCAGGAACGGGAACGCGGGGACGAACAGGCCGAGCAGCCACAGGTACTTCTTCCCGTCCCGCCATGTCGCCGGCGACGCCGCCGGAGCCGTCAGAGCCATGCCAGCTGCTCCTTCTCGGAGTCGGCCTGGACGGCGGCGCGGTGCGTCACGCGGTGGAGCGCGATCGCGTAGGCGATGTCGAGGACGGCGACGGCGACGAACAACACGTACAGCACGGGCCGTCCGCTCGACGTCGTGGAGGCCGTGTTCACGCTGAACGCGAGGGCGAGGGAGGCCGCCCCGAGGAACTTGGCGATCGCGATCGGCATGCTCTGGCCGCGTCCGTCCTGGCGGGCGTACAGCATCGCCAAGAACATCGCGCTCATCATCAGGTTGGCGAGGAACGTCGCGTAGATGCCGTACGGGTCGTCCAAAGCCCTGTTCAGGGTGTGCACCAGCGGGATCGCGACCGCGTAGGACGCGGCGACGATTGCATAGAAGAGCCAGGCGGGAAGGCGTGGGAACTCGCGCGGGCCGTACCGCAGCGTCTGCGCGAGCAGGACCATGTCGAGCAGGAACATGCCGATGATCCCGGCCCGCAGCCCATGGGGGTATCCGCCCAGGAACAGCAGTTCCCAGGACGAGTTGGCCACCAGCGCCGCCAGCGGCATGCCGTAGGTGCGGTCGCGGGCGTTCCGCCACGCGACCAGGACGTAGGCCACGGTCCAGAACCCGCCGCTGGCCAGGAGCAACGGCACGAACCACGGAGACTCGCTCATGGGATCACCCGGACCCGTCCCGGGAGGGGCGGGCCGGCTGCAGCCCGGCGCCCGCCGCGCCGCCGGCCAGGGGCACCTGCCTGTTCCGGACGGGATCGACGCTGCGCGACATGACCCGCTCCATCGTCCTGGGGAAGAGCAGGTCCGACAGGCGCGCGGCGAGGCCCACCGGGTGGCTGATCCGCGCGGGCCGGTGGACGACCGCGTGGGCGATCACCCGCGCGGCCGACCGGGCCGACATCGCGGAGTTCTGGTTGATGCCTCCCCGCGCGCTCATGTCCGTCCGCACGAGCGGCATGTTGATGATGGTCCAGCGGACCCCGTCGCCGCGCGTCTCGGGCGCGGTCGACCGGGCGAACGCCTCGAAGGCCGCCTTCGAGGCCAGATAGCCGGCGAAGTGGGGGAGCGCCCCGATCTGGGTGCCGAAGGTGGAGACGTTCACGATGTGCCCGCCACCGCGGGCCCGCATGTCGGCGAGGAGCGGCAGCGTGAGCCGCAGCGCGCCGAGGAAGTTCAGCCGGACCTGCCGTTCGATGTCGTTGAAAGGGTCGCGGGAGTTGGCCAGGGCCCGCCGGATCGAGTGCCCGGCGTTGTTGATGAGGAGGTCGGCCCCGCCCATCTCGAGGATCTGCGTGGTCAGCCGCGCGGTCTGGTCGGGATCGGTCAGGTCGCACGGGCACACGTGCACGGACGCCCCGTCGATGCCCTCGGCGACCTGGGCGAGGCGGTGGGCGCGCCGGGCGACCAGGACCACCTCGGCCCCCGCGTTGCCGAGCAGGAGCGCGGTCTCCCGGCCGATCCCCGACGACGCCCCGGTCAGCACCACCCGTTTCCCGGCGACCACCGACCGCAGCGAGCGCGGACGGCGCAGCCTGTGGAACTGGCGCCGGGGCGTGCATTCCCAGGTCGTCCGCCAGAAGAGATCTCCGACATCCATGTGCACATCCTTGGAGGGGGTGGGCCGGGCGGGGCGCCCGTGCGGTCAGGGCCGGGTGAAGGCGAGGACGACGTTGTGCCCGCCGAAGCCGAAGCTGTTGGACAGGGCGGCCGTGACGTCGTGGTCGCGCGGATCCGGGCCCACGAGGTCCAGTTCGAAGGCCGGGTCGGGTCGTTCGAGGTTGAGGGTCGGCGGCAGGATCCCGGTGCCGATCGCCTGGACCACCGCGATCGCCTCGATCCCCCCGGCGGCCCCGAGGGAGTGCCCGGTCTGGGACTTGGTCCCGGAGACCGGGACCCGCCGGCCGCGGTCCGCCAGGGCCGTCGTGATCGCCAGGGCCTCGGCGGCGTCGCCCAGCTGGGTGCTGGTGCCGTGCGCGTTGACGTAGGAGACGTCGTCCGGGGCGAGCCCGGCCCGCCGCATCGCGATCTCGATGGCACGGCCCGCTCCGCTGCCGTCCGGACGGGGCGCCACGACGTTGTAGGCGTCGCAGGTCCGTCCGTATCCGGCGAACCGGGCCTTGACCGTGGCGCCCCGGGCCGAGGCGTGCTCCTCGGACTCCAGGATGAGCATCCCGGCGCCCTCGGCCAGCACGAATCCGTCCCGGTCGGGGGAGAACGGCCTGCTCGCGGCGGCCGGGTCCGTGACCCTGGCCGACAGGGCGTGGTGGGCGCGCAGCGAGCTGATCATCTCGGGGAAGACCGGCGCCTCCGAGCCGCCCGAGACGACGATGTCGGCCTCGCCGTTGGCGATCATCTGGTGGGCCACCGCGAGGGCCTCGCCTCCGGCGGCGCACGCCAGCGACGAGCAGGTGACCGGGCCGGACAGCCCGTACTGGATGGCGATGCCCGCGGCGATCGCGTTGCTCATGACCCGGGGGACGCCGCCCCGCGACCGGCGGCCCCCCTCGTCCCAGGCGGCCCGCCAGATGGCCGCGAGGGACTCCAGGTTTCCCGCGCCGGTGCCGACCGAGATCCCGAACCGGGTGAGGTCGAGCTTCTCGAGCTCGAGCCCGGCGTCCCTGATGGCGAGGTCGGTGGCCACGATCGCGAGCTGGACGGTCCGGTCCATCTTCGCCTGGAGCCGTGCGGGCAGGGCCATCGACTCCGGGAGGTCCACCTCGCCCGCGATGCACGGGCCCAGCTCCTCCGGCCCGAACCGGGTGACGCCCCGGATGCCGTTGCGCCCGGTCACCTGCCCCTCGTGGAAGTCCGCCGCGCCGATCCCGATGGGGGTGACGGGGCCCAGCCCGGTCACCACCACGGCGCGGCTCACGGCATGGCCTTTGCCGGCGCGGCCTCCTGCATGACGCTGATGACGTCGGCGACGGTGCCGACCATGGAGAACCGCCCGGGGTCGATGTCGAGGGCGAAGCGCTCCTCGACGTCGGTGAGCAGGTCGTAGGCGTCGATGGAGTCGAGGGCGAGGTCCTCGCGCAGGCTCGCCTCGGGAGTGATCAGGCTCCGCTCGACGCCGAGCCGGTCGGCGAGGATGGACTGGACGGTGTCCAGCGCTTCCTGTGCGTTCATGTCGATCCCTTTCCTGGATGGGTGGCGGCGTGCCAGCCGCGCTCCGACGGCAGGTACAGCCCGTCGCCGTCGCTGGTGTGGGTGAGCGGGACGGAGTAGAGGTTGACCGTCGCGGGGGCGAGCAGCTGGTCCGCCAGGGACCGCCGGTCGACCCGGTCGAGGTGGCGGTGGTGGATCCGGGCGCGGCCCAGGTCGTGCGTCCACTCGGGTTCGAGCCGGTGCACGACCGTGGTCTGGTGGAAGTCCGGTTCGCGGTTCCGCGCCTCCTGGTAGGTGCGGATGAGGGAGTGGGCGCCGTTGAACAGCGTGAAGACGCTGAGGTTGCCGTCCAGGGAGGCGTGCTCGTACCGGATCTGCTGGACGAGGGTGGGCGTGATGTCGGGGACCAGCGCCGCCGCGCCGTCCCCGATGAACGCCAGGACGTTCCCCGGGCGGGTCAGGGCGATCGCCGGGAGGGCCTGGAGCGCGTCCCCCATCAGCGCCCGGCCGTACCAGCCGGAGTAGCCGGGGCCGGTGCGGGCGATGTTGCGGATGGCGGCGATCCCGCCCCGTCCCACGTCGTACACGCCGGTGTAGCGGTATCCGTGCGAGGCGATGAGCTCGCGGACGACCGCGTCCACCTCGTGGCAGAACACACCGGTCGTCATGGGCCTGGTCGGCAGGACGGCCGACGGGTCGCCGTGGTCGCGGACGGTCTCGACGGCGTGCCGCCGCATCGCCAGGACCTTCGGGTCGACGTCCAGGCGTTCGGCCAGCCGGTGGAGGAACGCGCCGACGGGGGCGCACACCGGCAGGCCGGCGGCCGGGGCCAGGTGCTCCCGCCGCCGGGTCACCTGCACGACGAGCGGATGCCGGCCGAGCACCGACTCGCTGAAGGGGCTCGAGATCTCGGCGATCCGGCTGCCGAGGAAGAACAGCGCGAGGTCGGGCCGGAGCCGCCGGGTCGCCGGGTCGATCATGTAGTCGTACACCCGCGACGTGAAGCCGTAGAGGCCCAGCGTGCCGAGGTAGGCCGGAACCCGCTCGCCGCCCGTGAAGTGCGAGACCGCGCCCGGACGGGTGAGCGAGTCGGCCAGCGCCGCCCCGGCCTCGCGGGCCACGCGCAGCAGCAGCGGCCGGTCCTCCGGCTCGACGGCGCCGACCTGCCACAGCAGCCGGACGGGACCGTTGTTGACCAGGTCGACGACCTCGTCCAGCGGACTCTCGCGCACGACCGCGCGGGCCGGAGCGGGTTCGTCCGGGACCGGCGGCGGGTCGGCGCGATGCTCCAGGACGCTGTGGGTGACCAGCAGCACGACCGGGCCCTCGTCGGCGTCGTACGCGGCGAAGGCGTCCCGGAGCATGGCGTCGAGGTCCCTGGCGCGGTCCAGGTAGAAGACCTTCAGGCGCTTGGCGCGCAGGACCTCGCGGGAGTCCTCGTGCGCGTGGACGGTGCCCTGGAACGGCGCCCACCGGTCCGCGGGAGACTCCGCGCCGACGATGAAGCCGCGGGCCCGGGCGTCCCGTAGGTTGGCGAGGGTCCCCTTGAACTCGTCCAGCATGCCGCTGGTGACCACGATGAGGAACGGCGCCCGGTCGAGGATCCACCGGGCGAGCGCCCCGCAGGCCAGGCCGTGCTCGCCCGGGGCGCGCAGAACGGGGTTGCCGCGTTCGCCCGCCAGCCTCTCCAGGTCGGAGATGATCCCGGACACCACGGTGCCGGTGTAGGGGTGCAGGCCCCATGACCGGCCCGAGCGCGCGGACAGGAAGGCGGCGAGCCCGCGCGCCAGGGTGGCGGCCGGGAGCTCGGCGGCCGCGATCGCGAGCTGTGCGACGCGGGTCTCGATGTGGTCCGCGACCGCCGCGACGGCGTCGCAGGCCAGATGCCAGCCGGACGCGGGACGGTCGCGGACGGTGAAGGGCGCGACGACCTGCGCGCCGGCGTCGTGCGACGGGTCGCGGTACAGCCGGACCCCGAAGGGGGACAGCTCGGGCCGCCGCTCGGACGGCCAGGACGCGACCGCCTCGATCACGGCGTCGGCGTGCGCCTGGTCCGCGCCGTCCTCGGCGGGGCCCGGCGGGGTGAACACCAGGAGGACCTCGACGGACCGTCCGCCGGTGAACAGGCCGGGCACCGCCGCCAGCGAGTCGGCGAACTCCACGTCGATCCGCAGCTTCGGGACGCGCTCCTCGACGAAGCACCGGACGCGGCCGGCCACGTCGAGGAAGCGGCCGTCCCACCGCCAGGACGCGCCGGAGGCCGTGTCCGCCTCCTCGTTCACGTCCCCTGTGGCGGGCACGACGCTCAGGAGCGCGTCACCCAGGATCCGCCGTTCGCCGGGGCCCGCCCCGACGCACACGACCGTGAGCCGCCTGTCCCCGCGTCGCGCGTTACCGCTCATTTTTGTGACCGTCCCGACCACGGGAATTGCGATGCGGAGAGGGGGATATCGTTCCCCTCGGCCAAGGGGAGAATGCTCTTACTCGATGAGTCAGGGTCATTGAACTCCTGCCGTAAGAGTGTCCCTGGCGCCGCTATCCAGGAAAGGGGGAAAGCCTGGAGTCAGGCAAGTGACTCATAGTAAGTAGTGCGTCACTTGATGTGACTGCCGCTCTACTGGAAGGAGAGTTCCGCTGCCAGACGGCCGTTGATCTGATGGGGAACGCGGCGCCCGATCCCGTCTTCCTAGTGCCGCTGGAGGAAGAGTGACGACGAAGAGCCCCTGGAACACCGACGAGCGTGTCGCATTGCGCGCCTTGGCCCGGGATTTTACCGAGCGCGAGATCGTTCCCAATCTGGCGCAGTGGGAAGACGCTGGAAAACTGCCACTCGAACTCCATCGCAAGGCGGCCGAGACCGGGCTGCTGGGCGTCGGATGGCCCGAGGAGGCGGGCGGCTCGGGCGGTGAGGTCTTCGACGTCCTGATCGTGTTCGAGGAGATCATCCAGGCGGGCGGTTCGGGCGGCCTGCTCGGCGCGCTGTACACCCACGGCATCGCCCTGCCGAACATCATCGCCTCCGGCAGCAAGGACCTGGTGGAGCGGTACGCGAAGCCGACGCTGGCGGGGGAGCGGATCGGCGCGCTCGCCGTCACCGAACCGGGCACCGGGTCCGACCTGGCGAACCTCCGCACCACCGCCGTGGCGGACGGCGACCACTACGTGGTGAACGGCGCGAAGCTGTTCATCACCTCGGGCGTGCGGGCCGACTTCGTGACCGCGGCGGTGCGCACCGGCGGGCCCGGCGCGGCGGGCATCTCCCTGCTCGTGATCGACAAGGACACGCCGGGGTTCGTGGTCTCGCGGTCGCTGCGCAAGATGGGCTGGGACTGCTCCGACACCGCCGAGCTGGCGTTCACCGACGTGCGGGTGCCGAGGGCCAACCTCGTCGGCGCGGAGGGCACGGGCATCCTGCAGATCGCGCAGAACTTCGTCACCGAGCGCCTGGGCCTGGCCGCGCAGGCGTACGCGACCGCGCAGCGCTGCCTGGACCTGACCGTCCAGTGGGTGCGGCAGCGCGAGACGTTCGGCGGCCTGCTGGCGTCGCGGCAGCTCGTCCAGCACAAGATCGCCGAGATGGCCCGGCAGGTGGACGTGGCGCGCGCCTACACCCGGTCGGTCGCCGAGCGGTACGTGGCGGGCCAGGACGTGCTGACCGAGACGGCCTTCGCCAAGAACACCGCCGTCTACGCGGTCGAGCACGTGGTCCACGAGGCGGTGCAGCTGTTCGGCGGCATGGGCTACATGCGCGAGTCGGAGGTGGAGCGGCACTACCGCGACGCGCGCCTGCTGGGCATCGGCGGCGGCACCACGGAGATGATGAACGAGATCGTCATCAAACGGCTCCGGATCGAACCGCGCCGTGTACGGGCACGCTCGGCATGAGGAACCCGTCCTGAGGAACCCGGCCCGGACCGCCTGAGGAGGCTGCCGTGGAGCGATGGACCATCGACGACGTCCCCGACCAGACCGGTCGCACGTTCGTCATCACCGGCGCCAACAGCGGCCTGGGGTTCGAGACGGCCCGAGCGGTCGCCCGGCGCGGCGCCCACGTGGTGATGACGGCCAGAAACCACGTCAAGGGCGCGTCCGCCGTGGAACGGCTGCGGAGCCTGGTGCCGCGGGCCTCGGTGGAGTACCGGCTGCTCGACCTGGCCGACCTGGACTCGGTCCAGGAGTTCGCCGAGGCGCTCACGTCCGGCCCGCCCGGCGACGTCCTGGTGAACAACGCCGGGGTGATGTGGCCGCCGCGCACCCTCACCCGGCAGGGGTTCGAGCTGCAGTTCGCCACCAACCATCTCGGGCACTTCGCGCTGACCGCCCGGCTCCACGACTGGCTCGAGGTGTCCGCGGACCAGGGCCGGGACGTCCGCGTCGTCACGGTCACCTCGGTCCTGCACCGGGGCGGGCGGATTCAGCGCGGCAACCTGGCCGGCGAGCGCTCGTACTCGCCGACCGCCTTCTACGCGCAGTCCAAGTTCGCCAACGTCGTGTTCGGCCTGGAGCTGGACCGCAGGCTCAGGGCGGTCGGCTCGCCGATCCGCAGCGTGCTCGCCCACCCCGGCTACGCCGCCACCAACCTGCAGACCAGCGGCCCGACCGGGATGCGCAAGCACGTCTACCGGGTGCTCAACGTCGTGCTGGCCCAGCAGAGTGATCGCGGCGCGTGGAGCCAGCTGTACGCCGCGACCGACCCGGACGTCGAGGGCGGGCAGCTGATCGGCCCGGACGGCCCGGGGGAGATGCGCGGCCGTCCGACGGTCGTCCAGCCGGCGCTGCGCGCCCGGGACCCCGAGACCGCCCAGGAGCTCTGGACGCTCTCGGAGAAGCTCACCGGCCTCCCGTTCCCGGTGGACAGGTCCAGGTGACCCCGCGAGGGCCATGCCGACCCTGGAGGTGAGATCAGGCGCGCGGCGAGACGTACGCCCTGAACCCGCGAAGCCCGTAGCGCCCCGAAAGGCGATGCGCCGGCCAGGCGCGGGCGTAGGAAGGCGGTTTGCCCCCCGGCCCGATCAGCACCGCGACCGGCTGCCGTCCCGAGAGCGCGACCAGGCCGCGGACGGTGATGGACGTGTTGGGCCCCACCGTCTGCGCCCAGGCGCAGCGGGCCTGATAGGACACCGGCGCGGCCTGGTCCCCGGTCAGGGTGCACGGCGACCGGACGCCGAGCCCGTTCAGATCCCGGGCGATCCGGACGTAGTCACCGTGGGAGTGCCGCGTGCTCGTCGTCATCCGAGCCAGGACCAGCTGCTGGATGCCCAAGTGCGCCAGAAGGCCGACCGTGGCCAGACCCACCAGCCACGGCCGCGCCCGCGCCGGTGTCCGGGTCGCCAGCCACCACAGCCCCAAGGCGACGGGGACGGACAGCAACGCATACGTGGGCAGCATGAACCGGGGCGCCGCATAGTCGATCATCAGCAGGTACGGCACCGAGATCGCCGCCGCGCACAGCGTCGGCATCAGCGCCCGCGACAGGCGTCCGGACGCGCGGGCCGTCACCAGCCCGCCCAGGACGGCGAACGGCAGCACCGCCCACCAGGCGGCGGCCGGACGATGCCGCCAGGCCCGGTGGCAGGGGCGGCACAGCTCCGGCCCGTTCAACGCGCGCAGCTCGTCGTCCAGCGCGAAATGCAGGCCCATCCCGCCCTCGACCCGGCTCGACACGTGCAGCCGCTGCGGAACGCCACCGAACCGGACGTAGGCCTCCACCACCCACTCGGCCGCCCCGATCCCCAGCCCGGCGAACATGACGGCCACCAGCAGGGGCCGTCGCCACGCCCGCACCACCAGCACGGCGGCCAGCAGCGGAAACGCCAACCACGCGGCGTCCAGCGGACGCATCAACGCGGTGAACCCGAGACTCAGGGCCAGCCCGACCAGTGCCCACCGGTCACCGCCGTCGTCCGCCGCGCGCAGGAAGAAGCCGACCGCGGCCAGCGCGCCGAAGGCGACCCACAGGTTCGGCATGGCCTGCGAGCCGCTGATCAGCGTGATCCACAACCCGGCGAACAGCACCGCGGTCAGTGCCAGCGCGCCCGGCGGCAGCAGCCGCCGCCAGATCCACAGCGTCCCCGCGAGCGCCAGGCTCGACAGCACCGCCAGATAGACCCGCAGCGCCGCCGAGGAGAAGGTGACCTGGGCGATCGGCGCGACCAGAAGGGTGATGCCCCGCGCCCGCGGGGCGCTGAAGTACCCGGCGGGCACATACGGACTGAACTGGCTGACGTACAGCGACTCGTCCCACCCGAGCGGAATCCGTGTCGAGACCAGCAGCAACTGCGCCACCAGGAACCCCACCCCGGCACACACCACCACCAGCCGCGCGCGGGCCCCGGACGCCACCGGCCCCACGAACCGAGAACGCAGATGCATCGGACACGCCTCACGATCACGACGAACGAAGCAAGCCTCTGCATCTTTCAAGGCCGAGCCCCCCGAATCGCGCCCCCACAAGGACGGGTTCAGTCGCGTCTCGGCAAAGAAACCCCCTTCACGGTCTGAGGTGTTCGGGGAACCCGGTCCAGCGCAGGGCGGCCGGGAGGTGACTCATGTCGTTGAACATCACGATCGTGGGCGGCAGGCCGGTGCGGTACTCAATGATCGTCAGTGCGGTGTTGGCGCTGTTCAGCCCGAGCCACCGGGATGGCGGCGCGTCCAGCGCGTCCCGGAGCAGCCACGCGATGGGGTAGGCGTGCGTCACCAGGACCTCGTGTACTTCGGGCCGGCCCCTGTGCGTGGCCGTGTCGGGGACCTTCGCGAACCGGGCGACCAGGGCCTCGGCGAGCCGCAGGCCCGCCGCCGCCTCGGCATCGTCGTATCCGTCGAAGAAGCCGGCCCAGGACGGGGGTGTTTCAGCCGCACCGGGGACGTAGGGCACGTGGTCGACGAGTTCGGCAGCCTCGGCCACGGGAACGTTCGGCAGGTGCCGGGCGAGTTCGTGCGCGCTTGCTTCGGCGCGTGGCAGCGGAGAGTGCCACACGGCGTCGACCGGCACGTCGGCGAGCCGTTCGCCGAGCAGGCCCGCCTGCCGGCGCCCGATGTCGGTGAGTTGTCCGAACGCGTCGGCCGCGCCGTGTCGTGCCAGGTAGAGGACTCGGGTCGTCATCAGCGGTCAGGGATCGGTCCGTGCGGGACCGCTTCCCCACTCCTTTCGAAATGCGTCGGTCACACGCTCGTCGGCGTGACGGTGCCGGCGGTGCCGTCGATGGTGATGGCGGCGTCGTCGCGGAGCACTTCCGTGGCGTTCGGGACGCCGAGGACGGCGGGGATGGCGAGCTCGCGAGCGACGATCGCGGCGTGGGAGAGGACACCTCCGGTCTCGGTGACGACGCCGGCGGCGATGCGCAGCAGCGGCGTCCAGGCGGGGTCGGTGAAGGGGCAGACGAGGATGTCGCCCGGGCGCACCTGCGCGAAGTCGCCGGGACCGCGGACGATCCTGGCTGCGCCGGCCACGGTTCCGTGGCTGCCCGGTGTTCCGGTGAGTGCGGCGGAACGGGTGTCCGAGGAGCCGGAAGACGACGGTGGAGGCGAGGCGGTGACCGGCCGCGCTTGCAGAACCCGGACGCGGCCGTCGGCGATCGCCCACTCGATGTCCTGCGGTGCGCCGAGGACGACGGCGATCTCCTTGCCCAGCGCGGCGAGGTGCGCGGCGGTCGCGTCGTCGATCGTGGGTCGGCGCCGGGCACGGGTGGGCACGTCGCGAACGACGAGCCGCGTGCCGCGCCGGTCGAGCCGGGTCCGTTTGTCCGCGACGGCGCGTGTGATCGACCCGTCCTCGGCGACGCGATAGGCGTCAGGGGTGACCGTGCCGCCGACGATGCTGGGGCCGAGGCCCCAGGACGCCTCGATCTCGGTCGCGTCGTCGGGGCCTGGGGGTGTGAACATGACCCCGGACACGTCCGCGTCCAGGTGGCGTTGGACGATGACGGCCATCGCGAGATCACCGGACGGTTGATCCTCGCAGCCGGAGGTACTCCGGTAGCCGATGGCGCGTGGAGACAGCAGCGAGGCCCAGCAGGCGCGTATGGCACGGGCGACCTCGCTGACCCCGTGCACGGCGAGAAAGCTCTCGTACTGACCGGCGGCCGATGCCTGACCGGTGTCCTCGTTCGCGGCCGACGACCGTACCGCCACGGGCGGGTCGCCGATCTCGTCGAGCGCGCGCCCCAGCGCGTCGAACACGGCGGCGTGGAGTGGACGATCCTGGATCGCCCGCCGTGCCGCGTCAGGATCGTCCGGCTCCCCGGCGAACCGCCCGAGACCCAGGTCGCCGGCGGCGGCCGAGTAGGCGGCGAACGGGACGACGAAGCCGTCCGGAACCGGCAGACCCGCGCGGAGCAACGCGCCGAGGGCGGCGGCCTTGCCCCCGCAGGTATCGGCGGCGGCCTCTTCGAGGGGGACGATCACCGAGCCCGCCTTTCAACAGTTCGTTGACAACGTTTTGTTGATTGTGCATCCTGAGTCGCATGCCCCGCAAGCAGGACATCGCTCGAACCGCGCACGCCGACCACGTCCAGGCCGAGCGTGAGCGGGACGCTCGTGAGCGTCTACTGGGCCTGGGCGCGGACGCGCTCGACGCCCGTCCGTGGCGCCCCTCACCCGCCCCGCCGTCAGCGGTCGACCTCGTGCAGTTCGCCGTCTGGCGCAACGCCGACCTGGACGGGGAGGACATCCTGAGCGCGCTCGCCCTTCTGCCCGGCGCACGCTCCGAGGTCGAGGCACTCGAATCCGCCCTGGTGTTCATGGCCCGTAGCGCGGGACTGACCTGGGCACAGATGGCGCACGCCTTGGGATTCAATTCCCCGCAGGCGTGCCAGCAGTGGTACACCCGCCTGGCGGCACGACAGGACGCCGACTCATGACGCGGAACTCTCCGCTCGACCTCCTGGTTCTGCACGCCGTGCGCATCACCGGATTCGCGGACACCCCCGTGGTCGCCCATCGGTACGGACTCGAGGTGTCCGAAACGAAAGAGGTACTGCGCGAGGCGCAGGCGCGTGGCTGGATCGAGCACGCCGCGTTCGCCGGCACCGAAGGCTGGTCGTTGACCGAGGCGGGCCGGGCCGAGAACGAACGCCTGCTCGCGGCCGAACTCGCACGCGTCGGCGGCGCCGACGAGGTCCGTGACGCCTACCGCGGGTTCCTCCCGCTGAACGCCCTCCTGCTGCAGGCCTGCACCGACTGGCAACTCCGGCCCGCCGCGGGCGGACGGCTCGCCGTCAACGACCACTCCGACCCCGCCTGGGATGCCGGAGTCCTCCACGAGCTCACCGGCATCGACCGCGCGCTCACGCCACTCGCGGACCGGCTCGGGAACGTTCTCACGCGGTTCCGGGGATACGACCGACGATTCACCGCGGCCCTGGCGCGCGCCCGAGCCGGGGAGGGCGCCTGGGTCGACCGCACCGACGTCGACTCATGCCACCGTGTCTGGTTCGAGCTCCACGAAGACCTCATCGCGACGCTCGGTCTCGACCGGCACGCGGAACCCTGACCCCCGCACTCGGCCACCCCGCGCCACGATTCGCCGCCGGGGTGGGCGCGCTCCGAACGGAGCGCGCCCACCCCGGCGGCGGTGCGGACGCGGTCAGTCGATCTTGGGGGTGGCGCGGTCGATGAGGGGGGTGAGGTCGAGGCCGGCGGGGAGGGTGCCGAAGGCGAGGCCCTGGTCGCCTGCGAGGCGGGTGGCGCAGAAGGCGTCGGCGACCGCGGGGTGGCCGTGGCGGACGAGGAGGGAGCCCTGGAGGATGAGGGCGAGCTGCTCGGCGATGCGGCGGGCGCGGAGTTCGACGGTGTCGAGGTCGGTGAGGGCGTCCTTGGTGCGGCGGACGGCGTCGTCGAGGCGCGCGTCGGCGCCGACGGCGAGGCCGACCTCGGTGAAGAACGCCTCGACGGTCTCGGGCTCCTTGGCCATCGCGCGCAGGATGTCCAGGGCGGCGACGTTGCCCGAGCCCTCCCAGATGGAGTTCAGGGGGCTCTCGCGGAAGAGGCGGGGCATGCCGGAGTCCTCGACGTAGCCGTTGCCGCCGAGGCACTCGAGGGATTCGGCGGCGTGGGACGGCCAGCGCTTGCAGACCCAGTACTTGCTGACGGCCAGGGCGAGGCGCTTGAAGGCGGTCTCGGACGCGTCGCCCCGGACGGAGCGGTCGGTGGCCCCGGCCAGGCGCATCATCAGGACGGTCGCGGCCTCCGACTCGAGGGAGAGGTCGGCCAGGACGTTGCGCATCAGGGCGTGCTCGGCGAGGTACCGGCCGAAGGACTTGCGGTGCGCGGCGTGGTGGGCGGCCATGGCGACGCCCGCGCGCATCCCGGACGCGGCGCCGATGACGCAGTCCAGGCGGGTCATGTTGACCATCTCGATGATGGTCCGGACGCCGCGTCCCTCCTCGCCGACGCGGTAGGCGACCGCGTTCTCGTACTCGATCTCGGACGAGGCGTTGGACTTGTTGCCGAGCTTGTCCTTCAGCCGCATCAGGCGCAGCGGGTTCAGGGCGCCGTCCGGCAGGACGCGGGGGACGAGGAAGCAGGTCACGCCCGCCTCGGTCTGCGCGAGGGTGAGGAACAGGTCGCACATCGGGGCGCTGGTGAACCACTTGTGTCCGACGAGCGTGTACGTGCCGTCCGCCTGGAGGGTGGCGCGGGTGGTGTTCGCGCGGACGTCCGAGCCGCCCTGCTTCTCGGTCATCGACATGCCCGCGAGCAGGGCGTTCTTGGTGAGCGGGGCGCGCAGTCCGTAGTCGTACCCGGGCTTGGCGAGCAGCGGCTCGTACTGTGCCGCGAGCTCGGGGGACTGGCGCAGTGCCGGGACGGACGCGTAGGTCATCGAGATCGGGCAGCCGTGACCGGCGTCCACCCGCCACACGTAGAACTTGGCCGCGCGGGCGACGTGCGCGCCGGGACGGTCGTCCGCCCAGGGGGCGCCGTGCAGGCCGTGCGTGACGGCGACGTTCATCAGCTCGTGCCAGGACGGGTGGAACTCGACCTCGTCCACGCGGTTGCCGAAGCGGTCGTGGGTGCGCAGGACGGGCGGGTTCTCGTTGGCGAGCCGTCCCCACTCCTGGGCCCGCTCGGTGCCGGCGAGGACGCCCAGCTCGTGGACCTCCGGGGCGGCCCAGCCGGCGCCCTCGCGGGCGAGGCCGTCGAGCAGCGCGGGGTCGTCCGCGACGTCGTGCCCGATCATCGGCGGGACCTGGTTGAACACCTCGTGGGTCGGCACGGCGGGCTCCTCACGGACGGGCGGACGGGCGCGGACACCTTCGACCTTACATAATTGGGTCAGGCGTAGGGAAGGTGTAGTACGCGTCCGGGCGACCCGGATCCTCCCCGAGGGCGGGGTGGATCTCGTCCCCCCGGTGGATTGCTGGGCGGTTCCGGGGGCATAACGTCGGAAGCATGAGTCAGCCCACCCCGCAGCCGGCGCGGACTCCCGCCACCCCGCCGTCCCAGCGGCCCCCGGACCAGGGTCCGGAGCAGGGGATCCGCGCCTCGGACGCCGAGCGCGAGGCGGTGGTCGAACATCTCCGCGTCGCCTCGGTCGAGGGCAGGCTGACGTTCGCGGAACTGACCGAGCGCACGGAGGCCGCCTACGCGGCGGTCACCCGCCCGGCCCTGGAGGCGGTCGTCGCCGACCTGCCGGGCATGGGCGCGCCGGGCGCCGCGCCCGCCCCACTGCTGAAGACCCGCCGGTTCAGCGCCGTCCTCGGCGACGTCACCGAGCGGATCGTCGGGCGCATCGACGACGAGCTGGAGATCCTGGCCGTCCTCGGGGACGTCAAGGTGGACCTGCGCGCCGCCCACGTGCCGACCGGCGCGGTCAGCGTCGTGGCGAACGCGGTGCTCGGGGACGTCACGGTGATCGTCCCGGCCGGGGCCGTGGTGGAGCTGACCGGGCACGCCGTCCTCGGCGACCGCCGGGTGTCGGCGCGCGAGGCCCCGGCGGGCCCGCACGTCCCGGTCGTCCGGGTCCGGGCCAACGCCTACCTCGGCGACATCAAGATCGTCGACGAGGAGCCGGCCTCCTGGTGGTAGGAGACCGGCCCGTCGATCACAGGGATCAGGCGGCGTTCTGGCGGTGGTAGGCGACCCGCGCGCCCAGCCAGCCGAAGTACGCGGCGGTGCCGACCAGGCCCGCCTTGCGCGTCCGCTTCGCGGTGAGGGCGAGGCCGAGGGCCACCTCGGTCGCGCCGTTCCGCTTGATCCAGGTCGCGGTGTCCCGCGGGAAGCCGGCCCGGGAGATCGGCTCGAAGACCTTGGGCGCGGCGAAATGGGCGGCGCCGGTGGCGGCCAGGGCGATTCCGGCCTTGCGGAGCAGAGCCATGGGGGGACGTCCTCTCATCGGGTGAACTCGTAGTCGTCGAGGTCGAAGGTTCGGGCTCGGCGCCAAACGTACAGACCGGACTGCGGGCGGATGTACGGCGCCTCCCCGCGTCGGTCGAAGTAGTAGCTGTTGGACCGGGCGCAGCTCGGCTGGGCGAGGATCGTCCCGCGCATCCGGCGGCGCATGTCGGCGGTGAACGCGTCGTGCGGGCCGGGCCGCACCGCGACCCGCAGCGCCCGGCGGCGGCGCGCCTCCGCCAGCACCCGGACGATGTGCGTCGTCCCGGCCTCAATGATCGAGAACCAGGACGCGCCGGTGACCGTGTACGGGCCGTTCATCATCCAGAAGTTGGGGGCGAAGGGCACCGACAGGCCCTCGAAGGCGTGGTAGCGCTCGCGGTCCCAGTGCTCGCCCAGCTCGACGCCGCCGAGCCCGACGACCGGGAACGGCGGTGTCGCGCCCGGCTCCAGGACCTTGAACCCGGTGGCCAGGACGAGCGTGTCGACGGGCCGTTCCGTGCCGTCCCGGGTGACGATCCCGGACGCCGTGACGCGCGCGATCGGATCGGTGACCAGCTCGACGTTCTTCCTGGTGAACGCCGGGAAGTAGCGGTTGGAGAACGACGGCCGCTTGCATCCGAACCCGTAGCGCGGGGTCAGCTTGCGGCGGATCGCGCGGTCCGGCACCTGCCGCCGCAGGTGCGCGCGGCAGAGCAGTTCCGCCGCGCGCACGAGGAAGGGCGCCTTGCTGTAGTGGACGATCCCCAGCACCATCACGACCTCGGACGCCGCCGTCGTCACCAGCCGGACGAGCCGCTGCACCGGCGGCAGCACCCGGAACAGCCGCCGCACGGCGCGCGGGATCTCGAAGTCCACCTTCGGGAAGACCCAGATGGGCGTCCGCTGGTACACGTCCAGGTGCGCGGCGCGCTCGGCGATCTCCGGGATCACCTGGAGGCCGGACGCGCCCGTCCCGATCACCGCGACCCGCTCGCCGCGCAGGTCGTGCGCGTGATCCCACCGCGCCGTGTGGACGATCCGTCCCTCGAAGTCCGCCAGCCCGGGGATGTCGGGGTTCTTGGGTTGGTCGAGCGGCCCGACCGCGCACACCAGGAACCGCGCCTCCAGCTCCCCACTGGACGTGGAGACGCGCCACCGGTGCCCGTCCGCGTCGAAGACGGCCTTCTCGACCCGGGTGCCGAGGCGCAGGTGCGGGCGCAGGCCGTACTTGGTCGCGCAGTGCTCCGCGTACGCGCGCACCTCCTCGCCCGGTGCGAACGCCCGCGACCAGGCCGGATTCGGCTCGAACGAGTAGCTGTAGGTCGCGGACGGGATGTCCACGGCCACGCCCGGATAGGTGTTGTGCCGCCAGACGCCGCCCACGCTCTCCGCCGCGTCCAGGATGACGAAGTCGCGCATCCCGCGCCGCAGCAGCTGGATCCCCACGCACAACCCCGAGAACCCGGCGCCGACGATCACGATCTCAGGCATCGCGGTCCTCCCGCGGCGCCCTGCGCTGCGCGGCCTGCCGGGCGACGCGCTCGTCGTGGGCGCCGCGCATGCCGAAGGTCTGCTGATAGGCGCGGTCGCCGTCCATCAGCCGCCGGACGGCCCGGACGGCCCTCTCCGGCGCGATCGCGAGCGCCGGTTCGACGGCCGCGAGCCAGCCCGGAACCGGGTACTCGGCCCGCCGCGACACGCAGCTGCGGACGATCGCCTCCGCGACCCGGTCCGGATCGATGGTCGGCAGCCCGCCGCCGAGCCGGACGCCCTCGGTCAGTCCCGTCCGGACGGCCGTGGGCAGGACGGCGCTGACGCTGACGCCGTGCGCCGCCATCTCCTCCCGCACGGACGCCGTCAGCCCGACCGCCGCGTACTTGCTGGCGTTGTAGACCGCCATGCCGGGCAGCGGCAGCTTGCCCGCCAGCGAGCAGACGTTGACGACGTGGCCGCGGCCGCGCTCCACCATGCCGGGCAGGACGATCCGCATCCCGTTGACGAGGCCGCGCACGTTGACGTCCAGGGTGGTCGCGCTGACCTCGTCCGGTTCGTCCAGGAACGGGCCGAGCGGCATCACTCCGGCGTTGTTGACCAGGACGTCCACGGGCCCGATCGCGTCATGCACGGACGCGACGAACGCGGCGAACGACGCCCGGTCGGTGACGTCCAGCCGTCCCGCGAACGCGACCTCCCCGGGGTGTCCGGCGAGAGCGGCGGTGAGGTCGGCGGCGGTGCGGGCGACGGCGTCGGCGTCGAGGTCGCCGACGGCCACCCGGGCGCCGCGCTCGGCGAGCATCCGCGCGGTCTCGCGGCCGATGCCGCGCGCGCCGCCGGTGACCACGGCGACGGCCCCGGGCCGCGCCACGGAGGGGTGTCTCATGGGGGCTCCTTCACTCGGATACCGACGGTATGTGAGTGTTGGATGCATCGTCAATAGCCCGCCCGCCGGGTCCCCGCCGGGCCCGTACACTGCACGTCATGGCACGAGAGAGCGGTCCGACCAGGGCGGAGCGGCAGGCGCGCACCCGTGGGCTGCTGGTCGCCACGGCCCGGGACCTGTTCCTGCGGGACGGCTACCACGCCACGACGCTCGACCAGGTCGCCGAGGCCGCGGGGTTCTCCAAGGGGGCCGTCTACTCCAACTTCGCCACCAAGGACGAGCTCTGCCAGACCGTCATCGACGAGGTCCGGGCCGAGCAGGTCGGCGCGGTCATCGAGGCGATCGGCGGCGAGGGCTCCGCCGCGGACCGGCTCGCCGTCTTCGACGCCTGGGCCGAGCGCACCATCGGCGACCCCGGCTGGACGCTCCTGGAGGCCGAGTTCGCCATCCACGCCACCCGCCGCGACCCCGCACTCCGCGACCGCGTCGCCGAGGGCGCGCGCCACTGGGTCCGGGCGCTCGGCGACCTGCTCGAGGCGGAGGCCCGGCGGCGCGAACTCGTCCTGCCCCTCCCGCCGGACGAGCTGGCCGAGGCCCTGCTCAGCCTCGGCATCGGCCTCGGCCTGCGGCGCGCGGTGGATCCGGGGCTCTCCCCGCAGGCGCTCACCGACGTCCTGCGCCTCTTCCTGAACCCCTGACACGTTCCCGCACGCCTGGAATGAAGGATCACTTCACTCGCCGCTAACGATCGCTCGGGCAAGCTGGCCGGAATTCAGTAGGCTTGTAGGGAACTTTCAGATTCGTCTCATGCGTCCCCTACACACCGACAGGGAACGCGGGGAGCGGCCATGAGGGCTCTATCCGGTAGAGGCAAGGCGACCATCGTGACGGCGGGGGCGGTCACGGCGGTCGGGACGGCGGTGACGCTCGCGGCCGTGTTCGGCACGGGTGCGTCGGGG
Organism: Spirillospora sp. NPDC052269; assembly: GCF_040679435.1. NCBI lineage: Bacteria > Bacillati > Actinomycetota > Actinomycetes > Streptosporangiales > Thermomonosporaceae > Spirillospora > Spirillospora sp. NPDC052269. Next base: position 275,937 of record NZ_JBFAUU010000011.1, read on the forward strand.
CCGTCCGCGGGGGCCCGCGCCGGGCTGGACGCGAGCACGTCCACGCCGTCCGGGCACGGGCCGTCCGCGCGCGTGGTCGGCCGGTACACCATGCCGTCCGGCGGCGAGGAGCCCGCCAACCTGCAGGGGCTCGCCGCCGCGCACGGCACGGCGTGGGTCACCGGCACCGAGGGCCCGCTCGGCAAGGCCGGGTCGCCGACCGGGATCGTCCTGCGCTACCAGGGCGGACGCCTCACCAGGCTGAACGCGCCGCTCGCCCAGGGCCACAGCGAGGGCGGGGACGTGGCGGCGACCGGCGGCCGGGCGTGGGTCCTGGCGTCCGAGCGGGACTCCGCGACGCTGCTCAGCACCGACGGCCAGGCCTGGCGGCGGGACGCCCGGCCGTCCCACGGCGGCGTCGACACCTACGGGATCGCGGCGGTCGGCGACCGCGACATGTGGATCGTGGGGACCAAGCCCGGCGCGCGGGGCGCGAAGGACGTCCCGGTCCTGCTGCACTACGACGGCTCCGCCTGGCGCAGGACGGACAAGGGCGTCGGCGGCGACGGCGGGCTCGACCTCTTCGGCATCACCGCCCGCGCCTCGAACGACGTGTGGGTCGCCGGAGAGCGCTCGCTGAACGGCAAGAACGAAACCGCCACGCCGTTCTTCGCCCACTGGGACGGCCACGCCTGGCATCGCCAGGGCGCACCCGCCCGCCTCGGATACGTCCGCTCTGTGGCCCCGCTGACCAGCGCGAACGCGTGGGCGGTCGGCGGCAGCGGATGCGCCTGCTCGTCCGCCGCCGGGCCGCTCGTGCTGCACTACGACGGCAGGTCCTGGCGCAGGGCCGCGGCGACCGGCCTCCAGCACTCGCTCGACTCGGTCGTCCAGGACGGTCACGGCGGCCTCTGGGCGACGGAGGACGGCGGGCGCCTCGTGCACTTCGACGGCCACCGCTGGACGCCCGCCGCCCTCCCGGACCAGGCCGCCGCCACGGCCGTCGCCCGCGACGCGCAGACCGGGAAGACCTACGCGATCGCCGCCGAGCCCGAACAGAACGCGAAGGTCACCGCCCTCCTCCTCGAACTGAACTGAGCCCTCGCCGCTCAGACCGCGGTGGCGGCCTCGGTCGCGATGAGGGCCTCCTCGTAGCGGCGGACGACCAGTTCGGCGACCTCGGGGGCGTCGCCGAGAGCGGGGGAGACCGCCGCCGCGCCCGCCGCGAGGGACTCGTCCCGCACCTTGTCGGCGAAGAACCCGGGCGCGAGGAAGTAGGAGGCCACGACGACGCGCGGCGCGCCCGCGTCCCGCAGCGCCGCGACCACCTCGCCCGGCGACGGGCGCGTCGCCGACGCGTACGCGGGCACGACGCCGCGCCAACCCCGCGCCCGCCACTCGCGCGCGAGCCCGGCGATCGTCGCGTTCGCGGCCGGGTCGCTCGACCCCGCCGCCGCCAGCACCACGACCGTGTCCGGATCGCCGGTCTCCACGCCCGCCTCGGCCAGCCGCCGCTCCAGCGCGGCGGTCAGCAGCGGATGTGGGCCGAGCGTCCCGGCCGTCCGCAGGTGGAGCCGGGCGTCGGCCGCGCGCAGGACGGCCGGGATGTCGCACTTGGAGTGGTACGCGGACGTCAGCAGCAGCGGCAGCACCACCGCCGACGTCCCGCCCGCCGCCGCGATCCCGTCCAGCACGGGGACGGGCGCGGGCGGGCAGTGGTCCAGGAAGGACGTGTGCACGGCCACGTCCGGACGCAGGACGCGCACGGCGTCCATGAGCCGCGCGACCGTCGCGGCGGCGCGCGGGTCCCGCGACCCGTGCGCCACCGCCACCAGCGGCCCCCCGCCCGAGCCCCCGGACGGCGCCCCGCCCGGGAGTCGGGGGCGGGCCGCGCCGGAGGCCTCGGACGGGGTCAGAGGTGGATTCCGCATTCGGTCTTCCCCGTGCCGGCCCACCGTCCGCTGCGCGGGTCCTCGCCCGGCGCGACCGGCCGGGTGCAGGGCTCGCAGCCGATGGACGGGTAGCCGTCGTGGTGCAGCGGGTTGACGAGGATGCCGTTGTCCTCGACGTAGTGGTCCATCTCCTCCTGCGTCCAGTCGAGGATCGGGTTGACCTTGACCATGCCGCGCCGCCGGTCCCACTCCACGACCCGGCGGTCGCGGCGCGCGGCCGTCTCGTCCCGGCGGATGCCGCTGAACCAGGCCATGTAGCCCTCCAGCGCGCGGCCGAGCGGCTCGACCTTGCGCAGGTGGCAGCACAGGTCCGGGTTCCGGCCGTTCAGCCGGGGCCCGAGCGCCGCCTCCTGCTCCTCCACCGTCCGGGACGGCCGGACGTCGATCACGTTCACCGGGTACACGGCCTCCACCGCGTCCCGGGTCCCGATCGTCTCGGCGAAGTGGTAGCCGGTGTCCACGAACAGCACGTCGATCCCGGGCTTCACCCGGGACACCAGGTGGATCAGCGCGGCGTCCGACATCGAGGAGGTCAGGCAGATCCGGTCGCCGAACGTCGCCGCCGCCCAGCGGATGACCTCCCGCGCGGACGCCCCCGAGAGCGCGCCCGCCGCCGACTCCACGATGTCCTCGAGGTCGAGCGCCGGTCTGTCGGTCTCCAGCAGCGTCACGATTCCGACTCCTCGCTCTGCGGCCCGGTGGTCCCGGCCGAAAGGGGCGTCCCCACCCCGAGGAACTTCAACTGGAAGGAGCGGACGCAGTCCCGGCAGAACCACGCCCCCTCCCCGGAACGCGGCTCCAGCCGCTCGTCACCGCAGTACGGGCAGTAGAACGGCGCCGCCCGCCCGCTCACGACGCCTCCCCAACGCCGTTGTGAGCCCGGCTCATTTGAGGTCCGCCTCGTCGGCGCGCCCGACCCATTCGGCGAACGTCTCGCCGTCCGTCCGCTGCGCGTCGTACTTCCGGACGACCCGCTCGACATAGTCGGTCAGGCCCGCGGACGTGGTCTTCAGCCCGCGCACCTTCTTGCCGAAGGACCGGCCGAGCGCGCCGCCCAGGTGGATCTGGAAGCCCTCCACCTGGTCTCCGTTCTCGTCCACGACGAGCTGGCCCTTGAGCCCGATGTCGGCGACCTGGATCCGCGCGCACGCGTTCGGGCAGCCGTTGACGTTGACGGTGAGCGGCTGCTCGAAGTCCGGGAGGCGCTTCTCCAGCTCGTCGACCAGGTCCATCGCGCGCTGCTTGGTCTCGACGATCGCGAGCTTGCAGAACTCGATGCCGGTGCAGGCCATCGTCTGCCGCCGGAACGTGGACGGCCTGACCTGCAGGTCGTGCTCGGCGAGCGCGTCCGCGAGCGCCTCGGTGTTCTTCTCCGGGACGTCCAGGACGACCATCTTCTGCTCGGCCGTCGTCCGCACCCGGCCGGACCCGTACCGCTCGGCGAGGTCCGCGATAGCGCTGAGCAGCTCGCCGTTCACGCGGCCCACGCGCGGCGCGAACCCGACGTAGTAGTTCCCGTCCCGCTGCGGGTGGATCCCGACGTGGTCGCGGCGGGGGAGCGGCGCGGCGGGCTCCGGGCCGTCCGGCAGGGCGTGCCCGAGGTACTCGGTCTCCAGCACCTCGCGGAACCTCGCCACGCCCCAGTCGGCGAGGAGGAACTTCAGCCGCGCCCGGTGCCGCAGCCGCCGGTAGCCGTAGTCCCGGAAGATCGAGATGATGCCCTTCCAGACCTCGTGCGCCTCCTCCGGCCGGACGAACACGCCCAGGCTCTGCGCGAACATCGGGTTCGTGGACAGGCCGCCCCCGACGAACACCTGGTAGCCGACCTCGCCGTCCTCGTTCACGACGCCGACGAACGCCACGTCGTTGATCTCGTGGACGGTGCAGTGCGCCGTGCAGCCCGAGAACGCCGACTTGAACTTGCGCGGCAGGTTGGAGAACTCCGGCGACCCGATGTACCGGTCGTGCACCTCGCGCAGCTGCGGGGTCGCGTCGATCACCTCGTCCGCCGCGATCCCGGCCAGCGGACAGCCGATGATCACGCGCGGGGTGTCGCCGCACGCCTCGGTGGTGTGCAGGCCGACCGCCTCGAGGGCCTCCCAGATCGCCGGGACGTCCTCGATCCGGATCCAGTGGTACTGGATGTTCTGCCGGTCGGTGATGTCGGCGGTGCCGCGCGCGTACCGCGTCGCGATGTCGGCCACCGTGCGCAGCTGCGGGCCGTCGAGCTGCCCGCCGTCGATGCGCACCCGCATCATGAAGTAGCGGTCGTCGAGCTCCTCGTCCGGCAGGGAACCGGTCTTCCCGCCGTCGATGCCGGGCTTGCGCTGCGTGTACAGCCCGAGCCAGCGGAAGCGTCCGCGCAGGTCGGCGGGGTCGATGGAGTCGAACCCGGCCTTGGAGTAGATCTCGATGATCCGGTTCCGGACATTGAGCCCGTCGTCGTTCTTCTTGTTCTCCTCGTTCTTGTTGAGCGGCTCGCGGTAGCCGAGGGCCCACTGGCCCTCGCCGCGCTGGCGTCTGACGGTGGTGGTGGTCGCAGGTGGCACGGCGCGTCCTTGGTGAGGCAAGGGGACGCGGACGCACCGGCGGTCATGGCAAACGGCCGGCTCGACGCTGAGCGGAGGGTCGGTTCGGGTGACGCCGATGCGCCACGCGCCCGCGTTCGGCAGATCGGTCAGTACGGAGGCACTCGGTGGTGCGAGGGCACGGATCGACTACGACAGGGGCGTGGTCTGGGCGTCACCGACAGAGGGCGCTGCTGACCCGGTGAAAGTCCACGTGCCGGCGCATCACCAGCAGCGGGTCCACAGCAGACATGTCTGAACTGTGACACGCGCCGCGGCGGCCTGTCCAGTTCCGTCCGGCATGCGGACGGGTGACATGTCTGATTCGGGATATATGTGGATCATGGGCCGGAAGGCTCCCCGCGCCGTCGAATCGGGGGCGCGACGCGCCGGGCGGATCACGGAAATGGGTGATGCGGGGATGTTCCGGGCGGGTGACGCTCTACGGTGGAGGGCGGTGCGCGTCTGGACATCGGGCGGGCGCGCCGCGGAACCGTCCGCCGATGACGGGACCGCGGGCCCCGGTGCGAGCGGAACCGGAAGCCCGGATCTGAGTAGCGGGCCCCCGGATCTGAGCCCCGATCCGGGTCCGGATCTGAGTAGCGGGAACCTGGACGGTGCCGGCGGTCATCCGGTGGAATCGGGCGAACGTTCGGGTGAACATTCGGACGGCATGGGCGGATCGTCGGAAGGAACGGGCCAGAGCGTGTCCGAATTCGAGTCGGTGCCGGCGTCGGTTCCGCGTCCGCGCACGGGAAACGACACCGCGGCGGGAGCGCCGTCCTCCGGGGCCGCGCGCCGGGCGCGGCCGGTGTGGCTGGGGACGGCCCTGCGGACGGCCTGGGAGCTCGCCCGCGCGACGGTCGTGACCGCGTTCCGCTACCGGGTGACCGGCCTGGCGGCCGAGGCGGCGTTCTTCGCGCTGCTGTCGCTGCCGCCGCTGGTGATCGGGCTGGTCGGCATGATGGGGCACGTCAAGGGCGTGCTCGGCGCCGAGACCATCGGCGAGATCCGCACCTGGACGATCCACCGCGCCGAGAACGTCCTCACCGGGCCCGCCGTCAAGGGGCTGGTCGTCCCGCTGATCGACGACGTGCTCCGCGGCGGCCGCCCGGACGTGGTGTCGGTCAGCTTCCTGATCTCGCTGTGGGCCGGGTCCCGCGCCACCAACGTCTACGTGGACACGATCACCATCACCTACGGGCTGTCCGGGGTGCGGGGCGTGATCCGGACCCGGCTGCGCGCGTTCTTCCTGTACCTGCTCGGCGTGGTGCTGCTGTCGGTGGTGATCCCGCTGCTGGTCGCCGGGCCCGCGCTCGCCCGGCAGGCCGTCCCGCGCAGCTCGGGCGTCGTGGAGATCCTCTACTGGCCGGTCGTGACCGGGGTGTCGGTGATCTTCCTCGCCCTGCTGTACCACCACAGCATCCCGGTGCGGACGGCGTGGTGGCGCGAGCTGCCGGGCGCGGTCGTCGCGCTGCTGATCTGGATCGTGGGCAGCTTCCTGCTCCGCTTCTACCTGGCCGGGTCGCTGCGCGGGATCTCGGTGTACGGGTCGCTCGCGGCGTCCATCGCGGTGCTCGGCTGGCTGTACGTGGCCGCCCTCGCCGTCCTGCTGGGCGCGGCCCTCAACAGTGAGATCGACCGCCGCTGGCCGAGCGCCGGCACCAGCGCGGCCCGCGCCCGCGCCACCGACCCGCCGGACGGTCCCTCCCCGGAGGGACGGAACATTCCGGGCGGATCGATCCCCGATACCGGAAGGTAAAGAAAGCCCAGCGGCGGGCCGGGAAACCGTCAAGTATGTCGTAACCTCGCCAGGTATGGCCCCCAGTGAGCAGACCGGGCGGTTGCGCACCGTCACCGGCGCCGTCGACGCGTCCACCGTCACCGGACCGGTGCTCGCCCACGAGCACCTCCAGCTGGACCTGCGCTGGCCCACGCACCCGGCGCAGCTGGACTCCGACCCCCGCCGCTGGCTGGACGAGGAGAAGACCGTCACCACCGAGCTGGCCGCCCTGCGCGTCGAGCACGGCGTCGGCCTGGTCGTCGACCTCACCTGCTCCGGCATCGGCCGCAACGCCGCCGCCCTGTCCCGGATCGCGGCCGGCGCCCGGGTCGCGGTGATCGCCTCCACCGGGATGTTCGCCGGCCCGTTCCACCCGTCCTACGTGGACGAGGCGGACGAGGTGAGGCTGGCCGAGCGGCTGCTCGCCGAGATCGGCTTCGGCCTGGACGGCACCAGCGCGCTGCCCGGCGTGATCGGCGAGGTCGGCGCCTGGGGCGAGGTCCCCACCGAGGCCGAGGAGCGCTGCCTGCGCGCCGCCGCCCGCGCCGCCGAGTACTCCGGCCTGTCGGTCGCCGCGCACGGGCGGCCCGGCCTGGCCCTGCTGGAGGTCCTGACGTCCGCCGGGCTGGCCCCCGGCCGCGTCGCCGTCACCCGGCAGGACCTCGGCGACGACCCCGCCGCGCACCGCAAGATCGCCGAGAGCGGCGCGTACGTCTCCTTCAGCCTGCTGCCCTTCGACCCGGACGCCCCCACCGCGCCCCTTGCGGCCCGGATCCGGCCCGTCCTGGACCTGCTGGACGCCGGGTACGCCGACCGCGTCATGCTCGGCACCGGCGTCACCCGGATGACCCAGGTCACCCGCTACGACGGGCCCGGCTACGGGCACCTGTTCAACAGCGTCGTCCCGGCCCTGCGCGCCGCGGGCGCCGACGACGCGACCCTGCACCAGATCCTGCACGCCAACCCCCTGGCCTGGCTCACCGCCGCCCACTGACCCGCCTTTGCCCGGCCTGGCCCGCCTCCCGGCCGCGACCTCCCCAGGGGCTGCGATCTAAGCTGGAGATACGCCGTGAGCCTCCTGGGGGAGGACGCCATGTCACCCGTGAATCTGCCGTTCGCGGACCGGCGCCAGGCCGGACGGATACTCGCCGAGCGGCTCGTACCGCTGGAACTGGACGAACCGCTGGTGCTCGCGCTGCCGCGCGGCGGGGTCCCGGTCGGGTACGAGGTTGCGCGGCTGCTCGGCGGGACCCTGGACGTCCTGGTGACGCGGAAGATCGGCTACCCGCCGCAGCCGGAGATGGGTGTCGGCGCGATCGCCGAGGGCGGGGACCCCGTCCTGGACGCGGGCCTGCTCAACGGCCTCCAGCTGGACGCGGAGGACCTCGCCCCCACCATCGCCGCCGAACGAGCCGAGCTGGAGCGCCGTGTGCGCGCCTACCGGGGGGATCGTCCGTTGCCGGAGGTGACGGGCCGCCAGGTCGTCGTGGTGGACGACGGGCTCGCCACGGGCGGGACGGCCCGGGCGGCCCTGGCGGCCGTCCGCCCCCGGAAACCGGAGCGGCTGGTGCTGGCGGTGCCGGTCGGGGCCGCCTCGACGGTGCGTGACATGGCCGACGACGCCGACGCGGTCGTGGCCCTCGCCGCACCCCGGATGTTCCGCGCCGTGGGCGAGTGGTATGTGGATTTCGAGCAGGTCGCGGACGCCGATGTCGTCCTCTTGCTGGAACGCGCCGGAACCACCCGCTGGTAGAGCCGAGTGGATCATGGACATGGCCCGGCGGTACTAGTCCGAAAATGGTCCTGCGCGTTTTCTGAATTTCCCGCCCATCGCCGTTCCCGTGCGGTAGCGGGATTGTTTCTCCGAACGGACGCCGCCGAACACGACAACGCCGAACACGACAACGGCCCCGCCGGAGCGGGGCCGTTGTCGTATTCAGGTGGCGTGCCGGGGGCTTGCCGTCAGCGACCTTCGTCAGGAAGGGGCAAGGGGCCTTGATCTTGCTGAGCGGCGCTTGCTAGGCGGCGTTGGCGCGGCGCATGCGGCGGCGGCGCTCGGAGGCGCGCTCGTCCTCGTTGAGACCGCCCCAGGTGCCGTACTTCTCCGGCCTGGAGACCGCGTAGTCGAGGCACTCGCCGCGGACCGGGCAGCCCATGCAGATCTGCTTGGCCTTGCGCTCACGGATCTCGCGTTCGGGCTGGCGCTCGCCATCGGGGCCGAAGAAGAGCACGAGGTCTTCCCCCCGGCACGCCGCGGCGTCCTGCCAGCCCCACGAGGGACGAGGGAGGTTTGCCTGCCGACGTACCTGAGCCATGGAACACCCACCTTGGTTGGTTTTACTGAGCAAATTCGGACATGGACGCTCGACGTGCTTCAGTCGCAAGCGTCCGAAGCGCCGAATGGTCCAACGTCTGGAGTTGCCGCTCTTGTTCCCCGCCCGGTTGACCGGGTCCGTGGGGACGAGACGACGGGAGACCCTCGAAATAATGGGGCCTCGGTGAGATTACACGAGGGCCGCCTCGTTGAGAAGGGTGAGGTCGGTAACAAGGTGGGTCTGGAGCTTCTCTTGGCACTCCGGACCGCACCCTCCGGACTCTTCGGCGCGTTCCACGACCACTCGGTAACGGCGCCCTCCAGCGGACACCATCGCCTCATAGGGAGAAGCGCCGGAGAGTGTTTCGACGATCACTCCCGTCACGTCCAGAACGCCTGTCTCGGCGCGGACGGCGTGCTCGGCCGCCTGGGCCGCCTCGGGCTGTCCGGCCCGCCCGCGAAGGCGGTCGAGGACGACCTCGCCGTCCAGGTAGGCGGAGACGGCCGCCTCCGCGTCGTCCGGGCCGAGGTTCCCGTAGTAGACCGCGTGCGGCAGGCACACGAGGTTCGCCGCGTAGCGGTCTCCGCCGACGTGGGTGGTCTCCCAGACGAGGTCGCCGAAGCGGGCCGTGAGGTGGCGCGCGAGCGGGGCGCCCGTCCGGGCGCAGCAGGCGTTGCGCCTGCCGTGCGTGCACACGAGGAGCACGGGCTCGTCGACCGGCTCGCCCCATCCGGGGGCCCGTCCGGCCGCGACGGCCGTGAGGTCGAGGGAGGCGAGCTCGGCGTGGTCGTCCAGCTCGCGGGTCTCCAGCCACACGTCCGGCCCCTGTGACCAGCCGATGTACACGCGCAGCGGGGGAGTGGCGCGGCGTCCGCGCCCGGCCCGCCGGATGAGCTGCGGCCGCACCCCGGCGGCCGGCGCGTCCCGGAGCACCTGGGTGAGCGCCGGCGGCCCCGCGAGCTGCTCGACCCGCTCCGGCCAGGGCCCGGGGTGCTCGATCAGCAGCCAGGCCCGGGCCTTCGCCGCCGCGCTGGCCAGACAGGGCAGTTCCGCGGAGTGACTCCCCGGACAGTGCCCGCAACCGCTCTGGCGCGCCAAGCGAAGTCTCCCGTCACCCTCGGAACTAATTAGGTTAGGTTAACCTCACACTTCGCCGGCGCGCCACGGCAGGTGACCCACGTCATACCTCGCCACCACCGCAACTCCCCTCCGCCGCCACCGGCATGGCGGCCGCGGGGTCAGGCGGCGGGGGTGGCGGCCTTCGAGGGGAGGGCGGCCTGGGCCGTGGAGAGGGCGGCGGCGCGGTCGGCGGGGACCAGGCCGATGCGGGTGCGGCGGTCCAGGAGGTCGGACGTGTCCAGGGCGCCCTCGTGGCGGACGGCCCAGGCGAGCTCGGCGCGCAGGACGGGCAGGCCGGGGACGACGGGCTCCAGGAGCGAGGCGTCCACGCGGCCCAGACCGGTCAGGAGCGGGGCCTCCACGCCGTAGCGCTGGACGAGGCGGCGCGGCGCGTCCATGCCGGCGAGGACCTCCGGGCGGGCGGCGCCGACCAGCGGGATGCGGGACGTGCGGGACGGCCCGGCGGTGAGGCGGCCCGTGGCGAGGACGGCGTCGACGGCGTCCTGGGCCATGCGGCGGTACGTGGTGAGCTTGCCGCCGACGACCGTGACGACGCCGTCCGGCGAGGTCAGGACGGCGTGCCTGCGGGAGATGTCGGCGGTGCTGCCGCGCGCGTCGTCCAGCAGCGGGCGCAGCCCGGCGAACGCGCCGATGACGTCGCCGCGGCGGACGGGGAGGTCGAGCGCGGAGTCCAGGATGTCCAGGAGGAAGCCGATCTCGGCGGGCGTCGGCTCCGGGACGTCCGGGATCGGGCCGTCGGCGGGCTCGTCGGTGAGGCCGACGTAGACGCGGCCGTCGCCCTGCGGGATCACCAGCACGAACCGGTTGGACGCGCCGGGGACCGGGATGTGCAGGCCCGCGCCCAGCCCGCCGAGGGACTCGGCGCGGACGACCAGGTGCGTCCCGCGCGAGGGGCGCAGCCGGACGCCGTCCACGAGGCCGCCCGCCCACACGCCGGTCGCGTTGATCACGGTGCGGGCGCGGATGGTGAGTTCGCGTCCGGTCAGCTCGTCCCGGACCTGCGCGCCCGTGCCGTCCAGGCGCAGCGCGCGGACGCGGGTCAGGACGCGCGCGCCGTGCGCTGCGGCGGTGCGGGCGATGGCGGTGACCAGGCGCGCGTCGTCGGCGAGCTGGCCGTCCCAGGAGAGCAGGCCGCCGCGCAGCCCGTACGAGCAGAGCGCGGGCGCGAGGCGCAGCGTCTCCACGGGCGAGAGGCGGCGCGGGCCGGGCAGGAGCGCGCGCGGGGTGCGGGCGCCGAGGCGGAGGGCGTCACCGGCGTGCAGCCCCACGCGCACGACCGCGGCCTCCTGGCGCGACACGAGCGGGGTCAGCGGCATCACGAACGGAAGCGCGCGCACGAGGTGCGGCGCGGTGCGCGACATCAGGACGCCGCGCTCGACGGCGCTCTCGTGCGCGACGTCCACCTGCCCGGACGCCAGGTAGCGCAGGCCGCCGTGGATGAGCTTGGAGCTCCAGCGGGACGTTCCGAAGGCCAGGTCGTGGGCGTCGATCGCGGCGACGGAGAGGCCGCGCGAGGCGGCGTCGAGCGCCACGCCCGCGCCGGTCGCGCCGAGGCCGACGACCAGCACGTCCACGATCTCGTCGGGGAGCGCGGAAAGCTCCCGGGCACGGCGCGCGGCGTTGAGGGACGACCTGACAGGGGTCATGGCGCTGACTGAGGTCATGGCGACAGCGTCCTTTCCAGGATGATGCGGAGCTCGGCGTCGAACGCCTCGGGGGTGAGCGCCGGGTCGGCCGCGTCGGCGACGGTCCGGCCGGACAGCGCGAAGGACTGGACGACCAGCAGCAGCGCCCGCGCCTGTCGGACGGTGTCGCCCTCGCGGATCGAGCCGTCGGCGTGCCCGGCGGTGAGCGCCTCCTCGAAGGTCTCCAGGAAGGCGTCCTGGCTCGCGCCCAGGCGGTCCAGCAGGTAGGGCAGCAGGAGCTCGGGATCGACGTCGAGGATCTTGCACATCAGCGGATGCCCGCGCAGCTGCGCGACCCCGCTGACCAGCCCGTCCACCAGCAGCTCCCGGACCGGCGGGCCCTCGGCGCCCGCCCCGGGACCGGCTTGGCCGCCGGTCGTCGGGCGGACGGCGGCGCCCACGGCCGTCCACTCGCGGGTCATGAGGTCGGCGACGATGGTGGTCACGTCCGGCCAGCGGCGGTAGAGGGTCATGCGGGACACACCCGCGCGGCGTGCGATGTCGGTCAGCGTGGTGCGGCGCACGCCGACGGCGAGAACGCAGTCGCGTGCCGCGTCCAGCACGGCCTGCTCGTCCATCCTATTGTGACGATTCGACGTCATGTGTCACAGTGTAAGCCAGTAAGTACTTGTTGAGCCACATCCGTTGAGCCACATGGAGGAGCGCGGTGGGAACCGGGGACATGCTGTGGAGCGGCTGGGGCGATCCGGCCCGGGCCACGCCCCTGGCCGAGTCGGTCGTGGGGCTGCTGCGAGAACTGCTGGGCGTGAAGCCGGTGGAGGCCCCGCCGCTCGCGCTGGACGAGATCGTCCCGCCGGAGTCGCGCCTGACCGAGGCCGCCCGGAACGCGCTCGCCGACGTGGTCGGCGCGGAGCACGTGCGCGGCGACGCCGAGACCCGCATCCGGCACACGCGCGGCAAGTCCACCCCCGACATGCTGCGCATCCGCGCAGGTCAGGTGGACGACGCGCCCGACGCCGTCGTCCTGCCCGGCTCGCACGACGAGGTCCTCGCCGTCCTCACGGCGTGCGTCGAGCACCGCGTCGCGGTCGTGCCCTTCGGCGGCGGGACGTCCGTCGTCGGCGGCCTCGCGCCCACCGGCCTCGACGAGGAGGGGATCACCTCGTTCGTCGCGCTCGACCTGCGCCGCCTCGACGAGCTGGTCGAGCTGGACGAGGTGTCGCGCACGGCCGTCTTCCAGCCGGGCCTGCGCGCCCCGCGCGCCGAGGAGCTGCTGCGCGAGCGCGGCTACACCCTCGGCCACTTCCCGCAGTCCTTCGAGTGGGCGTCGATCGGCGGGTTCGCCGCCGCACGCTCCAGCGGCCAGGCGTCCGCCGGGTACGGGCGGTTCGACGAGATGGTCGTCGGCCTGACCGTCGCGACCCCGACCGGGACGCTCGACCTCGGCCGCGCGCCGAAGTCCGCCGCCGGGCCCGACCTGCGGCAGCTCGTCCTCGGCTCAGAGGGCGCGTTCGGCGTCATCACGTCCGTCCGGGTGCGGATCCGGCCCGTCCCGGACGCGCAGGCGTACGAGGGCTGGCGCTTCCCCGACTTCGAGACCGGCTCCACGGCGCTGCGCGCCCTCGCCCAGGACGGCCCGCTCCCCACCGTCCTGCGCCTCTCGGACGAGACCGAGACGATGGTCGGCCTGGCCGACCCGTCCGGCGTCGGCGGCGGGCTCTCCGCGTCCGGCTGCCTGGTCGTCCTCGGCCTGGAGGGAACCCCGGACGAGATCGCCGCCCGCCGCGAGAAGGTCCACGGCGTCCTCACCGGCCTCGGCGGCGAGCCGCTCGGCGCGGAGCCCGGCGACAAGTGGGCGCACGGCCGCTTCAACGCCCCCTACATGCGCGACGCGCTGCTCGACGTCGGCGCCTTCGCGGAGACGCTGGAGACGGCCGCCTTCTGGGCCGACATCCCCGCGCTCTACGCGGGCGTGAAGGGCGCGCTCAACGAGACGCTCGCCGGTTCCGGGACGCCGCCGCTGGTCATGTGCCACATCTCGCACGTCTACCCGTCCGGCGCGTCCCTCTACTTCACGGTCGTCTCCGCGCAGGGCCCGGACGCCGTCCCGCACTGGGAGAAGGCCAAGCACGCCGCGAACGACGCGATCCTCGCCGCGGGCGGGACGATCAGCCACCACCACGGCGTCGGCGCCGACCACCGCGACTGGTACGCCCGCGAGACCGGCCCGCTGGGCGTCGCCGTGCTGAGGGCGGTCAAGGGGGCCCTTGACCCGTCCGGCATCCTGAACCCCGGCATCCTCTTCCGGGCCGAGCCCGGCCAGGGGATGCGGGGGGACGTCCCCCCGAGCGCCGACCGGCGCCCCCCGGCCGCCCAGGAGTAGACCCCGATGACCCCCCCTCGTGTGTTCACCGCCGTCGTCAACCCGACGGCGGGAAGCTCGGCCTCGGCGGCGACGCTGATCCCGCTCGCCCGCGCGCTGCGCGAGGCGGGGGCCGAGCTGGTCGTCGAGTACAGCCGCGGCCTGGAGCACGCCACCGCCCTCGCCCGCGGCGCCGCCGACACCGGTCACGTGGTGCTCGGCGTCGGCGGGGACGGCATGGTCGGCTGCGTCGGCGGCGCCCTGGTCGGCACGGACGCCGTGTTCGGGATCGTCCCGGCCGGGCGCGGCAACGACTTCGCCCGCCAGCTGGGGATCCCGACCGAGCCGGACGCGCTCGCCGAGCTGCTGCTGCGCGGCGAACCCCGCGCGGTGGACGCCATCGAGGCCAACGGCGTCCCGGTCCTGGGCAGCGTCTACGCCGGCGTGGACGCCGTCGCGAACCTCAACGCGAACCGGTCCCGCTGGCTGCGCGGCTCGGCGTCCTACTACGTGGGCGCGCTCCGCGCCGTCGCCTCGTGGAGGCCCGCGGACTACCGGATCACCCTGGACGGCACGGTGCACCGCTTCCGCGGCTACACCGTCATCGCGGCCAACTCCGGCTACTACGGCTTCGGCCGCCATGTCGCCCCGGACGCCTCCGTCGACGACGGCCTGCTCGACGTGGTCGTCATCCGGCACGGCCCGAAGCGGATCTTCTTCGCCGTGATGCGCGAACTCGAGGACGGCTCGCACCTGGGGCGTCCGGAGGTCGAGGTCCTGCGCGGCCGCGAGGTCCGCATCGAGCTGGAGGACCCGGACCGCGTCCTGCCCTACGGCGCGGACGGGGAGCTGCCCGGCGAGCTCCCCGTCACCGCCAAGGTCCTCCCGGGTGCCCTCCGCGTCCTGGCCCCCTGACGGGCTGGGATCATGGGTTGGGAGGCGGGCCGGGGCGGGTATCAGGCGGTTGACCTGCACATATAAGACTTGCCCAGGGTATTTGGGCTGGTTTACGCGGGCATTACGGACTTCCACTTAGTGTTCTTAGTGCGTCCCGGTTCTGCTGGGACCAGGGCCGTCTGTGGAGGCATCATGAGAAGGCGACTCGTCGCCGTTCTGGGGGGACTCATGATGGCCGCAGACGCCCCCGCCGTGGTGGCGCCGGTGTCCATGGGGGTGGCACCGGCGCCCGCCGCGTTTCAGGGCACGGACCGGCGTTCGGCGCCAGAGGCCGAACGCCCCTAGGGCCTAGGGTTGATGACGTGCGCACGCTCCTGAACATCATCTGGCTCGTCCTCGCCGGCTTCTGGATGGCGCTCGGCTACGCCGTCGCGGGGATCATCTGCTTCATCCTGATCATCACCATCCCGTTCGGGATCGCCTCGTTCCGCATCGCGGCCTTCGCGCTGTGGCCGTTCGGCAAGACGATCGTCAAGCGCTCGGACGCGGGGGCGGGCTCCTGCGTCGGCAATGCGATCTGGCTGGTCTTCGCCGGGATCTGGCTCGCCATCGGGCACGTCGTCACCGGCGTCGCGCTCTGCCTGACGATCATCGGGATCCCGTTCGGCATCGCCAACTTCAAGCTCGTCCCGGTCTCCCTGACCCCGCTCGGCCGCGAGATCGTCTCGACGAGCGACCCCCGCACCTTCGGCGTCGCCTGACACCGCCTCGCGGAGCGGTCGGCACGTCCGCCTCGCGGAGCCGGTCGGCACGTCCGCCTCGCGGAGCCGGTCGGCTCGTCCGCCGCGTGGCGCCGGTCGGCTCGTCCGCCGCGTGGCGCCGGTCGGCCCGTCCGCCCCCGCGGTACCGTTGGCGCGTTCCCCCGCGGCATCGCCGGCACGTCCGGCCACCGGGGTACCGGTCGGCCGGGTCGCACCGGCTCCGTGTGACAGGGATCACATTCGGGCATCGGTACCGCATCGGGGCGATATCCAGTTCATTCGGCCAACCAAGTTGTTGGTCAATTGGCCCGCATCGGCCACCTCCGTAGGGCATCGTTGCCGCCGATCACGGTGACATTCGGTAAGGGATCTACTCCCGGAGGTGATCGATGACCACGGAGTCCAACCCGCGGCCGGAGCCCACCGGCGGCCTGGACGAGGCGGCCTACCTGCGGATCGAGGCGAGCCCGGAGTTCCGGCGGCTCAAGTCCGCGTTCCGCCGCTTCGTCTTCCCGCTGACCGCGGCCTTCCTGCTCTGGTACCTGCTCTACGTCGTCATGTCGGCCTACGCCCGCGACTTCATGGCCAAGAAGGTCGGCGGCGAGATCAACGTCGCCCTCGTCTTCGGCCTCCTCCAGTTCGTGTCCACCTTCCTCATCGCCGTCGCCTACGAGCGCTACTCACGCAAGACCCTCGAGCCCCTGGCCGCCGACGTCCCGACGGACGCCGCCGGCGCGTCCGTCCCACCGCAGAGGTCGGCCGCACCGTCCGACGCGTCCGGTGGGGAGGCGGGGGAGACCCGTCCCGTGGCCAGTGAGGAGGAGGCCGAGTGAACGCCCACCACGTCCTCGCGGCGGCCACCGCCGCCTCCAGGACCGAGCACCGGACGATCTCCCTCGTCCTGTTCGCGGTCTTCGTGGCGGTCACGCTCTTCATCACGATCTGGGCGAGCCGGCAGACCCGCACCGCCGCGGACTTCTACGCGGGCGGACGCCAGTTCACCGGGCTGCAGAACGGCCTGGCCATCGGCGGCGACTACATGTCCGCCGCGTCCTTCCTCGGCATCGCGGGCATCTTCGCGCTGTCCGGCTACGACGGGTTCCTGTACTCGATCGGGTTCCTGGTCGCGTGGCTGGTCGCGCTGCTGCTGGTCGCCGAGATGCTGCGCAACTCCGGCCGGTTCACCATGGCGGACGTCCTGGCGTTCCGGATGCGGCAGCGCCCGGTCCGGGCCGCGGCCGGGATCTCCACCATCGTGGTGTCGATCTTCTATCTGCTGGCGCAGATGGTCGGCGCGGGCGCCCTGGTCAACCTGCTGCTCGGCACGCACGGCGAGGCCGCCAAGATCTGGACGATCGTGGTGGTCGGCGCACTGATGATCTTCTATGTCGTGGTCGGCGGCATGAAGGGCACCACCTGGGTGCAGATCGTCAAGGCCGTCCTGCTGATGATCGGCGCGGTCGTGATGACCGTCTGGGTGCTGTCGAAGTTCGACTTCAACCTGTCCCACCTGCTCGGCGCGGCGGCCGACAGCTCCGGCAAGGGGGACAAGTTCCTCCAGCCCGGACTGAAGTACGGCGCGACCGACGTGTGGTCCAAGCTCGACCTGCTGTCGCTCGGCCTGGCCCTGGTGCTCGGCACGGCGGGACTGCCGCACGTGCTGATCCGCTTCTACACCGTGCCGAACGCGCGCGCCGCCCGGACGTCGGTCAACTGGGCGATCGGCATCATCGGCGTGTTCTACCTGATGACGCTGGTCATCGGGTTCGGCGCGGCGGCCCTGGTCGGCAGCAAGGCGATCATGGCGCAGGACAAGGGCGGCAACACCGCGGCCCCGCAGCTCGCCGAGAGACTCGGCGGCGGCTCCGGGACGACCGGCGGCGCGGTCTTCCTGGCGATCATCGCGGCGGTCGCGTTCGCCACGATCCTCGCCGTCGTCGCCGGGCTGACGCTCGCGTCGTCCTCGTCGTTCGCGCACGACCTGTACGCCAACGTGTTCAAGCGCGGGCAGACCGCGGAGAAGGACGAGGTCAGGGTGGCCCGCGTGTCGGCGCTGGTCATCGGCGCGATCGCGATCCTGTTGTCGATCTTCGCGCGCGGGCTGAACGTGGCGTTCCTGGTGGCGCTCGCGTTCGCGATCGCCGCGTCCGCGAACCTGCCGACGCTGCTGTTCTCGCTGTTCTGGAAGCGGTTCAACACCTCCGGCGCGGTCGCGGGCATCTACGGCGGCCTCGTGGCGGCGGTCGGGCTCGTCCTGCTGAGCCCGATCTGCTGGGGCGGCAAGTCCGCGACCGTCCCGAAGGGGAACCCGGACGCGCTGTTCAGCGAGCACACCGTCGCGCCGTTCCACATGCAGAACCCCGGTCTGTTCTCGATCCCGATCGGGTTCCTCTGCGCTTACCTCGGGACGGTCCTGACCAGGGAGAAGACCGCCGAGAAGTACGCCGAGCTGGAGGTCCGCGCCCTCACCGGCGAAGGCGCCCACTGACACGTCCGGCGCCCGTCGCGAACGCCCACGGCGTCCCGTCGCGAACGGTCATGGCGGACGTCGCGGACGGCCCGGACGCGGGGGCGCGAACCGGACCATCGCGGCGAGCTTGACGTCCGGAGAGACCTCCGGGGAAGGTTGGGTTACCCCAGCCCCCCGGAGGTCTCTTCATGCATGCCCAGGACCGGTCGCATCCGGTCGAGAACTCTCGGACGTCCGAGGCCGGCGCCGGGTGGGTGTGCGGACGGCCGGGGACGTTCCCGAGACTGATGCCCGAGCATGTGCGGGCGTTCTCGTGGCGGCGTCCGAGTGTTCTGTGGCGGTCCCGGAACGACGTGGTGGCGCGGTGGTGGGGCGACCCGTCCAACGAGCTGCGCAAGCGGGCCCTGGCGGCGCTGAGCGAGCGTCGCGGCGCGCCCGCGTCGCTCACGATGCACCGTCCGGAGAGCGAGTTCTCGTTCATCGTCATGGGGGACACCGGGGAGGGCGACCGGTCGCAGTACGCCGTCGTCCCGCCGCTGCTGTCGGTCGGCGCGGACACCGACTTCCTCGTCATCGCGTCCGACGTGATCTACCCGACGGGGGACACCGGGGACTACGAGGACAAGTTCTTCCGCCCGTACGCGGGCTATCCGGGCCCGATCTACGCCGTGCCCGGCAACCACGACTGGTACGACGGGCTGCGCGGCTTCCTGAACGTGTTCTGCCAGTTCGACATGGACTGCACGCCGTCCTGGAACGGGCGGCTCACCTGGCTGGCGCGGCGGCTCTGGCGCAAGTCGGGCGTGGTGGACGCGCCGGGCCTGGCCGAGATCCGGGCGCGGTACCGGGGCGCGCCGGGGCAGCGGGCCGTCCAGCCCGCGCCGTACTGGGCGATCGACACCCCGACGCTGCGGATCATCGGCATCGACACCGGCATCCTCGGCGGCATCGACGACGAGCAGGGACGCTGGCTGAAGGGCGTGTCGGCGGGCCCGAAGCCGAAGCTGCTGGTGACCGGGAAACCGCTGGTCGTGGAGGACATGAGCCATCCCGACGAGATCGAGGGCGGCGGCACCGTGGACGCGATCGTCCGCGACCCGGCGAACAACTACGTCGCGGCGATCGGCGGCGACATCCACAACTACGAGCGCTACCCGGTGAAGGTCGGCGACCGGACGCTCCAGTACGTCGTGTCGGGCGGCGGCGGCGCGTTCATGCACGCGACCCACATCATCCCGAAGACGACGATCGTGGACGAGTCCGATTTCCGCTGCTACCCGCTGCGCGGCGACTCCCTGTCGCGGTACAGCATGCTGTACGGCCGGTGGTTCCGGATGCCGTGGCTGTTCAACCTGACGCCGCGGGAGGCGACGGCGGCCGTCGAGAAGCGCCTCGGCATCCGTCCCGGGCGGCGGTACGCGGACGAGAAGGTGTCGCTCCGGGCGCGGTTCGTGGCGGCGCTGCTGGGGGTCCCGCGGGGGAGGTGGCGCGGTCCGGGGCGTCCGCCCCGCCTGCCGGTGAAGCGCATTCCGCAGCGCTTCCGGTCCGAGATGGCCGACTGGGACACCCCGCCCTTCTTCAAGAGCTTCCTGCGCCTGGACGTCACGGAGGCCGAGCTGCGCGTCCGCTGCTACGCGGTCACGGGCTGCGGCGACCACGAGGCCGACCCCCCGATCGAGGACGAGTTCGTGATCCCCCTCACCTGAGGGGCGTCGGCGGTCGGCTGACGTTTTGTCGGACCCGGACGGCACAATGTGCTGGTGAGGATCGCCGTCGCCGTTGGGGCCCGAGGCGGGGGAGCGCTGCGGCCCCTCGCCGATGACGGCACGCCCTTGGGGGAGGCGGAGTCCGTTCCGTCGCTGGTGTCGGCGGTGGCCGAGCGCGAGCGTGCCGACCGTCCGCGCTGGGTGTGGTCGTCGTCCGCGCGGGTCTACCGGGCGCTGGTGGAGGCGGGCGTCCGGGTCGAGCGGTGCCATGACCTGGAGCTGGCCGAGAGCCTGATCTCCGGCTACGACGGACGGTACGGGGAGCCGAGGTCGGTCGCCGCGGCTTGGGCGCGACTGCGAGGGGAGCCCGTGCCGGATGATCGTCCGCCCCCGGCCGAGGCCGGCCCGCAGGCGTCCCTCTTCGATGACGACGAGGAGGACGAGGCCGAGGATCTGGCGCAGATCGTGGCCGTCCATGCCGAGCAGCAGCGGCGGATCGCGGGCCTGCGCGGCTTCGCGCTGCTCGCGGCGGCCGAGTCGGCCGGTGCGCTGATCGCGGCCGAGATGACGCACGCCGGCCTGCCCTGGTCGGTGGAGGCGCACGACGCACTGCTGACCGAGATGCTGGGCCCCCGTCCGTCCGGCGGCCTGCGCCCCCGCAGACTCCAGGACCTGGCCGACAAGATCAGCACCGCGTTCGGACGCCACGTGAACCCGGATTCGCCCGCCCAGCTCGTCAAGGCGTTCGCGGCGATCGGGTACCAGGTGAAGACGACGCGCGCGCATGTCCTGAAGGAGATCGACCACCCGGCCGTGCCCCTCCTGCTGGAGTACAAGGAACTGGCGCGCCTGCACACCGCGCACGGCTGGACGTGGCTTGACACGTGGGTGCACGACGGCCGGTTCCGTCCGGAGTACGTGGTCGGCGGCGTGGTCTCAGGCCGCTGGGCCACGAACGGCGGCGGTGCGCTCCAGATCCCGCGCGTCCTGCGCTCGGCGGTCATAGCGGACGAGGGCTGGTCCCTGGTCGTCGCGGACGCCGCCCAGTTGGAGCCCCGTGTCCTGGCCGCCCTCGCTGGCGACCGCGCCTTCGCGGACGCGGCGGCCCAGGGCGATCTCTATGCCGCCCTGGCGGACGTGTTCACCCCGTCCGCCGACCTGACCGCCCGCGACAAGGCGAAACTCGCGCTGCTGTCGGCGATGTACGGAGGCGGGACGGGCGAGGCGGTGCAGCTGCTCGGCGTCCTGAAGAAGCGCTTCCCGGACGCGTTCGATTTCGTGGAAGCAGCCGCTCAAGCGGGGGAACGGGGACACCTCGTCCGTTCCCGCCTGGGCCGAACCTGCCCGCCCCCATCCGCGGATTGGCGCGAACTGACGTCCACAGGCGACGACACCCGCTCGGCCTCGGCCGTCCGCAGCCGAGGCCGCTTCACGCGCAACTTCGTCGTCCAGGCGACGGCCGCCGACTGGGCCCTGACCCTGATGGCCCGCCTCCGCCAGCGCCTGACCGCGCTGGGCGACCCCCACCTGGTCTTCTTCCAACACGACGAGGTCATCGTCCACACCCCGACCGAGCTGGCGGACGCTGTCGTAGCAGCGATCGAGACGTCCGCAAAGGAAGCCGGAGACATCCTCTTCGGCCGAACCCCGGTCGTGTTCCCCATGGAGGCGGCGATCGTCCACCGCTACTCCGACGCCAAGTAACCCCGGCCCATCAAGGGCTCATCCCTTGAGTTCGGTGTTGGCGGCGAACAGCGTGCCCCGCTCCGTGCCGCCGCCTCCCCGGCGTATGTTCAGGCCCTCCTTGCGGAAGCTGATCCAGCCCTCATCGTCCACCACTCCCCGCACGATTCTGGTCTTCACGATGTCGTGGGTCGCGTAACCGACGACCAGGTGAGTCAGGTGATCGTCGTCCTTTCGATGGACCTTGAGTCCTTCCACCGGGAAGGTGATCCATCCGTCGTCGGCGCTTCTTCCCTGCACCCATGCGGTGTTCACACCATTGAGATCGGCCTTGTCGGCGAACACCGATCCCCAGGTCTTCCCGGTCCCCTTGCGTATGTTCAACCCGTCCTTGGGGAAGCTGATCCATCCGTCATCGGCGTTCCGTCCCTGCACCCATTCGGTGTTGATGCCGTGAAGATCGGCCTTGTGGGCCTTCAGAGTCCCCGGCTTGCCGGCGCCGTCGGAGATCTCCACCCCCGCGTCGGTGAAGGTGACGCGCCCCTTGGTCGCCTTCGCCGTCCCCTGGACCCAGGGTGTGTCGACGCCGTTGGTGGCGGTGAGCGTTTCCAGGACGGGATGGCGCACCTGGACGGTCGTGGTGAGGAAGTGCTCCACCCGGGGCGTGGTCCGGGAGGTGGCGACAAGGGTGTAGCTCGTGGCCCGCCGCGGGATGGCGTCGGCGGCCGGTGACCAGGTGCGCCGCCCGCGCTGGACGGCCGATTCCCCACCGGGGAACATGATCTTGTAATCGACGTCGTCGGATCCTTCCCAGCTCAGTGTGAGGGGGTCTCCGACGTCCAGCATGGCCTTGTCCGGGTGGAAGTCACGTGGCGCCGGAATCTCCGTGGGAGCGGCCTTCATCAGCGGCACGGCCGCGAAGTGGACCTCGTAACCCAGCTGGGTTGACCTGGTCTCTCTCACCATCAGCACTGCCAGTCCGCTGGCAGCGGCGACATTGATGTCCTCCAGAGTCAGCACCATGTAGTCGCCGGGATGGAAGGTTTTGGCCGCCGCCGGAGGGGTGGCCTGAAAGGTGTTGGCGCCCTGCACTCGCTGGAATGTCACCGGCACGGTGGCGGGCGGGGTGAGCAACTGGGCGTTCACGTGCGTGTGGGTGTACGTGCCCTTGGGCGTGATCGTGCCGATGTCCGGGGTGAGATCGCCGTCCCCGTTGCCGACGGGCACCGTCACCTCGATCGTGACCCAGTCCACCTGCCTGTCGGTGTTGGTGACGACCAGATGCACTTTTCCCTTGGATGGGGACCGTCCAGCCTGTGACGCCTCCAGCTGCGCCGGTTCGGTGAGGAGGGCGTACGTCAGCTTGGTCACGGTCATGACTCCTTGTCTCGGGGGACGGCGCGGCCCCTTCGAGCCAAACGCCAACCCCAGACCGCGACAAGAGCACCCAAGGGGGTCATAACAGAGCGACTTGGCGACATCGTCGCCCTCTTGACACCACGGAAGAGCAGGCCCAGGGCTGAAGCCCTGGCCATGTCCGGACACGCACATCATCCGCGAGATCAATCTCTGCGGGCCAAGGCCGCCTCCGGCCTCGGAATCCGGGCGAGGAGGCGGCCATCTCGTGCCTTCAGGCGTCGAGGACCAGCGAGAACCAGACCCGCAGTCGCCCGTCGCCGAGGACGTGGAATCCCCAGGCGTCCGAGAGCGCCTCCAGAATGGGAAGTCCGCGTCCGCCGAGCCCGCAGGGGTCGTCGACACGATGCGGCAGTGCTCCGCCGCCTTCGTCCAGAACGGCCACGGTGACCCCGTCTCCATCGGCTTCGACGGTGACCTCGACCTCCGCCCCGTCCCCGTGGATGACGGCGTTGGTGAAGGTTTCGGAGGTGAGCAGGACGCAGTCGTCCAGTGCGGGGTGGTCGTCCCCGAGGACGCTGGTGACCCACCGCCGAGCAGCTGCGACCTGTTCGGTGTCGGACGGGAAAACGTGTCGGTGCTTCACGTCCGGGGACGCGGTCACCGGACGGTCCGCGCGGGTGTCTGGGCGGCGACGCGGCAGGGTTCGAGCTGTGCGTCGAGTCCGGCGACGGCGCGTTCGAGTTTCCGGACGTGTCCGAGGACGTGCCCGGTGCTGTCGAAGAAGAAGAGCCGTCCCCGACACCTGCGCACCTGGACCGATTCGCCGATGTGCGGGACGAGCGGGTGGTAGACGCGCAGCAGGCGAGGGCGTTCCCAGGGGCGGGACGAGGACATCCACCCGTTCTCAGCGAGCGCCCACGCGAGGCGTCCGAGGTGATGGTCCTCA
This sequence comes from Spirillospora sp. NPDC052269, assembly GCF_040679435.1. NCBI lineage: Bacteria > Bacillati > Actinomycetota > Actinomycetes > Streptosporangiales > Thermomonosporaceae > Spirillospora > Spirillospora sp. NPDC052269. Next base: position 299,503 of record NZ_JBFAUU010000011.1, read on the forward strand.
ACGTCCGCGCGCACAGCCCGCGCGCCCGCCGATCGTCGTATTCTCATGTACGTCCTCCCAGTGAGGATGGGCCGCGCGGCCGGGGGAGGGCTCCAATCCACACCCGGCCGCGCGGCGGCTTTTAACCGGTGGCGGATCTCCCACCGGCGAGTGATCACTATCCGTGTTCACTCGGTTGCGCTCATTCATCGTGAACCTGTCGCGACGCTCCTGTCCATGCATCAGTGCAGTTGGTCCATGATTCTTTGGAGATCCGGTTGCAGTGCTACGAGCGGCTGTCGCATGCTCCCGTCATGACCGGTATCAAGAGCCCTACTGTGCGTCACCGACGCCTGGCCCGCGAGCTGCGCAAGCATCGCGAGCGAGCCGGGCTCACGACGGAAGCAGCCTCCGACAGGCTCGGCTGGTCGCGGACGAAACTCGTGCGCTTCGAAGCGGCCCGCACGCGCCCAACGCCCGCCGACGTCGGCGCGGCGCTTGACCTATATGGTGCTGACCTGCCCGATCGCGCCGCGCTCATGGACCTGGCGAGGCAGGCGCGTCAACGCGGATGGTGGACCGCCTACGCCGATGTCTTTCAGTCCTCGTTCGTGGCGTTGGAGGACGAGGCGTCAAGCGTTCGGGGTTGGTACCCGCAGGTCATCCCTGGCCTGCTCCAGACCGACGCCTATGCGCACGCGGTCATCTCCTCAGGTGGCATGGACCTTGATCGCGCGACGCTGGAGCGACGCCTCCAAGCCAGGCTCGCGCGACGGGCTCTGCTCTCGCGGGCGGGGGCAGCGAGTATGCACTTCGTGCTGGACGAGGCTGTCATCCGGCGAGCTCCCACCAGTCCGGGAGTCATGGCCGAGCAGTTGGTCTCGTTGGAGGCCGTAGCCCGGCGCCCCAACATCACGGTTCAGGTGATGCCGTTCTCGGCTGGCTTGCACGCGGGTTTGGACAGCGGATTCGTCGTTCTTGGATACAGCGAACCTGAAGACCCCGACGTTGCCTACGTTGAGACAGTCGGCGGGGAGATCTACGTGGAAAGCTCGAGCCACGTAGACCGGATTATCATGTTCTTTGAACGCATCCGCGCCGTGGCATGGTCGCCGGACGAGTCGGTGGTCTTCATCGCTGCGGTTGCCAAGGAGGTCTCCCAGCGTGGTGGACATGCCTGAAGCTTTCCCTCTGACCTGGCGCAAGAGCACCTTCAGCACGCCGAATGGCTCTGACTGCGTTGAGGTGGCCGAACTCGAAGCGGCCAAGCTCGTCCGGGACTCGACAGACCCCAGCGGCCCGAGGCTGTCAGTCTCCTGCGCCGACTGGCGCGCATTCACCGCCGCCATAAAGGAGGGGCCGACAGCATGAGTGCGAACGCGCCTTCTCGAGGCACCTGGCGCAAGAGCACGCACAGCTCCGCCCAACACTCCGACTGCGTTGAGATTGCCGGCGCAGGTCTCCACGTCGCCGTCCGGGACTCCAAGGACCCGGGCGGCCCCAGTCTCCTCGTCCCATCTGCCGCCTGGCAGGCGTTCGCCGCGGAGATCAAGGAGCGTTGAATCTCATGAGTGCGAGCCCCGACCCCCGGATCACCTGGCGCAAGAGCACGCACAGCTCACCTGACCACTCTGACTGCGTTGAGGTGGCCGATCTCGGCGCGGCGAGGTTGGTTCGAGATTCCAAGGACCCTGAAGGCCCGAGGTTGGCCGTTCCCTCGGCTGAGTGGCGCACGTTCACCGCTGTGCTCAAGGGGCGTCCATCTGCATGAGTGCTCACGCGGCGTCCCCATGGGGCCAGCCGATGGGGACGACCCTAGGTCTGAGCGGATAGCTCGGCTCGTGGCCGAGTTGGGTGACTTCCTTGATGAGCCGGTCGAGGTGGTCGACCGGCTGCTCATGGACTCGGACGAATAAGTCCCGCCTCCGTCATCAAGCTGCGGCTGACCGCTTCGCCGGCTGGCGCGCTTATGTGGACCGTCCGTGGGTGACATGGTCCAGGAAAGGGCGGACCGGCGGCCTCCGAGATGTCATCCTGGCAGCGCAAAGGAGGTGTGATCGCTCCATGTCGCTCAGTGACCCCCGTGACCGCTTCCCCCTCGGGCTCCCCGGGCGACCGCGTGCCGCTCGTGCCCGATCAGCCCAGTCATCTCCACAGGCCGTGGGGCATGGACCAAGCCGTGACTCCCGTTCAAGGAATGGGCAAGCACGACAAGCCGACCGGCACCAAGAACGTCAAGCAGCCGACCCAGTACACCGACGACAGCGAGATCAGGACTGACGAGATCACCCAGACGGTGACGGATTAGATGCCCGTGCTGCTGTGCGCGGAGGACGGCGACGGTCAGGCATTGGCCGTCGCCGCCGAACTCGACGCCCGCGACCAACCCCACGTGTGGTTCGACACCGCATGGTTCCCCCAACGGGCCGAGTTGTGCGCCACCCTTCGCCCCGACCAGGACGGTGCGGCGGGCTGGGGCGGAACCCTGGCCACGCCGCGCGGCGTGCTCGATCTGGCGAGGATCACGGCCGTCTACTACCAGCAGTCCCAGCCGTTCCGGCTTCCGGCCACTTTGAGTCGCCCCGAGCAGAGGTTCGCGACCACAGAGGCGCGCTTCGGGATCGGAGGGCTGCTGATGTCCTTGCCCGTCCGCTGGATCAGCCATCCGGGCCGGGCCGCCGACGCGGAGTACAAGCCGCTCCAACTCGCCGTGGCCGCCCGCTGCGGCCTGCCCGTTCCCGACACTCTGATCACCAGTTCCCCAGCAGCGGCCAAGGAGTTCGCCGCCACACGTCCAGCGGTCTACAAGGCGCTGATGCACAAGCTGGTCGCGGAGGCCGGGGAACACGCCAGGCTGATCTACACCACGCCGGTCGCGGCGGCTGCCTTGGACGACCGGGTCCGCTGGGCTCCTCACCTGTTCCAACACAACATCGACAAGGTGCGGGACGTCCGCCTGACCGCCACCGCTGGTGGCCACACCCTCGCGGTGGCCATCACCACTGACGACCCGGACGCGCGGCAGGATTTCCGCGCCCGCTACGACGCCCTGAGCTACCACCCGGAATCCGTCCCCAGCCGGGTACGGGACGGATGCCTGAGCTACCTCCACGCCCTTCACCTGGGGATGGGCGTGTTCGATTTCGCCGTTGACGCCGACGGGGTCTGGTGGTTCCTGGAATGCGGCCCGGCCGCGCGCTGGGGCTGGCTTCAGGATCAGACCGGCGCGCCCATCGCCGGCGCGATCGCCGAGACGCTGACGATGGATCTTCGATGACCGGGGGAACGGCCGAGGGACGGACTGAGGACTGGAAACCCTACGCCGTCCAGCTGGGCGACCGGCTCACCCGTGACGGCATCCTCACCGACCCGGCTCTGCACCGGGCCCTGACCGACGTTCCCCGGCATCTGTTCGTCCCGACGTTCTTCCCCTCCACCCCGACCGGCTACGGCCCGCCGGTCACCTCGCGGACGCCCGGCTACCTGCGCGCCGTCTACAGCGATCAGACGCTGGTGACCCGCCTTGCCGAGCATCACGGCGGCACCTTCGCCGTCTCCAGCTCCACCGCCCCGAGCCTGATGCTGCGGATGCTGCACGAGCTGGACCTGCTGGACGCGATGCGGGTGCTGGAGATCGGCACCGGCACCGGCTACAACGCCGCACTGCTGTGCGAACGCCTCGGCGACCGGCTGGTGTGCACCGTCGACGTCGATCCGGACGTCACCACAACCGCGTGGCGGCATCTGAAAGCCGCCGGCTACGACCCCGTCGCAGGCTGCCGTGACGGCAAGGACGGCTACCCCGAGCGAGCGTCGTTCGACCGGATCATCTCGACCGTGTCGTTCCCGCGCGTGCCGTGGTCATGGGTGGAGCAGACCGTCCCGGGCGGCCTCATCCTCGCCGACCTGCGGCCACCCGGCGCGCTCTGGACGGGCGCCCTGGCCAAACTCACCGTGGACAACGGCTCGGCGCGGGGTCACCTGCTGCCCTGCCGTGCGGGCTTCATGCCCGCCCGGCACGGCGACGCGTCCGGCTACCCCGAGCCGCCGGCGCTCGACAAGACCCGCACCCGCAGGCGCGCCACGGCAGTGCCGGGCGAAGCGCTGATGGCCGAGGGGCTGGGGTTGATGGTGTGGGCCAGACTGCCCGGCCTGATCGTGTTCCCGGGGGCGGATGAGGTGACGCTCATTGCGAACCGGTCGTGGGCGACCGTCCCGCGTCGTGGAGTGGGCCCCGTCGAGTTCGGCGGGACCGGGGACGTTTGGGAGGTCGTGGAAGCGACGCGCGCGGCCTGGCTGGGAGCCGGGTCGCCGACGGTCGAACGCTTCGGGCTCACCGTGACCGCCGACGAGCAGTCCCTGTGGCTGGACCAGCCGGACAACCACGTCGGCAGCCTGTAAGCCGTCCGCGCACTGGACATCACCGGGGACTCGGCAGGGCCGAAAAAGTTGAGTGATTTTCATGTTGGGTCTTTCGGGGACCTCGTCGGCCGGGTTATCACCAGTGGTAACACCCAGCCCGGGAGGCCCCCATGTCCCATCCCAGGCAAAGGCTGAGGACGTGTGCCGTCGCAGCCACCGCCACCCTCTCCCTCCTGTCCCTCGGCGTGCTCGCCGTCCCCTCCGCGAGTGCCGCCCCCGCCGGCACCGTGGCGGCGAGCACGCCGCTGCCCGCCGACCTGGAGCAGATCCGCGCGGCCGAGGCCACCAAGCTGTACGGCAGCCCGGAGGAACGCCCGATGGCCCAGCGCAAGACCGGGCTGATCTCCCTCGGCGACTCGGAGATCTCCGGCGAGGGCGCCGGCTCGTACTGGCCGGACACCGCCGGCCCGACGAACTGGTGCCACCGCTCGCAGGAGGCCGCGATCTACCGCACCTCCATCCCGGCGGACGTCTCCACCAACGTCTCCTGCTCGGGTGCGGCCGGCTACCACATCAGGATCGGGGGCGTGAAGCAGTACGCCGACCAGCTCGTCCAGAGTGACAACCTCGCGATCAAGGCCCGCAACACCCGCCTGAAGATGGTGGTCCTGGTCGTCGGCGCCAACGACGACATCCAGTTCGGACCGGTGATGACCGACTGCGTCGAGCGCTGGGTGCTCTCCAAGGGAACGTGCGAGCCGACCTACACACCCGGCTGGCAGGCCCGTGTGGACGGCATGGTGCCCAAGGTGGCGTCCACCGTCACCGACCTCAAGAAGGTCATGCGGGACGCCGGGTACGCCGACGACTCCTACAAGCTCGTGCTGATGAGCTATCCCTCGCCCATCAGCCCCGACATGGCCGACAATCCCAACTTCCCCGGGAAGCTCCCCGGCGGCTGCCTCGGCTACGACTCCGACGCGGCCTGGGGCCGCAACACGGCCGTCCCCGCCTTCGAGGTCGGCGTCCGCAGGGCCGCCCAGCAGTCCGGCGCGTCCTACCTGGACGCCTCCCGCCTGTTCCATGGACACGAGGTCTGTACCGAGAGCACCTGGGCGCGCGGCTTCTTCTACGACGGCTCGTTCCCACCGGACGAGAACTCCGTCCGGCAGTCCTACCACCCCAACGCCGCAGGTCACGGCGCGTTCGCCTCGTGCTTCAGCCAGTTCTACGACTCCGGGTTGCGCGAGGCGTCGTGCGCCGACCCCGCGTCCACCAACGCCCCCAAGCTTTATCCCGGCGCATGGGACGACAAGTTCAAGCCGCTCAAGAACCAGGCCACCGGCCAGTGCATGGACAGCGCGGGCGGCTCGTCCCGCAACTACACCGCCGTCCTGGGATGGGCCTGCCACGGGGGACGCAACCAGACCTGGTGGTACGACCCCGCGTACAAGTCCATCCACACCGGCCTGTCCCATGACCGGTGCCTGGACTCCCGGGACATCGCCGCCCCCACCGCCGCCATCCTGTGGGACTGCCACGGCGGAACGAACCAGCAGTGGACGATGCCCGCCGACGGCACGATCCGTCCAGCCACCGCGAACGGCCTGTGCCTGACACAGCCGGTGGCCGACAAGGCCGTAGCGCTCCAACCCTGCAACGGCTCACCCGCCCAACGCTTCGCCTGACCCTCCTTCCGCGGGAAGGCCCCGGCACCGGCTTGGACCTTCCCCCTCGCGCCGGTCCCGGACTCCTAGGCGCGTCACGGGCACGCTGATGTCGAAGACTCCCGGCCGCTTCTCCTCGAAGTGGGAGGAGAGGCCCAGCATCGACTCGCGGAACTCGTGGAGCGCAGCCGATGGGACGGGCTCCGGCAGATCGATCACGAGCGTTGGGCCTGCCATGCCGGGAGCCCAACGTTCTGATCTGCCTCGCGCGCGATCAGATCGCGTTGCCGTCCATGGAGTGAGTGGCCGGACCGTCGAGGGGGGCTCAGGTGGCGGGCTTGGTCTCGGACGCGGAAGGGGACCGCGGGGTCTGCTCGGCCAGGATCGCCGTCGCACGTTCCAGCAGTTCGCAGAAGGAGGCGTGTTCGGCGGGTGTGAACGCATCCGTGAGCGCACGCTCCAGCACGATCACCTCTTGGTAGGCGCGGTCCAGTAGCTCGCGGCCCGCCTCGGTGGGGGTGGCGATCAACACCTTGGCGTGCACCGGGGACGGCTCGCGGGTGATGAGGTCCTTGTTCTGCAGGCCGGTGAGCACGCTGGCCATGCTCTGCTGGGTGACGCCGCTGGCGCGGGCGAGCTGGGCGCCGGACATGCCGCCCTCACGGGCGAGCATCAGCAGCACCGTGTACTGCGTCATGGTGAGCCCGTACCCGCGCAGCACCGCCTCGTGGTGCCCCATCAGCGCCTGCTCGGTGCGCCTGATCCGGGTGCACAGATACTCCTCGGCCGGGATCTCCGCCATCGTTCCCACCACTTTCACAGCTCGCTGTGTTGACTCAGGATCCTGATACTGGCTACGGTTCTCAGTATCAGGTTACTGAGTCAACTCAGGAGGTTGCAATTATGAAGGCTGTTGTGCTCAACACCGACGACCGGCTCCACCTCACCGACCTCGACGAGCCGACCCCCGGCCCCGGCGAGGTGGCCATCCGAGTCGCCTACGCCGGAATCCAGTACGGCGACGTGCTGGTCCGCAACGGCCACTTCCCCGTGCCCCGCCCGTTCGTCCCCGGCTTCGAAGCCGCCGGGCGCATCATCGCGGTCGGCGACGACGTCGACCCGGCCCGCATCGGCACATCGGTCATCGCACTGACCAGCTCCGGCGCCTACGCCGAAGTCGTCATCGCACCCGCCGTCCTCACCCTTGAGGCCACCGACCTGGACCCACGAGTCGCCGCGGGCTTCGGCTGGGTCACCCCCACCGCCTACGACCTGATCAACACCGTCACCCGCGTGCGGCCCGGCGACCGCGTGCTCATCCACGCCGCCGCGGGCGGCGTCGGCACCATGGCCGCCCAGTTCGCCAAGGCCGCCGGAGCCTCCACCATCGTCGGCGTCGTCGGCGGCCAGGACCAGGCCGACTACGCCACGCCCTTCGGCTACGACCGAGTGCTGGTGCGCGAGCAGTTCCCCCAAGCGCTCGCCGACGACCAGTTCGACGTGATCCTCGACCCCATCGGCGGCCCCACCCGCCACGCCAACCTGGAACGCCTCGCCCCCCACGGCCGACTGGCCGTCTACGGCAACATCGCCACCTTCGAACCCGTCGAAGTCTCCGTCAACGACCTGCTCATGCAGGGCAAGTCCCTGCTGACCTACAACAGCAACCTGCTGAGCCAGACCCACCCCGAACGCCTCGCCGCCAGCGCTCAGCAGGCCCTCAAGCTCGTTGCCGAAGGCCAGGTCCACATCGACATCACCGCCGAGTACGAACCGGCCGACCTCGACACCGCCATCCAGCGACTCGCCAACGGCGGCGCCCGCGGCAAGACCATCCTCCGGATCGCCTGACCACACCCCGCAGACACACCAGCTGGAAGGCCGCCGCCCCACACAGACCCGAAGGCGGCCTTCAGCACGGCACCCACCGCACGTCGACAAGCGACCGCACCCTGACCTGCTACAACGAAGACCGGGGACCCCACCTCAAGCCCCACGATGCTCGGGGCGACTTCGCAATGGCAGGGTGGACGGATTCACAATGGGGTCAGGACGTGAACGGGGAGTATGACGCCCGCCAGACATACGGCCCCGACGTTCCTTGACGATCAGCTGCGGCCACAAGCCCAGGGTTCAGGCGCGCTCGGTGTGGAGGGGCCCCTCCGTCCGGATGAGCGTCGAGGTCGGACTTTGCCGGTGCCTCGGCAGCCGGGGCAGGGGCGTTCCTCGGTCTTGTCGTCCACGTTGTAGGTCTGTTTTCCTGTGCCGCCGCACATGGAGCAGGGTGTTTCCTTGCTGTGTCTGCCCACGGTTCACTTCCCTACAGGAGACTCGGGGGAGTCGAGCCAAACGTGCTGGTCGTCCGGGGTGATGGTGAGGCCGAAGCGCTCGGGGCCGGGACGTTCCCAGGCGTGCCATTGGCGGACGGCCGCCTCCAGTTCGTCCCAGAGGTCGCGCGGGCCGCGTTGTACGACGTCTCCTCGCGAGGCGTCGGCAGGGAAGACCGCCAGCGCGTGTGAGTCGCCGTGCCGAGCGGCGACGCGCAGGGTGCCGTCCGCGTTGGTGACGGCGTGGCCCCGGACGTCCGGGAGGAGACCTGCGATCGTCAGGGACAGGCCCCGCGATGCGGATGCGAGGTCGTGCGGGTCGAGTGTGCTGGTCGACTCGCGGGGGTCGCCGCCGATCGGGACCTCGGGCGGGCGCTGGGCGCGCATCAGCATGAAGCCGGACGGCCCGTGGAAGTGTCCGGTCGCGACACCGTCGTGCACGGTCAGCCGCGCGACGTGGCCCGTCTGCCAGCCGGGCATCCACGGCAGCACGATCACCCCGCCGGGCCTGGACTGGCTGACCCACTGATACGGGACGCGCGTGACTCCGCACGTGACGTGGACGCGGTCGTAGGGGGCACGGCCGGGGTACCCGAGGGCGCCGTCGCCCACGATGACGGACGGCGCGAGTCCGACATCCCAGAGGTTCGAGCGCGCCCACGCCGCGATGGCCGGGTCGATCTCGACGCTGACGACGCTGTCGGAACCGAGGCGCGCGGCGAGCAGGCCGGCCGTCCAGCCGGTGCCGATTTCGAGCACGACATCGCCCGTGTCCGGAGCGAGCAGGTCGAGCATGGAGAACACGAGGCTCGGGGCCGAGCACGAACTCGTGGCCACGGCGAACGGGTCGCCGGGCTTCTCCACGATGTCGAGAGCGCCGTCATCGAGCTGGACGGCGATGGCGGCGTCCGAGTGAACCGCGCGACGCCAGCCGGCGGGGTCGAGATCGCGATCGATCCACGACGCCGGATCGTCGGGAAGTGCCCCGACCAGTGCGACCGCCGGAACGAAGCTCTCCCGAGGCACAGCGCGGGCGGCTTCGGCCCACGCTTCCGGAACCTTCACCCCGTCGAAGTCCACGCGGACAGTGTCCGTTCCTGATCGGACAGTAGGCAAGTGGTCGCTAAAGGTGTCCGCGAGGGTGTGAGTGGCGCTGCTCGTGGCGCCTCCGGCGGGGACCGGAGGCGGCGGGCGGACTCAAGCTTGACCCATCGGGTCGGGGGCGCCGGGCGACCATGTCCCGGGCGTGATAGCCCGCCAACTCGTCGCTGCGGATTCCACGGATCAGCAGGGTGGGGCAGGACACCGATGTCCAGTCGTCCCAGTGGTCGCCATTGAGCGCCTTCTGGGACGTCTCGGTGTCGTCGATGCCGAACGAGTAGCCCCAGTTCTGACCGTCCTGCCGGAAGGAGCATTCAAGATAGGGAGCCACCGCGCCCAGAGCCGCGACCAGCGCCTCTCGGGACGGCGCGGGAGAGGGAAAGCGCGTGGTGAACGTCCAGTCGCTGTCGACCACCGCGCCGATGTCCTCCACGATCAGCTTGCTGACCTTGTCCGGGTGCCGGGCAGCGAACTGGTAGGCGTTCACCCCCGCCCAGTGAGTGACCCAGCACAGGCACGGGGCCAAGCGCCAGGTGCCGGTGGAGGGCATCAACGTCGGCCACGTAGTCGTCTCGCTCACAACTGGTGGCACGGTCGGACTCTCCATGGCCGCGCTGGTCGAGCGCGATCACCCGCCACCGCGGAGCCAACGCCTCTGCCAGCAACGCGAACGCCGCCGCTTCATTGTCGTGCCCGTGCAGCGCCACAAGCGGCTCTCCCGGACCACCGAAGTCCAGATACGACAGCTTCCGCCCACCCACCTCGAAGAACCCACGCATGACACGAACCTCAAGGTGCACCAGGCCACATTGCGGACAGCTACTGGACCGGGACGCCCCGCCAGGCGGACACCCCTGACCCGCACGAATGCAACACCCCCAACAAGTCAGTCCCCAGGCGAGTGCGACCCCCTACACCGCCTATCCCGCCCGCTTCTGCAATCGGGCGCCCTGCCACCAAGGCCATGGCCCTGGGGTGCCCTGGGGTGGTGGCCGCACCATCTGACTGAACTGACGAACAAGTTCCTGAAGCGAGCTACGCCCAGGTCAGCGTCACTGGTCCGTCGCGTAGCCCTCGATGAAGTAGTCGTATCGCGGCTCGGGTTCTGGGCAGGACAACACGCGGAGCAACGTGGGCCAGTGGTGGTGTTCGACGCGATAGGTGAGGGCGAACCACTCATCGTCGTCGTGGTCGAAGAGATGGCGGATCTGGAGGAGCTGGTCGCGTGTCACCGGGAAGGTCCCGGCGACCCACTCGTCAGGGCCGAACCAGATCAGGCGCCAGCCCGTGTTCCGGCCTTCGGAGTACCGGGACGCGTCGCTGCTCATGGGCCGATCGTGCCACCGAAACCATGTGTCCTCGACGGCTTTGAGGCGCTGCGGCCGATCCCGCGGTCACGCCGACCGTGCGTGATGGCGGCACAAGGCGTCGCCATCACGCACTGCGGCCGGTAGGCGCGGCAGTCACGCTGCGCCTATCGGCCGGGTCAACGGCGATAGGTGAGATAGACGAGGTCTCCAACGGTTTCGGTTGCGGCGAGGCGCCAGTGTTTGACGTCGGTGGTGTCGCCGAATAGGCGTGCGCCGTGGCCGATCACGATCGGAAAGACCACCAGGCGCAGCTCGTCGACCAGGTCGTACTCGATCAGCTCGCGCACAAGCAGGGAGCTGGCCCAGATCACGATCGTGCCGTCGAGGTCGGCCTTGAGCTTGGCCACCTCGGTGCTGGCGTCACCGCTCAGCACGGCGGTCTTGGTCCAGGACGCGTCGGTCAAGGTGCTGGACAGGACGTATTTCGGGATGCCGCTGGTGAGTTCCGCCACGGTGCTGGTGCTGTCGGAGTAGCGGGCGGCGAAGAATTCGTAGGTGCGGCGGCCGAACAGCAGCGCTTGCACGTCGCGCGTGTCGTTCGTTATGCGTTGGATCCATTCTTTCTCGGGGCCCGGGGGCGGACTGGTTGACGACTGTCCGGCCGCAGGCCGGCACCACCGACCGACAGGAGGTCGTATGACCGCCGCATCAGAGCTGATCGTCCGGTGCCGGGCCGGCGACGCCGAGGCGTTTCGCGAACTCGTCGAGCCTTTCCGCCGGGAGCTGATGGTGCACTGCTACCGGTTCCTCGGTTCGATGCACGACGCCGAGGACGCCTTGCAGGAGACCTTGTTCGACGCCTGGCAGGGGTTCGGCGCGTTCGAGGCGCGGTCGTCGGTCAGAACCCGGCTCTACCGCGTCGCGACGAATCGCTGCCTCAAGGTGTTGAGGTCCGCCAGGAGGAGGCCCCGAACGGCTGCCCCCGGCGAGGATGCGGCTGGTTTCGAGCTGCCCGAGCCGTCCGCCCACGGCGAGGTGGTCTGGCTCGAGCCCTATCCCGACGTTCTGCTCGAGGGATTGAGTGACACCGCGCCCGGCCCCGAGGCGCGCTACGAGTCCAGGCAGGCGATATCGCTGGCGTTCGTGACCGCCGTCCAGCTGCTGCCGCCGCGTCAGCGCGCCGTGCTCATCCTGCGGGACGTGCTCGGCTACCGCGCCGACGACGTCCGCCTGACGATGCCGCCGGTGCCGGCCGAATACCTCGGCTGCGAGGCGGTCGCCCGCTTCCATTCCGCCGTCTTCAGCCAGATCACCCGCTACCGCCTGGTCGCGACGCGAGCCAACGGTCAACCCGCCTTCGGCGTCTACCTGCTGGATCGTCGAACGCCCGCCTGGCATGGCACGGGCCTCATGGTCCTCACCCTCGCGGCCGACCGCATCACGGCCCTGACCTGCTTCGACAGCAGTCACCTGTCCCGCTTCGGCCTACCCCGCACACTCCCGTTCGAGCACTAGTGGGAGTTTGTGGCGTGGCCCGAGGGCAAGGCCGTGAAGGGCGTCAGGCGACGGCGGTGGCTTCGAGTTCGACCATCAGGGTGGGGATGGCCAGGCGGGTCACGCCGAGCATGGTGGTGGACGGGGCGACTCCGGCGGCGCCCAGGCGGGACGCCAGGACGCCGTAGTGCTCGAAGAGTCCGTCGACGTCGGTGGTGTAGACGTTGAGCCGGACGAGGTTCGCGAGGGACATGCCGCCCTCGGCGAGGACGTCCTCCAGGTTGTCGAGGGTCAGCGCCAGCTGCGCGGCCATGTCACCGGCGTGCTGGGGCTTGCCCTCGGGGCTCATCGCGGTCTGCCCGGAGCAGTACAGGGTCCGGGTGGCGCCGGTGACCAGTTCTCCCTGGTTGTAGCCCATTTCCACCGACCACGGCCACGGGTTGACGGCCGTTCGCTGCATTGCCATTTCAGCTCCATTCGACTCGGGTGCCGCCATCTCTGGCGACGTCCATGAGCCTCTCGGCAAATCACGACATCAACTGTCATGTATTGGGTAGCGTTTTCGGATGCGTGCTGACCGGTTGGTCTCGCTGGTGCTGCTGCTGCGCCGCCACGGTCAGATGTCCGCGGCGACGCTGGCCCGCGAGCTGGAGGTGTCCACCCGCACCGTCCTGCGGGACATCGAGGCGCTGTCGGCGGCAGGCGTCCCGGTCTACGCCGAACGTGGACGGCACGGCGGGGTCTCGTTGATGCCGGGTTTCCGGACCGAGCTCACCGGTCTGAACCACGACGAGGCCCTTGCCCTGCTGATCGCCGGGTCGCGGCGCGGGGCGCAGGCGTTCGGGCTCGGGTCGGCGCTCGCCTCGGCGATGCTCAAGGTGGTCGACGCCCTGCCCGGCGGCCATCGGGACATCGCGTCGGACGCGGCCCAGCGGCTGCTCATCGACCCCGAGGCCGATCTTCTTTCGCGTCGGCAGGACGTCGAGGAGGTGTCCGACGCCGTGATGGCCGAGGTCCGGCGCGCGGTCCTCGCCGGACACAAGCTGCGCATCCACTACGCGGCCTGGGACCAGGACCCGGAATGGCGCACGGTGGACCCGATCGGCCTGGTCACCGTCCGAGAACAGGGCTATCTGCTCGCCACGAGGTCCGGCGCGGACCGCACCTACCGCCTGTCCCGGATCCTGGCCGCCGAGAAGACCTCCGAACCCGCGCAGCGACCGGACGAGGTCGATCTGGACCGCGCCTGGCAGGAACGCAGCACGCGCTTCCGGGCCGGGGACGACCAGGTCACCGTCCAGGTGCGGATGAATCCGGCGCGGCGGGAGGAGCTGGTGGGCACCGCGCTGGCCGTCCTCGAAGAGGAAACCGACGAGGACGGCCGACTGCGGCTGGAGGTCACCTTCCAGGACCGGAGGCACGCCGAATGGGCGCTGTGGCAGCTCTCCACGAGCGCGGAGGCCCTGGCCCCTCAGTGGCTGCGCACCTCTCTACGCGACCGCGCCGCCGCGCTCGCCGCGTTCTACGAGTCCTGACCCGAGAGTCCGCGTCGCCGATCGGTTCGTCACCAGCGGTCCCAGTGGAGGACCTGGTCGCGGGGGACGCGAGGTGCGGGCTTGAAGTCGGTGCCGATCGTGTAGGCGAGCGGGATGAACGCGGCGAGCATGACCTCGTCATATGGGACGCCCAGCGTCGCGGCGAGTTCGCGCTCCAGCGGTCCCTGGGCGGTGGTCCACGTGGTGCCGAGGCCTCGGGCGCGGGCGGCGAGCATGAAGCTCCACGCCGCGGGCAGGATCGACCCCCACGTTCCGGATTGGACGGCCACCGAGGCGCGGTCGGTGCGCCCTTCGATCGCGGGGATGACGAACGCCGGGACGCGGTGAATGTTCTCGGCCAGGTGCTGAATCCCGTCGAACACCCCCTGGGTGGAGCGCGGGGAGTGGTTCATACGGCGGATGTCCTGCGCGTTCAGCGGATGGCTCTCGGCGGCGGCCAGCGCGCGGCGGAAGATGTCGCCCACCTTGCGGCGCAGGCGCGGCTCGGTGACCACGATGAAGTGCCAGCGCTGGCGGTTGCGTCCGGTCGGTGCCTGGGTGGCCAGGTCGACGCACTCCTCGATGAGCCTGCGCGGGACGGGCCGGTCGAGATCGAGCCGCTTGCGGACGGCCCGCGTGGTGGACAGCAGTTCGTCGGGCGTGAGGTCAAGGGTCATCGTGCTGCTCCTCAGACTCGGGTGGAGGACGGTGCGGTGGTCGTCGACCGAACTGCGGTGGGGCCGCTCGCGGCGGGTTCGTCTGCGGCGGGTTCGGCCGCCGCGGGTCCGCCTGCGGCGGGGGTGGTGCGGGTGCGTAGGCCGAAGAAGGCGATGAGCGCGCCGAGCAGCGAGAACGCCCCGGCGGTCAGGAACGCCGCGCGATAGCCGTCCAGCAGGGACGCCGGGACGGCCATCACCGCCGCCAGCACCGCAACGCCGATACCGGCCCCGACCTGGACGGCGGAGGTGACCAGGCCGGACGCAAGGCCCTGGCGGTCGTCCGGCAGGCTTCCGACGGCGGCGATGTTGAGGCTGGGGAACGACAGGCCGTTGCCGATGCCGTGCACGACGAGCGCGGGCAGCAGGACGGTCGTGTAGTCGCCGGACGCTCCCGCCCGCAGGAACAGCAGGATCCCGGCGCCCTGGACGAGCAGCCCGAGCGCGGCAGTGCGCCTGAGGCCCCAGCGTTCGATCACCCGTCCGGCGAGGTTGGCCGTCACGACGATGGCCAGACCCATCGGGACGATCCCCAGCCCGGTCGCCAGCGCCGAGTACCCCAGCACGCCCTGCAGGTAGAGGACGGCCACGAACTGCCAGCCGATCGTCGCGCACGCCCAGGCCAGCGCCGCGAGGTTCGCGGACGCGAGCCGTCCCGAACGGAACACGCCCAGCGGCACGAGCGGATCCCGCTGCCGCCGCTCGGCCGCCACGAACGCGCCCAGCAGCAGGAGCGCCCCCGCACCGGCGGGCCAGCTCTTCTCGGTGAGGGCGTAGACCAGGAGCAGGATGCCGCCCGTGACGGCGCCGGCGCCCGCCGCGTCGAATCCTCCGCGCGGGCCGTCCACGCGTCCGGCGGGGATCACCTTGGGCGCGACGACCAGCACGAGCAGCGCGGCGGGCACCGGCAGGAAGAACACCAGCCGCCAGCTCACCTCGGTGAGCAGCCCGGACGCGATCAGCCCGGCGCTGTAGCCGGCCGCCCCGGCCAGCGCGTACACGCCGAGCGCCCGGTTGCGGCGCGGCCCCTCGGCGAACGTCGTGGTGATCAGCGACAGTGCCGCTGGAGCGGTCAGCGCGGCCGCGACGCCCTTCACCACGCGGGTGGCCACCAGGGCCCAGCCGTCCGAGAGCAGTCCGCCCGCCAGGCTCGCCAGCGCGAACACCGCCAGCGACGCCAGGAACATCCGGCGTCGTCCGAGCAGGTCGGCGAGCCTGCCGCCGAGCAGCAGGAACCCGCCGTAGGCGACCGCGTAGCCGGACATCAGCCATTGCAGCGTGCTCTCCGGCAGGGCCAGGTCGGCGCCGATCGCGGGCAGCGCCACGCCCATCAGCGACAGGTCCATCGAGTCCAGGAACACCGCCGCGCACAGCAGGACCAGCGCCGCCGTCGTGCGGCGGTCGGGAGACATCGCCATGAGACTCCATCCTTGAGCGAACCATCTTGAGGGAGATCGTCTGTGGAAAGACGACCGAAACCGTATGACCGCAAACGATCTGCTGTCAAACAATCGCCTGGAAGATGGTTCTGGTAGCCTCGGGCGCGTCGACAGAGCAGGAGACCCATGCCGTCCAAGACCGTCCGCCCGGCGTACTTCGCGGCGCTCGCGACCGAACGCCCGGACATCGCGATGTGCCGCGCCGCGGCCTACCTGGCCCGCGCCGGCGAAGCCCACGCCACCCGGCAGGGCCTCGGCGTCGGGCAGCACCTGGTGCTGAAGATGCTCGACGCCGTCGGCCCCTGCTCCCAGCAGGTCCTCGCCGAGGAACTGCGCATCGACCGCAGCGTCATGGTGAACGTGTGCGACGACCTGGAGAAGTCCGGATTCGTCCACCGCCGGCGCAACCCCGACGACCGCCGCTCCTACGCCGTCACCATCACCGGCGAGGGCCGCGAACGCCTCGCCGGCGCCGAGACCGCCGTCCCGTCCTTCCTGGACGAGACCTTCGCCCCGCTCACCGCCGACGAGCGCGCCCAGCTCACCGCGCTCGTCAGCAAACTCATGCAGCTCTGACCCCGGCACGGCAACGGCACGCGCCCGGGGTCAGCACCCCAGGCACGGCACAACACGCGCCCGGGGTCAGGACTCCGAGCACGGCACGGCACGCGCCCGGGGTCAGAACCCCGGGCACGGACAACAGGCGCCCGGGTCAGGCTCCGGTTGATCGGGAGGCGCGGCTCAGCCCTGGCTCACGGCGCCCGCGCCGAGGACGGACTTCAGATCGCCGAACAGCGCGGGCGACGGCTTCACCCGGAAGCGCGTCAGGTCCCACTCGACGGTCCTGCGTCCGCCGGGCTGCCTGATCCGCAGGTGGACGGGGACGTCGCCCGGGTGGGCCCGGAAGATGTTCCTGAGCTGCTCCACGGTCGGCTCGGTGACCTTGTCGGCGCCGAGGCTGATCACGACGGGCGGCTCGGCGCCGCTCACCGACGCCACGTCCAGCACCTCCATCTCCTGGGCGTGCAGGGAGATGCCGCCGTCGCGCTCGTTGATCCGTCCCAGGATCGACACGACGAGGTCGGCGGCGATGGCGTGCGCGTACAGCTGGTAGGCGGACGGGAAGAAGAGCGCCTCGATCGAGCCGTTGAGGTCCTCGAGCTTCACGATCGCCCACGTCTTGCCCTGCTTGGTGACCTTGCGGTCCAGGCCCGCGATCAGGCCGGCGACCCGCACCGTGCCCTCGCGCCCGCCGCCGGTGATGTCGGCGGTGGTGGCGTCGCGGTTGCGCTCCAGGATGCGTTCCGTGCCGTCCAGCGGGTGGGACGAGACGTACAGGCCGAGCATCTCCCGTTCGAAGGCCAGGAGGGTGGCCTTGTCCCACTCGTCCTCGGACGGGATGGGCACCGCCGCCGAACCGATGTCCTCGCCGGTGGGGGCGGCGAGGCCGCCGAACAGCGAGTCCTGGCCGATCGCGGCGTTCTTCTTCTCGGAGATGACGGCGTCGACGGCCTGCTCGTGGATCGTCATCAGGGCCCTGCGCCGGTGCCCGAGCCCGTCGAACGCCCCGGCCTTGGTCAGCGACTCGACCGCCCGCTTGTTGCAGACCGGCATCGGGACCTTGCCGAGGAAGTCGTTGAAGTCCCTGTAGGGACCCTGTTCGGTGCGGCCCTCGATGATGCCCGCGACGACGTTCTCGCCGACGTTGCGGATCGCGCCGAGCCCGAACCGGACGTCGTCGCCGACCGCCGCGAAACGGCCGACCGACTCGTTCACGTCCGGCGGCAGCACCTTCACGCCCATCCGCCGCGCCTCGCCGAGGTAGATGGCCATCCGGTCCTTGTTGTCGCCGACCGACGTCAGCAGCGCCGCCATGTACTCGGCCGGATAGTTCGCCTTCATGTAGGCCGTCCAGTACGAGACCATCCCGTACCCGGCGGTGTGGGACTTGTTGAACCCGTACTGGGAGAACGGAACGAGCACGTCCCACACGGCCTGGGCCGCCTCGGCCGTGTAGCCCTTGTCGGCCATCCCCGCCGAGAAGATGGCCCACTGCTTGTCCATCTCTTCTTTCTTTTTCTTGCCCATCGCGCGGCGGAGCAGGTCCGCGCCGCCGAGGGTGTATCCGGCGAGCTGCTGGGCGATGGCCATGACCTGCTCCTGGTACACGACCAGGTGGTAGGTGTTGCCGAGGATCGGCTCCAGCGCGTCCTTCAGCTCGTCGTGGATCGGCGCGACGTCCTGCTGCCCGGCCTTGCGGAGCGCGTAGTTGACGTGCGCGTTCGCGCCCATCGGTCCGGGCCGTCCGAGCGCCAGGACGGCGGACACGTCCTCGAACTCGGTCGGGGACATCAGCTTGGTGAGGTCCCGCATCATGGACGAGTCGAGCTGGAAGACCCCGAGCGTGTGCCCCTCGCGCAGCAGCGCGTACGTCTTCTCGTCGTCCATGGGCAGCTCGGTCAGGACGATCTCGTCGCCGCGGTTCGCGCGGACGTTGTCGATGCTGTCGCCGAGGATGGTGAGGTTCCGCAGGCCCAGGAAGTCCATCTTCAGCGCGCCGAGCTCCTCGCAGGACGGCCCGTCGTAGCCGGTGATGCGGGCCCCGTCGTCCTGGCGCTGGTAGATGGGCATGACGTCGATCAGCGGCTGGGACGACAGGATCACCCCGGCGGCGTGCACGCCGGTGCCGCGGGTCAGGCCCTCGATGCCGACGGCGGTGTCCATCACCCGCTTGACCTCGATGTCGTCGCCGTAGAGCTGCCGCAGCTCGGCCGCCTCGGCGTGGCGCGGGTGCCCGTCGTCGAACACGGCCGACAGCGGGATCTCCTTGCCTCCGGCGGCGGGCGGGAACGCCTTGGTGATCCGGTCCCCGAGCGCGAACGGCAGGCCGTGGATGCGGCAGGCGTCCTTCACCGCCGCCTTGGACTTGATCGACATGTAGGTGATGATCAGCGAGACGTTGTCGCGGCCGTACTTCCCGGTGACGTACCGGATCATGTCCTCGCGCCGGCGGTCGTCGAAGTCGAGGTCGACGTCGGGCATCGACACGCGTTCGGGGTTGAGGAACCGCTCGAAGATCAGGCCGTGTTCGAGCGGGTCGAGGTCGGTGATGTCGGTGACGTAGGAGACCATCGAGCCGGTGGCGCTGCCCCGTCCGGGGCCGAGCCAGATGCCGTTGTTCTTTGCGTAACGGCAGATGTCGGAGACGACCAGGAAGTACCCGGGGAATCCCATGTCGTCGATGACCTTGAGCTCGTACTCGATCCGTTCGACCACCTCCGCCGGGACCGGGGCGCCGAACCTGCGCTCGGCGCCCTCGAACGCCTCCTTCCGCAGCCACGTCGACTCGGTCTCGCCCGCGGGGATCGGGAACTTGGCGGCCAGGTCCCGGCGCTCGAACACCGGGTCGTAGGGCTCGACCATCTCCGCGACGAGCAGCGTGTTGCGGCAGCCGTCCTGCCAGGTGCCGGACGCGTCGACCGCGCGCATCTCGTCGGCCGTCTTGAGGTAGTAGCCCGACCCGCCGAACCGGAACCGGTCCGGATCGGTGAGCAGCGCCTGCGTGCCGACGCACAGCAGGGCGTCGTGGGCCTCGGACTGGTCCTCGGTGACGTAGTGGGAGTCGTTGGTGACCAGGGGTGGGATGTCCAGGGCCCCGGCGATCCTCAGCAGGTCCTCGCGGACGCGGCGCTCCAGGGGCAGGCCGTGGTCCATCAGCTCCAGGAAGTAGTGGTCCTTCCCGAAGATCTCCTGGTACTTCGCGGCGGCGTTCAGCGCCTCGTCGTACTGCCCGAGCCGAAGCCGCGTCTGGACGGCGCCGGACGGGCACCCGGTGGTGGCGATGATCCCCCTGCCGTACTCCGACAGCAGCTCGTCGTCCATCCGGGGCCACTTGCGGTAGTGCCCCTCCAGCGACGCCAGGGAGGTCAGCCTCATCAGGTTCCGGAGCCCGCCCGCGTCCCGGGCCCACATCGTCATGTGGAGGTAGGACCCGGACGCCGAGACGTCGCCGCCCTCACCCGTCTGCTCGTTGGTCTTCTTCTGGTGGGGCTCGCCCCACAGGATCGGCTTCTTGACGTGCCGGGACTCGGGCGCGACGTAGGCCTCGACACCCAGGATCGGAGTGATCCCGGCCTTCTTCGCGTTCTTGTAGAACTCGTACGACCCGAACATGTTGCCGTGATCGCTCATCGCGACGGCGGGCATCCCGAGCTCCGCGGCGCGGTGGACCAGCGGATTGATCTTGGCGGCTCCGTCCAGCATGGAGTACTCGGTATGGACATGCAGATGGGCGAAGGAGTCGGACACGGAAGCACCCCCAAGAAGATGTGTTTGCGCAGGTCAGAGCCACAAATGGCGCTTGGTGTGGCTCCGGTCCGCCAGCGGCGTCGCCACCCTACGGTCCGGGCGCGGGCGAGGGTGGGCACCACGGAAACCCAGGCATGGCGCGTTCCGGGACGCCGTTCAGATCGGCAAAGATGGGGGGATGTCACGTGATCGGGTTGGGCGGGCTTGGGGGTCGCTGGCCGGGCTTGCGCTGGGGGACGCACTCGGGTCCCAGTTCTTCGTTCCTTCGAACCGTCCTCACCTGGACGCGCGGTCGTTGCCACCCGGGCCCTGGCAGTGGACGGACGACACCGAGATGGCGTGCTCGGTCTATCTCGTCCTGGCCGCTCATCATGAGGTTGACCAGGACGTTCTCGCGGCGTCCTTCGCTGAGCGGCACGACTTCGATCGCGGGTACGGTCCCGCGACGAACCGGATGCTGAGGCTCGTGCGGGAGGGCGGCGACTGGCGGGAGCTCGCGGCCGGGTTGTTCGACGGGTCCGGGTCGTGGGGGAACGGCGCTGCCATGCGTGTCGCTCCGCTTGGCGCGTTCTTCGCGGACGACCTGGGCGAGGCGGCCCGGCAGGCCGCGCTTTCCGCGGTGGTCACGCATACCCACCCGGATGCCGTCGCAGGTGCGGTCGCGGTGGCCGTCGCCGCTGCGCTCGTGGCGTCAGGGCCTCAGCGGCCGGGGCCGTTCATCGACCGGATTCTCGAGCATGTGCCGTCCGGGAAGGTGCGCGAGGGGTTGCGGGAGGCTCGGCAGCTGCTGACCCTGTCGGACGCGGAGACCGTCGCCCGCGTCCTCGGCAACGGGCGGGCCGTGGCCGCTCACGACACGGTGCCCTTCGCGATCTGGGCCGCCGCCCGGAACCTGGACGACTTCGAACGGGCCTTCTGGACGACCGCGTCCGCGGGCGGGGACATCGACACGACCTGCGCGATCGTCGGCGGAATCGTCGCGTCGGGGATCGGGGCCGATCGGTTGCCCGAGGCGTGGCGCGCGGCAGTGGAGCGGCTTCCGGCCTGGGCTTCCGGCGGATGACCCGCGAAGGGCGGCCGGTGCGGTGGCCGCCCACGCGGGTTACGCGGGTTACGCGCCGCAGGTCGGGGTGGTCGGGAGGTTTCCGGAGATGAGGTAGTCGGCCTGGGCGGTGCGGGCGCAGGCGGAGTTGAAGAAGGTGGTGTGGCCGGCGACCTCGGCGATGAGCAGGCCGCTGTTGGGGATCTCGCGGTGCACGCCCTGCGCCCAGACCAGCGGGGTGGACGGGTCGTACCGGTTGCTGGTGATCAGGATCGGCGGCGTCCCGGTGATCCGCTGCGGGGCCCACGGGTCGGACGCCTGGAGGGGCCAGGACGCGCACAGGTCCGTCATCATCCACGCCTCGGACGCGCCGCCGGTGTGCGGGGAGATCGCGCGGGCGTGCGCGAGGCGGGACGCGGCGTCGGCGTAGCCGCGCAGCTGCGGCGGGAAGCTCTGGCAGCTGACCGCGGCGTAGGCGTCCTGCGGCTGGCCGATCGCGGAGTTGTCCGCGAGGACGGACGCGTCGCCCGCTTGTGCCTGCGCGATGCCGTCGCCCAGTGTCGTCCAGGTCGAGGGGAACAGGACGGACGAGCTCGCTATCAGCAGATTCGGCAGGACGAGCTGGATCGCCTGGTCGTCCACCGTCGTCGCGCCGCCCTGGGCGTTCGGGGCGGGGATCGGTGTGCGGGCGGCGCGGGCGACGAGGTCGTCCCAGATCTTGACGACGTTCTGGCCGTGCAGCGCGCACGACGTGGACGCCGTGCACCACGAGGCGAACCGTCCGAACACGTCCGACAGCGACGACGCCTCCTGGTAGAGGAACTCGCGCGGGCCGACGGCGTGGTCGATCGCGCCGTCCAGCACCATCGTCCTGATGCGGTGCGGG
Source organism: Spirillospora sp. NPDC052269 (assembly GCF_040679435.1). Lineage (NCBI taxonomy): Bacteria > Bacillati > Actinomycetota > Actinomycetes > Streptosporangiales > Thermomonosporaceae > Spirillospora > Spirillospora sp. NPDC052269. The sequence goes on from NZ_JBFAUU010000011.1 coordinate 321,669, forward strand.
TACAGGCGGGCGAAGGTCTGGCCGAGGTAGGTCCCGTAGGAAAGGCCCAGGTAGCTGACCTTCTTCTCGCCGAGCGCGACACGGATCGCGTCCATGTCGCGGGCCGCGCTGACGGTGTCGACGTGGGCCGCCAGATCGGGTGGGGAGTTCTTGACGCAGGACGTTCCGTAGGCCGCGCTCTGCCGCTGAATCGACGCGAACTGGGCGGGGGAGTTCGGGAAGGCGGGCACCTTGGCGGACAGGCCGGGCCCGCCGCACGTCACGGCGGTGCTCTCGCCGATGCCGCGCGGGTCGAAGCCGATGATGTCGAACCGGTTCTGCAGGGAGGTGGGCACCAGGTTCCGTCCGCCCGCTGCGACGATCTCGGCGCCCGCCCCGCCGGGGCCGCCGAAGTTCATCAGCAGGGATCCGATCCGATGCTTCTGGTCGAGCGCGGGTAGACGGGACAGGCGGAGGGTGATGGTGCGTCCGTGCTGGTCGTCCCAGGACAGCGGCACCTTGATGTCCGCGCACTGTGCACCGGAGCCCGGTCCGCCGTGGAGGCAGGGGCTCCAGGACGTCGCGGACGGGGCGGGCGGTGCGGCGAGCGCGGATTGCGATAGCGAGGTGGCGGTCGCGACACCGGCAAGTGTCGCGACGGCGAGTGTGACCAGTCGTGATCTCCTCATGCGGGGGACGCTACAGAGCCCGCCCCCTCCTGCTCATCCCTCGCAGGACGTACGGAAGATCAGCAGAAAGGAGGATTACCCATCGGGAGCTGCGCGGCGCCGACCACGGACCGGAACAGGTCAGGATCTTGACCGGCCGAAAGGGCGGCCCCAGGGTGGTGCCGGTCTGACACCGACGGCCATGGAGGGACGTTGCCCGACCCGCGCAGCGCGAAGGACGAATGGGGGAGTCCGTACTACGTGGACAGGCACCTCACGGGGCGCCTGGTGGCCGATGAGGCGCTCGGCGTGAAGCTGCCCGACGGCTTTCGCGCGACCGTCCTGGCCGGGACCGATGGGCAAGGGCCCCTGGAGATCCCCGTCGTGTGGGCCGAGCGCCTCTACACCCTCTGCCCCTTCTGCGATGAGCCGCTGCCCCCCGAGGACGGCTGCCCTGTCGCCATCGACCCCGCCGGCGATGGCGGAAGCGTGATCGACATCCAGCGGCTCCACCCCTGCGGGCAGGAGATCGAGGTGGAGTGGGAGGTCCCCGCCGAGAAGGTGGACGACCCGCGGGAGTGGATCGAGCGAGTGGCCCTGAAGTTGGCCGTCGAACAGTGGACGGAGCTCTTGCGCAGCGCGGTGCTGTTGGCCTTCCTGGGAATGGCGACGCGGAAGAGGTTCGGCGAGACCCTTGCTGAACGGGAGGCCGAGCTCACGACCGGCAGTGAGACCGAGCCCGGCGTCTACCAGTGCCCGAAGGACGGATGGGTCGCGTGGGGCTACGTCCCCGGAGGCGAGGACTCGGGCGCCGTCATGCGGTTCACGCTGAAGGACGTCCTGGGCTCCGGGGATGAGCCTCCACCGGACTAGGCGCCGCAGGTGAGGGTGGTGGGGAGGGTTCCGGTGATGAGGTAGTTCGTCTCCTCGGCGCGGGCGCAGGCGGAGTTGACGAAGCCGAGGTGGCCGGTGACGTTCGCGACGAGCAGGCGGCTTCCGGCGATCTGGCGCTGGAGGCCCTGGGCCCAGACCAGCGGGGTGGACGGGTCGTTCCTGGAGCTGACGATCAGGGTCGGCGGAACGCCGGTGATCTTCTGCGGGGCCGGCGGGTTGGACGCGGGGAGCGGCCAGGACGCGCACGCGGCCGTCACGAGCCATGAGCCGGACGCGCCGCCGGTGTGCGGCGACAGGGCGCGGACCCGCTTCAACCAGGTGGCGATCTCGGCGTAGCCGTGCAGCCGGGGCGGGAAGTCCTGGCAGCTGACCGCGGCGTACGCGGCCTGGGGCGTCCCGGCCATGGAGTTGTCGGACAGGATCGACGCGTCCCCGGCTCGTGCGCGCGCGATGCCCTCGCCCAGGACCGGCCACGACGACGGGATCAGCGTGGACGTCGGGCCGATCTGAAGCAGGTTCGGCAGGGCCATCCGGATCGCCTCGTCGTTCACCGTGTGTTCGCCGACCGTGGCGTTCGGGGCGGGGATCGGTGCGCGGGCGGCGCGGACGAGCAGGTCGTCCCAGAGCTTGACGACGTCTTGACCGTGCAGCGCGCAGGAGGCCGTCGCCGAGCACCACGCGGCGAACCGGCTGAACACGCGAGACGTCGACGCCCCCTCCTGGTAGACGAGGTCGCGCAGGCCGACGGTGTGGTCCACGGCGCCGTCCAGCGCCATCGTGCGGACGCGGTCCGGGTATAGGCGCGCGTAGGTCTGCGTGATGAGCGTCCCGTAGGAGATCGCCAGGAAGCTGAGCTTCCGCTCTCCGAGCGCCGTGCGGACGACGTCCATGTCGCGGGCCACGCTGACGGTGTCGACGTTGGCGACCAGGCCGGGCGTGGAGTTCCTGACGCAGGACGTTCCGTAGGCCGCGCTCTGCCGCTGCAACGCCGCGAACTGAGCGGGAGAGTTCGGGAAGACCGGCACTGTGGAGGACAGGGCGGGACCGGCGCACTTCACGGCGGTGCTCGCGCCGATGCCGCGCGGGTCGACGCCGACGATGTCGAACCGGTTCTGGAGCCCGGTGGGTATCAGCTTGCGTCCCTGTAGCGCGGTCGTCTCCGCGGACGGTTCACCGGGCCCGCCCAGGACGAACATCAGCGTTCCGATCCGGTGCTTCGGATCGAGCGCGGGCAGGCGGGACATGTGCAGCGAGATGGTCCGTCCGCGCGGATCCGCCCACGACACCGGGACCTGGATGTCCGCGCACTGCGCCGAACTGGACTCAGGGCATGCGCTCCATGCGGGCGCGGTCCCGCGCGCGGAGCCCATCGGCGATGCCGCGGACGCGATGCCCGGCAGCGATGCGGTGCTCGCGGCGGCGGCAAAGGCCGCGACACCGCGTGTGACCCAACGTGATCTCCTCATGTCCAGGACGCTAGGCGCGTCGTCCGCGGCCGTGAATCCTCCGGCGGACCGAAGCCGCGCTGAGCCGACGGCAGTAGCCGCGGCCCCGAAACGGCCTGACCTGGCACGCACTACCACCGCTGTAGCAGGCCGCCGAAGTCGGAGCCACGTTCGGAACGGGATGAGATGAAGCCGGTTCGGCGCGCGCTACCTGCCAGCGTGCCCACCGGATCCTGACCGCCGCGCACGACGTGGCGGTCAGGGAGCATCCGGTGGACCACTTCGTCCGCGTCCAGGTGGAGATCACGCTCTGGTGCCGTCCGCCGCTGTTGGCCGCCCTGCCGGCGGCGGCCGGTTCTGCGCCCGCCTTCGCCTTCTGGGCCTGAACGTCACGCCTTGGCGAACTGCTCGACCAGGACCGCGTAGCCGTCGCCGCCGCGTCCCTCGCCGACGGCGCGTCCGGCGATGTCCTGGATGAGGTTGGGCAGTTCGGCGCTGACGCCGAGGCTCTCGCTGGCCTCGACGAGGTGCCTCATCGAGGCGACGTGCCCGTCGAGCGTGGAGTCGAGGACGGGGTACTCGCCCTCGTCGACCTGCCGCGCGTAGCCGGGGAGCCAGGCCGAGACGGTCCCGACGCCCTGGGCGGCGATCGGGGCGAACGACGCGGCGTCCACGCCCGCGGCCTTGAGCAGCGCGGCTCCGTGCAGGAAGCCGTTCAGCATGTTCCACATCAGGCTCAGGACGGCCATCTCGTGGTACGCGGTGACGGCGTGGTCGTCGCCGAGGTGCCGCGTCCCGGAGCCGAGGCTCAGCAGCGTCGGCTCGTGCGCGGTCCGTCCCAGGCGTCCGCCGGGTCGAGCAGGTCGCGGACGGCCTGGACGACCACATCGACACGCTCGCCCGCACGCGCGACTCCCTCAGCGACTTCATCACGGCCACCGAAGCACTCCCACTGAGCGCCTGACCCCGCGCCCGCCCTGCGCCCGCCTCACGAGCCGGACGTCCGCGAGCCGGACGTCCGGGCGGTTGGACGTTCGGGTGGTCAGGCGTCTGCGCGGACAGCGACCAGTGCGTGGGTGGTGAACCGCATGGTGAAGGAGCCGCCCAGGGCGTCGATGACGTCCCCGAGACCGTCCAGGATCTCCCGCATCTTCGGCGCGGGGATGCGCGGGGCGATGCCGGTGGTCGGGATGTGGTCCAGGTACTCGTCGCGCGTGTAACGCCGCTCCCAGGTGTACTCCCACACCTCGGGCTCGGTGAAGGCGGACGTCGCGCGGATGCCGTCGGACGCCTTGTCCACGATGGTCGAGTGCCCGCTCGCGGCGGCCTGCGGGCGGGTGAGGGCCGCCAGCTCGGGCATGACGCGCGTGTAGACGGCCGCGAACGCCTCGGCGGCCTCCGGCTCGGGATCGAACAGGTGCCAGAACGCGGCGAGCACACCGTTCGGACGGAGCACCTCGGCGGCCTTCGCGGCCGCGGCGTTCGGCTCCAGCCAGTGCCACGTCGTCGCGGACACGACGGCGTCGAACGTCCGGCCGGACGCGTCCCACTCCTCGAACTTGGCGACCTCGGCGTCCAGGCCTCGCGAGCGGGCGACCTCGGCCATGCGCGCGTCCGCGTCCACGCCGAGCACCGTGCAGCCCGCCGCCTGGAACTGGCGGGACGCGATGCCGGTGCCGCAGCCCACATCGAGGAACTCGCGTCCGGGCGCGGCGGCGACGATCCGGTCGATCAGGGCCCGCGGGTAGGACGGGCGGGCGCGGTCGTAGCGCGCGGCGGACGCGCCGAAGGACTCGGCCATCTCGCGGGCCTCGTGCGCCGCGCCCTCGAGGGGACGGGGGGTTCCGGACGGTAGAGTGGGCATGTGCCCACACTAGTGGGCACATGCCCACTCGACAAGGGAGCGACAACGCATGCCTACCGGTGTGGCCATCCGCGATCCGCGCGAGCAGCTCTTCGACGCCGCCGAGCGTGTCCTGCTGCGGGACGGCCCGAGCGCGCTGACCAGCCGCGCCGTCACCACGGAGGCGGGGGTCGCCAAGGGCGTCCTGCACCGGCACTTCACCGACTTCGACGCCTTCCTCGCCGGCCTCGTCGAGGACCGGGTGTGCCGCGTCGAGGCGCAGCGCGCCGAACTGGTCGCCGCGGCCGGGACGGGCGACGTGATCGACGTCCTCACCGAGGCGCTCACCGAGCTGTTCAGCCCGGTGGCCGTCGCGATGGTCGCCCTGGTCACCTCGCGGGACGGTCTGCGCGCCCGGCTGCGCGCCGCCGGGCACCCCGGCCTCCCTGTGCTGACCCACGGCGCCGAGATGATCGCGGCCTACCTGGAGGCCGAGCGCGCGGCCGCGCGGATCGCCCCCGGCGCGAGCTCCGAGACGCTCGCGCTCATGCTCATCGGCAGCGCGCACATGCACTTCACCAGCGGAGACGGCGGCGGCGAAACCGTCCGCGAGATCGTCTCCACAACCGTCGTCATGGCGGGCTGATCCCGGTCGGGGGGCGGTGCCGCAGGGGCGCGGCACCGCGTGAGGGGCTAGGACGCGGCGGTCTTGGCCGCCTCTTCCAGCGTGTTCCGGTAGTCGGCCCACCAGTTCCGGTCGGTCTCGGGCATGTTCTCCCGGCCGAGGCGCATCCCGACGGTGCCGTCGATGAGCTCGCGGACGATGTCGGCGTGCCCGGCGTGCCGGTGCGTCTCGGCCGCGACGTGGATGATGATCTGGTCGAGCGTCACGTTCGCGCGCTCTTCCGGCCACCAGAGGACCCGGCCCGGCGCGTCCAGGGGGAGCTCGGCGATCGTCGCGTCCGCGAACGCGCGCACCCGCTCGTACAGGGCGAGGACGTCCTCGCGCGACTCGTCCGGCGTGGCCCACATGTCGGCGTTCTTCTCGGCGTCCGCCCCCAGCCACGGGAACTGCTCGGGGAAGGGCCGCCCGAACGTCACGGCGAAGTAGCCGATCTCGGTCCCGGCCAGGTGCTTCACCAGGCCCAGAAGGTTGGTTCCGGTCGGCGTCATCGGACGCCGGATGTCGTACTCGGACAGCCCCTCGAGCTTCCAGAGCATGGCCTCGCGCCCAAAGTCGAGGTACTGGCGCAGGTGGGTCTTGATATCGGGCTTCGTCATGCGAACATTCTGTCGAACCGCGGCCCGGGGCGTGCCCAGTTGATCAACCCGCTTCGCCGGACGCCTCCCTGGCGACGCGTTCCAGCCTGTCGCGGTACCGGGCCCACCAGGCGGCGTCGCCCTCGGCCGTGTTGGCGCCGTCCGCGCGCTGCCCGGCCGAGCCGTCCACCAGTTCGCGGACGATGTCGGCGTGCCCCACGTGCCGGTGCGTCTCGCCGATCATGTGGACGAGGACGCGGTGCAGCGTCAGCTCCTGCCGGTTCCCCCAGGGGACGCGTCCGACCGCGTCCAGTTCCAGCTCGGCGATCGTGGCGTCCGAGTGCCGCCACATCGCGCGGTAGTCGTCGAGGATCCGCTCCCGCGTCTCGTCGGCGGTCGCCCAGAGGTCGGCGTTCGGCTCGGCGTCGCCCGCGAACCACAGCGCGGGGCCCTCGACCGGCCGTCCGAAGGCCGCGCCGAAGTAGGCCGCCTCGGCGCCCGTCAGGTGCTTGACCAGCCCGAGCAGGTTCGTCCCGGTCGGGGTCATCGGACGCCGCACGTCGTATTCCGGCAGGCCGTCCAGCTTCCAGACCAGGGCGTCCCGGGCGTCCTGGAGGTGGAGGAGCAGGTCGGCCTTGGCGTCGAATGCGATCACGCGTGTCATTCTCGCGGCCGTCCGGTGGGACGGTCATCTGAGTATTTGTACGGATGCAGGGCGGTCGGGCGGGCCCCGATGATGGACGGGTGCGACGATTTACGCCTTTTGTGGCTCTTCTCCTGTTCGTGTCCGGGTGCGGCCTGGTGCCGTCCGTCGAGGACCGGGCCATCTCGACGGCCCAGGGCAAGGCCCGCCGGATGGGCAACGTGCTGCGCGGATCCTCGTTCTTCGAGGCACAGGAGGTCGCCCACCGCGCCTCCGAACTGGACGGCGCGGAGGTCCTGAAGGTGTCCGGGACGAACCCGAGACGCGGCGACGGGGTGCGGCTGGTCGTCCGGGTCGAGGGGCAGGCGACCGAGTCGTTCGGCGGGTCCACCGTCACTGTCAGGCGCTGCTTCGAAATCCACGTCGACGGGGATGTGGAGTTCGACGCCACCCCGCCGCAGGTGAAGTGCCCCGCGAACGCGCCGCTCAGGTTCGCCCCCTGGCCGAAGAAGCCCGAGCTGCCGTCCGAGGCCCGGCTGCGCAAGGCCATCCCGTCCGCCCCGCGCGGTGGCCGCGCGGACGAGACGAAGATCCGCGCGGCCGTGTCCCGGATGGGTCTCGATCCCGCGATCACCGCCGAGTACCTGACCCAGGACGACACCGTCGGCCTGGCCCTGACCGTGAGGCCGCGCCATGTGAGCGGCCCTCTCGACTGCGTGCTCGTCCGCGTGGCGCCGGGGAAGACCGTCGTGTTCGTCCCGTCCACCATCCAGCGGATGCCGGGGGAGGGCGGCTGCAGCGCCGGGAACGCCATCAGCCCCATGCCGCCCCCGCACTAGATCGCCCGCGAAAGGTCGTGAACCCGATCGGGGGGTGCGGGCGACAACGGGTGTGCGAACGCCATCTCCGACCCGAGAGGGACGTCATGATCCACGGGACACGCTCATGACGGCCGCCCCCAGACCCGTCCCGGCGACGACCGCCGCGCGCGCCGAAGGGCTCGACGACGCGGAGCTCATCGGGCTCTCGCTGGACGAGCCCGAACGGTTCGCGGTGCTGTTCGACCGGCACGGCGCGCGGATCCACGACTACGCGGCCCGGCGGCTCGGCGTTCAGGCGGCCGAGGACATCACGGCGGAGACGTTCTACACGGCGTTCCGCCGCCGCGCCACCTACGACCGGACGTACCCGAACGCGCGCCCCTGGCTGTACGGGATCGCCGGCAGGCTCATCGCGCGTCACCGCAGGTCCGAGGAGCGGTACCTGCGGGCGCTGCGGCGCACGGGCGTGGACCCGCTGCCCGCGCCCGAGGACGAGGCCGTCGTCGAACGCGTCGCGGCGCAGGCGGAACGGCGTCTCGCGGGGGCCGTCGCGAAGCTGTCCCCGGGCGACCGGGACGTCCTGCTGCTGGTCGCGTGGGGCGGCCTGACCTACGAGGAGGTGGCGGCCGCGCTGGAGGTGCCGCTCGGGACCGTCCGGTCGCGACTGTTCAGGGCCCGCCGCAAGGTACGCGCCGCGCTGGGAGAGGACGACGACCGATGAACGAACTCGACATGACCGGAGGCGGACGAGACGCCGGCGAGCTCGACGCACTGCGCGACCTGCGCGCCGACATACCGCCGATGGACCAGTCCGTCCGGAATGACATCCGCGCGAATCTGTTCACCCTCACCGACGACGCCCCGATGCCGAAGCGCGCCCCGCGTGCGCGCAAGGAGCGGCGGGCCGTCCTGCCGATCGCGGCCGCCGTGCTGCTGACCGTCGGGATCGGCGTGGGCGTCGCCGTCGTCAGGGACACGGGCGGCGCGTCCTCCGGCGTCCAATCGGGGACGGACCCCCGAGTGGGCCCGCACAAGTGGATCTACACGCGCAGCCTCTTCGCGAGTGGCGGCAGCATGAGCACCTGGTACAAGGGCGTGAATCCGAGCGCCCTGAGCAGGCAGGAGGACTGGCGGCGCGTGGACGGCGAAGGGAAGGCCTTCTACAACCGATCCGGAAAACTGAGCTTCTTCTGGACGACGGCAGGAGTCTCCCACAAGGGCAGGGCGACCCTCATCTATGCGGGTGGGGGCCCCCTCTACTCGTTCGCGAACTACGACCGGCTGCCCACCGACACCGAGGCTCTCCTGCACCGCCTCACCACCGACCGGTACCGGAACCAGGTCGGGCCCACGAACCCCGTGGATGCGTTCGACCGTGTCGAGGACATGCTCCAGGACCCGCTGCCGCCGCGGCTGGCAAAGGCCCTCTACCGGGTCCTGCACCGCATCCCCGGCGTCGTGGTCCGGCCGCGCCTCACCGATGCCGCGGGACGACGCGGCGACGGCTTCTCCTTCACCGACGGCGGCGACCGGAAGACCGTGATCATCGATCCGGTGAGCTTCCGGCTCATGGGCACCAGCGAGGACGCCGTCACCGACTTCCGCAATGCCGGCGACCTGGTGCGGAAGGGGACCCTGCTCGAACGCTCCGCGGTGATCGAGTGCAAGATCGTGAACAAGGCGGGGCAACGCTGACCGGACCGGACCGGGCGGCGCCGAGCCTGCCCGGTCCGGCTAGCGGCTCCAGGGGGAGTCGCCGTTGTCGGTGTGCGTGGTCGTGCGGTAGAAGTTCGCCAGCGACGCGAGTTCTTCGGCGGTCAGGACGTCCTCGATGCGGTCGAAGCCGTGCGGGGCCCGCCGGGTGACCGTTTGCAGGATGTGGTCGGCGGGCATTTCGCGGCAGGCCAGCACGATCGCGTTGACCGGCTCGCGGCGCGCACGGTCGTACGCGGCGAGGCCCTCGGACGGGTCGTCCGCGCGGGCCAGCTCGTAGGCGAGGGCCCGCGCGTCCAGGATCGCCTGGGAACCGCCGTTCGAGCCGATCGGGTACATCGGGTGCGCGGCGTCCCCGAGCAGCGCAACACGGCCCCGCGTCCAGGACGGGAGCGGGTCGCGGTCCACCATCGGGTATTCGAGGACGGTCTCGGTCCGGGACAGGAGCCCTGGGACGTCCAGCCAGTCCCATCGCCAGTCGGCGATGTGGCGGAGGACGTCGTCGAGGCGGCCCGTTCGGTTCCAGTCGGCGGTCCCGGCGGACGTGCCGGGCCTGCGTGCCTCGACGACCCAGTTGAGCAGGGCGCGGCCGCTCTCGCGCTCGGCCCGCGCCGAGATCGGGTAGAGGACGAGCTTGACGGCGGCGTTGGTGCCCGCGGCCACCAGCGTGCGGCCGTCCAGTACGGGATCGGCCTCGACGACCCCGCGCCACATCCGGATGCCGTTCCACAGCGGGCTGCCCTCGTCCGGGTACAGGACGCGCCGGACGGTCGAATGCAGGCCGTCCGCCCCGACCAGGACGTCCGCCTCGAAGCGCTCCTCGGCCCCGGACGCACGGTCACCGAGACGCGCGCGCACGAGGCCGTCGCCCTGCTCGAAACCGAGAAGGCTCGTCCCGCAGCGGACGGCCTGCTCGCCCAGACGCTCGCGCACTGCTTCGAGCAGCGCCATCTGCAGTTCGCCGCGATGGATCGAGTACTGCGGCCACCGGTAGCCGAGCGCCCTGCCGCGCGGCTCGGACCAGATCTCCCCGCCATGCCGGTCGAAATGCGTCATCTGACGAGTGGGGATCGCGAGGTCCGCGAGGACGTCCCCGAGCCCCAGTTCGGTCAGCTCGCGGACGGCGTGCGGCAGCAGGTTGATGCCGACCCCCAGCGGACGCGGCACCACCGATTCGACCAGGGTCGGCGTGATGCCGTTGGCGTGCAGGGCGAGCGCGGCGGTCAGCCCGCCGACGCCCGCCCCAGCCACCAGGACGCGCACTGCCCGCGCCCTACTTGGCCGACCGCCGCCGCGGCCGTGTTGCCGTCTGCGCGGGGGTGCTCTTCCTCCGCGCACCACGCGCCGTGGACGCGGTCTTCTTCACGGGTTCCGCGGTGGACTTCTCCGCCTTCTCGGCCTTCTCCGCGTCCTCCTTGGAGTCCTCCTTCGCGAGCTCGCCCGCGTTTTCGGAGGTTTCTTCGGAGTCCTTGTCGGCCTCGTCCGTCTTGGCGTCGGTGTCGGTCTCGGCTTCCGCGTCGACCTTCTCCGCGTCCGCGTCCTTGACCTCGGCTTCGTCCTTGGTCTCAGCCTTGTCGGCGGTGGTCTCGTCGGCCTTCTCGGCTTCGGAGTCCGTCTCCGCCTTCTCGGCTTCGGCCTTCTCTGCCTTGGCCTTCTCTGCCTTGGCCTTCGCGCGGCCGCGCCTGCGGGCCTGGGTGCCCTCGGCCTTGACCTCGGTCTTGGTCTCCTCAGCGTCCGCCTTCGCGTCGGCCTTGGTCTCCTCGGCTTCGGCCTCGGCCTTGGCGTCCGCCTTCGTCTCCTCGGTCTCCGCCTTGGCCTCGGCCTTGGTCTTCGCAGACTTCGCCTTCGCGTCGGCCTTGGCGTTCTTCGCCTCGGCCTTCACCTCGTCGGCTTCGGCCTCGGCGTCGCCCTCGACGGGCTTCCCGGCGTCGGAGGTGTCGGTGGCGGCGCCGCGGACGAAGCGTCCGACCTCGGCGCGCAGGCGGATGAACTCGGGGGCCGAACGGGTCTCGATCTGGTCGCGCTCGGCGGGCAGCAGGACGGGGAGGTCCGCCCGGACGCGCGCCGGGGACTTGCCGAGGACCACGACGCGGTCGCCGAGGTAGACGCTCTCGTCGATGTCGTGGGTGACCAGCACGATGGTCATCTTCTGCGAGCGGTGCAGGGCGAGGACCAGGTCCTCCAGGTCCTCGCGGGTCTGGGCGTCGACCGCGCCGAACGGCTCGTCCATCAGCAGCAGGGACGGCTTGTACGCCAGGGCCCGCGCGATCGCGACGCGCTGCTGCATGCCGCCGGACAGCTGCCAGTGGTACTTGCGGCCCGCGCCCTCGAGGCCGACCTCGGCGAGGGCGGTGTCCGCCGCCTCACGGCGCTCAGACCGCGACAGGCCCTTGCGCTTCAGCGGCAACGCCACGTTGTCGCGGACCGTCATCCAGGGGAACAGCGAGCGGCTGTAGTCCTGGAACACCACGGCGAGGTCGTCCGGCACGCCGTGGACGGGCTCGCCGTTGAGGGTGACGGTGCCGCCGGACGGGTGGATCAGTCCGGCGATGCAGCGCAGCAGCGTGGACTTGCCGCAGCCGGACGGCCCGACGAGGCAGACCAGCGAGCCGTCCTCGACGGTGAGATTCAGGCCGTCGATCGCCGTGTGCCCGTCGGCATAGGAATGAGTGAGGTCGGCTATCTCGAGCACGAGCGTCCTCTTCTCGGAGTAGGTGGGGGAGGACCGGGGCCGCCCGCGGTCGGGGCGGCCCCGGTGCGGGTCACTGGGCCCAGGGCTGGTAGGCCGGGGTGTTGTCCGAGGCCACGGTGATGTCGAGCAGGTACGGCCCGGAGTGGGTCAGGGACTCCTCCAGGGCCTTGTCGAGCTCGTCCGGCGTGGAGATCCGCCGGCCCGGGACGCCGAAGCCGGCCGCGACCGTGGGGATGTCCAGCTCCGGGATGTCGGAGCCCGGCGGGTTCTGCATGCCGAGCCGCCGGCCGAGCGCCTTGACCGCGCCGTATCCGCTGTTGTTCAGGATGATGACCGTCAGCGGCACGTCGTGCTGCGCGGCCGTCCACAGGGCCTGCACCGAGTACATCATCGAGCCGTCGCCGATGACCAGGGCGATGCGCTCGCCCGACCCGGACTGCGCGGCGTGCAGCGCGCGGCCGACCGCGACCGGAAGGCCCCAGCCGAGCGCGCCGCTGCCGGTGGTGAGGAAACCGCCGGTCCGGTTGATCGGGACGCGCGCGTGGAACGCGTCCCGGTAGCTCGGCACCTCCTCCACGATGACGGTGCCCTCGGGCAGCGCCGCCCGGACCCCGTCGAGGACGAGTCCGACGTCCATCGGGTCGGTCGCGACCGGCGTCGCGGGCAGCGCCCGCGGCTCCGGCGCGGTGCGGCCGAGCCGGCCCGCGGCCTCGTCGTCGATCAGCCCGAGCAGCGCCGTCACGGCGGGCTTCACCGTGGTGAGCAGGCTCGTCCCGGTCGGCGTCCACGCGGTCTGCTTGGGGTCGCAGTCCAGGTGGAACAGCCGCGCGCCCTCGGGGACGAACGGTCCCTCGCCGTGCACGTGGTAGGCGAACACCTGCGCGCCGAGGACCACGATCAGGTCATGCTCGGCGAGGCGTCCGACGATGTGCTCGCGGACCGGCGGCAGGAAGCCGCGGAACTGCGGGTGCGTCTCGTCGAACCCGGACCGGCCCGACAGCGGCGCGATCCACACGTGCGAGCGGGTCCGCTCGGCCAGCTCGACGACCTCGGGCATGGCCTGCTCGTCGTCCACCCCGGACCCGACGATCAGCACCGGGTTGCGGGCGGTGTTCAGCGCCTCGGCGAGGTCCGCGAGGGCCTCGGGCGACGCGGTGAAGTCGCCGTGGACCTTGCGTACCTCGACGGGCTCGGCCGGGTGGTCCCAGTCGCCCTCGGGGATGGAGAGGAAGACCGGGCCGCGCGGGTGCGTCATCGCGATCCGGTGCGCCTCGGCCAGCGCGACCGGGACGTCCTCGGCGCGCGCGGTCTGGATGCTGGACTTGACGTACGGGCGCGGGAACTCGGCCGGCTCGTCGGCCCCCAGGAACGGGCGGTACGGAAGCATCGCCCGTCCCTGCTGGCCTGCGATGATCACGACGGGCACGCGGTCCCGGTAGGCGTTGAAGACCGCCCCGAGCGAGTGTCCGACGCCGCCCGCGGAGTGCAGGCTGGCGAGCGCCGCCCGGCCGGTGCCGAGGGCGTGCCCCGCGGCGGCGGCCACCGCGACCGTCTCCTGGAGGGCCAGGACGTACTCGAAGTCCTCGGGCCATTCGGTGAACATCTTCAGCTCGGTCGAGCCGGGATTGCCGAAAATGGTCGTCATGCCCACTTGACGGCAGTAGTCGTAGAAGGCGTCGCGGACCGTGTATTCCGTCATGACGGGGAACTGCCTTTCAGCTTGCTCAGGACTGCGGGGTGAACAGCAGCGACTTGATGTCCGGCTTCTGCTTGAGCAGCTTGGCCGCCGTCATCAGGTCGACGACCCGCTGGAGTCGCGTCTCGTTGTTGGAGGTGGGGTAGCCCGGCAGGGTGATGACCGGGGCGACCTGCGGCGGGATGTGGGCGTACCCGGGCAGCACCTGCTCGACCTGCTTGCGGTCGCTCGCGGCGATGGCCTGCGCCTTGAGGATGGCGCGCTGGAAGGCGGCGGCGGTCTTGGGGTTCTTGGAGACGAACTCCTGGGTGGAGACGTAGCCGGAGATCGGCATGTCCTTCACCGGCTCGCTTCCGCCGTCCACCACGACGCGGTCGCCCTTGCTCTTCTGCGCGTCCGACAGGAACGGCTCGACCATGTGCGCCGCGTCCACGTCGCCCTTGTCGAGCGTCTGGGCCATCTGCGGGAACGGGATCTTGACGTACTTGAGCTTGGTGGGGTCGACGTTCTTGGAGCGCAGGATGGCGTCCAGCGTCAGGGTCTGGATGTTCTGGGGGATGTTGACCGCGACGGTCTTGCCCTCGAGGTCCTTCGGCTCCTTGATCGGGGAGTTCGACTTGACCACGACGCTCATCATGTTCGAGGTGAGCGTGGCGCCCTCGTTGATGATCTTCAGGTGCAGGGCGCCCTCCTCGTTGGCCTGCAGGAAGGACACGTAGTTGGCGCCGGCGATGACGTCCAACTGGCCGGTCTTCAGCGGGCCCATCGCCTGGATGGACTGCTGGACGGGCGTGATTTTGACCTTCAGGCCCTCAGCCTCGAACAGCTTCTTGGACTGCGCGATGTAGAGCGCGGCGCCGTCCACCAGGGGCAGGGAGGCGACGGTGATCTTTCCGCCGTGCTCCAGGCCCTTGCCCTTGGCGTTGCTGTCGTCCCCGCCGCAGGCGGCGAGGGAGGACCCGGCGAGCGCGAAGCCCGCCACAGCGGCGGTGAGTCGTCGAAGCGACCGCATGTGTACTCCTAGATGGGTGCGGGGGAGGGGGCAAACGGGGTCTTGGGGAGCATCGGCGGGGGGACGGGGACAGGGTGCCGGGGCGGACGGGCCGGACCGGTGGTGCGGCCCGGGACGCCCGTCCCGGCGGACGCGGCGCGGCGGCTCAGATCTCGATGCGGCGGGCGGCCAGGTGCCAGGCCAGCGCGCGCCGCTCGACGGCGGTGAGCACCGCGTTGAGGACGTACCCGAAGATGCCGAGCAGCACCACGATCGCCCACACGGTCGGCAGGTCGGTCCCGGCCTGCGCGTTGCTCAGCTCGAAGCCGAGTCCGTTCCGCGTGCCGGGCAGCAGCTCCGAGAAGACCATGAGGATCAGTGACAGCGACAGCGACAGCCGCAGGCCGGCGAAGATCTTCGGTAGCGCGGAGGGGATGATCAGCCTGCCCAGACGTGCGAGGGGGGACAGCCGGAACACCCGCGCCGACTCGATCTGGAGCGGGTCCACGGTGCGGGCCCCGTCGGCGGTGTTGATGAGCACCGGCCACACGGCGCTGAACACGATCGAGACGACCTGCATCGGCGAGCCGATGTGCATCAGGACCATGAACAGCGGCACCAGCGCGGGCGGCGGGATCGCGCGGGCGAACTGGAACACCGGGTCCACGTAGGCGTAGACCCGCTCGGACCGTCCGAGCAGCATCCCGAGCACCGCTCCGATGATCGCCGACAGCACGAAGGCGACGGCCATCCGGGCGAGGCTGGGGAAGATGTTCCCGGTGGCCTCCTTGGTGAGGAAGAACCGGTCCGCCCCGGCGGAGAACCACATGTGGTGCATCCGCTGGACGATCTTGGACGGCGGCGGGAAGAACGTGTCGTGCGCGGCGCGCGCACCCCACTCCCACGCACCGGCCGCGAGGACGAACACCAGCCAGCGCTCCAGGACCGCGCGGAGTGCCCGCCAGGCGATGCCGCGCCGGGGACGGCCGTACGCTACGGCGGTCATGACCGACCCTCCCGGAAGTGCCAGTGGAACAGGCGCCGCTCGCCGAGCATGAGCAGGACGTTCACGAGCAGTCCGAGGCAGCCGGCCCAGACCGTTCCGGCGAGGACCTCCTCGGTGCCGCCCAGCGAGATGCCGGCCTGCCCGATGTAGTTGCCGAGGCCGTCGCCGAACCCGGACAGCACCTCGGTGCCGACCGCGAGGATGAGCGCGATCGAGGCGGACAGCCGGATGCCGGTGTAGATGAACGGCGCGGCGGCGGGCAGCACGGCGCGCCACAGGATCGCCAGGGGGCCGAAGCCGAACGCGCGCAGCGTCTCCTTGGCGAGCGGGTCCACGTCGCGCAGTCCGTAGAGGGTGTTGAACAGCACCGGCCACACGGCGGCGTAGCAGATCAGCGTGACCTTCATCTCGAGGCCCGCGCCGAGGATCAGCCCGACCAGCGGGATCAGCGCCACCGACGGGATCGGCCGCAGGAACTCCACGAGCGCGCGGGCCGCGGTGTTCACGATCGGCACGGTGCCGAACAGCAGGCCCAGCGGGACGGCGATGACGATCGCCAGCAGCATGCCGAGGCCCCAGGCCTCGACCGTCGCCTTCACCTGGACGAACACGAAGTCGTGGTCGCCGGCCAGCTCGGCCGCGCGCGAGAGGACCTTGGACGCCGGCGGGAAGTTCTCCTCGCTGGCCAGGTGCGCGTGCGCGAGCGCCTCCAGGGCGCCGACCGTGACGAGTACTCCGACCAGGCCACGGACGAACCGGCCGAGACGGGTCATCCCGCCGGATCCTTGACCGCGGGGACGGGTGCGGCGGCGGGCCGCGCGAGCGGCAGTGGCGGTCGCGGTGTCGGCCGAGGAGAGATCAGAGGCGGCCGTCATCGGTCCGCCGTCCTCGCCGAGACGCCCGCCGAGGACGGTCCGGCTGCGCTTTGGACCAGTCCAACGCCGACCTCGACGCCTGCAACATTGGTCCCAGGGCCGGTTCCGGCGCTATCACGCCTCGACCGATTCATCTCGTTCCTTCGGTACTCGGAGGGGGCGGCGGGCGGTGCGGTCAGGGGGTGGGCACCACCGCCGTGTGCCGATCGAGCTGGTTTTACTTGATCGACAGCGGTCGGACCATATCGCAAACAGGGGGGTATCGCCGCAACCCTCTTCCGCCTCTTTTCTTGCTCGAACAATTGTTCGAATGGTGCCATCCGGGGGCCCAGTGAGGGGTGTGGGAATGGGGCGGAAAACCGTTGGGGGTAGGAGCGGTGGGGTCGTCGATTGACGGCCCTGCCGCCGCCCGTGCGGGGGCGTCCGGGGCGGGAATTTCTACTCGGAGTAACGGACTGGAGGCGCTCGGTGTGGGCTCGTTCGGGTGCTTTGTCCTAGGACGGCAAGGCATAAACCGGACATACTGCACACGTTTCGCAAGGTCAGGCCGCGAAGATCGCCAAGTTGTGCTTCTCTTTGCGGCGATTCCCCTAATGTGCTGCAATGTCGGGCGCAGCGGAGGGCGTCCCGCGGTGGCGCGTGTCTAGGCGCCCCGCCAGTCGGTCGCGTCCGCCACTGGCACCCGGACTCCGGCGTCCGCGGACGGACGGCCGTGAACGGCACAGTAAGTGAGAGGGTGTAAACGCCAAGTGCGCAATCGAGCGGGCGATCCGGCATCGGAGGCCCTGCCGGACGAAGGCCCCCGGGCAGGGGGCTCCCGGGCCGTGCCCGGCGACCGACCCGTCAGCGGGGAGCGGTCCGACGCGGGGGCGGCTCCCGAGGGACCGGCCGGCGCCGCGGGCGTCCCGGCAGCGGACGGCCCTCGCGGCGGGAGCAAGCTCAGGCCGGCGAACTGGCGCGTGCCGGTCCGGCTGGTCGCCCTGATCCTCATCCCGACCGCCGTCGCCGTCGTCCTGGGCGGGCTGCGCGTCCTCGGCGCCCAGCAGGACGCGAGCGACTACGCCAAGGTCGAGCGGATGGCGGAGCTGGGCGGCAGCGTCACCGACCTGGTCCACGAGCTCGGCACCGAGCGCGACCTGTCGGCCGGTTACATCGCCGCGAAACGGCCCGCCGAGGGCAAGGCCGTCATCACCGCGCAGTACGCCAAGGTCGACAAGGTCGCCACCCAGGTGCGCAAGCATGTCCGCGCCGTCGTCTCGTCCGACGGTGAGAACGACGTCCGCGCCCTGGTCACCCGCCTCGACGGGCTCGCCGCGCTGCGCCAGCTCACCTCGGCGCGCGTCCCGGCCGACACGGTGACCACCAAGTACACCGAGATGCTCGGCGAGGTCATCGGCTACCTCGACGGCATCTCCACCGCCACCAACGACGCCGGGCTCACCACCGACACCCGCGCGCTCGCCGCCCTCAGCCGCGCCGCCGAGCAGGCGTCCCTGCAGCGTGCGGTCCTGCTCGCGGGCACCAACACCGGCCGCCTCGACACCAACGGGCTGCGCAGCCTGCTCGACGCCCGCGCGCAGATGGACGGTGACCTGGCGAACTTCCGGACCGCGGCCCACCTGACCCAGCGGCAGCTCTACGACGACACCGTGATCGGCCCCGACGTCGACCGCGCCGCCGAGTTCCGCGAGCGGGCGCTCACCGAGAGCCTGCGCGGGTCCCGCCTGCGGCTGGTCCGCGGCGGCGGCGACAACGAGGCGTGGCGCAAGGCCATGACCGGCACCGTCGACAAGATGTACATGGTGCAGCGCAAGATGGTGGACGGCATCATCGCCTCCGCCGGGCAGCGCAAGAGCGCCGCCGAGGAGTCGGTGATGGTGCAGGGCGCGGTCGTCGCCGGTGTCCTCATCGCGGTCCTGCTGTTCACCCTCGGTGTCGCCCGCTCGCTGGTCCGCCCGCTGCGCCGCCTGAAGGACGGCGCGCTGGAGATCGCCGGCACCCGGCTGCCCGGCCTGGTCGACCGGCTCCGCGACCCGGAGGCCGCCGCCCAGGGCATCGAGGTCGAGCCGATCGACGTCAGCTCCACCGACGAGATCGGCCAGGTGGCCCGAGCGTTCGACGAGGTCCACCGCGAGGCGGTCCGGCTGGCGGCCGACGAGGCCGTCCTGCGAGGCAACATCAACGCGATGTTCGTCAACCTGTCGCGCCGCAGCCAGACCCTCATCGAGCGGCAGCTGCAGCTCATCGAGGAGCTGGAGCAGAGCGAGCGCGACGAGGAGCAGCTGGCGAACCTGTTCCGCCTGGACCACCTCGCCACCCGCATGCGCCGCAACAACGAGAACCTGCTGGTCCTCGGCGGCCAGGACCAGGCCCGCCGGTGGAACCAGCCGGTCCCGTTCATCGACGTCGTCCGCGCCTCCCTGTCGGAGGTCGAGCAGTACGAGCGGGTCGAGGTCCGCGTGCACGGCGACATGACGGTCGCCGGCCCCGTGGTCAACGACCTCGTCCACCTGCTCGCCGAGCTGGTCGAGAACGCCACCGTCTTCTCCGACGGACGCACCCGCGTCACCGTCTCCGGCCAGCGGCTCAGCGGCGGCGGCGCGATGCTCCAGATCACCGACAACGGCGTGGGCATGACCGCCGAGGAGCTCGAGCAGGCCAACTGGCGCCTGGCGAACCCGCCGGTCATCGACTTCTCCGCGGCCCGCCGCATGGGCCTGTTCGTGGTCGGCCGCCTCGCCATCCGGCACGGCATCCGGGTGGAGCTGCGCATGGCGCAGGGCGGCGGCCTCACCGCGTTCGTCATGCTGCCTGACCACGTCATCAGCCCGGCGGACAACGCCGGCGTCGGCACCCGCGGAGGCGGCGGCACCGCCCAGATCGAGAGCGCGGCCGTCCCGGCGCTCGCCGCCCCGACCGCGACCGCCATGGACGAGCGCCCCGGCGCCTTCCGCGAGGACGAGTACCCGGCCCGTCCGGACGCCGACGGCTCCGGCGCGTCGCGCTTCGGCGAGAACGGCCGCTTCGAGGGACGGCACGGCCGCCGCTTCGGCGACACCGGCCCGCAGCCCGTCCTCGGCGGCACCGGCGACCAGCGCGACCTGGGCGCGGGCCACGCGGCCCCCGACCGCGCCGAGACCCGCATGGACGGGCTCGCCAACGGCTCCGTCCCGCGCGCCGGCCAGGACGACCCGAACCGCAGCACCACCTCCGGCCTGCCCGTGCGCCGTCCCGGCGCGCAGCTGCCGGGCGTGGGCACGCCCGCCGACGACGTCTTCCAGCCGGCCGACCGCAACGGCCAGGACCCGCGCGCGTCGGCGACGCCCGCCGCGTCCGGCCAGTGGCCCGGCGACACCGAGGACCGTCGCCCCGTAGACCGTACGCAGATCGACCGGTCCGCCCCGGCGGACCGGAACCCCGCCGCCGAGCCCTACGCCGGAGACCCCGGCCGCACGGCTCAGCCGCCGCAGCGCCCCGAGGACTCCGAGCCGGCCCCGGCCCGCCGCGCGTTCTCGTGGGACACCGGCCCCGTCAGCGCCATCCCGGAGGAACCCAACATCCCGGAGGACGCCATTCCGGAGCAGACGAACCGTCCCCAGGACGCGACCCCGGCCAGGCCGCACACGGGCGCATCGCACGCCGCGCCGTCGGCCGCCCATGAGGCGCCGCCGGCCCCGAACGCGGGCCGCACCGCCGAGACCGGCCCGCCGGCCTCGCCCAGGCGGCCGCCCGGCCGTCCGCCGCGCTCGCCGATCTTCGAGGCGATGCAGTCGGAGTGGTTCCAGCGCGGTGCGGAGCCGTCCCCCAACGCCGACCCGGTGAAGGGCTGGGCGTCCGCCGGCGACGAGGGCTTCCAGGCCGTCGAGGCGCTGCGCGAGCCCGTCCAGGGCAAGCAGACCAACGCGGGCCTGCCCAAGCGGGTCCCCGGTCGCAACCGGGTCCCCGGCGCCATCGGCGCCCGAGGCGGAACGAACGGCGCCCAGCAGGCCGCCGGCGCCAACGGCGCGGGCCAGACGCCGGCCCCGCAGCAGGGCCTCGGCCCGGCGCGGCCGGCCGACGGACCGCCCGCGGACGCGGTGCGCAACCGGTTCGCGAGCCTGCAGCGCGGCGTCCAGCGGGGACGAACCCAGACCCGTGGCGCGACCCCCGACCTGCCCGATGCGGGGTCCGCGGACAGCGGTACGACAGGTGAAGATCCGTCGCACAGGAGCGGCGGAGAGACAGGAGGCACGCGGTGAGCGGGCAGGATCTCAACTGGCTTGTGACGAACTTCGCGGACCGTGTCCCGAAGGTCGCGCACGCCGTGGTGGTCTCCTCCGACGGACTGCCGATGGCGTACTCGGCGGGGTTCCCGCCGGAGCGCGCCGACCAGCTGTCGGCGATCGCCTCGGGGCTGATGAGCCTCACCCAGGGGGCGGCGAAGATCTTCGACGCCGGCGGGGTGAACCAGACCGTCGTGGAGATGGACCGCGGACTGCTGTTCGTGATGTCCATCGCCAACGGCGCGGTGTTCGCGGTGCTGGCCGCGCCGGACTGCGACCTCGGCCTGGTGGCCTACGAGATGACACTCCTGGTCGAGCGCGTGGGGCGGGTGCTGACCCCCGCGCTCCGCACCGCCGAACAGCAGCAGCCCCCCTACGCCGGTCACCCGGGGTCGGGCATGGGCGCCGGGCCCGTCCGGTATTAGCGGACCCTGAACACGGAGGTCGGTGCGATGGATCAAGGTGGTTCCTTCGGTCCCGGAGCGGGCGGTGGCCCGCCGGGATGGCACGGTGACGTCCCTCAGGGCGGGCACAGCGGCGGGTACCCGGTGCAGGGGCAGCAGCCGCACCCCGGTCAGGGCCGTACGCCCAGGCCGCGGCACGGCGGCGGCGACTCCGGTGGCGACACCAGCTCGCTGGTACGCCCCTACGCGGTCACCGGCGGCCGGACCCGGCCCCGGTACGACCTCGCGATCGAGGCGATGGTGACCGCCGCGCCGCATCCGCCGCGCGACGTCTCCTCGCTGACCCCGGAATACAGGGCGATCATGGACATCTGCCGGACGGCTCGGTCGGTGGCCGAGGTGTCGGCACTGCTGCGGCTGCCGCTCGGCGTCGCACGCGTCCTTGTCGCCGACATGGCCCTGGAGGGCCTGCTCCGGCTGCACCAGTCCCGCCCGGCGGGCGCGCAGCCGGACATCCGACTGCTTGAGAGGGTTCTGAGTGGGCTTCGGAAGCTATGACCAGCCGCCAGCTGCGGCCGCGCCCGGGGACGGGCCGGAGCTGACCTCGGTCAAGATCGTCGTCGGCGGCGGCTTCGGCGTCGGCAAGACCACGTTCGTGGGTTCGGTGTCGGAGATCATGCCGCTCACCACCGAGGCCGTGATGACCGCGGCCAGCGCCGACGTGGACGACCTGTCGGCGGTGCCCGACAAGACGACCACGACCGTCGCGATGGACTTCGGCCGCGTGTCGCTCGACAGCGAGCTGATCCTGTACCTGTTCGGCACACCGGGCCAGCACCGCTTCTGGTTCATGTGGGACGACCTGGTCAAGGGCGCGATCGGCGCGGTGGTGCTGGTCGACACCCGGCGTCTGGCCGACTGCTTCGCCGCCGTCGACTACTTCGAGGAACTGGGTCTCCCGTTCGTCGTCGGCGTCAACGGCTTCCACGGCGAGTTCCAGTACGCCAAGGAGGACATCCGCGAGGCGCTCTCCGTGAGCTCGCACGTGCCGATCGTCGAGTGTGACGCACGCGACCGCGAGTCCACGAAGAGGGTTCTCATCACGCTCGTCCAACATGCGTTGTCCATGGTCGGTACTGCTCACTGACCGGAAGCGCTGAGCGGGGAACGACGCGCGAAACGACCGCGCGAGGGCGACGCCCTCGCGCGGTCGTTCGCTTGTGCCGTTCTTTCCCGTCCGTCACGGTGTGTCCGGTGGCGGTCACTACGGTCGCGTAGGAAATATGCACGATGCACTATTAGTTCCTAGGTGATCGAACTACTTGGACCTGCACGAGGAACGGCTTTATGAGTGACGCGGAGAGTTTCGGGACGTTCGTCGCGATCGGGGACAGCTTCACCGAGGGGATGAGCGACCCCGTGCCGGGGCGGGACGACGTGTTCCGGGGGTGGGCCGACCGGGTCGCCGAGCACCTCGCCGCGGGCAATCCCGAGCTCCGGTACGCGAACCTGGCCGTGCGGGGGAAGCTGCTGCGGCAGATCGTCGAGGACCAGGTGCCGCGGGCGGTCGAGATGGCGCCCGACCTGATCACGTTCTGCGCGGGCGGCAACGACATCATCCGGCCGGGCGGCGATCCCGACGCCCTGGCGATCGAGTTCGACGAGGCCGTCCGGGCGCTGCGGGGGACGGGCGCGCGCGTCGTGCTGTTCACCGGCTTCGACCCGCACGGACTGCGGTCGGGCCGGCGCATCCGCGGGAAGGCCGCGACCTACAACATGCACCTGCGCGCCATCGCCGACCGGCGGGGGTGCGACGTGGTCGACCTGTGGGCGCTGATGCCGGTCTTCAACGACCCGCGCGCCTGGTTCGAGGACCGGCTGCACCTGTCGTCCGAGGGGCACCGGCGGCTGGCCCTGCGCGTCGCCGAGGTGATCGGGGCCCCGGCGG
The DNA here is from genome assembly GCF_040679435.1 of Spirillospora sp. NPDC052269. NCBI lineage: Bacteria > Bacillati > Actinomycetota > Actinomycetes > Streptosporangiales > Thermomonosporaceae > Spirillospora > Spirillospora sp. NPDC052269. Next base: position 344,809 of record NZ_JBFAUU010000011.1, read on the forward strand.
ACGGCGACTGGAACGAGCCGTGGCCGCCGCTCGACGACTCGGGTCACTGGCTGGCCCAGCGCCGCGAGGACGTCCACTGGGCGCGCACCTACCTGCTGCCCTGGATCGGACGCCGCGCGACGGGACGCTCGTCCGGCGACGGGCGCACCGCCAAGCGGCCCGACGCGGTCCCGGTGCGGGGCCACGGTTCGTCCCAGAGGTCGCGCGTCCGCTGAGTCCGCTGGTCGGCCGCGGGTTCGGTGGCGGAGTGGTCACGGAATGCGCTGTGCGGCCGGTTCGGGGGGTCTCCGCGTGGTTACAGTGCTCTCGTGGCTTCCCCCCGGCTTCCGTCCCATCTCCAGCTGCTGTTGACCGACGAGCCCGTCCTGGACGTGTACGCGTCCGGGCCCTGGCGGGTTCCCGACGGGCTCTACAAGGAGATGCGCGAACGCGCCGTCGCCTTCAACGCCGACGAGCGGGCGGTGGTGCTGACACGGCGGCTCAGCGACTTCTACGGGCCGGGGACGTCCGCGGCGGGGGCCGAGCTGTGGTCGCTCCTGACGTTCCTGCTGGGCGCGGGCTCGGTGCGCGCGGGCAACCGCGGGGACGTCGACTTCGAGCTCCTCGGCGACCTGCTCGCCGACCCCGAGTCGCCCGTGCGGCATCCGCTGGCGTGGTTCTCCCAGGGCGGACGGTGGCGTCCGCCCGGCCTGTGGCTGCCCGAGCCCGCCGGGGACGACCCGGAGCGCCGCGCCGTCATGTTCGAGCTCGCCAGGGGCGCGCTGGACGTGCTCGCCGGGCTCGCGCCGCTGGAGGAGCGGCGCCTGGCCCTGGTCGGGCTGTTCGACCGCTTCCACGAGCGTCCGGAACTGCGCGAGCTCGCGATGAGCACTCCGCGCGACCGGCTGGAGGAGGTTTGGGCCGCCCAGCTGACCGAGGACGAGCTGGCCGTCCTGCCCGAGCTGGCCGGTCCGGTCGCCTACCTCACCTGGGCCTGTGAGGGGCTCGCGGCTGCGCACGGGCGGCTGGCCCGCGCGGCGCACGGCGCGGAGCCGTTCGAGGTCGCGTTCGCCCGGCTGCTCGCGGCGGGCGAGATCGGTGACGCGCCCGCCGAACTGGCCGTCCCGCTCGGCGCGGACGGGTACGGCGACGTCGCCGACCGGCTGATCGCCGAGACCGACGACTTCGACCCCGACCTCTGGCAGCTGCGGCTGCGCGGCTGGCTCGCGCGCGGGCTCGTCGCGGGGGAGGCCGACGCGTGCCGCGCCTGGCTCGACATGGCCGCGCGCGTGACCGGGGCCGTCCAGGGGCTCCCCGGCGTCGCGGTGAACCCGCGCTGCCGCCTTCCGGTCGGGCACTTCCAGGAGGACCTGCGACGGCTGTTCGCGTTGCGGCGCGTCCCCAACCCCCTGCGCGACTCGCTCGCGGGTCACCCCGTCGGACGTCCTCCGGCGTCGGAGCCCGTGGACGATGAAGAGGCCGACATCGATCCCGTCGTCGGGCAGCCGGAGCTCGTGCGCGCGATGCGCGTGGCGCTCGCCGACCGGGCCGCCGGGAGGCGTCCCGTCCGGATGCTGATCGCCGGCCCCGAGGGCACCGGACGCACCGACGCCGCCGACCTGCTCGCGGAGAGCCTCACACGGCTCGCCGCGGTCCGTTCCGTCCTGTGGATATCGGACCAGTCGTTCTCGTCGCTCGGCGTGAGCGAGGCGGTCATGTGGCTTTCCTCGCGCGTGCGCGAGTGCGTCGAGACGCGCCTGCTCCTCGTCGTGGACGATCTGGAGCGCCTCGCGTCCGCCGAACGCTGCGGACCGGCCGCTGTGGAGGAACTGCGCCGCCTCCTCGCCCGTTCGCCCTCCCTCGACGTCGTCGCCCTATGCAGGACGAACGGCGACCGACGTCTTCTCGATCTCAACCCGGCGCTCGTCCGCGCGTTCGATGTCGTCCGGACGCGCGACCTCACCGAGGACGGCCTTGCCGAACTGTTCCGCAGGGCCGCCTCCAGGCGTGGTGCTTCCGTGGCCCCGGACGTTGCGCGGGCGGCGGGCGTCCTGCTCGTGCGCACGCCCGCGCGTGGGAACCTGCGCGGGGCCCGCCTGGCCGAATACCTGGCCGCCGAGTCCGTCGCCGCCGCCCGTGCCCGCGTCGCCACCGACGACGTGGAGACGGACGGTGACGACCTCGTCCTCACTGTGGCGGACCTGCCGTCCCGCATCACACCCACCGGCGCGGTCGAGACGGTCCCCGCCGACCCGGCCGTCGAACTCGCCTCGTGCGTGGGCATCGAGCCGGTCAAGCGCGAGGTGGAGGCGCTGGTCGCGGAGGCGCGCGCGGAGCGGCTGCGGCGCGAGGCCGGGATGCCGGTCGCGTCCCGTCCCCGGCACCTGGTGTTCACGGGCAACCCCGGCACCGGCAAGAGCAGCGTCGCGCGCGTCCTCGGCCGGATGTACGCCGACCTGGGCAGGCTGTCCACGGGCGCGCTGGTCGAGACCGACCGCGCCGACCTGGTCGGGGAGTTCCCCGGCGAGACCGCCGCGAAGGTCCGCGCCGCCGTCGAGCGCGCCCTCGGCGGCGTCCTGCTGGTGCGGGACGTGCACGTCTTCGCGACCGCCGAGGGCGCGCGCGGACGCGAGGCCGCCGACGTGCTGCTCTCGGCCGTCCAGGCCCACCCGGACGACCTGCTCGTCGTCCTCACCGGCCCGGAGGCCGAGCTGAACGGGCTGCTGCGCTCGCACTCGGACCTCGCCGCGACGTTCCCGCGCGTCGTCCGCTTCCCCGACCTCACCGACGACGAGCTCGTCGAGGTGTTCGCGCGGCGCGCCGCCGAGACCGGGTTCGCGCTCGCCGACGGCGTCCTGGCGAAGGCCGGACGGCTCCTGCGCGCGACGCCGCGCGAACGCGACTTCGGCAACGCCCGGCTCATGGTCGACCTGCTCGACCGCGCGGTCGCGCTCCAGGGCCGGCGCGTCCTCGCGGACGGCGTCGTCGACGAGACCGAGTCGCTGGACGAGATCCTGCTCGCCGACGTCCCGGACGCCCTCGGCCCCGCCCGTGACGCCCTGCCCGGCGACCCGGTCGCCGCGATCGAGGCGCTCGTCGGCCTGGACGTGGTGAAGGCCGAGGTCAGGGCGCTGGCGGCGGAGGTGCGCGCCGAGCCGATGTGGCGTGACGCCGGGGTGACGCAGAACGCGCCCGCGCGGCACATGGTCTTCACCGGCAACCCCGGCACCGCCAAGACGACCGTCGCGCGCCTGATCGCGGCCGTGTACTCGCGGCTCGGGCTGCTGTCGTCGGGGCACCTGGTCGAGGTCACCCGCGCCGACCTGGTCGCCGAGTACGTCGGGCAGACCGCGCCGCGCGTGCGGGCGGCCGTCGAGCGCGCCCTCGGCGGCGTCCTGTTCGTGGACGAGGCGTACACGCTCACCGCCGCCGGGGGCGGGGGAGACCGGCTCGACTTCGGCCCCGAGGCGGTCGCCGAACTCCTGAAGCAGATGGAGGAGCACCGCGCCGACCTGGTGGTGATCGTCGCCGGGTACGCCGACCCGATGGAGCGGTTCCTGTCGTCCAACCCGGGGCTGCGCGACCGCTTCCCGCGCGTGCTGAGCTTCCCGGACTACTCCGAGGACGAGCTGGTCGCGATCTTCGAGTCGATGGCCGGGGACGCCGGTTTCCGGCTCGCGGACGGGCTTCCCGGCGCCGTCCGGCGGCGGATCGCGGCCCAGCCGCGCGGTCCGCAGTTCGGCAACGCGAGGTTCGTCCGAAACCTGCTGGACGCCGCCATAGCCCGCCAGGCGCAGCGGATCACCGGCGACCCGTCCGGAGGCTCCGAAACGCCCACGTCCGCGGAGGTCGCGCTGCTGCGGCCGGAGGATCTGCCGCCCGCCCCGCCCGCCCGCCGGAGCGCAGAGGAACAGCACGGCCACTACCTGTAGTGCAAATAATGTGTAAAGTGCTCCGACCGAAAGCCGGGTAGATGGCCCCAAGGGGGCCCGCTGCCCGAACCGCTGGATGCGCCGGAGGTAGCACGCCCCCTCCGCGGGCGTCAGCGGTTGAGATGACCGGCGACCGCGACAAATCATGCGCCAGTGGGACGCACGCCACACCGGCGGTTGTCTAGGGTCGACATCCATGACCGACGGCCGGCCCCAGGGTCGGACACGAGACAGGAGGAGCGACGTGCATCAGGGAGCACCGATCGGGGGGCACGACCCCTACGCTCGGGATCCGTACGCACCCGGTCCCCCGGACGACGACTTCGCGCCGCGCCGCCGCCGGCGGCGGCGCTGGCCGAAGGTGCTGGGCGGGGTGCTGCTCGCCCTGGTGCTGCTGGTCGTCGGCGGCTACTTCTACCTGGACTCGCGGCTCAAGCGCGAGGACGTCCTCACCGACTACGCCGGACGCCCCGCCGACACACCCGGCACCAACTGGCTGATCGTCGGCTCGGACAGCCGCGAGGGCCTCAGCAAGGCGGACGAGAAGCACCTCGCCACCGGCCACGCCGAGGGCCGCCGCACCGACTCGATGATGCTGCTGCACTACGGCGCCGGGGGGACGTCCCTGGTCAGCCTGCCGCGCGACTCCTACCTGCCGATCCCCGGGCACTCCTCGAACAAGCTGAACGCCGCGTTCGCGTTCGGCGGGCCGAAGCTGCTCGTCCAGACGGTCGAGCAGGCGACCGGCGTCCACATCGACCACTACGCCGAGATCGGCTTCGGCGGGTTCGTCGGCGTCGTGGACGCGATCGGCGGCGTGAACATCTGCGTCAAGGACGCCATCAAGGACCACAAGGCGGGCCTCGACCTGAAGCCCGGCTGCCAGGACCTGGACGGCAAGACCGCGCTCGGCTACGTCCGCACCCGCAAGTTCGCCCGCGCCGACCTCGAGCGCGTCGAGCACCAGCGGCAGTTCTTCGGCGCCCTGATGAAGAAGGCGACCAGCCCGGGCGTCATGCTCAACCCGTTCGACAGCATCCCGCTCGCGCTGCACGCCACGAGCAACTTCCGCGTCGACAACGGCGACCACCTGTACGACCTGGTCCAGATGATGTGGGCCATGCGCGGGGTGTCCGGCGGCAAGGGCGTCACGACGACCGTCCCGATCGGCGGCACCGGCAGCAGTCCCGCGGCCGGCTCGTACATCACCTGGGACAAGACCCGCGCCGGGCAGCTGTTCGGCGCGCTCAAGCAGGGGCAGCCCATCCCCGCGAACATCGTCACCAAGTAACCCGTTCGCCTCCCTTCCGCGCGTCCCGCCCCGAGGTTCCGCCCCGGGCCGGGACGCGCGTCGTTTCGGGGTGTCCGGATAGAGTCGGCGCATGTCCGATGAGAAGCCCGCCGCCGGCCTGGACTCCCTCTCCACGGTCGAACTGCACGACCGGGCCGTGAAGTACGCCCGGGAACACCACGACCTGCGCTTCCTGTGGTCGCTGCTGCGGACGATCCCGGCCGCCGCCGCGTCCCTCGGCGAGGACGAGCGCGCCGACTACGACATGCTTCACAGCCTGTCGCTGCTCCAGGAGGCCGTGCATTCCGGTGAGGGCGAGCTCGGTCAGGCCCTGCGTCCGGTCTATCTCGACTATCTGACGAAACACGGCGGCGGAGCCTGACCGCGTTTTTCCTTTCGCCCGCGCCCCCGCGCGGACGCGCCGATGTGCGAGCGATTCCGGCACGGCCCCATACGGCCTGACGTGGTCTTTACGTTGCGTTGATCCACCCTCGTCCGGCATGGGGCATTACCCTGAGTAGTAGCTTCATTGCAGAGGGTGGGGGCCGTGAACAAGAAGCATCTCAAGCTGGCCGCGATCGCGTTCGTGGTCTGGTACGTCGTCAGCAGGCCGGAGGGCGCGGCCAATCTGGTGAACAGTGCCCTCGGCGGTCTCGGCAGCGCGGCGGAGTCGCTTTCCCAATTCGTCAGCGCCATTCCTTAGCCATCCGAAATCCGTCCAGCGGCGCCGTCCCGTGGCAGGGCCGGCAGCCCGGCCCCGTGCCCCTGAGGGTGCGGGGCTCTTCTCGTGTTCGGGCGGGATTCGTGAGCTTCGGAGGGGTTCTGGGGACTCCTGTGGGTTTCTTGATGGAGGTGGGGGTGGCGACACGGCCGGGAGGCCGTCTCTCCCTTCCCGGATCCGCATCCGGTTTCGTCGCCGAGCCGCAGGTGGGACGCGGTTTCGCCGGTGGGGTAAGGGATCTCGCGCACCTGTGGGCAGGCGCGGACGGCCTCGCCACAGTAAAATCCCGCTAAGCGGCCAGCCGCAGACGGGCACAGTGAGATCGGGTCAGTGTGTCGCTGCGCTACTCCAGGGACGGCGTCAGGGATGAAGAAGAACCTCCGCTACGTGGCCATCGCCTTTGTCATCTTCTACCTCCTCAGCTCACCGAACGCTGCTGCCCACGTGGTCAACAACGCGTTCTCCCAGCTCGGCAAGGCGGGCAGCCAACTCTCCTCGTTCGTGAACGCGCTCGGGACCTGACGTCCGGCCCGTCCCGCCGTGGCGCGCGTCCGGGACGGGGTGGAGGTTCCTCTCTCGCGGACGTCACAGCCCGCGCCGGCGTGCAAGCGGTGCGCACTGGTGCGGACGCGTCGCGGGAGATCGTCCTAGGATCGCCTCATGACTGTCTTCGACATGGAAATCGACGGTCTGCGGGGCGGATCCGCGGACCTCGGGCAGTATCGGGGCAAGGCCGTCCTTGTCGTCAACGTCGCCTCCAAGTGCGGCCTCACCCCCCAGTACGCCGGCCTGGAGCGGCTCCAGGAGCGGTACGCCGAGCGCGGCTTCACCGTCCTCGGCGTCCCGTGCAACCAGTTCATGGGACAGGAGCCGGGCACCGCCGAGGAGATCGAGCAGTTCTGCTCCACCACCTACGGGGTCACCTTCCCGATGACCGAGAAGATCGAGGTCAACGGTGAGAACCGGCACCCGCTCTACGCGGAGCTGGTCGGCACGCCCGACGCCGAGGGGCACACCGGCGACATCCGCTGGAACTTCGAGAAGTTCCTGATCGGCCCGGACGGCGCGGTCGCCGCCCGCTTCTCCCCGCAGACCGAACCCGAGGCCGACGAGGTCCTCTCCGCCATCGAGAAGACCCTTCCCGCCGCCTGATCCGTTCCGTTCCATATCCGATCCAACGTCCGGCGCCCGTGGTGCGTGTCACCTTGCCGGTATTCGACGCCACGTCTAGCTTGAGGTGTCGTCGGACACGGCGTGGAGGTGCACCATGGGCGGCTGGACCGCGGCGGACATTCCGGGCCTGCACGGACGGCGCGCGGTGGTGACCGGCGCGAACAGCGGGCTCGGCTACCACACGGCGCTGCAGCTCGCCCGGCACGGCGCGGCCGTCACGCTCGCCTGCCGCAGCGCCGAGCGCGGCCAGGCCGCCTTCGACAGGATCCGCGCCGCCGTCCCGGACGCCGAACTCGCGCTCGTCCCGCTCGACCTGGCCGACCTCGCCTCGGTGCGCGCGTTCGCCCGCCGCCAGGCGGACGAGCCGCTCGACCTCCTCGTCAACAACGCGGGCGTCATGGCCCTGCCGAAGCGCACCACCGCCGACGGCTTCGAGATGCAGTTCGGCACCAACCACCTCGGCCACTTCGCGCTGACCGGCCTCATGCTGCCCGCCCTGCGCGCCGCCGCCGCGCCCCGCGTCGTCACCGTGACCAGCGGCGTCGCCTGGACGGGCCGGATCCGCTTCGACGACCTCCAGGGCGAGCGCTCATACAACCCGTGGATCGCCTACGGCCAGTCCAAGCTCGCGAACCTGCTGTTCACCAGGGAACTCGCGCGGCGCGTCCCGGACGTCACGAGCGTCGCCGCGCACCCGGGCTACGCGTCCACCAACCTTCAGGCCGAGGGGCCGCGCATGGCGGGCCGTCCGCTGATGGAGCGCCTCTTCGGCCTCGGGAACGCCGTGCTCGCGCAGCCCGCCTCCATGGGCGCGCTGCCGTCCCTGTACGCGGCCGTCATGCCGGACGTGACGCCGGGCGCCTGTTACGGCCCGCGCGTCCTCCAGTACCGCGGCACCCCGGCGAAGGTCCTCACCCCGCCGCAGGCCAACAACATCGACACCGCGCGCCGCCTCTGGGAGGTCTCGGAGAAGCTGACCGGCGTCGCCTACTGACCGACCCGCGCGGGCCGCCGCCGTCAGACCGGGGTGGGGCCCTCTTCGAGGGACCAGTCGAGGGTCGCGGGGAGCGTGCCCTCCATGGTGAGGAGCCAGCGCTTGACCTCGATGCCGCTGCCGCCGCTGTACCCGCCGATCCCGTTGGACGCCACGACCCGGTGGCAGGGGACGATGATCGGGATCGGGTTGGAGCCCATGACCTGGCCGATGGCCTGCGCGTTCACGCCCGCCTCGGAGCGCTCGCCGAGCCCGCCGTAGGTGATCGTCTTCCCCCACGGGACGCGCTCGAACAGCGTGCCGAGGACCTGCCGCTGCAACGGGTTGGTGAGCCGCCAGTCGATCGGGACGCTGAACGCGTGCGGGTCGCCGCCGAAGAACGCCTTCAGCTGGACGAGCGGCTCGGCCAGCCGGGCCGGGTCGTCCACCACCGGGAGGCCGAGGCGGCCCTGCGCGCGGGCGCGGGTGCCGGGCGCGTCGCGCCAGGTCATCAGGGCGACACCGGTCTCGGTGGCGGCGACCAGCAACCGGCCGAGCGCCGTCTCGGCCGCGCCGAACGCCACTGTCTCGGACATGCTCTCCACTCTCCGGGGGCTGGGGGATCCGCAGCGACCCACCGTACGCGGATCCCCCGGCAGTTCACCGCTCCGGGGACAGGGTGCGTTCCAGCCGGACGGCCTCCCGGACGAGCCGGCTCGACCCGCCGCGCGCCGCGAGGTCCGCGAGACCGGGGAGGTCGGCGCGGGCGCCCACGGTCTCGGCGCAGCGGGCGGCGAGTTGCAGCAGGTCGGCCAGGCCCCTCGGCGCGTTCGCCGCCTTCCCCGTCGTGACCCTGGTCAGCAGCGGCGGCAGCGCCGCGCGCGCGATCTCCCAGACCTCGGTGTACGCGCCCGCGTGGACGGCCTCGGCGAGGACGTCGCTGATCCGGTTGAGCTTCACACAGTCCATCTCGACCAGCGTCGCGATGGCCCCGCCCAGGTCGGCGGCCGGGAGGAGGCGCCGCGACGCGAGGACGAGCAGCGCCTCCACCGCGATGGCGCGTCCTGCCGACTCCCTGTCGGACGCCGCGTACGCGAGGACGACGCCGGTCGCCGGACCGGCGGGACCGTCCGCCTCGGCGAGGGCGAGGACCGCGTCGCCGATCTCCGCGTGGGCAAAGGTGGTACCGCTGACCTGGGGCATGCCGGAGACGACAGGCAGCAGGTGCGCGGCGGCGAGTTCGCGATGCGACGGCAGCAGCCGCGGCACCAGCTCGTAGCCGGACCAGAGGCGGCTCGAGGGGAAGCCCTCCCGGCGTTCGCCCTGTGGGAGTGTGAAGAGTGGGCGCACGTCCTCAAGGGCCGGGCTCATCGCCGAGGGCGTGGACGCGGCCAGGAGGCGGAGGCGCTCATGCTCCCACTTGTGCCATGGGCTGCGACCGGGCCGGAGGGTGATCTCGGGGGCCGGCGGGCCGTCCGCGCCGAGGTGCTCCGCCAGCGCCCTGCCGCGCACGGACGTGAGGCCGGCGGCACGTCTCAGCGTGTCGGAGCCGACCGCGCGCGGTGTGCGGAGCAGCGCCTGGGCGAGGTCGGCGTGGCCGATCTCCAGGCCGTCCGCCTCGTAGCGCAGGGCGCGGCCGACCAGGACGGCCGGGTCGACCAGGCCGTTCGCCTCGGTCGGGGTGGCCAGCAGGAACGGCATCCAGCCCAGACCGTCGACCGCCTCCCGCATCCGCCAGGCCAGGAAGCGGAACGGCAGCGGCAGCCCGTGGCTTCGGTCGTCGCAGAGCCCTGGTGACGTTCTCGACATCTGCTTGAGGCGGGCGCGCATCGCCGTGGCAAGGGCCCGGACACCGGTGGTCTCGGGGGCCGGGGCGAGGTTCTGGAGGGCGAGGGTGAGCAGTTCCTGGGGGGTGACGAAGGTCTGCGGGTAGGCGTAGCCCTCGTCGAAGAGCCGGGGCTGGGCCTCCGCCAGGCGGGCGAGGGCCGTGTGCGTGCCGTCCCGGTCCCGGTGTGCCTGCTCGACGACCCCCGTCATGACGCGTTCGAACCCTGACCATCGGTTTCCCTGCCAGAGCATCATCTCCTCGGCCAGCTCGCCGACCGTGCCGATCGGCGGCGCCGGGGTGGGCGGAAGGTAGGGGGGAAGTGAGTCGACCGGAAGACCCGGCTTGTCGTCCTGGCCGGGCTTGGCGGCACCTGGGATCAGGGCGCGGAGGTCGGCGGGAAGGTCGGCGCTCGCGGCGAGGGCCGCCGCGCGTGTCTCGGCGGACGCGTCGGCAGCGTGCTTCGCGACGAGCTTCACCGCGCGTTCGCGCAGGTCGAGCGACTCCGAGGTGAACAGGGCCAGGACGGCCAGGACGGCGGTGTCCTGCCGTCCTTGGCGGGCCGTCTTGCCCGTCCACACCAGGGCGGACTTGACCAGCCGCTTCTCGGGGCGGAACACGGCGGCGTCCACGGCCTCCACGAACGCGGCGGGCGGGATCGGGGACGCCTCGTCCACCCGCCGGATCTCGCGGAGCGCCAGGCCGGCGACCGCGCCGGGCGCGGCGGGCAGCATCCGGACGAAGTCGCGGAGCCGGGTCGCCGACTCCTCGGGCGTCGGAGCCAGCTCGTCGTGCAACGCGCAGAACCAGCGCAGGTCCTGGACGCGTCCGCCGCGCAGCAGGCGCCGGACGCACCAGTCGAGGACGTCCGACCGCTTGACCCTGCCGGAGGCCGTGAGCGCGGCGACACCCTTCGCCCAGCCCTCGTGGCCCGCGCCGTCCACTTCGAACACCCGGGGGAGCAGCGTGTCGGTAAACGGGTCGTCCGCGAGCTTCTCGGGGTGGGCTGCCCACTCCGTCCAGCCGAGCACGAACATGTCGTTGGTCGGAGGCGTACCACCCGCGCGCGGCACGAGCGCGGCGATGGCCTTCCACAGCGCCTCGTGCTGCCAGCGGTTGCGCAGCCGCCCGGCGGCCCGCTCCACGACGTCGGCGACCCACTCGTCCGGACGGTTGGCCACCGCGTCCAGCAGCATCGGCCCTCGCTGGGCGGCCTTGTCGGCGTTCCGGACGTCCCAGCGGTTCGTCCACCAGACCAGGTCAGGCTTCGCCATCCAGTTCGCCGCGGCCGCCGCGCCACCGATCGTGGCCAGCCCGGCCAGCAGCAACGCGTCGCACACCGGCCCGTCGATCAGTCCGTACTGCGACCGGTCGCGCACTTCACGCATCAGCCCGGGCAGCTCCTTGGCGACGGCCCTCCGCCCGGCGGCGTCGAGCCCCGCGATGAGGTTCAGGACCTCCTGGGAGCGCCCCGTCGAGATCGCCTCCCGCAGATCCGCGTTCACGCCTGCTCCTCGAGCACTTCGGAAGGCACGGCCGCTTCGGCGGGGTCGCGGGCGATGCGGACGGCGAGGACGTGCTTGCAGGGGCCTCGTCCGCCGCGATGGTCCAGCCACCAGGGGCAGGTGCAGGTCGCGCGGTCGCCGTCGAGGCGGATGAGGCGCGTCTCGTCGGTCATGACCCGTGCCAGCCCCGGCGACTCGAAGTGGACCGCGCCCGCGTCGGCGAGGGCGCGGGCGGCGCGCAGGCGCGGGTTCATCGCGGCGACGCGTTTCGGGTCGTACGGCAGCTCGCGGTGGAAGTGCGCCGCCTCGGAGAGGTCGTAGCCGACGCGGCCGGACGTCCCGAGCTGCGTGAGCGCCGCGTGCGTGCGCGCGGGGGTTAGGCCCGCCCCGGACGCGAGGAGGTCGGCGTCCAGGCGCGGCTCGAAGGCCAGCAGCGCGCCGACGAGGTCGGCGTCCGCCGCGGTCTCGTCGGCGGCCAGGTCGGCAAGGACGGCGCCCTCGCCGGAGAACCCGCGGGACGTCTCGGGGGAGAGCGTCAGCACGTACCGCATGCCGGGCAGTTCCAGCTCCCACGCGGACGCCATGGGCGGTGTCCCGGCGGCGACCGGCGGCCCGTACACGCGCAGCGCGCGGGCGAAGCGCAGCAGCGGCAGCAGCGTCGCGAGCCGGTGCGTCCCGGCCAGGCACACCGCGCCCGGCCCCGGACGCGGTGTCAGCCGCAGCGTCCGTCCCGCCGGGGCAGCCCACAGCAGGCCCGGACCGCCGCGGCCGGTGTCTCTCGGCAGCCCGCGGACGAACCGGACGGCCTCGGCGGCGGAGAGCTCGGCCCGCAGGTCGAACCCGGACGCGATGACCTGGACCTCGGCGAACCCGCGCAGCCAGCGGTCCGGAAGCGGCACCTTCTTCTCGACGGTCGCGCCGTCCAGCGTGGTGACGACGAGCTCGCCCGTCCCGACGGCCAGGTGCAGCGGCTCGTCGCCGCCGACCCGGGCCAGGGCCTCGCGCAGCGGGCCGTTGACGTCCACGTTGGTGGTGCCGAGGTCGACGACCTCGCCGTCCAGCGCCTCCTGGAGGACGTCGAGCCGCGCGTAGACGCCGCCGCACGCCGAGAACGACTCCAGCCGGAGCCGGTCGCCGTTGCAGGTGACGACCGGGTCGCGCAGCCAGGCCGGCCGCGGCCGGTGGTAGCGGGTGCGGGCCACGTCGGCGAGCCCGAGCAGCCCGGCCGCGGCCGGCGCCGCCCGGGTGAGCAGCCCGCTGAAGAAGTGCGGATGGTCCGTCCGCCCGCCGGACGCGGTGGTTCCGCCGGACGTCGACAACCCGAGCCCCGTGCCCGTGAGCGTGGACGGCTGGACGTACTGGAACGCCTGTGCGCTGGTCATGTCCGGAACATAGAAGCCGGCACCGACATCCCTGCCGCCCCCGCGTGGTGCGCCGCGGGGGCGGCAGGACCGATCAGAGGTGGCCGGGGAAGAGGAGCGCCAGCTCAGCGGGATGATCGGCGATGAGACGCAGCTCGTCGTCGGTGAGCGGACGTCCCGTCATCGCGTTGCACAGCTGGACGAGCTGGAACGACAGTTCCGGGTCGGACGGCTCGACGCCCAGTTCGTCCATCACGTGGCGGAATCCGGCGCGTCCGCCGTACTCGCCGGTCAGGACGACGCGGCCGCGGCGCGCGTGCAGGTCGTCCGGGAACGGGCCGAGGCCGCTCTCGTCGTACAGCTCGTAGTTGCCGTGGTCCTTCAGGGCGCCGTCCGCGTGGATGCCGGACTCGTGCGCGAACGCGTTGACGCCCGCGCCGACCTGGTTGTAGGGCAGCGGCTGGCCGAACGCGTAGCCCGCCCAGAGCGAGAAGCGGCGCGCCCAGGTCAGGTCGAGCGCGTCGCCGATCTCGGCGTCCACCCCGAAGGCGTGCTCGAACGCCAGGATCGTGGACAGCAGGTCGGCGTTCCCGGCGCGTTCTCCGATGCCGTTGACGCACGTGTTGACCCACGCGTCCTGCCCGGCCTCGAGATCGCCCAGCGCGCCGGACACCGAGTTCGCGACGGCCATGCCGAGGTCGTTGTGGCAGTGCGTCTCGACCGGCATCTCGATGACGGCGGCGAGCTTGGCGAACCGCTCGCGGATCCGTCCCGGGCTGTCGCCGCCGATCGTGTCGCAGTACCGGACGCGGTCCGCGCCCGCCTCCTTGGCGGCGAGGGCGAACTCGTGCAGGAACCCGTCGTCGGTGCGCGAGCCGTCCTCGGCGTTGACGCCGACGGTCTCGACGCCGCCCGCCTTGGCCGCCCGGACCGCCGCCTGGGCCTCCCTGATGATCGACGCCCGGTCCAGCTTCCCGCGGAACTTGTTCGCGATCATGTAGTCGGACGTCGAGATCGACAGGTTCATGTGCCGGAGCCCCCGGCCGGACGGCGACCGGACCGCGAGGGCCTTCTCGACGTCGGCCGCGACGCCCCGGCACCAGCCGGACAGCCGCAGGTCCCCGAACGCCCCCGCCTCCGCGAGCGCCAGCTGCGCCCGGACGTAGGGGACCTCGTGGAACAGGAACGGGAACCCGATCTCCGACTGCGCCACGCCGAGCCGGCCCAGGTAGAGGTTGACCATCGTCTTGCCGAACTTCGAGAGCCCGGTGCGTGCGGTCTGGACGCCGTCGCGGTTGGTGACGTCCAGGAAGTGAATCTGAGGCATGCCCTCAGATTGACAGCGGAATCCATATGTATCAATATTGACCATAATCAACATTGAACGAGAGGACGGCCAGGTGGGGGACTGGATCGACGCGGCGGCGGCCGCCGAACGCCTCGGTGTGAAACCCGCCACGTTGTACGCCTACGTGAGCCGGGGCGTCCTGCGCCGCCGCCGGGACGAGACGGGCCGGCGCTCGCTCTTCGACGCCGACCAGGTCGAGGAGCTCGCCCGCAAGGGCAGGCCGCGCCGCGGGCCCGGCCCGTCCGAGCTGGCCATCGAGTCGTCCGTCACGGCCCTCGGTCCGGACCGTCCCTACTACCGGGGCCGGGACGCCCTCGCCCTGGCCACGGGCCACCACTTCGAAGCCGTCGCCGAATGGCTCTGGACGGGCGACGCCGAGGCCCTCGCCGCCGACGCGCCGGGCGGCGAAGCGCCCCCGGCCCATGGCTGGCGGGCCTCGGAGGAGGGGCTTCGCGCCGCCCGGGCGGCCCAGTCCGGCCTGCCGTCCGGGCTGCTCCCGCTCGACCGCCTCCAGGTGATCATCACGGCCCTCGCCGTCACCGACCCCCTGCGCGTCCACATCGATCCGGAGGGCGTCCTCGTCACGGCCCGCTCCCTGATCGCGGGCATGGTCGACGCCCTCCCTCCCGCCGCCCATGCGGGCGGGGAGGGGGACGGGCGGCAGGGTGCGATCGCCCGGCGGCTGTGGCGGGCGCTGTCTCCGGACGCGCCGTCCCCCGGCCTGCTGCGGGCGTTCGAGGCGTCGATGGTGCTGCTCGCCGATCATGAACTGGCGGCGTCGACGCTGGCCGCGCGGGTCGCGGCGTCCGTGCGGGCGGATCCGTACGCCGTGGTCACGGCGGGTCTCGGGGTGGTGAGCGGGCCGCTGCACGGCGGCGCGTCCTACGCGGCGGAACGCCTGTTCGCCGAGGTCGATGAGCCCGGACGGGCCGCACGGGTGATCGGCGACCGGCTCCGCGCGGGGGAGCGGATCCCCGGGTTCGGGCACTCGGTCTACAAGTCCGGGGACGGGCGCGCGACCGTCCTGCTCGACCTTGTCCGGGACGCGGCGCCGGAGCACCCGCGCGTCGCCCTCGCGGACGCCGTCCTCGCCGAGGCGAGGCGGCGGCGGCTGCCCGAGCCCAACATCGACTTCGCCCTGGCCCTGCTGGGCGGCGTCGCCGGCCTCGTCCCCGGTGCGGGCGAGGCCGTCTTCGCCGTCGCCCGCGTCGCGGGCTGGCTCGCCCACGCCCTGGAGGAGTACGGCGGCCGCTCGCCCCTCCGCCCCCGCGCCGTCTACGTCGGCCCACCCATTTCCGGCTGAGCCATCCGCGCCCGCCCGCGCCCGGCCGAGCCGTCGCGCCCGGCCGGGGCGCGGGGTGTCCTGAGGGCGCTCACCAGGGGGTTCGCCGAGGCCACATCCGGGCGCGACGCTCGGACGGGGGTCTGCACGGATCGCGGGGAGGCGGGGGTACGCTCATCACGTGCGCAGGTTCTTCACTCCCGCTTGGATCGGGCTGCATACGACGGCGATCGTCCTCTTCGGGGCGTTCATGGCCTTCGGCTGGTGGCAGTTCGACCGTGCGCAGGGGGGCAACGACCGGAGCTGGGGCTACACCTTCGAGTGGCCGATCTTCGCGATCTTCGTCGTGGTGATGTGGGTCAAGATGATGCGGGACGAGGTGACCGGCGAGGAGTCCATCCCCCGCGGCCCGAAGGTGATCGAGGAGCCCGCCGCGAAGGCGGTCACCCAGCAGATCATCGAGCGGCAGGAGAGCGAGGACCCCGAGCTCGCCGCCTACAACCGCTACCTGAACCGGCTCAACACGCAGACCGGGCGCCGCGACTAGGCGCACTCCGGGGGCGGCCGGCCTGGGGAGGCCCAACGCCCCGTCCTGGGACGCGGGAACGCAAGAACGCAAGCGATAGCGCCGTCGGGCGCGCTGAGAAGGGTGTGACTCGTGGAAGCGGCCATCAAGCGGTACCGGATCATGGCGCTGCTCGTCGGCGTGATGCTGCTGGTCCTGGTCTTCGTCGCCATGCCTCTGCGCTACATCTGGGACCAGCCCGGCGCGTCGGCGATCGTCTCGCCGATCCACGGCCTGCTGTACATGGTGTACCTGGTGACGGCCTTCGACCTCTACCGGCGTGCCGGATGGCCGCTGCAGAAGATGGTCCTCATGGTCGGCGCCGGACTCGTGCCGTTCCTGGCCTTCTACATCGAGCGCCGGATCGTCGGCGACGCGCGCGCCGAGCTCGAGCGCACCGCCGTCCTCACTGAGGCGTAGGCGACCCGGCCAAGGCGCAAACGACCACAGCTCACAGAAGGCCGTCCTGTCCGCAGGGCGGCCTTCGGCGTGCCACGACCCGCCCGCCCTGCCTCTGGACGCGGGCCCTCTCGCGCCCTATCGTTTGACTCAGTCAAGTAATAAGGCGAGAGGGAACCTCATGCCGTCACCCGCCCACGACGTCGCGACCGTCCGGGACTTCAACCGCTTCTACACCCGCGTCCTCGGGCTGCTGGGCGACGGCCACGTCCGGACGCCGTACTCGCTCACCGAGGCGCGCGTGGTCTTCGAGCTGGCGCAGCGTCCCGAGACCGAGGTGCTCGCGCTGCGCCGCGCCCTGGACCTGGACGCCGGGTACCTCAGCCGGATGCTCGCCCGGTTCGAGAGCGACGGCCTGGTCGAGCGCGAGCGGTCCGCGGACGACGCGCGCCGCCAGCTCGCCCGCCTGACCGCCCGCGGCCGCGAGGTGTTCGCCCTGCTGGACGAGCGGGCCGCCGCGCAGATCCGGGCCCTGCTCGACGGACTGAGCGGCGAGGACCGCGACCGCCTGGTCGAGTCGATGCGGACGGTCCGCGAGTGCCTGGACACGCCCGAGCCCGTCCCGCCGGCGGGGTCCGACGGCGAGGTCACGCTGCGTCCCCTCCGTCCCGGCGACCTCGGCTGGGTCGTCCAGCGCAACGGGGAGCTGTACGCGTCCGAGTGCGGGTGGGACAGCAGCTACGAGGCGCTGGTGGCCCGGGTCGCCGCCGAGTACGTCGAGCAGCACGACCCCGAGCGCGAGAACGCCTGGATCGCCGAACTCGGCGGACGCCGCGTCGGCAGCGTCTTCTGCGTCCGGCGCGACGCGACGACCGCCCAGCTCAGGCTGCTGATCGTCGAACCCGACACACGCGGCGCGGGCGTCGGCGGCAGGCTCGTGGACGCGTGCGTCCGGTTCGCCGCCGCGTCCGGCTACGAGCGGATGGTGCTCTGGACGACCGCCCTCCAGGAGCCCGCCCGGCGCATCTACGCCCGCGCGGGCTTCGAGCTCGTGGACAAGGAGGAGCCGTCCGACCGCTTCGGCGGCACCGTGCACGGCGAGACCTGGGAGCTCTCCCTGTAGCCCCGCCGCGTGGCCGCGTCTGGGAGGCGATCCGGCGGGCCAGCGTCCACGCGGCGCGTTCACCGCGCCACAGCCACCACCCCGACACCAGACCCGCCACGACGTGCGCGAACGTCAT